>NZ_JBHZSA010000004.1:0-324705 GCF_043642085.1 Vibrio hepatarius | reverse complement strand
CTCTGGCTCTGGCTCTGGCTCTGGCTCTGGCTCTGGCTCTGGCTCTGGCTCTGGCTCTGGCTCTGGCTCTGGCTCTGCAATGCTCTCTTCTAGACTGCCCATGTCAAGGGAAGCATCTTGCTCCAACTCAACATCGTCACCTTCATCTAGATTAATTTCTTCAAGTAAAGGATCGGCTTCCGGTGCTGCATTTAGCATGTCGTCAATAAAGTCTTCACTGGAAAAGTCTTTATCACCCTCGGTGAGGTCTAGCGCTTCGTCAGAGACTGGCTCCGCTGGCGGCGTTTCCAATTCAGCTTGTTCCGCGCTCTGCTTCTCAATATCAAGCAGCTCTTCAAACAGATCGGTACTGTCGTCACCAAGCTCTTCCGTTTCTGCGTTTTCTAGCTGAGACTCAACAACGTCATCCAATAAACCTGCATCATCGTCTAATTCAATAGGTTCCGGTTGCTCTGCACCAATCAGATCATCCAGTTCTGCTTCTAGGTCAAACTCACTACTGTCATCAGAGTCTGCGACAAATTCATCAAGCAGATCAGTACTCTCTTGATCCAGCTCTTCATCCGCAGTAATCAGTTCATCAAACAGATCATCACTGCTCTCTTCCGTTGACGAAAGATTATCTAAACTTTCCTCTGCAACAAGTTCATCAAGCAGGTCGGTACTATCGGACTCGATATCAACACCGTCATCCTCAAGCATTTCATCAAGTAGCGCAGTTTCATCGATCGAATTAGCTTCTAAAGACTCCAAGTCTGCTTGCGCATCCATTTGAGCGAAGATGTCATCAATCTCACTATCAGACGCAATACCCAGACCCGAAGTGGCGTCGTCAGACTCATCACTTAAATCGAAGCTATCTTCATCTTCGTCTAACAAGCTATCGATATCTAAACCATCACTAGACTCGTCACCTTGAGCGTCGTTGAAAAGGTCGTCGAGCAGCGCTTGATCTAACTCATCAGTGCCTAACTCTTCAGTCGTTTCGTCGCTAGCGAGAAGCGAATCAAAATCGTCTTGTGAGAATTCACCTTCATCGGAGAGATCGAATGCTTCTTCATCGTCATCAGTATCGATCACGACCTCATCCAGAGCACGCTCCATCTCTTCTAAGCCAAGCGCTTTGTCGTCACCATTGACACTAATACCATTTGAGCCAAGGTCGGCGTCAGCAAGAGACTCGTCAAGATCACCGTCATCGCCGATTCCGGCAAATGGGTCATCCCCATCTTCGCCTTCAAGGTTGAAATCTAGATCGCCATCATCAAGATCAGCAAAGACATCGTCTGACTCTTCTTCAGAGAGTTCTGATTCGTCACCAAATAGCATTTCACTATCGTCTTCGGACTCGCCAAACAGATCGTCATCGAGCAATAAGTCATCGTCGATATCTTCATTGAGCGTGTCTGGAGCAATTGGTGCAACTGGCGGAGGCGTTTGCTGCTCAACTGGCGCGACTGCTGGTTGTTCTTCTTGTTTAGAGCGGCGACCTAACAGCATCATGACGATAAGGCCAATCAATAGACCTGGAATGATAGCCAAGGCTGCAACTAGCCAAGTGTTTGAGAAAAGCTGTTCTAATGCAGATGGGGCTAACTTTTGCTCTTCAGCTAAACGTCGACGCTCTTCTTCAAGCAGTTTTTTCACTTCGTCACGGATGCGGTTTTCGTCGCCCAATTCATCTTTTAATACATCAACTTCAGACTGAACATTCGCCAGCATTAAGCGCAACTTGTGGTTTTTCTCTTCAAGCGCGACCAGTTCGGTTTCAGAAACTTCTAATTGGTTTTCTAGACTTTTAACCTGTTGCTGTTTTTCGTTTTTAGCGATTGCTTGCAGATCACTCGTTGGTGATTCTTCTACTTTTGGTTCAGTCGTCTCTGGCTGAGTAGTCGTCGTTGTTTGAACTGGGGTAACCGCTGGCTTGGTGGCTACTGGCGCAGTTGATGTTGCAGGCGCTTTGCCTAAACGAGCTTGGTGCGCAGCCATCACACGGACAGCTTCTTGCGTGCTAACGCTTCTGACTTGCTCTAAAGATGGGATACGAATTGTACTTTGCGGCATCAACTCGTGAATATTCTGGTTTTCAAACGCTTGAGGGTTGAGTTGGAAAATGGCGTAAAGCGTTTGCTGGACGGTGACACTATTTGACGGTCGCAACTGAGTTGCAATACCCCAAAGTGTTTCTTGACTGGTCGTCGGACCGTAGAATCGCGAAGGTTCTTCTGTCACGCGCGTATTACGAGAGAGTGGCTCTGAAAACTGGGGAGACGATTGAATCTCTCCATTCGGCCCTTTAAGACGAATGCTCTCTGCATTAACGATAGAAGTTTGAGTCACGGCAACCACTGCTAACGGCAGAAGTAGACGCTGTAAAAGTCGACGCATATAAGGCTCAGCTATGTGCTCAATTAAATTAAAGACAATGATCTGTTAAATATATCGGATAAACCCACCAAAACTATAGGTGTAGAGGTAAAAAATGTGTGTCTAGCGCCATAATCGCAGTAATCTCACACTAATTTTCTCATTTCGATTAAAAAAGCCTCACACTATGGCGAGGCTTTAAGAGTCAAATAACGCGGAGGTTAGTAGTAATCGCGAATCAGCACTTCTGCGATTTGTACCGCGTTGGTTGCAGCGCCTTTACGTACGTTATCCGCAACTACCCATAGGTTCACACCGCTGTGATGACTAATATCATTGCGGATACGGCCTACCATAACCTGATCTTTACCACCAGCATCACGAACTTGAGTCGGGAAGTCGTCACCGTGGAACACTTCAACCCCTTCCGTGTTCTCTAGCAATTTAATCACTTCTTGAGCATCAATTGGCGCACATGTTTCTAGGTGAACCGCTTCTGCGTGACCGTAGAATACAGGTACACGTACACAAGTAGGGTTTACCGTGATGCCTGGATCGTTGAAGATTTTCTGCGTTTCCCACACCATTTTCATCTCTTCACGGGTGTAACCGTTTTCCATGAATTGGTCGATTTGAGGGATACAGTTGAATGCAATTTGCTGCGAGAACTGCTCGGTTTCAGCCGGCATACCGTTAAGTAGCTTCGCCGTTTGGCCTGCTAGCTCATCAATACCCGCTTTGCCTGCACCCGACACTGATTGGTAAGTTGAAACGTTAATACGCTCGATACCTACTGCATCATGAATTGGCTTAAGTGCAACCAACATTTGAATGGTTGAACAGTTAGGGTTAGCAATGATGTTGCGGTTACGGAACTCTGCAATTGCTTCTGGGTTAACTTCAGGCACAACCAGAGGAATGTCGTACTCGTAACGGAACTGTGAGGTGTTATCAATCACGATAACGCCTTCATCTGCAGCGATTGGTGCCCACTTCGCTGATAATTCACCACCAGCAGAAAACAAAGCAATATGTGCTTGAGACCAATCAAACTCTTCAACATTCTGCACGCGTACCGTTTTGCCATTAAAACGGTATGTCTTACCTTCACTGCGTTCGCTCGCAAGTAGGTAAAGCTCTCCAACTGGGAATTTACGCTCTTGTAGAACTTCAAGGATTGTTTCGCCTACTGCACCAGTAGCACCTAAAACAGCAACATTGTATTGTTGGCTCATTGACTTACCTCAACCTGAAAACCTAATTTTTCTAGTGGTGATAACTGACATGTATCATCACCAACTAATGTGACAGCACTGTACTCACGGCGGTCCCAGTAATTTTTACGCATCAGGTCAAATGAACCTGGCTTACTGATCTCTCGGCGGAATAAGGCGTCATCTTTACGCACATCATAGACTAGCTGCGTGATGTTGTGCAGCGTTGCTTCATCCCACTCGCGTTCCAGTACTAATTGAGGCACTGGCGCGGTTGGCAGCAAGTCACTAGCGTGCGCACGTAATTCGTTATCTAAAAACTCGCAGTAGCTGTTAAAAATCATTGTTGTACCACGAGCTTTGCCCTCTAAGCCGTATCCAGCCACATGAGGGGTTGCGAATGCTAGCAGAGGCAGAAGCTCCATATCAACCTCTGGCTCAAATTCAAACACATCTAACGCAGCAATAAAGCCATCATTCTTCTGTAAACGCGCTTTCAGGGCATTATTATCGACAACTGGTCCACGTGCTGCATTAATTAGAATCTGGTCACCGCGCAGGTTATTAAGTACAGATTCATTGATTAAGTGATGCGTTGGGTAATCCCCATCACGGGTAATTGGCGTATGAAGAGTAATGATGTCAGCTTGTTCAAGCAGAGTTTCAAGCTCAGTGAAGGGGCGAGTGTCGCCTTCCTGTTGCTTGATAGGGTCATTGATTAATACCTTGATACCAACACCAGCCAGACATTGCTGCAAGTAGCTACCCACTTGACCAGCACCAATAATTCCTACTGTCTTATCAAACACAGAGAAGCCATGCTGCTGCGCTAGAACCATCATGACGCTAAACGCATACTCGGCAACACCTACTTTGTTACAGCCCGGCGCTGCAGTGAAAAAGATGCCTTTTTCTTTCAACAATGCTTGGTCGACATGATCCATTCCTGCTGTAGCCGTTCCGACAAACTTAAGCTTGCTGGCCTTTTCGATTAGCTGAGCATTCACTTTCGTCACCGAACGAATCATCAGTGCATCAACATCAACCAGATCGTCTGCTGTCAGAGTACGTCCGGATTTTAGTACTACCTCACCTAACTGGCTAAAAATCTGCTCAGCGTAAGGCATGTTTTCATCGATTAGGATTTTCATGTCTTTGTATATTTGAATTGCAATTGAGTTGATTGTGCAGAAAAGGCTCGTCACTGTCGAGGTATTAATGCCGGCCAAACAGCAGATAGAAAAATGCCCGGCGTAATAGCCGGGCAATAGTCCAGAACAAAAGGATCTTAACCCGCTCTCCATGGGTTAAAGTCTGCGTCTGTCAGATTAACCTTTATCACTAAAAGTTAATCAGCTCTGGAAACTGGATTGCAAATGCGAGCCTAAGGCTGCAATGCAAATTCAGTTAGCCTTGGTACTTCTTGATAACTAGCGTAGCGTTTGTGCCACCAAAACCAAAACTGTTCGACATAACGGTCGTTAGCTCTGCATCACGCTTTTCAGTCACGATGTCTAGGCCTGCAGCCGCTTCGTCTAGGTTCGCTACGTTAATGCTTGGCGCAATAAAGCCGTTATCTAGCATTAGTGTAGAGTAAATTGCTTCGTGAACACCTGCAGCACCTAGAGCGTGACCAGTCATCGCTTTGGTTGCAGAGATTGCAGGGCTGTTGTCGCCGAATAGTTCTTGGATAGCACCAAGCTCTTTTACATCACCCACAGGAGTAGATGTACCGTGTGTGTTTACGTAGTCGATGCTATCAACGTCTTGCATTGCCATCTTCATACAACGCACCGCGCCTTCACCAGAAGGAGCAACCATGTCGTAGCCATCAGATGTTGCGCCGTAACCTACGATCTCACCGTAAATTTTTGCGCCACGAGCTAAAGCGTGCTCTAGTTCTTCGATAACTAGCATGCCGCCGCCACCAGAGATGACAAAACCGTCACGGTCTGCATCGTAAGTACGTGATGCTTTTTCTGGAGTCTCGTTGTACTTAGTAGAAAGTGCACCCATTGCGTCAAACATCATAGTTTGAGACCAATCTAGCTCTTCACCACCACCTGCAAATACGATGTCTTGCTTACCAAGTTGAATAAGCTCCATTGCGTGACCGATACAGTGTGCAGACGTTGCACAAGCTGAACTCATTGAGTAGTTCACGCCGCGGATTTTAAACGGTGTTGCTAGACACGCAGATACTGTTGAAGACATCGTACGTGGAACCATGTAAGGACCCACACGTTTAACGCCTTTCGCACGCATGGTATCAGTCGCAACAGTTTGGTTTAGTGCAGACGCACCACCAGAACCTGCAACGATACCAGTACGATCGTTAGACACTTGATCGTCAGTTAGGCCAGCGTCTTCAATTGCTTGCTGCATTGATAGGTATGCATACGCAGCCGCATCACCCATAAAGCGCATCTGTTTACGGTCAATGTGCTCTGCTGGGTTAATCTTAAGATCACCCCATACTTGTGAGCGAAGACCGTGTTCTTTAAACTGCTCAGACGCAGTAATACCAGATTTACCTTCTTTTAGAGACGCTAAAACTTCTTCGACGTTGTTACCGATACTTGAAACAATACCCATACCGGTGATTACGACTCGTTTCATTATGACATTCCTATAATTCAAAAATCCGCTAGATAATAACTAAGATAGCGGGGAAAAGTGGTCAGCTTTCCCATAAAACCGTACAATTACCACAATATTATCGTTTCTATTCACATATTTCCGACACTATGACCACAATTACCAACGCTCAACTAGGCTGGAACGACGCTGGCACGCCAGTTTCTGACCAGTTTGACGACGTCTACTTCTCAAACGTCAACGGCCTTGAAGAGACTCGCTACGTGTTTCTTCACCAGAATCATCTTCCTGAAAGATGGCAAACGTATGACCAAAGACGCTTTGTTATCGCAGAAACAGGCTTTGGTACCGGACTCAACTTTCTTGCAGTCTGGCAGTGGTTCGATCGTTTCAAACAACAAAACCCGGATGCCGCTTTACAAGAGCTGCATTTTGTTAGCTTCGAGAAGTACCCGCTAAGCCAACAAGATTTAGTTAAAGCGCACGATGCGTGGCCTGAACTGGCTGAATACGCTAAAAAACTACAAGCCCACTACCCAATTGCGGTACCTGAATGTCACCGTATCGTACTTGAAAATGGAGCGATTACACTCGACCTGTGGTTTGGTGATATCAAAGATTGTATGCCAAAAGTGCCAGTCCCGGAACAAGGTTTGGTTGATGCTTGGTTTTTAGATGGATTTGCGCCAAGCAAAAACCCAGAAATGTGGAACCAAGACCTCTTTAACGGCATGGCAACCTTAGCCAAACAAGAGTGTACTTGCGCAACGTTTACTGCCGCTGGGTTTGTTCGTCGAGGCCTGATTGAAGCGGGTTTTGAGATGAAGAAAGTTAAAGGCTTTGGTACCAAACGAGACATGATTGTCGGCCATTTAGCTGACAAAAAACCTGACTCGAACTTCAAACCTTGGTTCCACCGTAGCACAAGTAGCTCAAGCGAGTCTATTGCTATTATTGGTGGTGGCGTTGCCAGTGCCACATTAGCTAAAACCCTAACTCGACGTGGCAAGCAAGTGACGCTTTACTGCCAAGATGATGCACCTGCTCAGGGCGCTTCTGGCAATCGACAAGGGGCAGTTTACCCACTATTGAACGGGACTCATGAAGGCGTGTCACGCGTCTTTGCGCCAGCTTTCTTATTTGCGCGCCAATTTGTTGAACAAGCTGCCGAAACGGTTAAGTTCGATCATGATTGGTGTGGTGTCACGCAGTTAATGTGGAACGAAGACGCTGAAACTAAGCTTGAGAAGATGCTAAGCGGTGACTTTGACTCACAGTTGATTCATCGTCTTGATGCAACCCAAACCAGCGAGAACATTGGCTTACCGATTGATATGCCAAGCGTGCATTACCCTCTTGGTGGTTGGTTGTGTCCTGCGCAATTGACTCAAGGTTTAATTGAAGATCTACAAAGCGGCTCAAAGCTAGCAGCGCACTTCAACACTAAGATTGAACGTATGGCTTGGTGCGAAGAAAAGCAACAATGGACACTTTCATCAGGCGAGCAACATTTTACCCATGACACAGTCATCGTAGCGAACGGCCACCAGTTCTCTGAGCTTGAACAAACAGCAGATGTTCCCTTAGGACAAGTGAAAGGTCAGGTAAGTCATATTCCAACCACTGATGATCTGCAAAAGCTTAAGAGCGTGCTCTGCTACGACGGCTATATGACACCAGTGAATCCAAACAATGCTCATCACTGTATTGGCGCAAGCTATGATCGCTCTCATCTCGATAATGTTTTTGACCCAGTCGCTCAGCAAGAGAACGGCGACAAACTGCGTAAATGTGTACCAAACCAAACTTGGCCAGAGCAGGTTGATACCTCTGGTGAGTTGTCTCGCCAGGGAATCCGCTGCGTGAGCCGAGACCATCTGCCGTTTGTTGGCAATGTCGGTGAGTTTAAGACGATTAAACAAGAGTACGCAGAGCTGCATAAGAAAAAGCCGGCACAGAATGCGATTAACGTTCCGAGTCACCCAAACCTGTTCTGTATGCTTGGATTAGGTTCAAGAGGATTGAGTTCAGCGCCACTGCTTGCAGAGGTACTCGCTTCGCAGATTTGTGGCGACCCATTACCATTACCTATCGATGTACTTGAGCAACTTCACCCAAGCCGTATGTGGGTGAGAAAACTGCGTAAGGGTAAAGCAATCACTGCGCTTTAAGTCGCCAAAAAATAAAACGCCTTCATCGATGATGAAGGCGTTTTCACATCTATGCTTGCTTAAGCGATTGCAGCAGTAGCGGTTATCTCACCCACTGCCTGTTTCACTTGTTGTTCAATTTCAGCGTTACGGAAAACACCCGCATCTAAATCAAAGTTATCGTAAAAGCTTGGTACGGACAGTGACGCTTTCACTTTTGCACCAAAGTATGGCGCCGAACCTGTTGCCGCAGAAAGCACCGTTTGCGCACCACCTGGACCAGGTGACGTTGCTAAATAAACCACTGGCTTATCTTGAAAAACGTTGCGCTCAATACGCGTTGCCCAATCAAATAAGTTTTTGTACGCCGCGGTGTAAGAGCCATTATGCTCAGCAAATGACACAATGATCGCATCAGCTTGCTCTAAGTCAGCTAAAAACGCCTTAGCACCTTCCGCTTGACCAATTTCCTTTTCAGTATCTTCACTAAACATCGGCACTTGGTATTCATTCAAATCAAGAACCTTAACTTCCGCTCCGTCAATTTGACTCGCAGCATAAGAGGCCAATGTCTTATTAATTGATGTTGAGCTGTTCGATGCTCCAAACGCGATAACTTTCATATTCTTCTTCCTAGCTTGTTCCCCGGTATGTGCTAAGAAGAATATCGCTGGATTAAAAAACCAACAACTATAAAAAACTTAAGGGGTTGTTCGAAAATTTCGAACAACCCCTTAATGACATATTTATTAGCAAACTGCTTGTTGGCAAACTTGCTTAAGCCGCGTTAACCAGTTCCAACCATAAGTCATGAACTATGGTGCGGTCTGCGGGAGTCAACTCTGAACGTGCAGCTTCAAGGCTGGCTTGAATGCGTTCTTTCAGCGCTTCAATGTCCTCAATACCTTCTTCTTCACATGCCGCTGCCGATAAAGAAATATGACCACGTAGATAACCACCAGCAAATAATTCATCGTCCGACGCCGTAGAAATTCTTGCATCGATTAGCTCAAGTAGCTGTTCTTCAAATTCAATAATCATTTCGCTTTATCGCCTAGTTCAGTTTGATTCTCAAAAAGAGCGCCAAGCTTCTCATATTGATAATCGCAACGCAAACCCTATATGTGACAAGGGCTCACAGCGTGGCATGGCATGTGCAATCTCTCAAATATTCACCTGAGTTGCGCGAGGACAAAGAGAATGAAAAAATTCCAGATGGCGAAACCCACCTTACTAACGACCCTGCTACTTTGTGGTACCAATCCCGCTTTAGCAGAAACGCCATTTTCAAGCTGCCCCACCCAAGCTTTTCTGATCCAGAACCCAACGGGCACTCCGATATCATTTGGCGTCAATATTGATGTTGGTAGCTATGTCACACTGGCTTCGAATATGGGGACAGCCAAGATCAATGGTGTCGGCTACAGCAAACATGATGATTTCATTTACGGTTGGGACTATGGCGCGCAGTCACTTTCGCGCATCGATTCGACCTTTACTAAGACACTACTCAGTATCGACATACCTGAGGGAGCGCCTACCTCGATCTACGTCGGTGACGTTGCGTTAGATGAAAATGCTTGGTACGGCTACAGACCCAGCTATGGGCTCTATCGTATTGACTTAACAACATTTGTCATGGAGCTATCTTCACCTCCTAGCCAATTTGGCAACCCTTCAATTTACGACTTGGCCTTTCACCCAGATAACAGCCTGGCCTACTCTATCGATGCCAACGGTTACCTATGGGAGATTGATGTCGCTTCGGGTACCACAAATCGCCTCAATCAACTGCTTGATAAAAACGTCCTCGGCTACCGCCTAACCTTTGGTGCCGTCTACTTTGATGTCGACGGTAACTTCTATGCCAGTAACAATAGTAACGGCTACATCTTTAAGGTCGCAATTAACGGAGAGCAGTCAACAGCAGAGTTTTTTGCCTACGGTCCTTCAAGTAACTCGAACGATGGTGCTCGCTGTGCACTTGCACCGGTGGAACCGAGTGAATACACCGAGTTTGGTGATGCGCCAGATAGCTATAAAACCCTATTTGCTTCTTCTGGTGCCCGTCACGGACTCTCTGACCTTAAGTTAGGTTCTCTCGTCGATGGTGAAACCGATGGTAGCGTTTACCCTGACAGTGACGACGTATCAGACGGCGTCGACGATGACGACGGCATTCAGTTCCCTGTTCCTATCCAAGTAGGTCAAACAAGCAAGGTCATTGCTACCGCTTCTGGTACATCCGCTGATTCAGTGCTTAATGCATGGATTGATTTCGACCGCGACGGAGAATTTGAAGCTTCAGAAATCATCATTAGTGATCGCGCGATGACCGATAGTACCGCTGACATATTCTTTACCGTTCCTACGTGGGCGGTGGAAGGTGATACTTGGGCACGTTTTCGTATTTCCAACACCTCAGGTATTGGCCCAAGCGGTGGTGTGCCAGCAGGTGAAGTCGAAGACTACCCTGTTGAGGTTACCGAAAGCGGTGTGACCACCGAAGTTTATCCGAGTGGTGGCGGCTACACGACCTTCGCTTACGAAGATCAATATCCGCTAATGGGTGATTACGATATGAACGATGTATTGATGAACGTTAAATACACCGAATATCAGCTCAACAACCAAGTGATTCGTATGAAGATGGAAGGCAAGATAGCCGCACTGGGTGGCGACAACCGCTCTGGATTTGCGATTCGATTACCTGGTGTACTCAAAGAAGATATTAAATCGGACTCGGTAACTCTCAGCATTAATGGCTCGCCAGCCTCAGGCACGATCCTTGAAACTGATACTACCGATGCGGTGTTCATTATCAATGAAGACTTATGGGACATCACCGAGGCGGGTGAAGCTGAAAGTTGTACCATGTTCCGCACCCAAGATAGCTGTGGTACGACTTATCGCCCAGTGTGGACGCTTACATTCTCACTAGAAAATGCCGTTGCCACCTCAGCCATGCCAGATTTTCCGTATGACCCTTTTATCTTCGCAGCTCCGGGCCATTATTATGGTGATATCGGCCACGAGCTTAGCGGTGGTTACCCTGGCCGCAGCTTAGAGATCCACCTCAAAAATCAAGCACCCTCCAGCAAGTTTGATAGTCGTTATAAATCAAATGGGGTCGACGCCTCATCAGGTGATACCCATTTCCACAATGCTAACGGCTTGCCATGGGGAATTGAGATCCCTACTACGTGGAAGCACCCGAAAGAACGTAAGAACATCTTAGAAGCCTACTCAGACTTTGCAGAGTTCGCCCTTGATGCCAGTGGTCAAAGCCAAAGCAACTGGTACATGTCGCCAAATAACACCATCATTTATGTCGATTAGGAGGCAAGACTATGTGTAATACAAAATTGAAAATATCCCTCAGCGTGTTATTTGCCTCACTACTGGTTGCTTGCGGAGGTGGAGGCGGTGGTGAATCTGCAAGTTCATCACCTTCAGGGACATCGATAGGTTCCGAAAGTGGCTCGGAGTCAGGGGGGGCTGCTGCAACAGGGCAGGCATTGAGTTTAACCGATTTACAAATTGAACATAGTAATAGCTTAACGTCAGTGTATAACGTCGATATCGATGTCAGCTTGCCCCACTTAGCGGCATCACACGTTTATATCTCCATATGCGATAACAGTGGCGGAGATCTGGAAAATGTCGACTACAACAAGTGCCTAGTCAAAGCAGCGCTACAAAATGGACAAGGAGAATATCAGCTTAGGGTTCCTAACCATTGCCAATCGCTGATCGCGGTCGTTTCCATTATGGAGCCTGATGTCGACCCACTGGTGTATACTCTAAATCATAACAACCAAGTCCAAACGACTTGGCTTATTCAGTAGCTCAAACCAAAACAAGCTGCCACTGGCAGCTTGTTGTTACTTCACTTCGAACTGTTCAAACGCCAGTTCTGGGACTTGATAGAAAGCTCTGAGTGCATCCGATAACATGCGTACTCGCTCAGGGATCCCTTGCTCAAAAATCTTGCCCACTTCTTGATGAACCTTAACCATAAACTGAAGCCTGTCAGGTTCGAAGTCACCATTGAGGTTATCGCAACTAACCGTAAACGGAAAACCTGCGCTTTTAGACAAAATCCACTCATAGGCCTGCGGACGAATCTCTACTTTTTCAAACTCAGCTTGAACTTGCTCGGTGCGACCATCAGGTTCATACCAATAGCCAAAATCTTCTAGTAGTCTTCGCTCAGGCCCAGCCACACACCAGTGGGCAATTTCATGCATACCTGACGCGTAAAAACCACGAGCAAAAATAATCCGATGGTATGGGCTGACATCGTCTGCGGGAAGGTAAATTGGCTCATCACCGCCCAGCTCCAACTTAGTGTTGTACTGCTCAAAAAATGTCGCATTAAAAATCGTGATTAGGTCTTGGTACTCGTGGCTCATAGCTCAATTACGTTAGTTTAAGTTTTTCGCTCCGCATTCTCGCATTTTTCTACACAAATGCAAATCCACACAAAGCACAGTGACATTAGATTAAGTTATGTGAAAAACGTTTTCGTCTTCATAAAATCTCATTCGTCACAGATCACATTTCCCACTACACTCACGCCTTAAATTTATAACATCAATCCGCCGATTCACGGCCCTTTTTGAGAACTCACTATGCTGCTAAGTGTTTTGTATATTATTGGTATTACAGCGGAAGCAATGACCGGTGCCTTAAGTGCTGGCCGAAGAAAAATGGATTGGTTTGGTGTAATGCTAGTGGCAAGTGCAACGGCCATTGGTGGCGGTACTGTTCGAGATATCTTGCTCGGTCACTACCCACTTGGTTGGGTGAAGAACCCTGAGTTTCTGGCGATTACTTGTATTGCTGGTGTCCTGACCACTGGCCTAGCAAAATGGGTGATTAAGCTTAAAGGCCTATTTATTCGACTTGATGCACTGGGTCTGATCGTGTTTAGTATCATCGGTACTAAGGTCGCGATGGGAATGGGTCACCATGCGCTGATTTGTATGGTATCGGCTTTAGTCACTGGCGTATTTGGTGGTTTGCTACGCGATCTTATCTGTCGCCAAACTCCGCTCGTTCTGCACGAAGAGCTTTATGCTTCTGTAGCACTGATTGCCTCAGGCCTATACTTAGGGCTTTTAGAACTTGGCGTGAATGATGTCACCGCAACGATTTCTACTTTAATTGTGGGTTACTTACTCCGCATGGCTGCAGTGCGCTTTAAGTGGCGTCTACCTTCATTCCACTTAGAGACTGAAGGCTCTCTGCACTAATCCCTAAAAAGCTATAGCACCAAAGGTTGGTATTGATCCAGCCTTTGGCTCAACATCGGCTTAGCAATCCAATACCCCTGAAAGTAATCCACCCCACTCTCTCGACACATCTCAAATTGCTCACGGGTTTCTATACCTTCCGCGATGGTTTTTGCGCCGATTAGACGCGCTAGCGCGACAGCTTGCTCAACAAACTGGGTATCACCTACGTAGCTGCGATCGATTTTTAAGTAAGGGGCACGAATCTTCATGGCTCGCTCCCGAGTCGCATAGCAAGCGCCATAGTCATCTAGCGCGGTCTTAATGCCATACTGCTCTAGGTAAGCTTTCCCCTGAAGAATGCCCGCCAAATCCGACTCTTCGAACTCGGTAATTTCGTAGATGATCTGTGAACTGACCAAACGAAGGCAACGCAGTCGATATATAAGGTGCTCAATCGATTGGCGATAGTTAGCAAGCAAAGTAAACACTGAGGGTGAGACATTAATAAACAGTTTACTATGGCGGTATGCCGTATGAGCAAGATTGATCGAATGTAGTTTGCCACATAATAATGTTGCAATAACGCTGGCTTCATCTCCTGGAGTCATTGAGGAAAAATAGTCTCCAGGATTAACGCTATTACCCTGCTCATCCCAAATTCTGACCAAACCTTCAAACGCTAAGACCTGACCTAGACTGTCAACAATCGGCTGGAAAACACTGTGAAAGGTTTTACCCTGATAGAAACCATACACGAACCCTTCCCGTTCATACCGAACAAGACTTTGAATGTAATCCATTTGAACAGAATAGATTGACGCTAGCTCCACAGTGCACCTCCTTTACGCTTTTTAATGTATCAGATTCATTTTCAAACAAGCGTAAGCCTATGTAAGCAAAGCCATTACCTATGCTTACTTACAAGGCTTTGTAGTCCCGCCCAATTCATGGTCAAATTTACAAAAATATTAATTAGAACTAGAACAATGAGCCAAACACAACCACGCTACGCCTTCGTGTGTCCCGAATTAGAAACACTGTCCATTGAACAACAAGGACAATCAGTTCGCCTTGAGAGTGACTGCCAAGACAAGATTGCCGACTTCGCTGCACTCGCCATCGACGCCGCAATGAAACGAAACATACGTGTGTTACTACTCGATAGAAAAGAGAGTAAACAGCTAGATTTCTATAGTTTCTTAATGGTATAGAGTTTCTTAAGAGCATAAAAAAGCCCCCGACGATTAAGTCGGGGGCTTTTCATTTTAGATTCGATTAAATCTTTGGTGTTTCAGTCGTCACACCATGGTTTTGACCACGATGACGCAATAAATGGTCAAGTACAACAATCGCCAGCATTGCTTCTGCGATTGGCACCGCTCGAATACCTACACATGGGTCGTGACGACCTTTAGTAATCAACTGAGTCGACTCACCGTCACGAGTAATAGTCTCACCCGGAACCGTAATACTCGATGTTGGCTTAAGGGCAATGTTCGCTACAATATCTTGGCCAGTAGAAATACCGCCTAAGATACCACCAGCGTGGTTACTTGCAAAACCATCTGGCGTTAGCTCGTCACGATGTTGGCTGCCTTTTTGGCTCACCACATCAAAACCATCACCAATCTCAACTCCTTTCACCGCATTGATGCTCATTAGTGCATGGGCGATATCAGCGTCAAGACGATCAAATACAGGCTCACCTAAACCAACAGGTACGTTAGTCGCAACCACTTGCAGCTTCGCACCGATTGAGTCGCCTTGCTTTTTAAGGTCACGAATCAATTGGTCCAACGCATCGACTTTATCGACATCAGGGCAGAAGAATGGGTTGTTTTCGATCTCATCCCAATCCACTTTATCAATCGCAACATCACCCATTTGAGATAAGTAGGCACGAATCTCAACACCAAACTCTTGCTTAAGGTATTTCTTAGCCACAGAGCCTGCCGCAACACGCATTGCCGTTTCACGCGCTGAAGAACGACCGCCGCCGCGATAATCACGCACACCATATTTCTGATGATAAGTGTAATCAGCATGACCAGGACGGAATTTATCTTTGATTTCAGAATAATCTTTTGAACGTTGATCGGTGTTTTCGATCAATAGGCCGATTGAAGTACCTGTGGTTTTACCTTCAAAAACACCAGAAAGAATTTTCACTTCATCTGGTTCACGGCGAGCGGTGGTATAACGAGAGGTGCCTGGGCGACGGCGATCTAGGTCAATTTGAATATCCGCTTCTGTGATTTCAAGACCCGGAGGACATCCGTCGATAATACATCCTAGTGCGATACCATGACTTTCCCCGAATGTCGTCACTCGGAAATGTTGTCCGATACTGTTTCCTGCCATTACTTCCTCAAACTTTTATCGCTTAAGCACACCATTTCATGTGTACATTGCGCTTTACACTTTAATTGTTCGTAAATTCATAGTCGCCTTATTGCGGTTTGATGTAAACCCCTAATCACCAACTATTTTGCTTTTTGACCCGCATAAAAAACGCCAAGCCAATTTATCGCTAAATCAAGGCTTGGCGTTTTATTTACTCCACGAGACCGTGGTAATTAGTCTTTGTAGATAGAAAACTCTGCTGCATGTTCCAGCATTTGCTCACGAGTCAGCATAAATACGCCGTGACCACCGTTTTCGAACTCAATCCAAGTAAATGGAATGTGCGGGTATTGTTCCATCATGTGAACCATAGAGTTACCTACTTCACAGATAAGGATACCGCTGTCAGTTAAGTAATCTGGTGCATTTGCCAGAATACGGCGAACCAGTTTCAGGCCATCTGTACCTGCCGCTAAACCTAGCTCAGGTTCGTGCGTGAACTCGTCTGGTAGGCTGTTCATGTCTTCTTCGTCCACGTATGGCGGGTTAGACACAATGATGTTGTACTTCTCTTTTGGCAGATCACGGAACAGGTCAGAACGGATAGGGAAAACTTGTTGTTCCATGCCATGGTCTTGAACATTTTGCTCAGCGACTTGCAGTGCGTCCGTTGAAATATCAATCGCGTCAACTTCTGCGTCAGGGAAAGCGTGCGCACAAGCAATCGCAATACAGCCACTACCAGTACATAGGTCCATGATGCGTGTTGGCTCTTCCACTAACCAAGGTTGGAATTCTGCTTGAATCAATTCACCAATTGGCGAACGAGGCACAAGAACACGTTCATCAACAAAGAACTCAAGGCCACAGAACCAAGCTTTATTGGTTAGGTATGCCGTTGGAGTACGCTCATTAATACGCTTTACAACGCGCTCAACGATACGCATACGCTCGCTGGTAGTTAGGCGTGAATTCAGTACATGTGGAGGCACATCGATTGGTAGGTATAGTGTCGGCAGGATAAGCTGAACCGCTTCATCCCAAGCATTATCAGTACCGTGACCATAAAAAAGGTTCGCAGCATTGAAACGGCTTACCGTCCAACGAATCATATCTTGAAGCGAGTGAAGTTCTGATACTGCTTCTTCTACAAAAATCTTATCCAAAATTGCCTCCGAAAAGCGCTACAATACTGCTAATTGCATTTATACATATTAAATTTAGTCCCATGAGCAAAAAAGACACCGATATGGATGATGACTTCGCCCTTTTTAGGGATGCAGTACAAGGCGTAAAAAAGTTGTCACAGGATACCATAGTCCAGCAACCAAAAAAAAACAGTAAGCAAAAAGAAATTACCCGTACTGCCCGTGAAGCAAGCGATACGGAGTTTTATTTCTCTGATGAGTTCGTACCTCTTCTCAATGAGGAAGGGCCGACTCGTTATGCGCGTGATGATGTTTCAACTTATGAAGTGAAACGTCTGCGTCGCGGCGTCTATGTTCCAGATGTGTTTTTGGATATGCACGGAATGACCCAGCAAGAAGCCAAACGAGAGTTAGGCTCGATGATCGCTTACTGTATTAAGAATGAAATTTCTTGTGCTTGTGTTCAGCACGGGATTGGTAAGCACATCCTGAAGCAAAAAGCGCCCCTATGGCTGGCTCAGCACCCAGATGTGATGGCTTTCCACCAAGCGCCGCTTGAGTTTGGTGGTGATGGAGCCTTATTAGTGTTGCTCTCGATTCCAGAAAAGTAACCTGATCACCTTCAAGAGATTCCCTACTCACTCCTTTGGCGTTCTATGGAATACTAGAAGTATTCCTACTTCCTTAGATCAGGAGGAATTGGCAACTCAGACGTCTTCAAGTTCGGACGCTGACCGCCCTTCTTACGGTATTGCTTAAGCTGGAACACATACGCCAGAATTTGTGCCACAGCAGTAAACAAACCATCGGGGATCTCTTGCTCAAGCTCGGTTGAGTGATACAAAGCACGAGCCAAAGGTGGCGCGGGGATGACGTAAATATCATGCTCGCGCGCAACTTCCCTAATTTTAAGCGCCATATGGTCAGTACCTTTGGCCACCACAATCGGCGCTTTATCAGTATCTTGCTTATAGCGCAGTGCGACAGAGAAGTGCTCCGGGTTGGTAACAATCACGTCAGCTTGCGGCACTTCAGCCATCATTCGGCGCTGAGCAGCTTCACGCTGTAGCATACGAATACGGCCTTTCACTTCCGGCTTACCTTCCGTTTCTTTGTATTCGTCTTTGACCTCTTGTTTGGTCATTTTCAGTTGGTCAGCGTGTTGCCAAATTTGGAAAGGGATATCAATCGCTGCGACAATCAACAGTGTACAACTGATCAACAGAATGAAGTTGAGCAAAATATCCAGCGCGTGGAATATGTTTTGCGGATAGACATCCATACTGAGTTGAAACAAATCCTCTCGCGCAGCACTGATCAGATAAAACGCCATGCCAGAGACCAAGGCCACTTTCAAAATTGATTTGATCAGCTCAACCCAACTCTGCATTCCGACCATTCGCTTTAGGCCGCTAAGAGGGTTCATCTTCGAGGCTTTCGGCATCGCCGCTTCTACAGAAAAACTGACACCGCCAACCCCTGCTGCGCCTACCACTGCGGCAACGAACAGCGTGACGAGAATCAGCAACAAAGGAAGAATCAAACTGCCCATGGAGCCAACGACGATATCAAACAGCTTTACATGATCGAATATTTCTTCACGAGACAGGGAGAATAGCCGTCCCATTACGGTAAATAACGCGCGCGCGAGACTCTCACCGAACCACATCAGTGCGATTGAACCTACTACGAGAACAGAAACCGACGCTAACTCTTTTGACCTTGCAACCTGCCCTTTTTCTCGGGCCTGTTGCAAGCGTCTGGGCGTCGCGTCTTCTGTGCGTTCTTGACCGTCTGACTCTGCCATTCAGCCTCCTAACAATCTAACCTAATAAATTGGCAAATTTGCTGTTCGCCCTGTACCCAGAATAGTTCATAGTGATTGTATAAACCTGCGACAAGGTACCAACAGATCAATAGACCAACCATCAAGGCAAAAGCGAAACCCAGTGAGAAAATGTTTAGCTGCGGCGCAGCACGGGTCATAACACCAAAGGAAAGGTTAATAGTCAGCAGAGCAATAATGCCTGACAGTGACATACTCAGCGCCACTTTAAACATAATACCTAGCCACAACGCTAGCTCTCTAAAATCAACAGTCGTGAGTGAACCTGTGCCAATTGGCAGCGATTTAAAACTCATTACCACCAGCATGATCATTTTCAAGTGACCATCGGTAGTCAAAAAGAACAGCGTTGAAAGGAACATAAACAGCTGACCAAGCAAGGGCGTATTCTGCCCGTTCGCCGGGTCAACCATTGAGGCGAAACCTAAGCTCGACTGCATACCGAGAATTTGACCCAAGATAACAAAGGTTTGGATCATAAATTGAGTCACAGTGCCCATCGCGACACCGATAATAATTTGCTCAAGCAAGGTCATAAACCCAGCAAAAGAGAGCAATTCAATCGTATCTGGGACCGCTGGGATAGCGGGCATCACCGCAAAGGTGATCGCCAAGCCCAAATAGAGTCGCACCCGCGTGGAAACAAAGCGCGCCCCAGTTACTGACATCACCATTAACATTGCCGCAATACGGGTGTAAGGCCAAAAATAATTGGCTATCCAGTCCAGTATTAGCGTCGCCGGATATTCCATAACGAAACCTAGTATAGAACCTGAGGCAAGCGCTCAATCATGCTAAAGAAAAACTCCATCAAGATTTGTGTCATCCAGTGAGCAAATAGCATCAGAGCAAGTAATGTCACGATGAGACGTGGCAAGAAACTCAACGTTTGTTCGTTGATTGAGGTCGCCGCTTGGAAGATCGCCACCACTAAACCGATAAGTAAGCTGGGAATAATGATTGCGCACACCATGATGAGAACCATCCATAGTGCATCACGAAACAACTCAACAAACATTTCAGGAGTCATAGATTCTCTCCCGTCACAAGGCGAAACTGCCGGCCAATGTCGACAGTATCAAGTTCCAGCCATCCACCAGCACAAACAGCATCAGTTTAAATGGCAGTGATACAATCATTGGTGAAAGCATCATCATACCCATCGCCATCAATACCGATGCCACCACCAAGTCGATAACTAAGAAAGGCAAGAACAACATAAAGCCAATCTGGAAGGCGGTTTTAAGCTCTGAAGTGATGAAAGCAGGAATCAACACAGCCATGGAGACATCTTCAGGCGCTGTCGCTGTCGAGCCTGAAATACTGACGAAGGTTTCTAAATCTTTGACTCGCGTCTGCTTAAGCATGAAATCTTTCATTGGGATCTGCGCGAGGTCAAACGCTTGGCGCGCGGAAATTTGTTCATTAATGTATGGCTGAATCGCATCATCATTAATCTTGTTTAACACCGGAGACATGATAAAGAAGGTCAAGAAGATTGCGATACCGATAATCACCTGATTGGATGGTGTTTGCTGTAGACCCATCGCCTGACGAAGAATCGACATCACCACCACAATACGGGTAAAGGACGTCATCAAGATAACCATCGCAGGCAAGAAACCCAGCATGGTCATCAGTGCCAAGATTTGCAGGTTTACTGAATAATCTTCACTGCCATCTGGGTTGGTCGTCATGGTGAATGCAGGTACACCGCCACCTCCGCCACCCACTAAGCTACTGGTCGAGATGGTCTTTGCCGCGCCTTGCTCACGCTCCATTGCTGACACAGTAACAGAGCTACCCGGCGCAGCATTGTCAGGTACTGGCGTGGCGAGCTCTTCTTGTGCAAAAGAGAACGCGGAGAACATCAGGATAAAAAGCGTCAGGCAAAGTGACACTATCTTATTGGTTTTTATCATTCTTTCTTAATAGCTGAGTCAATTGATTGGCAAACGGACTTGCAGCCATCTCCTCCTGAGATAAAGGTTTATCCAGTTTTGAGATCAATTGGATGGATTGAGCTGTCACTCCAACCAAAAATTGTTCTTCTCCGGCCTGTACAATCATGATTCGCTCACGGTTGCCCAATGCTATTTGCCTTACAACACTTAATCCCTTTTGATTAACCATTGCAGGCACACGCATTCTCTTAAGCAGCCAAGCCAAAAATAAAATAAAGGCAATAACGAACAAGAGCGACCCAAAAGTGGTCGCCCAGTCTAATTGACTGCCTGGAGTGGCAGCCATTACGGAAGGTGATATCAAAGCTAGAGGAAAAAGTAAGTACTCCTTAACTTTAAACGTCATACTGTACCTTACTTTATCTAAGCTTTTTAATACGCTCTGTTTGACTGATTACATCAGTGAGACGAATACCAAACTTATCGTTGACGACAACCACTTCCCCGTGTGCAATCAAGGTACCGTTAACCAGTACATCGAGAGACTCACCCGCTAAGCGCTCTAGCTCAACGACGGAACCTTGGTTCAACTGCAATAAGTTACGAATACTGATTTGCGAACGGCCGACTTCCATCGAAATAGTGACCGGAATATCTAGAATTGTGTCGAGCTTACGGCGCTCATCTTCTGAAATTGGAGACGAGGTATCTTCTAGCTCATCAAGCTGAGCATTCATCACTTCATCGACATCAATACTTGGTGCACTTGGATCTTCACCTAATGCGGCAGCCCATTCGTCCGCCAGCTTTTGGTCGTCACTCGGTTCCATACCTGTTACCTGTTATTCTCTTTAATCTTCAATTTCGCTATCGTCTTCTTCTAGTTCGGAAATAACATCCTTACCGAGGAAGGCAATATCGGTTTTCACCACATCAGGGCGTTTAATTTTTTCTGAAACTTGTACCGCAAGCATCTCACCAGAACGGCCCATTTTTGTTCTAAACGTTGGCAGTTCTTCAACAAACATGGTGGCGTTCTCTGGCATGGTGATTGGGATAATGTCACCTGGCTGTAACTCCATTAAGTCACGCAGTGAGATATCTTGCTCTAGCAACTGTACGCGGAAGTTCACCGGTACATCCATGATCTCTTCACGCAGTGCCGTACTCCAACGAACGTCGGTTTCCATCTTATCTGACTGAACACCGGCATCGAGTAGCTCTCGAATCGGTTCCACCATTGAATATGGCATAACAACGTGGAAGTCACCGCCGCCACCATCCACTTCAATGTGGAATGAACTGACAACAATCACTTCGGTAGGGCTGACGATGTTAGCCATGCTTGGGTTAACTTCAGAGTCTAGGTACTCAAACTCAACCCCCATTACCGGAGACCAAGCTTCTTTGTAGTCTTCAAATACGATCTTCAGTAGCAGCTGAACAATTCGGCGCTCTGTTGGGGTAAATTCACGCCCTTCGATACGCGCATGGAATCGACCATCACCACCAAAGAAGTTCTCTACCAAAATGAAGACCAGTCGCGCTTCCATGGTGATCAACGCAGTACCTTTCAAAGGACGAAAACGTACCATGTTCAAACTGGTTGGAACGTACAAGGTATTTTGGTATTCACCAAACTTCATCATTTGTACGCCGTTGATCGATACTTCTGCTGTTTTACGCAGCATATTAAACAAGCTGATCCGCATATGGCGGGCAAAGCGCTCGTTAATAAGCTCCAAGGTCGGCATTCGACCACGGACAATTCGATCTTGCGATGAAAAATCAAACTCGACGGCACTGGCGTCGGTGGGAGTTACATCCTCTTCCACCTCATCGACATCGTCGACACCATGTAAGAGTGCATCAATTTCATCTTGGCTTAATAAATCGGTCACTTAGCACCTATTGCATTACAAAATCGGTAAACAGTACACGTTCAATAACAGGCTGACCTACCGCACGATTTAAGCTTGCTTTAATATCGTCGGTCGCTTTATCGCGCAATTCAACGCGCCCATTGACAGTTCTTAGCTGATCAACCGTCGCTGAAGCGAACGTACTAAGCAGCGAACTTTCAATCAATGGAGAATGGTAACGGGCAAGGTTTTCATTTTCCGTACCACGAACCATGAGCTGTACTTTGATCTGCACCAAGCGATCTTTCTTATCGCCAGTGACATTAAACAAAAACGGTTGAGCGATATTAACATAGGCTACCGGATCGGTCGGAGTAACTACTTCTTGCTGCGCTGCTTGTTGTGTTTCGGCAGCGTCATCAGAGCCCATCAAGAAAAAGGCAGCACCACCACCGCCAACTAACAAGACAACAACGGTAATAATGATGATCAGTAACTTGCTCTTCCCTTTCGGCGCTTCTGGTTCGATTTCTTCGACGGCCATAACTTAACGTTCTCTATTTATTTGTTTTTTACAGTTTAAGCGTAATAGCTAATTCCATCACGCTTTGCAGCGACATTCAAATCAAGATTGATGTCTGCTTCAAGGTTTTCTTCACCAGAAACACCCTGATTGCTGTTACCTTGACCATTTTGTCCCTGTCCGGCGTTAGCGTAACCTCTTTGTTGCTGCCCTGCCTGTTGCTGAACAGAACTATCATTCAATTGTACACCTTGCTGCGCCAGCATTTCGCGTAATCTTGGCATCGACTGCTCAATTACGTCACGAGCTTGCTGATTTGCGACGGTAAAGTGGACCGTTGCCGCATCGCCATTCATATTCATGCGAATCTGCATTCGGCCTAACTCTGGCGGATCCAAACGGATATCGATGTTTTTAAGGTTCTTCGACATCATCATCTGAACACGCTCGGCCACCTGTTCGCTTGCCATCTCACGACTAAGCTGTAGCGGCGCTTGAGCCGCGATTTGTTCCGCTCGAGCTTGACCCAATGATTGCGTGCCTTGTGCGCCTGCAGCCTGAGATAACTGCTGAGCGAAGCCACTTTCTTGGCTAGCTTGCTGGCCTTCACCGTTTTTGGCTAACTGGCCAATGGTACCGGCAGCTTTCGCCCCCATTGCCGCTTTAAGTAACGCTTGATCTTGATTGATAGCAACGTTCGGCGCAGCCGCTAACTGCTGCATTTGCATCGCAGCTAAGTCAGCAGGCATTGCTGTAGCTGCCTGTTGTACCGATTGAGATTGTAATGCCGCATGTGCAGCTTGTGCCTGTTGTTGGCTAAGCGCTTGTTGAACTGACTGCGCTACGGCTGCTTGCTGAGCCTTAGGAGCAACATCATGTTTCAGTACGACTTCATCGCTCACTGGCGCATCAGCGGAAGTCGCCCAAGGAATCGCTGCCGCGGCAACAACTGGGGCAGCCGCTGCCATATTTGGGTCGACCTCGCCATCGACAGCGGTAAGTGATGCTGCTTGAGTTTGACTAAGCTTAGTCGAATCATCTGTGTTCGCTTTGGTTTGTACCGGTGCCTTGGCTGTTTGCGTTGAACTTGCAGCAGCAGCCACCACACTCGCCGCGACGACTGGCTCAGCGACTTCTTCAGGTGAGACCTGAGTAACTGTGGCATTTTCAGATTTCAACGCATCTGTATCTATGTTCTTGACCTGCTCTACATCGACTTGCGCTTTAGCTTGCGCGGCCTCTTTAGTGAGCTCATTCGCCTGACTCACCGCCATCGCCGCCGCAGCTGAGCTAGGCAGTGGCGTTTGAGAGTCAGACTCTTTCAACTGTTCAGCCTTCGATGCTTGCTGCTGAATAAAAGGAGCGGCTGCCGCAGGCACTGCAACTTCTTCACCATCAGCACTGACTACTGTTTGAGTGGCACTCTCTGTTTTTTCGCCTGAAACAGGCTGACGATCAGTACCCACTTGCGCTTTTTCGGCTGTTTTCAGATCGTTGACTTCAACCTCTTCAGCTGCAACCACTTTAGCGGCTGGCTTGTCTGCTGCGCTTTCACCTTTCGCTATAGGATTCTCTTGAGGCAACTCTTTGCCGTCTCTTGGCTTTAAGGCATTGTTTGATTCATTGAGTCGCTGCAATACTTGATCATTTTCGGAGACAATCTTACTGGCAGATTCAGCAGGCGCTGCTTTCGACTCTTGCTCTGCTGTTTTCTGCCTCGCAGCAGCCGACTCAGGCTCATCTTCACTCTTCGCTGAAGCTTGCTGAGCGGAATCATCATCGGCAGCGAGTAACTCATCGGTACTTTGTGATTCTGTCTTAGCGACTTTCGTTTCACTGACTTCACCTTCAGTTGAAACTTCGCTATCACCATCATTTTGTACAGATTTTACACTTTCTGTATCGCCTTCAGCTTTTCCTTCGCCTTTGATCAAAGCGGCAAGTTTGGAAAAGAAGCCTCCTGATTCAGATGCTTCTGACGCGCCCTCTTCTCCAGAGGCAACACTCTTGGCCGCTTTTGGGCTTTCTGATACCGATGATAGATTGATATTCATAGAATGACTCACTCACTGTCGCTTAAGGGGATAACCTCAAGAGCAAAAAATGCCGATATTGATTGCATACAAACTAGTTATTGCACTGCAAAAAGTGAGCCAAGTTAAGATGCGGGATAACAATCGCTATCAGAGTTAATTCGATAGACGTCGTGAAAATTGAAGTGTCGAGAACTCATCCATTTGCTTTTGCTCTCGCTGCTGCTCTAGTCGCTGTTTCTCGGTCTGTTTTTTTTCAATCAACCACTCATATGAACGACGCTGCTTGCGACTTTCCAACCAGTTTTGCTCACAACCTTCAACTTGGCTCTTGAAGTGAGCTTCTGCTTGTTTCTGTTTTGCCAGCGTTTCATCTAACGTCGTTAAGAAACGATTGAGGTGTGAATACTGACTCGCACTTAACCCCTGCTGACCACGATCAACAAGCTGCTGACAGTAATCTAGACGATACTTTTCTATCTGCTCTAGCTGTTGGTAATAACCATCCAGTTCAACACGAGCCTGGTTTAACGCCATCACAGCTTGGTTTTCACGTTCCTTAACCTGTTCTAACAAAAACTCTAATGCGTTTTCCATCAGCGATTACTCCCCGTGCAGTAGGCGACTTAACATGTTGACGCACATGTCATATGGCACCGTTTCTTTCATCGTCTGCTGTAAGTAAGCATCAAGTTTAGGTTTGATGGTAAACGCGCCATCAATCGCAGGATCAGTTCCTGGTTTGTAGGCACCAATCGAGACAAGATCTTGATTCTTACGGCAAATAGACAGCACTTGGCGAACTGCTTTCGACATCAACACATGCTCTTCTGTGGTGATCTGCGGCATGACACGACTGACCGACTTCTCAACATCAATTGCAGGATAATGACCAGCGTCGGCCATTTCACGAGAAAGCACCACGTGACCATCAAGAATCGCACGCGAGGCATCAGCAATCGGATCTTGTAGGTCATCACCTTCGGTCAGTACGGTAAAGAAGGCAGTAATCGAGCCTTGATCAGGGCTGCCATTACCCGCTCGTTCAACCAAAGCCGGAAGCTTAGCAAACACCGAAGGCGGATAGCCTTTGGTTGCTGGCGGCTCACCAACCGATAGGGCAATTTCACGCTGAGCTTGGGCAAAACGCGTTAAAGAGTCCATCAACAATAGTACGTCTAACCCTTGGTCGCGGAAGTACTCTGCTATCGTCAGAGCGGTTTGACAGCCTTTTAATCGCATCAGCGGTGAAGAGTCGGCAGGAGCTGCAACAACCACAGAGCGCTGACGCCCATCAACACCTAGGATTTCTTCGATAAATTCTTTTACTTCTCGGCCACGCTCACCTATCAGACCAACGACGACGACTTGTGCCGTAGTACCTCGAGTCATCATACCCAATGTGACCGATTTACCAACACCAGAGCCGGCGAATAGACCGATACGCTGGCCTTTACCGACAGTCAGCAAGCCATTGATCGCTTTGATACCGACATCAAGTGGTTCAGAAATTGGCTTTCTCGCTAACGGGTTAATCGGGTCGGCGTTAAAAGAAGCGCGTTTTTCGGTATAGATTGGGCCGAGGCCATCAAGCGGGTTACCGACACCATCAATCACTCGACCAAGCAGCTCCATTCCTACAGGTAAACCAACTTCGCCCGTCATTGGCGTCACTTTAGCGCCGGGTAAGATGCCTGTGATTTGTTCACTCGGCATAAGGAATAGGCTTTCACCCGAGAAACCAACCACTTCCGCTTCCATTTCGCCGTGCATTGTTTCCACTTTGCACAAGCTACCAATTGGCGCTCTACAGCCTGTCGCTTCGAGAGTAAGGCCAACTACGCGCACCAATTTGCCCGAAGCAACTGGTCGACAAGTCAGCCCTTGAGATTTGTATTGAGAGAGACGGTCAGCTAACGCGAGCATCAGTCACCACCTTGGTGGCGATTCACTCCACAAAAGCTTTGAATTACGCTACGAATGCGCTCTTCCATACGGTAGTTAACGCTCGACTCACCCGCTTCAATTTGTACGTCTCCGCGGTTAAGTGCTGGCTCAGAGTGTAAGGTCCAGTTTCTGAACTCTAACTCTTCTTGTCCGTATGATGAGCGAATGATTTCAACATCATCCGGGTGCAGTTTTAGGGTGATAGCGTGACCAGAAATCGGCAATGATTCTACCGATTGTTTAATCGTATCTAAGATAACTTGAGGGTTGGTTTGCACTTCAACGTGAACCACTTCTTTCACCAATGCAAGCACCATATCCACCAGTTGCTTTTCCACTTGAGCATTCATCAGCTCAAGAGGTTGTGCAAACTGGTTAGCAAGGCCGATAAAGGTTTGGACTTGTTGCTGGATAAACTCTTGCCCAGCTGCAACGCCTTCAATTTTTCCGGACTCAACGCCCTCTTGATGGCCTTCTTCAAGTCCTTGCTCTTTACCTTTTTCGTAGCCTTGCTTAAAACCCGCTTCTTGGCCTTGGTGTAAACCTTCCTGATAAGCCTGTTGCTTAATCAGTTCGATCTCTTCTTCGGTCAGCTCCGTCGGTGCTTCTTCTTTGACTGGCTCAGAAATTGGCATCCAGCTAGGGTCATAGTTCATCGCAGTGTCGCGCGCTTTTTTGTGGGTCTGCGCTGTATAATCAGGCATACCCCAACGCTCTGGCTTTTCAACCATTTCGTCACTATCTAAACGTAAAAAACCACGCTTTCGTTCCCCAGACATAGATACCTTTATCTCACTTTATTGCGGTTATAAGAATTCGTCAGCGCCGCCGCCTAGCATTAACTCACCTGAGTCAGCCATACGTCGTGCAATTGCCAGAACTTCTTTCTGCGCCGCTTCCACATCAGATACTTTAATTGGAGGCATTGCTTCCAGATCGTCGCGCATCATCTCAGCAGCACGTTTAGACATGTTCTTGAAGATCTTCTCACGTAGAGAATCATCCGCACCTTTAAGTGCACGTTGTAGTGCGTCTTGAGGAACGTCACGCAGCAATTTCTGAATACCTTGGTCGTCGACCTCGATAAGGTTCTCGAACACGAACATAAGATCTTGGATTTGCGTCGCCATATCTTCGTCTTGGTCGCGGATTTGCTCCATCAGCACGCCCTCGACGTTGTTGTCCATATAGTTCATGATCTCTGCCGCTGCCTTTAGGCCGCCAATCTTGGCTGCTTGTGCACCCGCTTGGCCAGCGAACTGTTTCTCCATGATTTCATTCAGCTCTGCTAATGCAGATGGCTGAACTTCTTCAAGGTTAGCGATTCGCATCATCAAGTCTAAGCGGTCACGCTCAGCAAACTGAGACAGGATTTCCGCAGATTGATCCGGTTCCAAATAGGAAAGAACAATAGTCTGAATCTGAGGGTGTTCGTTGATGATGATGCTCGCCACCTGACGAGGGTCCATCCACTTCAACGAGTCTAGGCCTTTAGAACCTGTACCCAGTAGAATTTGGTCAACAAGGTTGTTGGCTTTATCTTCACCAAGAGCAGCAACGAGAGCGTTACGCATAAAGTCTTCGCTGCCCATACCAATGTTGGTGTATTTCTGAATGTCTTCCAAGAAAGCACGGTGAACCGCACCAACTTTGTCTTGGCTTAAATCAGCAGCACGCGCCATGGCACTACCAACTCGTTGAACTTGTTTTGGTTCTAGATGGCGAATAATGCCCGCTGCGTCTTCCTCATTGAGACTGAGTAGAAGGATCGCCGCGCGCTCTTCGCCCGGAATACTTGCTATATCCACGGTGTTTTCTGCTTCCTCACCGCCCCCTTCCTGTGGAACTATTTCGTTAGGCATCCTGCATCCAATTCTTAACTACTTGCGCCGCTAGCTCTGGTTCGTTCGCTACAAGAGCTCGTACCGCTTTCAGCACATCTTCATCTTTATGTAAGTTAGGTAAGTCGATACTTGATCCAAACTCAAATAACTCACCGCCATCCAAATCGCCACCAATTAGGCTGGTTTCACCATCCGCCCCGATTGGTAGGCCATCTGGGCCGTATAGTTGGTCATCATCTTCGTCAGAAGCAGGGTTGAGTAGTTTCTTCATTGCTGGTCGAACTAGAACTAGCACGACAACAATAATGACTAACGCACTCGCAAACCAACGGATCCAATCATTGAAGTTTGGATGCTCCCAAATAGGCACATCAGCCATCACTTCCGTTTCAGGAACCGCAAACTGCATACTTAGAACGTTGAGTAAATCGCCACGCGCTTCACTAAAGCCAACAGTACCAATCAATAGCTGCTTAATTGAGTTTAGCTCAGCATCTGAAAGTGGCTGGTAAGTCGTTTCACCGGTATCAGGGTTTACGCTGGCGCGATTCTTAACCGCAACGGCGACAGTCTGGCGGTTAACTACGCCAGTTTGACGACGCTCATGACTGATGGTGGTATCTAGCTCGAAGTTACGCGTTGCTTCTTTGTGTACAGAACCTTGACCAAGGAGCGAACCATCCTTCATTTGCGCGACATCTTGTGGGATTGACGCATCGGCTGGAGGCTGGTTACTTAACGCACCCGGTACACCGGCAACCACACTGCCGTTGTTGTAATCTTCAAGGGTGTATTCACTTCGTGTCGAAGGAGTATTCGGGTCAAAACTCTTACGAGTCTGCTCAACCGCACTAAAATCGAGTTGGATATCCACTTGTGCGGTGTAGTTACCAAAGCCCAGAATTGGGATCAGTACTGAGTCAATTTTTTCACGCAGCGCTTGTTCTTGCTTGCGCTCAAGTTCATGTTCTTTACGGCGAGCTGAAGAAGCCGCATCTTGTGTACCTGAGCTTAATAGACGACCATGCTGATCGGTGACGGTAATACGGTTAGGTTTCATTCCCGGAACCGCACTCGACACCATGTCGACCACTGAATCGACTTCTTCTTGCTTTAAGTTGGTGCCTGTTTTTAGCGTCAAGAAAACCGAAGCAGAAGCCTCTTGGTTATGGCGAACAAACACACTTTGTTTCGGTAGCGCCAGAAGAACGCGTGCTTTACGCACTTGCTTCATTTCTTCGATGGCTTTAGATAGCTGACGCTCGCGGCTCAGTTTAAGACGCTCTTGCTCTAAGCGCTGAGAAACGCCAAAGCCCATGTCTTGCAGCAGAATGTCATCACCAGCCTGCTTTTCGTTGTTCAGGCCAGCACGAACCATATCGAGCTTGAGGGTGTTGAAATCACTCGCCGGCACCAAAATGGTATTGCCTTCGAGTTTGTAATCTAATTTTTGCTGATCTAAGTAATCAAGGACAGGGATAAGCTCTTCTGTTTCGTACACGCCAAGTGGGCGCATTTCAGGCTCTTTCACCCAGAAGAACAACATGACAATTAGGGCAACACAGATCGAAATAGAAAGGACAAGTACGACTTGACGTAATAGATCGAGATCTCCGACAGCCATGTCGAATTTTGAACTGCTTTTTTCATCCAGATCTGGATTTTGTATATCTGTATCCAAATCAGTAGTCGATAGCATAGTGCTATCTGGGCCACTATCAGAAACAGTCAGATCCGTTGATTGATTTTGTTCTGCCACAGACTTTACCTAAACTTAAACTGGCATGTTCATCAATTCTTTGTACGACTCGACTAGCTTATTACGTACTTGAATTGTTGCTTCAAAAGCGACGCTAGATTTGTTTCTAGCGATCATCACGTCGGAAAGAGAGACGTCAGCATCGCCGCGATCAAAACGCATTTGCATATTGCTTGATGCTTTAGAAAGGCTGTTGACGTTATTGATTGCGTTATTGAGTAACTGACCAAAATCAGCACCAACTGTTTGACCTGTTGCAGCCGGTTTAGTCCCACCCGCTTCAAACATCATGGCTTGCATTTCGCTTTGAAATCCGTCAATTCTCATCAAAACCTCAGTAGTCAACTCTTTGACTTAAATAAGTGCTAGATTAATGACGCTGCAATCCTCATGCCACGTCATTAAGAGTGTGGAAAAATAACACGTTAGTTAGGAATATCAATCCCAGCATCGCGCATTTTTGCTAACTTGTAGCGCAAAGTTCGTGGACTAATGCCTAATTTTTCAGCCATGTCCTTTCTACGCCCATTACACTCCTCGAGTGTTTCAAGAATAATGGCGTATTCTTGGTCACGTAACTCACCACCTAGTCCCGAACCTGAGGTTAGGTTTTTGTTGATATCGGCGACCGGTTTAACGTCAGGCACAATCACATCGCCATTTTCGACTGCGACTTGTAAGCTTGACGCATCTTGCCAATCTAGACCTTCGAGTAAAATGTGTTCTGAGCCAATGTTGCCATTTTCACTCAGGATCAACGCGCGTTGTACGACGTTATCCAATTCACGAACATTGCCTGGCCATGGGTAAGCGAGAAGTTTTGCAATCGCCTGCTCTGATACGTTTGGAACTGGCATACCCAGTTTTTGGCAGTTTCGCTCAACCAAGTGCTTAGCCAGTGGTGCGATATCGCCTTGACGCTCACACAGCGCAGGCCATGCAATTGGGAATACATTCAAGCGGTAGTACAGGTCTTCGCGGAAGTTGCCTTCTTGGACGTATTGCTTGAGGTCGCGGTTACTGGTCGCCAGCACACGAACATCAAGCTTAATGCTTTTACGGCTACCCAAACGCTCCACTTCACGCTCTTGTAAAACACGCAGTAATTTAGCTTGGAGGCTGAGATCCATTTCGCTGATTTCATCCAGCAAAATAGTACCGCCTTGCGCCTGCTCGAATTTGCCCGGACACGCTTGAACCGCACCAGTAAACGCCCCTTTTTCATAACCGAATAGGGTCGCTTCGAGCATATTGTCAGGAATTGCCGCACAGTTAATCGCGACAAATGGGCCATCTTTGCGATTAGAGGCATTATGGATGTAACGAGACATCACCTCTTTACCTGAACCACTTGGCCCAAGCACCATCACGCTGGCATCGGTTTTGGCTACCTTATCCGCCAGAGCAAGAAGCTTAATACTTTTCTCATCTGCTACCACCGCATCGCCATTGTCGTCTGACTTAACTGGGGCGTAACGGCTGACCATGTTCAATAACACTTCTGGAGCAAACGGCTTAGCCATATAATCAATGGCACCATCTTTCATCGCAGACACGGCGTCTTCGATATTGGCATAGGCTGTCATTAGCAGCACAGGAAGGTTTGGCCAATGCTGCTTGATGTTTCTTAGCAACGCAAGACCGCCCATTCCAGCCATCTGCACGTCAGAAACCACAATATCAACGTTATTTGATTTCAGTTTGACCAAGGCATCTTCCGCGCTGTCCGCTTCAAGCCATTCATAGCCAGCTAGAGCGAGAGTATCAACCAATGCCTCGCGTAGACCTTCATCATCTTCTACGATTAATACCTTACTTTGAGCCATCATCATTCTCCAGTCATAGCTTCTTGGTCAGTATGAGGGACGCGTTCCAGTGGAATACACATGGTAAAGCATGCACCATCACCCTCTTCTGAAATAAGTTCCAATCTTCCGTCATGCGCTCGGCAGACCATTTGCACCACGGCCAAGCCAAGTCCTGTCCCTTGAGAGCGTGTTGTGAAGAAAGGTTCCATAATCTTGTTTTGCAGCTCTTTCGGCACACCAGGACCACTGTCTTGAACCGAAATTTTGAGCTCACCATTTACTGGTCTAAAGAACACATCGACTTGTGATTCCTTGCCAGCTATTTGGATTGCGTTCATTACTAAATTGCTTAACGCTGAAGCGATTGCATTGGCGTTACCAAGCAGCGTTGTCTGCTCTTGTTCAACTTCTAAAAAGTAATCGATGTTATTGTTCTTGAGGCCGGTTTCGACCATCGGTGAATACTCAGCCACCAAGTCAGAGATGGTGAACGGCTTAACGACTTTGTTATCACCACCTTTGGCGAACAATAGCATGTCGTTCACTTGCTTCTCCAAATCATGCAGACGGTCCATCAGCTTACTTTGGAAGCGATCTTTGGTCGCCGGCGGTAGGTTAGGCGCCGCTAAATTCGATGCATACAACATGGCACTCGACAGAGGCGTTCGAACCTGGTGCGCGAGCGATGCAACCATTCTTCCTAATGAAGAAAGGCGCTGTAAGTCACTGATGCGTGACTGAAGCAAACGCGTTTCCGTCAAATCAGTAATCAAAATCAACTGACCCGTGGTTGACGCTGAAATCGCTAAACGGACTTTACGGCCATTTCTCAATGAAATCTCGTGACCATCATCTTCACGAGGCGCAAAGGCTTGTTGAATCACTTCAAACCACTTTTCGCCCACTAACGGGATTTCCAATAAGCGCTGTGCTTCTGGGTTTGCCTCTTGAACCACGCCTTGCGTATCAAGCAGAATGACACCAGCGGGCATAACATCGAGCACTTGCTGATAACGTTCGACTTGTTGTTCTAAAGTACCTAGCGGCATTGGGTTATCAGCCTGTGATGTTGAATGCATGACGTTTTTTCTACCTTAAAAACTACAATAGCCTGACATGCAATAAGCACGCCAGGCTATTTTGTAATATTTTCAACAACTTAGCATTAAGTCGAAAATTTGACAGTCAAGATTTGATTCAGTTTAGCGCTGTAAGTTGTACTTTCTCATTTTCTCAACCAAAGTGGTGCGACGCATGCCTAGCATATCTGCAGCTCTTGCAACCACACCACCTTGCGCTTCCAACGCCTGATTGATCATATTCACTTCAAGTTCAGCCAGCATCTCTTTCAAGTTAACGCCTTCTGGCGGTAAGCTTTGTGGCGCATTGTCGTGATCTTGGAACAGATCAGTCGATTCAAGGCTGAAGTCTTCAGAAAATATATCTTGTAGAGCATCACGTTCCTGCTCTTCAACCGACTCAACATTGTTGTACTCTGGCTGAAACTCAGGGATATCACTGTATCGGTACTTAGTTGGTAGATGATTCACATCGACCAAACTGTTTGGATACAGAATGATCATGCGCTCTACCAAGTTCGCCAACTCGCGTACGTTACCAGGCCAATCATGCTCAGTTAACGAGTTAATAGAGCGAGGCGTAAAGCAGATTGGCTGTGCACCTTCCGCTTCCATTCGAGTCATTAGCTCTTGCAGCAGTAATGGAATATCTTCGATACGATCACGTAGTGCAGGCATCTCGATTGGGAACACATTCAGACGGTAGTACAAGTCTTCACGGAATGATTCATCATCGATCATGCTTTCTAGATTACGGTGAGTCGCCGCAATGACACGAACATTAACACGTATCGTAGTATTACCACCGACGCGTTCAAAGCATCGTTCTTGAAGTACACGCAGTAGCTTAACCTGCATTGGCATTGGCATATCGCCAATTTCATCAAGAAATAGCGTACCACCTTCAGCCAGCTCAAATCGGCCTTTACGGGCGGTAATCGCGCCAGTAAAAGCGCCTTTTTCATGACCAAACAACTCACTTTCCAACAAGTCTGGCGGAATAGCACCACAGTTGATTGGTACGAATGGTCCATTTCGGCGTGCTGAATGGTAATGGATATTGCGAGCAACGACTTCTTTACCCGTACCAGACTCACCCAAAATCAATACGTTCGCTTCGGTACCTGAAACCTGTTCAATCAGGTGGCGCACCTCTTTAATACCCATACTTTGACCAACCAAACTACGGAACAAGGTGTTTTTACGAGAAGAAGAAGGAACGTTTACCCCTTTGCGCCCAAGGAAATCTTTACAGTGACGCAGCGCTTCGCTGAGCTGAGGGTAATTTAACGGATACTCCAGCTCACCGACATAGTTTGTCAGTTCCTCGACTGGATAAGAATGCTTTCCGGTAATAAGAAGCGGAATATGATTGGCTTGGGATAACTTTTCACTCAGCTTGGTCGGCAGCCTATCACTGCTCAGAGAACCCAAAATACAGCCAGCCCACACTTGTGACCAATCGAGATCATCAAGTTGATCAGAGCTGATCGCCTCACATTGTTCCCCAACAAATTCTAAAATATTACTAAGATTGATACGCGCTTGAGCGTCGTCCTCAATCACAAGTAGCTTTGCTAAACCCTGCATAGGTGAGATTATTTGCCTTTTCTTTTTAAACGGTGTGGCTGGATAAAGTTGCTAACGTTACGAATAACTATAGTTCAGTTAAACCGCTAGACAATATATAAATTTCAGCAACAAAAAAAGCCACTAGGCTATATGTGGCTTTCTATTCTATTTTAAAAAAAAATAAAGGCAACCAAGCAATTAACTGGTGTGATGTTAAGCCAAAATCAGCTTTTCGTTAGTTTTAAGAAAAAGCTTACATTTGGCTTAAACAATCAAAACGCTTGTTGATGGTTTTATAAACCTACATCATTCGCCGTCAGGTTGTGGTATTCGTTTGGAATTTGATCCCAAGCTGACTTAATTTCACGAATAATGTCGATAACATCGTCAATTGGTTGCGGATTGTTTTGGTGATTCGCTTCAGTAATCTGAGTAATCATAAACTCATATAACTGGTCTAGATTTTGAGCAATATCGCCACCATCATCCATTGAAAGACAGCTACGTAGACTAATAATAATGTCTAACGCTTTACCAAGGCGCTCACCCTTCATTGGGATATTACCAGCTTGCATCGCTGCTTTACCCTGAATTAATCGCTCAATAGCACCTGCCATCAGCATTTGGACGATCTTATGTGGGGAGGCTGCACTTAGTTGGCTATCAACTGATACCTTCTTGTAAGCCTGTAATGAACCACGCATGATAACCCTCTTAATCTATAAAAACTTTTGATACTGCTGAACAGAACGCTTGCCGTGACGATATTTTTTTAACGCCATAGCTAGTTCGTCGGTCTTGCTCTGCATCAATTCTACAACAGTTTGAGTGGTCTTCACCGCCTCTTGCCACTGTTGTTCTTGCTTGAGTTCTGGACGAGCTTGTATCGCTTCCAGTAACTTTTGCAAAATCTGTTCCCTTGTATCGACTAGCTGAACGATTTCTTCAGCATTGATTTCCACAATTGCAAGAGTTTCATGGATTTTGTGATCCATGTCTCTCAAAAGAGTAATATTTGCAGCAAAGTCACTATCCAAGGGCATTCATCATACCCGCTAATTGAGACTGCATTTTACTCGTTGCGTCTTGCATCGCCGAAAACTTGGCGTGTGTACGCTTCTCTAAATTTTCCATACGGCGATCCAGTGCCGCTTGATCATCCTGCATACGATAATTGCGCTCAACTAAGCTGCGTTCACGACTTCGAATCGAACCTGTGACACCCGTTAGCCCTTGAATCGCATCTTCTACTTTTTTGGCAAAGCCCTGATTACCGCCAAAAAAGTCTTCGAGTTTATTAAAGTTGTTGTTAAGTTGTCGATCTAACATCTCGTAGTTGATCTCAAGGTTACCCTGACGCGTGGTGGTAATACCAAATTCGGTCAAGGTTTTAAGATCTTCAGGTGCTGGTTCAACCCGAGAAGAGAATACCGCCTTTAGCCTTGAATCGGCGCTACGTACTATGCTGTCCCCTGACAAAGGCCCTGCCATACCCGTAGTTGGGTCAACGCCGCCCAACTCCTTAGAGACTTGATAGAACTGATTGTAGGCTGCGACAAATTGTTCGATATCGTCTCGAACCCCTTGTCGGTCATACTCAATATCGATTTCAGATGCAGGCTTACCTTTCTCAGTACGGCCTTTAATTGTCAGGTCAACGCCATCGATCGCATCTTCAATTATGTTGTTATCACTGGATAACTGGGCCACACCATCGAGCATCACTTTTGCGTCTTGCGCAGACTGAACTTCTGTCATACCTCGGTAGGTATCAAAGGATTGCTGCGCGGCATTTAAATCAGCTTGAGCTTTATCAATGCGCTCTAGATATTCTCGCTCATCTTTTGGTAGGTTTGCTCGTTCTAGCTCTTTCGCCTGTTCAGGCGTCAACTCACCGGATGCAACACGTAGCTTCAAGGAAGCTCTTTGATCCACCAAACCTTGTTCAATACGTGATTTTTCAAAATCCAGTTTGGCTTGTGCCTCTTTAGGTGTGACATAGGAATCGGTAAGAGTACCTGAAGCACTGTTTGACCAGCCTGGAACATCACCCATTTTTTCTTTGGCTTTTGCATCAAGCTGAGGTTCAGGTTCCCAGTACGAATCTAATAAGGTACCTGACGCTGTCGGCGACCAGCCAGGAATGCGATCTTCAGGTTTTAGGTATTTATTAGCTTCAATGCCTGCTTGAGCGGCAGCCGAGGTGGCACCACTGGACATTTCATTACCCGGAGTTGCCTCTTTCGCCGCATTGGGATCGGCACTTATTGCCGCTTGTTTAGAGGCATCGGCAATTTCTTGGTCTACAATTTTTGCCGCATCGATGTTTCTTTGCGCAATTTTGTCGGCAATCAGTTGTTCAGCGGCATTAAGCGGAGAAAGCAAGTCTTGAGCTGCGGCACGCGCACGCTCTAGATCTTTTACACGTTGTTCTAGTGTTTTGTATTCGAGCTGTTTAAGGGCATCACCTGGCTGAGCGTCAACCGTCATCGAAATGTCGTTATCTTGACCAGATTTATTCGCGGCGACGATTAAACGAGGCCCTGCCGTATCATTGATTACAGCGGCTCGAACACCGGGATTGGATTTACTGCCATTGATACCACGGACGATATCAATCAATTTGGAATTTTGTTGCACGTCAATGGAGAACTTTTTGTCCCCCAATGAAACCTGCAGCTTACCCGGACCAAATTTCGCATCTTCAGGTAGAACATCAGATGCAATTTTGTGGCTTTGGGCAAGCTGCAACACATCAATCGCATAGCGACCAGCGATAGCTTCAGTGGTTGCAGTTGCGGATACAACAGCTTCATCAGTCGATTCCACTGTTCTTGCGGCGAAAGCTTTCTCCTGACGAAAGCTCGCCATCAAGTTTTTCATCGTATCCAGCGACTCTCTAAGTCGACCATAGGCACTGATACTAGAATCAATCTTGGTCTGCTCATTGTTGATGCGTTGCTGCTTAGGTACGCGCTCCGCATCTACAATTTTGCTGACCATAGAATTGATATCCATGCCAGAATTCATGCCTATTGGGCCAAAACTCATTCACTCACCTCAAGTATGATTACACCGCCTGGTTGAAAAGCCCTGATGAATAACGGGCCGTCTGCTCTCTCAGTCGACGTAAGATCTCCAACATTTCCTCATCCGGAATCTGACGAATAATATCACCAGTATCCGCTTCATATATCGTTACAACATCTCTACCGGATTCTTCATCCACACGAAATGATAAGCCTTTATTGATGGAGGAAATAAAATTATTCATCTCTTCCACAATTCGCTCTCGTTCTACTCGATTCAGCTTTTCTCGCTCTTTTGAAGCTTCGATAGCCTTTTCAACATTCTGAGTCGCTTTTTCACTTATCTCCGCGGTAGAAACTTGCTCCTTTTTCGAGGAAACTTGCTGTACACCATCATACTTGGAAGCAATTTTAGTGCCACTTTCTGAGCCATAAGGCTGGACGTTCGATGTGTAGGATGGTATTTCCATAACGATCTCCCTTCCACCTTAGCAGGTCACAACATAATGTTGTGCCAATAAGCTCCTATCGAACCCATCGGTTAACCAAGTAAGCTAAGTGCTGCCGACGGAGACTGCTTCGCCTGTGCCAGAATAGAGGTACTCGCTTGTTGAAGGATCTGAGATTTCGTCATCGCAGTGGTTTCCTTCGCATAGTCTGTATCAACAATTCGACTACGAGATGCATTCACATTCTCGTTGATGTTGTCTAAGTTGGTGATCGCGTGACCAAAACGGTTTTGGAATGCACCCAGTTCAGCACGTTGGCTATCTACAGTTTTCAATGCGCCGTCGATCACAGATACCGCTAGCTGAGAGCCTGCAACTGTCGTTACATCTACATCAGCAACAGTACGATCTTCTGCAGCACCGAAACCAATTTCACCACCAAGTCCACCACCAATAGTGACGTCTGTAGCAACTTTATTAGATGCTGCAAATAGCTGTAGTTTACCCTCTTCACCAACAGATGCTTTCACATCTTCACTTTGACCATTAATGTACGTTGCAAGCTGCTCGACATCGTCGCCAACTTTAGCATTTATGGTGATATTTTTAGCTTCACCATGTACATCAGTATAGCCCAGTGTAAGGTCAGTCGCTCCTGCCGCAACAGCCCAATCAGCGTCTTTAGCAGCAGTTGCAATATATGCTTTACCACCCATATCCATAGTATCAGAACGCATGTTGCCGATGCCTAGCTGTACAGCTTCACCAGAACTTGCTCCGATTTGGAAAGACTTGTCGCCAAATGTGCCGTTTAGCAGTTTATTACCACCAAAAGAGGTAGTTTCTGCGATACGGTTTAGCTCGTCGTTAAGCGCCGTTACTTCTTCTTGAATCGCGATACGCTCGCCACGAGAGTTAGAGCCGTTTGAAGATTGAAGTGCCAAATCACGCATACGTTGAAGTATGTTAGTGGTCTCATTCATCGCACCTTCAGCGGTTTGAGCAATTGAGATACCATCATTGGCATTTTTTACAGCCATGTCTAAGCCACGGCTTTGTGAGTTTAAGCGGTTGGAAATTTGCAAACCAGCAGCGTCATCTCGTGCACTGTTGATTTTATAACCTGAAGATAAGCGCTCCATCGATTTCTGCATCCCGTCAGCGGCACCATTTAGGTAACGCTGTGCGGTCATTGCAGACACGTTCGTGTTTACATTAATTGCCATATTTGATCTCCTTCGGCATTAGGGCGATGTGCCGCAGTGTCTCTCACCTCACTTTGGCACATCTCATTTCTCTCAATCCTTTAACGGCGAACTAAAAAATACCTTTAGGAAAAAAATAATTTTTTTTTGCTTTTTTATCGGCGAGCATATGAAATGTGATGGAGATCATCTATTTGCGTGAGGCAAAAAAAAATCCAGCCGAAGCTGGATTTTTTTAATTTGGGCTTGATTAGCCTAGTAGGCTTAGTGCCGAGTTTGGTGCCTGCTTCGCTTGAGCAAGGATAGAGCTTGAAGCTTGAGAAAGAATTTGCGACTTAGTTAGTGCAGTTGTTTCTTTCGCGAAGTCAGTGTCTTTGATACGGCTCTTAGATGCATTCACGTTTTCGTTGATGTTATCTAAGTTGTTGATAGCGTGGTTGAAGCGGTTCTGGAATGCACCCAGCTCAGCACGGTGGCTATCTACATTTTTAAGTGCAGCATCGATGATACCAACAGATTCTTGCGCGCCACCTACCGATGTAACGTCGATAGTATCAACTGTTACGTTTGTTGCTGCGCCCATTGAAAGCTCACCAGCAAGACCACCAGAGAATGATACTGCGCCGTCTACTTTATCCGCACCTGCGAATACTTGTAGTTGACCATCTTCGTTTACTGACGCTTTAACCATGTCAGTTTGACCGTTGATGTATGTCGCTAGTTCCTCAATATCGTCGCCTTCTTTCGCGTTGATAGTGATAGTTTGAGCAACACCGTCAGTGTCAGTTAGGTTAACTGTTAGGTCGTTTGCGCCTGCAGCAACTGTCCAGCTTGAATCTTTAGCAGTCGCCGCTTGGAAGCTTTGGCCACCCATTTTAGAGTCATCAGAGCGCATGTTGTTTAGTGAAAGCATTACCGCTTCACCGTTGTCTGCACCGATCTGCATTGATTTAGTGCCGAACGTACCGTTCAGTAGCTTGTTACCACCGAAAGATGTTGTTTCAGCGATACGGTTTAGTTCGTCATTAAGTGCTGTTACTTCTTCTTGGATAGCAACACGCTCAGATTTCGAGTTTGAACCGTTAGCAGACTGTAGCGATAGGTCACGCATACGTTGCAGGATGTTTGTTGTCTCATTCATCGCACCTTCAGCAGTCTGCGCGATAGAGATACCGTCGTTCGCGTTACGTACAGCCACGTCTAGACCACGGCTTTGTACGTTTAAGCGGTTAGAGATTTGAAGACCCGCTGCATCGTCTTTAGCGCTGTTGATCTTAGAACCAGATGACAAACGCTCCATTGAAGTTTGTTGAGCGTTGTTCGCGCTATTTAGGTAACGCTGTGCTGTCATTGCTGATACGTTGGTGTTTACATTCACTGCCATGGTGATTTCTCCGTTTGATTTTCCGATGTTTCCGGTTTCCGACGTCTCGGAAAACCAAAGTAGTTCTCTCAAAAGTTACATTTATTAACGGCGCTATTTCCAAAACCTTGAGGTTTTTTTTAAGTTTTTTTCGAAAAAAGTTCTATTGGTGAGAAAAGCGTGATTAAACGTTAATAAAGTCATTTTTTTGCTAAAGCTTTCGCTTCGGCTGTCGATAATGCTCTCTTGTCTTAAATTAACCGAGTAACGTTATCGCCAAATTTGGTTGTTGTTTAGCCTGGGCTAAGATAGATGTACTCACTTGCTGCAGTATTTGCTGCTTAACCATTTGGGTGGTTTCTTTCGCGTAGTCGGTATCTTTAATCCGGCTATTAGACGCTGACAAGTTTTCGTTCACATTGCTCAAATTGTTGATGGCGTGATTAAAGCGATTTTGCATTGCGCCGAGTTCAGCTCGGTGGCTATCGACATAATTGAGTGCGGTATCGAGGACTGAAACAGCCCTTTGCGCGCCCCCAACCTCTGAAATATCAATATTATCAACCGCTTCATAACCAGCTAGATTCATATTGAGCTCATTCGCTAAGCCACCAGAAAACGAAATCGTTCCCGCCGTTTCCTTGCCAGCCATAAAGATTTGCAGTTGCCCTTCTTCATTGACAGAGGCCGAGACTTTATCCGTTTGACCATTGATATAGGTCGCCAACTCTTCAATATCGTCGCCAGATTTCGCGCTTATATTGATGGTTTCTTGCTGACCTTGAGCATTGGTATATTGCATGGTGAGATCTTGGCTGCCCTGAGATACTTGCCATGAACTGTCCGCTTTACCTGCGGCAATATAGCTAAACCCGCCCATATCCACGCTGTCAGAACGCATGTTTTTCAATGAGACTTGTACTGCTTCACCTGAACTAGCACCAATCTGAAAAGAAGACGATGAAAATGAACCATTGAGCAATTTTCGACCACCAAAAGAGGTGGTTTCTGCAATTCTATTCAATTCATCATTTAAAGCGCCCATTTCTTCTTGTAACGCATCTCGCTCAGCGCGACTGTTGGAGCCATTAGCGGATTGCAACGAGAGATCTCGCATACGTTGCAATAAGTTGGTGGTTTCATTCATCGCCCCTTCTGCGGTTTGCATAATGGAAATACCATCGTTGGCATTACGCATTGCAACATCAAGCCCGCGCATTTGAGATTCAAGGCGATTGGATATTTGCAAACCCGCAGCATCATCTTTGGCACTATTAATACGATTGCCCGATGCCAGCCTTTCTAACGACTGGTTAAGCAAGTCCGTCGCATTCGTCAGGTGACGCTGCGCCGTCATTGCAGAGACATTGGTATTAACAGTGATGGCCATGATTAAGCGATATCCTTCTTTCAGTTACTCTTTGTATCGGCCAAATGGATTATTCTTTAAGGGAATTTGCATAAAAAAACCGAAGCACTTGGCTTCGGTTTTTATTTTAAAATTCAGTGTTGTACTACTTAACGTTCAAGCTCTGTAGCATCTGTGCCGAAGGCGCAAAGAAGTAAGCCCCTGTCACAGCGGTTGTAAAGCGCAGCAGTTGGTCAGTTTTGCCATCTGTTACACCGTACATACTCTCAAGCATCGCTTTGAAGTTATGCAGTGTATTACAGTAAGCAATGAACAGCAGACCGTGCTCACCTGACACACTACCGTATGGCAAGCTGTGGCGAACAATCTTAAGGCCCTTACCTTCTTCTTTAATATCAACACGTCCTACGTGTGACGCTGCAGGTACATCGTCTAGTTCGATAGAGTCAGGCTTAGTACGACCAATCACTTTCTCTTGCGCAGAAACGTTGAGACGATTCCAAGATGGCAGATTGTGAATAAAGCGCTGCACCATTACATAGCTACCACCAGCAAACTCACCTTGTGGAACAATCGCGACTTCTTCACGTTGGGCATCTTTCGGGTTCTCTGTGCCATCAACGAAATCCGTCATATCACGTGAATCTAGGTAGCGGTAACCGTAAGTCTCATCAACAACAGAGACATTTTCTGAAACCTGAGCAAAGAATTTACGCAGTAAGTAGAAGTGTAAATCATGACGATTTGAATGGCAGTGAATCAAAACATCAACATCTGAGCTAGGTGCGACTGCTTCACCTTCACCTAATTGTGGGAAATCAATCAGCTCACTAGGAACTGCTACGTCAAGCTTGCTCCAAAAGGCTTTAGTAAATGCAATGGACAGTGTCAGCTCTGCTCCAGGCTGTTGAGCATTAAGTTCTTCAACCAGTGCCGGTAGTGCTTGCAGCTGTGCTAACACGCCTTGAGCATCTTGGTTTACTTTCAACAAAGTGTATTGTGCAAATGGTCCTGCTTCAGGAAGAATTGCGCTTTGAGGGTATGACATTATGAGTTCCTCACTTAATTTTTTGCTCAGTGTATTTCGTTTTGATTTCTAAATATTGATAGCGATCATCGCTTGCTTCGATCAGTGCATTGGAGGGTTATGAAAACTGTCTCTGACACTGCGGCTTCTCGCGACATAAATAATTAACCATAGCAGCAGTAGCATCACCGCTCCATTCGCCCAACTGAATGCGCCGTGTACCAAATAAACATGATACATGGTCTGGGATAACTGCAGGGTAGCTGTCACGAGTGTAATACTGCGTCCCCAAGCAACAATTCTGTTCACCCAGTGGCGCTCTGGACTTCGTAGATTGACAAGCCACATCAAAGCTATGCTAGGAACCCCCATCGCAAGGCCTAAATAGAGCATGGTATGGTCTGGATAGACAATCGAAAGAATCTTACTGCCACTCTCTCGGCTTGCTCCTGCAACGACAAAAACTATCCAAGCTTTAGCTAAGAATAACCAGCTAAACCAAAGCAGCTTCGGTGCTTTCAAAAAGCCATGCTTATCATATTGTTCTATTGCGTAACGCACTGATCGGTAACTACTGATTTGAAATTAACTATTACTCTATACCAATTGGCACAATTTTCTATCAGTAAATTGTTAGAGCAAAGGAAGTAAGGGTTAGCCTTTGATGCGTCGAATCGACAATCCAATAAATGCGACGAGTAACAGGATAGGAGCTAGCCATAATAAGGCATTCGATAAGCTAAAGGAGGGTTTATACAAAACGAACTCACCATAACGGGCGATCATAAAATCAATCACTTGTTGCTCACTCTGGCCTTGATTGATTTTCTCAAACACGATTAGGCGTAAATCTTTGGCAATCGGCGAATTCGACTCGACCAAGTTTTGATTTTGACACTGAGGGCAGCGTAATGATTTCGCTAGCTCGATTGCCGTTTTTTGCAACTGAGGAGAATCAAACTCAAACAGTTCCACCTGAGAGTTTTGTTCCGACGTCGCAGGAGCAAACAGTTCTTGTGAGGCATACGCCGCTTGAGAGAATAGCGCTAAAACCATCAGTATCACTGACAATGCTTGCTTACTTATTGCCATAAGCTTAGCTCTCTCCTAGTTGAAAATATTGAGCGAAATACTTGTTCCATACTCGCTCATTCAGTACGCCAAGATGCTTATAAATGATGTCACCTTGTTTATTCACTAGATACGTTTCTGGCGTGCCAACCACTCCCAAATCAAGCGCCAAGCGACCTTTAGGATCAAAAATAACATCACGATACGGGTTACCTAAATGGCCAAGGTAATTAAGCGCGCCTGAACGTTGGTCGCGATAATTTAACCCCACTATCGGAACACCTGATTGTTCGATTTGATTCAGATAGGCATGTTCTTGTTTACATACCCCACACCAAGACGCCCAAACATTGACGATCTGGTAGTCACTTTTGAACAGCTGGCGAGTTTGCACCTCGCTGTTTCCATCAAGCAATTCGACAGCCATCACCGGAAAAGCGCGCACAACAGGCGTTGATTGAGGACCAAATTGTTGAGAGTTAAGCCCCGCAACCAAAAAACCGATAAAGCCAAGCAGAACAACGATGAATATGCTGATCTTACGCTTGCTTGATAACGCCATGAGCGACTCCTTTTCTCCGCGATGAAAACAAAGGTATCACACCGCCAAGCATCGCCACTAGTGCGCCGCCCCAGATCCATCCGATATAGGCTTTATACTGAATTTTCACCGCGTAGGAATCGACGTCCACTTTACTGCCAAGCGTTATGTAGTAATCGCCATGCCAAAAAGGTCGAATGGCAGGCTCACTCATATTCATCACACGAACGGGGTAATGACGACGCTCTGGCATCAGTACGAACTCTCGCCCTTGCTGGGAAAAACGAATCAGCGCCCTTTCCGCCGTGTAATTGGGACCGATTGACCACTCGGTATCCAGATAGTCGACCTGCCAATCACCGAATTGTGCGCTGCTTCCCGCTGACATTTTATGGTTCACTTCAAACGAGTGTTCACTGTTCATCACTGCGCCAACGCAGCTTATCGCAAGACCGACATGAGCAAGGATCATAAATGAGAGCTTCGATTGTTTGATGGCGAGCAAGCTATGGCTGAGCAATACCCAAACAGCAAGTCCCCACACCAGTGTCACCACAATAGATAGCTGATCCACTTGTAGCCAATACAGCAAAGTGCCAACCAAGAGCGCAAACAACAACAGTGTCACTATCTCAGCTGGGGAATAATAAGCGCCGCAGTGCCATTTCAATAATGGCACTAGCCCCATTCCAAGCAGAGCCAACAGAGTCAATGGTAAGAACAAGGTGTTGAAATAAGGCGCCCCGACCGAGATTGAGCCAAGTCCTAGCAGCTCATAAACCATCGGGTAAAACGTGCCTAAAAAGACAGTAAAGGTGGCGACAGCAAGTAGGCCAACCGCCATTAAAGATAAATAGCTGCGCCCATTTACTGCTTTAATAGGTCGACTGTTAACAGCATCGCTGCGCTCGAACAGTAAACTAAACGAGGCTATTAAGGTGACGGCCAAAATCAGTAGCAGCGCCACACCTTTACTTGGGTCAACCGCAAAGGCATGTACTGATGTCAGAACCCCTGAGCGGACAATGAATGTACCGAGTATACTCAGGCTAAAGGTGACTAAAGCGAGGATTAGCGCACTACGACTTTGTTGCTGATGTTTCTTGGCCGCCAGCATCGCATGTAGCAATGCGGTACCGGTTAACCAAGGTAGCAAAGAGGCATTCTCGACAGGATCCCAGAACCACCAGCCTCCCCAGCCCAATTCGTTATAGGCCCACCAAGAACCAACCAAAATGCCTAAGGTTAAAAACAGCCATGCAGAAATAACCCAAGGCGTGGCCAGCTTGACCCATTGCGTCATATATTCAGCTTGCATCAATGCTGCCAACGCAAATGCCAATACCGTCGAGAAGCCAATATAGCCAAGGTAAAGCAATGGAGGATGAAAGATTAGCCCGATGTCTTGCAACATGGGGTTTAAATCTCGCCCTTGTTCTAGCCAAACGTCTGAATAAACAAAAGGATTAGAGGCAAGTAAGGTAAACCAACTAAACGCAGCGACAAACAGGGTCATGACCCACAACACGTCATTTAAGTAACGCTTACTGGTATTGGGAATAAAGCAGATACACGCTGACCATAGCGCGAGAGTAAAGACCCAAAACAACATTGAGCCTTCATGGCCGCCCCACACTGCTGCCATTTTATAGAATACAGGCAGTGCAGAATTAGAGTGAGAGGCGACATAATGAAACTGGAATTGATCGGCTATAAACAAGTAGCCAAGAATAATAAGGCTCAACAGTGCCAACACACCGTTGAGCTTAGCCACCAATGATAAGGAGAGTGTTGAATCATTGCCGCGCCATTTTTGCCACCCGTACCAAGCAGAGCTAAGTGAGCTCGATACCGCAATCCAAATTAACGCAAAATGACCAAACTCTCCTACCATGATTACACGACCGTCATCTGTCCTGCGTACAAGATAAAGGTGCGCAGCATCAGTACACCAACCAAGCTTAATGTGGTAACGATGAAGATATAGCCGCCATTATGGCGCGTCTCTTTAGGCGTCACAGCATTGAGCGTCAACGGCAGCAACATACCGATCAATACCACACCAAACCAAAACCAATTTGACCAGAACCCGCCACCAATCGCATTCCAAGCCGCAACTTCGTTCTGTCCACCACTAAAAATCAAACCAGTAAAGAAGGTTACCAAGACAAACAGTTCGAACATCACAACTGGGCGCTCAAAGCCATGTACCCAAGAAACACTAGGACTTGTCGCTGACTCTTTAAACACCAATATGCCGAACATTAAGCACGCCGCGGCACCGGATGAAAGGCTAGAGAACAGGAACAAAATCGGCAGGACTGGATTATTCAGCATTGGGTAAGTTTTCAATGCTGAAAGTAGGAAGCCCGTATAAGCGGCTAACACAATCGCTAGGAAACCCAAAAACAGTTCAATACCGTTGGTAGCCTTACCGGACTTAATTAAGATTCCATCAACCAGATCGAGCAACTTAGTTGGCAGTTTGCCTTCACAGAAGCGGATGATTTGATGACGGAATATAATCCCAATCCAGATAAACAATACAATCATGTAGACCTGGAACAAGATAACACCCATCGACATGACTGAGCTCGGATTGTAGAAAACCATGATCTTCCAAAACGATAACGGTTTGGTTAAGTGGAAGATAAGAATTGTTAAACCCGAAATGATGCCAAACGGTGCCAACCATGCCATCGCTTTCATGATGCCATTATTAGCTGGATCACCTTCAATCACTTTTCGCTTCAGGTAGAGCGAGATCATCACCGCACCTGCCGACATACCCGCTAAAAACAGGTAGATAGCGATAATCCAGTCCCACACCAGAGAGTCAAAGTGGAATGCACTTTCAAAACCATTCATTATGATATCTCCCCTTTCTGATGAGGCACTTTGTACAACTTAGGCTTCGTCCCTAAGTGCACTTTATCTCGGTAGACCGCTTCACTATTAAGCACCTGATTAATTTCACTGTTCGGATCGTTGAGATCGCCAAAGATCAGTGCCTTAGTTGGACAAGATTCAACACATGCAGGCAATTTGCCTTGCGCTAGGTTGGTATCACGACAGAAATTACACTTATCTGCTGAGTGATCTTCTGGATTGAAGAAACGCACTTGATATGGACACGCCGCTAAACAGTAGCCACAGCCAACACATTTTTCTTTGTGCACATCAATAATGCCAGTTTTCTCATCTTTGTACGCCGCCCCAGTTGGACATACATAGACACAAGGTGGGTTTTCACAGTGCTGACAAGATTTGCGCGTAAAACGGTAATCAACATCTGGGAATTCACCTTGCGGCTCACTACGAATAATCTCAAGGCGAGAGACACCTTCTGGCACCTTATTCACTTCACGACATGCCTCAGTACAAGCAGTACAACCGATACAAGCGGTTTCATCGTGGATCATACCGTAGAGTTTATTACCGTCTTGCTCAACATTAGCTAGAGATTTTCGGCTGCTCAGTACCGCAGTACCCGCAACGCCTGTAGCAAAGATCAGCGCACCCGAGCCAGCTAAGAAGTTTCGTCTAGAACAACTCATACTACTTCTCCTTATTCAGCTGATTAAAGTCAGAGTGACAATCGACACACAACTTGATGCGTTCTTTACGCTCAAGGCCTAGCACCTTAGATTTGCTCGCGTGGACGTCATGACAATTTGAACAAGTTAAGTTCTTAGCATGCACATCGTGTGTCCAGCTATCATCACGCATATCCTTAGGCTGGTGACAATCGGTACATTGGCTATTGGCCTTTAAGATAGCTTCAGGATCAAGAAAGACTTTCTCGCTACCTGGCTGAGACTGAGCACTGGAGTATTTGGTCACAACCGGCGCACCTTCACGGTGATCTGGGCCGATATTATTGTGACACTCGGTACAGTTAACTTCGCGGCCAAGATTTTTGTGCGCGTCTTCACCGTGTGACTCTTGGAGGGTTTGTTTCGAATCCTTATGACATTGGATACATTTGTAATCCTTGTCACGGATAAGCGTGACCTCATGGCGGGCTGACTTTTCTTCAGACTGCACAGTTGAAGTGTCGGCAACGGCATGAAGAGAATAACCATAGAGGCAAAATGCTAGAAGTGACTTTAGCATTATGACTATGGCCAACTTTATATTGCCCATATTATCCTTTCCTTATTCCCGTACCTTTTATTGAAAAATCAATAAGTTGATATACGGTTAAAAATTAAAGCCCCTTGATACATCAAAAAACATATCAAATGAGATCAATTCTTATTTTGGAAAAGCCACAACGCTATTTAACTATATATTACTCTCACTACTCTTTAGGGGTAGCTATAACTGCTCAAAATTCGATCTCCATCACCTTAATAAATGAGCGGTTAATGTCACTAAGTCATTGATGATAATAAGTTTCATTAAACCATCGCACAAACCAACAGTAGCCCTTTAGGGGTATAACAAGTCCAATTTGAACTGGATCACTAGGTAAAATTGATCTCAAACAATGATTACTTATTAACAAGTTATTTAATTTATTTCTTTTTATTACAATATGTATCAGTTTCTCCAGTTCTTAGTTTGGAATATAGCCAGTTCACAACGCTGCTTATAAAAACAGAATACGGAGATAGCACTGTGAATAAATTGCATTGGATACCAAAATCCGCTGCAGCATTAGCGATCGTGGCCAGCTCATTAATGAGTGTCACTAGCTTTGCTGCATCCGAAGACAAAGGCTTAATTGATCCTCGTAACGACGCGTACGAACAGCAGCACCCAGATCAATACCACTCTTGGAAAGCCACCTCAGAAAGTGAACATATCGAAGATGCTCTGGCAGAAGATCCAAATATGGTGATTCTATGGGCAGGTTACGGCTTTGCAAAAGACTACAACAAAGCACGTGGCCACTTTTACGCAGTCGATGACGTAAGACAAACGCTGCGTACTGGCGCACCACAAGATGAAACCTCAGGCCCAATGCCGATGGCATGTTGGAGCTGTAAGAGCCCTGACGTAGGTAGAATCATTGATGAACGTGGTGAAGATGGCTATTTCGAAGGTAAATGGGCGCGTCTTGGTGATCAAGTGGTTAACCCTATCGGTTGTGCTGACTGTCACGATACACGTAGTGAAGGATTCAAAAATGGCGAACCAGCACTTGCATTAGCTAAGCCTTATGTTGAGCGCGCATTCGAAGCGATTGATAAACCTTTTGAGCAGCAGTCTCGTCTCGATCAACAAGCTTCGGTATGTGGCCAGTGTCACGTCGAATACTACTTCGTTAAATCAGAGAAAAACGCGGTTAAGTTCCCTTGGGACAGAGGCACAACCGTTGATGATATGGAAGAGTACTACGATGCACTTGGCTTTAAGGATTGGACTCACAAAGTATCCAAAGCGCCGATGCTAAAAGCTCAGCACCCTGGTTACGAAACTTGGCGCGATGGTATTCACGGCAAAAACAAAGTCGCTTGTGTTGATTGTCATATGCCAAAAGTGACCAAAGAAGACGGTACGGTTTATACCGATCATAAAGTGGGTAACCCATTTGACCGCTTCGAAGACACCTGTGCTAACTGTCACACCCAGTCTAAAGAGCAAATGCGCGAAATCGTGTCGACTCGTAAAGCGCAAGTGCTGAATATGAAGCTAACCGCTGAGAAGCAAATTGTCGCGGCACACTTTGAAGCAGGCGCGGCTTGGGATGCGGGCGCAACCGAAGCTGAGATGAAAGATATCCTGCAAGATATTCGTCATGCTCAATGGCGTTGGGACTATGCGATTGCCTCACACGGTGTACATATGCACGCACCTGAAGTGGCACTAGAAGTACTTGGTACTGCGGTTGACCGCGCAGCGGATGCTCGAACTAAGATTGTTCGACTACTTGCGAAGAAAGGCATTACCGAGCCAGTAGAGCTGCCAGACATTTCAACCAAAGCGGCGGCTCAAAAAGCGCTAGGTATGGATATGGATAAGATGAACGCTGACAAGCAAAACTTTTTGAAGACCGTTGTTCCTGATTGGAATGAGGCAGCAGAAAAGCGCGAAGCTGAATACTAATTCCAGCCCATAAAACTAAAAACCGGCGAACTTCGCCGGTTTTTTTGTGCTTGCCTATAAGTTATCGCGCGCACTCACACTTTAATGCCACCTACTAAGACTTATTAGACATCATCTCTTTGGCTTGATTTAATGAGCGAATCACCGATTCTCTATCCAGCTCAGGGCTGTTTGAGTCCAACATGCGAGTCCACGCATCGACTGCTTCTTGATAGCGGAAGCTAATAAAATGATCACTGGCAATTAGCGCTAACGCGGTTAAGTTTTTCGGCTCAAGGGCTAAGGCTTGATTGAGCAAACCGCGCACTTCATCAGTCATTCTTTGCTTTTTGACGTAATAGAGTGCCGTCGCTTTGGCAGCCAATTGACTGGCAGAAGGTGCATCACTTAGACGCGCCGCATAATCAAAACAGGTTAGCGCAGAAGAGAATTCTTGATTGTTTAAGTAGCCATGGCCCAACTGAAACCACAGCTCCGCTTGGTTGGGATCTTGCTTTAGTTGCTGCTGGATTGAGTCCATCCACTCAGAATGAGTTTGAGCTAACGTATCATCCACTTTCGGCTGAGGTTGCTCCCCTTGTAACCAAAAGTACAAAGGAACAGACAAAGCAAAACTGGCGAGCAAAATACGTTTCATTCAAAGACTCATGATTTTGTACAGTATGTTGGAATTATATCGTGATAGGATAAAACTATCTTTGATCTCGCAAGACCTATCACTATGAAAAACAAAGTCGTTCCCTCACAAGAAACGCAAACAGAAGCAATGAAAATAGCTAAAGCGACTCAAAAGCCAGGACAAACCAAAGAGCAAACTAAATTAGTTGCTCAAGGTATTGAGAAAGGTATCGCCCAATACAAAAAACAGCAAAAAGAACGCTCTCGACAAGCGGATAAAGCGAAAAAGAAAGCCCAGAAATCGAAACAACAGTCTCAGCAATTTGATCAAGAGCCCGTAACGGAAGAAGTTAGCGCACAAGAAACAGGCAAAAAAAGTGCCTTATTACCTTGGGCACTATTAGCGATAAGTTGGATAGGATTCCTTGTTTATGTTAGCCAGAATTAGTCTACTTTTTTCAGCGCTGCTGCTCGCCAGTGGTTGCAGCACGCCAATGAACACGCTAGAGCCAAGCGCACAGCCAGTGCATCTAAGGCTAGACTCTCAATTTAATGCCGAAGATTGCCAATGGCTTGGTGAAGTCACTGGCAGTGAGGGACATTGGTATAGTTACCTGTTTTTCCCTAACGATGTGCTCATACGTGGGGCATTAAACGATATGAAGAATCAAGCTAGCCTACTTGGTGCCAATACGGTTTACATGACCAACCCACAAGATTTTGCCACCTCATTTACGGTCATGGGCAACGCCTATACCTGCCCTTAACCAACCAACAAAACCAAAAACCTAGTGCGACACACTAGGTTTTTATTTATCAGGCTTTAAAGCCTAAGCTTGCTGCTATATCAGACTCTCGCTCAGTGACCCATTGACTATCAAATGGTCCCCAATCTGATAGTTGGTAATAGCCATCGTTGTGACGTCGACCATCTTGTACAAACATCAGCTCTATGCCGATACCAGGTAGCGCTTTAATAACGTCTTGAATTGTTCGACGTGGCCAGCCTGTTTGCTCGATGAGTTTCGGGACATTTGGGCGCTCTAAGTTTTCAACCAATAATGCAAGATACAAGCGCCTCGCAAAAACAGGACTCAACTCCATTGATACCTCCTATAAGTTTCTAGAGTCATTATTTCTGTTTTGCTTAGCCATGTGTTGAGTTTGATCAAAAACTCTACGATCGTCATTGTTTGAAACACATTTTTTTTGCCCAATGAAATATATCCATCACACTTTTGTCTCTCTATTCACTTCCTGATAGGATGCTTGAATAACAAAAAAGTCACTTCCAAAGGTTTAACAATGACAATCACTATGTATGGCATTCCTAACTGCGACACGATAAAAAAAGCCAAGAAATGGTTAGAAGCAGAAGGTGTCGAATACAGCTTTCATGACTACCGCAAGCAAGGTGTTGATAAAGCAATGGTTGAAATATTTTGTCAGCAACTTGGCTGGGAAAATGTACTCAACAAGCGCGGAACAACTTACCGTCAACTGACCCAAGAGCAAAAAGACTCGCTAAATGAAGCCAATGCAATTGAGCTTCTTGTAGAGCAACCTGCGATGATTAAGCGCCCTATTCTTGTCACTGGTGATAGCTACCACTTAGGTTTTAAAGCTGACCAGTACACAGCAATATTCTCATAATTTTTTTGAAAGGATTTCAAGGATGACAGACAGCCCAACTCTGGCTCTCGCAAAAGATTTAATTAGCCGCCAATCAGTCACACCAGAAGATGCAGGCTGCCAAGATGTAATGATTGAGCGTTTAAAGGCGCTTGGTTTTGAAATTGAAGTAATGGTCTTTGAAGATACGACTAACTTCTGGGCTCGCCGTGGCAGTGAAGCGCCACTGTTTGCTTTCGCTGGTCATACGGATGTTGTCCCAGCCGGTAAACTAGAGCTATGGGATACCCCTCCTTTTGAGCCAACGATTAAAGATGGCTTCTTACACGGTCGCGGCGCAGCGGATATGAAAGGCTCGCTAGCAAGTATGATTGTTGCCGTTGAGCAGTTCATTGCCGACAACCCAAATCATAAAGGCTCTATTGGCTTTTTGATCACATCAGATGAAGAAGGTCCATTCATCAATGGTACGGTTCGCGTGGTGGAAGCTCTAATGGCGCGCGGTGAAAACATCGATATGTGTATTGTCGGCGAACCTTCAAGTACTGAGATTGTTGGCGATGTGGTTAAAAACGGCCGTCGTGGTTCAATTACTGGTGATTTAACCGTCAAAGGGATTCAAGGACACGTTGCCTACCCGCATTTAGCAAGAAACCCTGTTCACCAATCTTTAATGGCGATTCATGAACTGGCGACGACGGAATGGGACCAAGGTAATGCGTACTTCCCGCCAACCAGTTTCCAAATTCCAAACGTTCATGCTGGTACGGGTGCATCGAACGTGATCCCTGGTGAGTTCAACGTTCAGTTCAACCTGCGCTTTAGCACTGAGTTAAATAACGATGCCATTGTCTCGCGTGTGACTGAAACGCTAGATAAACATGACCTCGATTACGACCTAAAATGGACATTCAACGGCGACCCGTTCTTAACGGACACTGGCGCACTGTTGGATGCTGTCGTCGACGCCGTTGATGCGGTGAACCAAACGAAGCCAGCATTGCTGACAACTGGTGGTACATCGGATGGCCGTTTCATTGCCCGTATGAATGGTCAGGTTGTAGAGCTTGGTCCTGTTAACGCCACTATTCACAAAGTGAATGAATGCGTGAAGGTAGACGACCTAGAGAAGCTAACCGACATGTATCAGAAAACACTAGAGAACTTGTTAGCCTAATGATGACGCCCGAACAACTGACTGGTCAGACGCAAACTCACTTGGTTGAAACTGTTGTCGGACAAAAAGCCTTCTTGGTTCACGCTAAAGTGAGCCAAGATATACTTGCACTGAAACAGTCAGCGACTCGGGCGGGATTCAACCTCAATATCGCCAGTGGCTTTCGTAATTTCGAGCGTCAGATGACGATTTGGAATAATAAAATGGCAGGCAAAACGGCCATTTTAGATAGTGACAGCCAACCACTGAACGCTGACAGCTTAACGGAGCAGCAGAAGGTGATGGCAATTTTACGCTGGTCGGCGCTGCCTGGGGGCAGTCGTCATCATTGGGGCACCGATTTCGATATCTTCAATCGTGACAGTCTGCCCAAAGGTACTCAGCTTCAACTAGAGCCTTGGGAATACCTTACTGGCCATCAGCAAACTTTCTATCTGTGGCTAAAAGAAAACATTGAGCAACATGGCTTCTTCTTTCCCTATGCACAAGATAAAGGCGGTGTCGCTCCTGAGCCTTGGCATATTAGCCATAGAGCCACTGCCGAGCCGTGCTTACAACAGCTAACACCGGCTCTTCTTGCCGAGCAACTCGCGTCTGCTCCCATTTTGGGTAAACAAGTAGTGTTAGGCCAACTGGAAACGATCTACAATCAGTTTATTAGCAACATACATCAATAGGTAGCGAGATGGATTTACTAACTAACCCTTGGGTTATCATTGTTATCGTATTGAGCGTTGTGATCGGTAATATTGCGGCGCTTAAATACACCGCCAATATGAAGTTTGGCCAAGGCGAGAAAAAACCGCAAAGTGACTCAGATGACCATAACGACGAGTCTGAAGAATCAAAAAAAGACGCTCAGTAGAGCGTCTTTTTTATTGCGTCAAATCTGGTATCACTACTTAATATGATCCCAAGACATATTCGATACGATTCTGCAGTCATCACATTTGAAGTAGAAGATGTCGTGCAGTGGCTCGTCTAGCAACCACTCTCCACCACACTTCGGGCATTTACGTACTTTTTCATCTTCAAGACTCTTGCCACCGACGCGATACTGATAGTAGTAGGTCGGAATTTTAGTGATGTATTCAATACGGCCGCGTAAGTCCCAACCGCGCTTGAATAGCACACTGTCGGCATCACAGATCTCATGCAGCGCTGCATGTTCCGCGCGGCAGCCTCCCGCCATTTGGATCTCGTCACAGGCCTGCCACTCGGTCTGCCATTTGACGACAGCCTTATGATCACCGTTTAAGGTAGCGCCATTTCGGTAAAGTGGGATTGGTAATAAGGTTTCACCGGAGCGCAAAGGAGAGCACGTATGGACATACGTTGTGTACAGCACTTGCCAGCTTGGCTGCTCATCTTCAGCGGCTTCTTCAGAGTTTAGATCTCGGCCTAACATACGCATCTTTGGCGCTAATAGACTCGCCTCTGATAAACGATTAAGACACACTTTAACAAAGTCAGAGTGATAGTTTGGGTGTAAACTATCTTGTTCTGGGCAAACCACACGAACAAAAAATTCGCCATCCCCCATCACAATTGGAAATTCACGGCCAAGCACTTGACCGTTGTATCTAAGCGCATCCATCAAGCCATTAATCGCTTTATCAACGGCCGACACGGTAGTGTTGTCAAAACACTCAAACTGAAGCTCTACAACATACATGATTACAGCACCACAGCTTCAAGGTTTGCTAAGAACTCCGCGATATCCTGCGCCAGTACATCCCGCTTGTCGGTACCTAAACGCTCCAAGATAACGTTGCCTGAAATATTACAGATAGAGATAACATCTAACTCTGCGTCTGTTGCGGCAATAAAGACGGTCGGCTTGAGCTTTAAGCGGCGCTGAGTAACAAGATGGCCGAGAATATTTTCTTGTAAGCGGACAAAGTCTTCATCGCTCCACACTTGCAGTAGCGTTAACTCATTGCCCTGCCATGTCGCCTCCATATCGGCGCTGTATTGAGAACCGTAGAAGGTTTTAATGTCGTCATGCAAGGTAAGCTCAATACCGTTTTCTACATTGGTAAAATCAGCTGGTTCATCACGCTGACAAGCTTGCCACTCGACCGCCTGCTCAGTTTTACTTTCGACACAAGGTGACACTAGGTCAACCAACTCTTCGCTTTTTGGTAAATGACCCGAAGCATCAAGGTGCGCCTGGCGGTATTTTTCACTGAATGAGAGCAACGCTTGCAAGGCATTATCAGCCATTAGATTCTCCAACATGAATATTCGCTTTTAACAGCGGGATTGCGTAAAATTCTCGTCATTCTAATAGAAAATGAACAAAAGTATGAGCAAATATTCTGATGCGAAAGAGCTTGCTGGCCTAACCTTGGGTCAAAAGACTGAATACGCGAACCAATATGACCCAAGCCTACTCCAACCTGTGCCTCGTAGTTTGAACCGTGATGACCTTAATCTCGGTGATACTCTACCGTTCCAAGGTTGCGATATTTGGACGCTGTACGAGCTATCATGGCTTAATGATAAAGGTTTGCCTCAAGTAGCGGTTGGTGAAGTGTCAATTCCTGCCACCAGCGCAAACCTTATTGAGTCGAAGTCATTCAAGCTCTACCTCAACAGCTTCAATCAGACACGTTTCTCGACTTGGGATGAGGTTGAAAAAACGCTGATCAAAGATTTGTCTCATTGCGCCGGCGAAGAAGTCAGCGTAACGGTTCGCTCCGTGGTCGATTACACAGATTCTGTGATTGTCACTATGGATGGAGAATGCATTGATGAGCAAGATATCGAGATCACTAGTTATGATTTTGACCGTGCATTACTCAAAGGTGCGGCAACAGGTGATGACGTAAAAGAAAGTCTCCACAGTCACTTACTCAAATCGAACTGTCTGATCACCAACCAGCCTGACTGGGGCAGCGTTGAGATCAGCTACACGGGTAAACAGATCGACCGAGAAGCGCTACTTCGCTATCTTGTCTCTTTCCGTGAGCACAACGAGTTCCACGAGCAATGTGTTGAGCGCATCTTTACTGACATTATGGAATTTTGTCAGCCGAGCGAATTAACCGTCTATGCGCGCTATACTCGTCGCGGTGGTTTAGACATTAACCCATACCGCTCTAACGTTCACGCTCAACCAAACCACAACCAACGCATGGCGCGTCAATAGGGATTAATTCAGGATGTTAAACGTACGCTGGGAACGCATTATCGGCATGCTGTTGCTGATTGTGTCATCACCATTATTGGCCAGTACAATCTACTCATCAGCAGTACTGAACGAGGCGAATAGCTTAGTAGAAGTGGTGCCAAAGCAAGCAAAGAAGCTAGCAGCAAACTACCTAGCTCAGCGTACGCTTTCTGACAAAACTGAAAAAAGCCCGTCAGCTATCTCTCGGGATGAAACCGATAGCCGAACACGCACCCCAGGTGGCACCATTGATGCCTTGCGTATTCTCGCACGTGCTGAGTTTAATCTTGGCAGCCAAGAAAGCGCGTTAAGGCATTTAGCTGAAGCCAAAGAAATTGCCACCAACTATAAACTGCCATACCTACAAATCGACATCGACTTGCTGGAAACTCGCCTAGCTTGGAGCATCGATAAAGATGCGATTGCGGCGCGCAAGAAAATCGAAAAGCTCGAACAGAGCTACTCACAAATTAATAATACTCAACTTGTCGCTCGTGGTCTGAGATACAAAATGACCATGTTAAAAGCGGATATTGCCTCTGCGGAAGGTGAAGTCGATGTGGCCAACAAGCTCTACCTCGAAGCAAAACCTTACGTTGATAACGCGAAGTCTACCCACACTCTAATTGAGTATCACACCACGGTCGGCAAACATTTACTGCAGAACAAAAAATACAACCGCGCCCTATCAGAGCTGTTAATCAGTTACTGGAAAGCGATTGAAACGGACTCAGCACTGCAACTGGCTCAAGTAAACCGTATTTTAGGCCAACTATTTTACGAACGTCGTGTGCTGGATAAAGCCAATAATCACTTTTCTCAGGCAGCTGACTTTTACGACAACTACCAGAGCTCGCCTATGCTTGCGCCTATCTTAAAGCGCATGGGTGATATCTATTACCACCAAAACAAATACAACCTCGCGCTGGTCCACTACTTCAATGCCATGGATCATGAGCGCATGCAAAACAACATTGAGAGCGTGATTGAAATCCGTATATCTTTGGCTGCCACTTACCTGCAACTGGTTAACTACACCTTAGCCGAGCAATATCTGAACCGAGCAGAAGAACTACTAGAGTACGCTAGCATCCCTCGCTTAGAAGCCTATGCGTACTTACTTGAGGCAGGGCTAGCTCGACATAAGCGAGAGTCGGATAAAGTCTTAAAAAACGCACAGAAAGCGCTAGAAATTGCGCAAAAAGAGCAGGACATTAGTACGCAAAAAGCCGCCTATCAGTTGCTTTACTTAGGCTATGAACAAAGTGGTCAATATAAGCTAGCGCTCGAATACCTGCTGTTCTACAACTCGTTAGCCACGATAGAACAGCAAGAGCTGGATATGATCAGTGAAGATGCTTTCCGCCAACAGAAAGACTTTGTTGAGCAAAGCCTACATTTAAGTGGTCAAAAAGAAGAGCTTGAACAAGCCCATGCGGAATATCGTAAGTTCCAGAAAATTACCTTAACGCTGTTTGTACTTTCAGCACTGCTGTTCATGTTCTTATTACGCCGCGGTCATGTCATCAATGTGCAAAAAGACGAACTCGATACGCTAAACGAAGATCTCTATACCCACTCTCGATCTGGGCTGAAGAATCTACGTATGCTCAATGCTAAGTTGCCCGCGTCTTTAGAAGAGAGTAGCCATAAATTTGAAAAGTGGCATGTGGGTGAGTTAATCCATGAGCCACTCAATGACCGACTGCGCTTTGTAATGATTGATGTTCCCTTCCTACGTAATATGTACCTGCAACATGGTTACCAAGAAGGCCTCAAACTGGAGCGTGCTTTCGGCGAATTCCTGCAACAACGCGTTGAGTATCCTGCACGTATTTATCACTTTTCAGATGCCAACTTACTTTATATCGAACCCAACAGTGAACGTAATACCGATCCAGAACAGCTGTTTGAAAAAATTCAGCAATGGATCATGGAGTTCGAGCCAGAGCGGATTTTAAATCGCATCATTCGTATTGGTATGGCTGACTATCCGTTCCTACCTAGGGCTTATACCGCCGTTAATGATAAGGAACTAGTTGATGTGCTACTAATGTCTACCAGTACCGCGCGCACGCTGAGTATGAAGGAACATTGCAGTCAGTGGGTCTATTTAAAAGCGATCGATAACGCTCCAGCAGCAAGTTTAGCAACTGGTAATATTCGCAAGGCCTGCAAGCATTCGATAAACCAAGGGTTAATAAAAGTACACTCTTCGTTCAAGAATGAGGACAGCATCAAAAAACTATTAAAAGATGAATAAAAGCTCATCAAACAAACGTAGTAACTCGTGACGCCCGTGATTTATTTGATATTATCTACAGATTAATAAATAGAAGTAGATTATATCTTTAAGTTTATATTTCATGGGCGTTCTCGAACAAGATCTTCAGTCACAGCTGCACAACCTGAAATCTCAATTGGAACAAGTTCGATTGACACAAAGGGACACTTCGTTCAAATTTAAAAGAGAACAGAAGGTACTTCAGCGCATCATCGCGTCGCTAAGTAACGCCTATAAAAGTGAGAATCCGCGCCTTCAAGCGGGTCTAATGGAACTCACTCAAGCTATCGAACAACAGCAAGACGTCAGTACTCTTATCCCAAAACTTGCGGTATTAGAGCGCCTGCTAAAACAACAAGGCTTGGCTATGGACACCCAGAGTGAACATTTAGATACGCAGATCAAAAACAGTGGAGAAACGCTGCTACGCTTAACGGGCCTGCCCGCTAAGATTAAACGTGATCTGCGCGATTTACTCAGCTACTCCAGTGGACTCTCGCGCCCTAAATCAGAGCAAGCCCTGCGACTGCTAAGCCTTTACGAACGCTCTGTAAAGATCATCACTTCTAACCCTGATTACAGTATCAACCAAGTTTCTAATAGCGCCGATCGTGAACTGCAGTTGCGCCTATCTGAAGAGCTACAACACCTGATTACTGAACTTGATTTTGAAGGTGAATCTGGCGACTTACTCGTAGATATTCGCGCTAAATTGTTGACGGGCGTTAGTAGCCACACGCTACTTGAGCTCACCCTGCAAACATTAAAGTTGGTCATTGAAGGCACCCACTACGAGCGTAAAACGTCAGAGCAGTTCCTTGAGCAGGTGAATTCATCCCTCGCCTCTACACTCAAGAGCTCAGCGCAAAATGTCCAGCAATCGCAAAGTTACTTTGATACCCGCCAGGAAATGAGCTCAGAGCTCGGTGATTTGATCAGCGTGACCCAAACCAAAGTCGCAAATGCAGAAGACTTGGTAGGATTGAAGACACAAGTCAATCCACTGCTTGATCAGCTCAATTCACTCACCGAGCGTTTAAAACATGCAGAGCAACGCGAGCAAGCACTTTTAGAAAGAATGGATTATGGCAAGAATCAACTGGAAGCACTGTTTGAAGTGACCCAAGATTATCGCCGCCGTCTAGAAGACCAAGCCCAGCGTATGCTTCTCGATCCACTGACTAAAGTGTACAACCGCGCCGCTTTTGGCGATCGACTGGAACTGGAATACCGCCGCTGGATTCGCGCGCAGCATACGCTACGTGTGGTCATTCTTGATATTGATGGCTTTAAAGCGATCAATGATAGCTTCGGCTACAGCGCGGGTGATAAAGCACTGAAAATCATTGCTCGCACGATCAAAAAAGAGCTGCAAGATACTGATACTGTTGCACGTTTCTCTGGCGAAGAATTTATTCTCCTACTCCCAGAAGCCAGCGATAGCGACGCATTTAGCTTGATCCAGACCATCCAGAGCCAAGTGTCGAAACTGCCATTTAAGTTCCGCGACCGCAATTTGATGATTACGCTTTCAGCAGCCAGTACTGCGTTTAAAGATTCAGACACGCCGGAAGAGATCCTCGAACGCCTCAATTTGTGCCTCAATGAAGCCAAATCTCTGGGTAAAAACCAACTTGTATGGCGCTAAACTGACTCACCATCACGCGCCAGAACTCTAATTCCCTCCGACTCATTATGTGACTCATCTTTATATATCAGTTAGTTAGCTTCACTATCAGCAAAAACCTGCTAAGCTTAAGAAACCCGTCGCTAAAACTCAGATATAACTGCGACGTATAAGGACAATAATAACAACGACACTTTACTCACGACTTGTGAGTTGCTAGTCAAGGAGGTCACTATGATCACGCATATTAGTCCAGCAGGTAGTATGGACCTACTCTCTCAACTTGAAGTTGAGCGCCTTAAGAAGACCGCTGCTAGTGATCTATACCAGCTATACCGCAACTGTACGCTCGCGGTTCTCAATTCAGGTAGTCATACCGACAACTCCAAAGAGCTGTTGGACAAATACAAATCTTTCGACGTCAACGTGGTACGCCGTGAACGTGGGATTAAGCTTGAATTAAGCAACGCCCCAGAACACGCATTTGTTGATGGTGAAATAATCAAAGGGATTCAGGAACACCTGTTTTCTGTGCTTCGCGACATTGTTTATGTCAACATGCACCTTGCGGATAACCAACGTCTCAACCTCACTAACGCCTCGCATATCACCAACCTTGTGTTTGGTATTTTGCGTAATGCTGGCGCGCTTACTCCGGGTATCGAGCCTAACCTTGTGGTCTGCTGGGGTGGTCACTCAATCAACGCTATCGAGTACCAATACACGCGTGAAGTTGGTAACGAGCTTGGCCTACGTGAAATGAACATCTGTACCGGTTGTGGTCCTGGTGCAATGGAAGGCCCAATGAAAGGCGCTGCGATTGGTCACGCTAAGCAGCGTTACTACGAGCAGCGTTACCTAGGTCTAACCGAGCCCTCAATCATTGCCGCAGAGCCACCAAACCCTATCGTCAATGAGCTCGTCATCATGCCCGATATCGAAAAACGTCTTGAAGCGTTTGTTCGTATGGGCCATGGTATTGTTATCTTCCCAGGTGGCGCTGGTACCGCAGAAGAGCTGCTTTATATCCTCGGTATCATGATGCACCCTGATAATGCCGATCAACCTTTGCCTATCGTGCTAACCGGTCCAAAAGAGAGCGAGCAATACTTCCGCTCTATCGACCGTTTTATTGGTGACACCTTAGGCGAAGCTGCGCAGAAGCACTATCAGATTGTGGTTGATGACCCAGCTAAAGTGGCGCAAATCATGAAGCAAAGCATGGCTGATGTACGCCAACATCGTAAGGACACCGGTGATGCCTACAGCTTCAACTGGTCACTGAAAATTGAGCCTGAGTTCCAACTGCCATTTGACCCGACCCATGACAACATGGCGAGCTTAGACTTACATCTAAACCAACGCCCTGAAAACCTCGCAGCAGCGCTACGCCAAGCCTTCTCGGGCATTGTAGCTGGTAACGTTAAAGCAGAGGGGATTCGTGAAATCGAACGCCACGGTCCATTTATTCTCGATGGCGACGTTGATCTGATGAAGAAGATGGACAAGCTACTGAAAGACTTTGTTGAGCAAGATCGTATGAAGCTGCCAGGCGGCACGGCTTACGAGCCTTGTTACCAAATCAAGACCATCAGCTAGTGACTGACTGGTAATCTCAACACCATCCGATACAATAAGGGCTTCATGCCCTTATTTTTTTGATTTGTATGTCTATTCATCTTGTTATCATCGATGCGTTAAACCTTATTCGCCGAGTTCACTCTGCCCAGCCAGATCCCACCGATATAGCAAGAACCATTACGACCACCTCTCGTACTCTTAACCGAATCTTATCTGAGTCTCAACCGACCCATATCATTGCGGTGTTTGATCATCACCTTCAAGAGCGTGGTTGGCGCGCAGAAATCTGGCCAGAGTACAAACAGAATCGTAAACCTATGCCAGAACCATTAATGAACGGCTTGGAAGCTATCCAAGATGCTTGGTGGAAACTGGGAATAGATTCGCTGTTATCTGATGGCGACGAGGCGGACGATCTCGTAGCAACACTGGCAATGAAAGTGGCTAGCCACAATGAAAAAGTCACGATCATTTCAACTGACAAAGGCTACTGTCAGTTGCTGTCACCTACCCTGCAGATCCGAGACTACTTCCAGCACCGCTGGTTAGATGAACCCTTTATTGAAAAAGAGTTTGGCGTTAAGCCAAAACAGCTTTCGGACTACTGGGGGCTAACGGGTATTAGCTCAAGCCAAGTGCCGGGTGTGCCGGGTGTCGGACCAAAAGCGGCCAAAGAGATCCTGACCCAATTTACCGATATTGAACAAGCCTTTGCTAGTGAAGAGCTACCAGCCAAATATCGCAAAAAACTCGATGAGCACATCGAATCAGCGCGCAAGTGCAAACTGATCGCAGCGCTTAAAACGGATATTGAGCTCGGGTTTAATCTGCAAGATTTGCGCTTTAATGGGACAAATGAGTAATAACGGACTGTGAGATGCGAGAAAATTTAAAGGGTTACTACCAAGTAGCAACCCTTTATTTTATTGGAGTCAGTCTATTTGAGCAATGCCGCGTCCGTCGCTCGAAGGGCGAAATCCGCTCAGTTCTTTCTTAGTGCGGTGAGATGTTTGATAAACACTGAACATGCACCGTGATCTCTTCACGGTCATGGTATAGGTGTTTCGCTTGTAGCTTAAACTTGACCTTATTTTCAATCAGGAACAGCTTCAAGTTTTCAATATCTTCAAGAACCTCATCATAGCGGCCTTTCATTGGCAGCTTAAGGTTAAAGATCGCTTCTTTTGCCCAACCACTGATGATCCACTCACCCATTAACTGAGCTACGCGAGATGGCTTTTCAATCATGTCACACACTAACCAAGTCACGTTCTTACGTGCTGGCTCAAACTTAAAGCCATCTTCTTGGTGGTGTTTCACCTGACCAGTATCCATCAAGCTATCTGCCATCATGCCGTTATCCACTGAGTGAACGAACATCGAACGCTTAACAAGTTGGTAAGTCCAACCGCCTGGGCACGCACCTAAATCAACGCCCCACATACCTGCAGCTAAACGCTCATCCCACTCATCGCGTGGAATAAACACGTGGAACGCCTCTTCAAGCTTTAATGTTGAACGACTTGGCGCATCCGCTGGGAACTTAAGACGTGGGATACCCATAAAGAACTGCGAGTTGTTGTCTGGCAGCGAGTAACCAATGAAACAGTGCGTCGGACCGACAAAGCAAACATGCAGTACTGGTTTCTTCGGGCTATCTTTCGGAAAAAGGAGGCCTTTACCACGCAGTGCTTGGCGCATTGGTACCGTGAACTTACGGCAGAACTTCAATAGCTCTTTGGCTTCGTTCGTGTCTGGGGTTTCGATACGAATATCACCACAACGAGGCATGGTTTCTACAAAGCTCAAATCATGAAGAATTGGCGAGATACGGTCTTCACGTGGCAGTTCTTGAATTTCAGCCGCTACAGCGAAAATTTGACGAGCGAAAATAAGCGATTTGAAATCAAGCTCTTTCACTAACTTTTGCGCATCACCATCTTGGTAACATTCAAAAATTACGTAACCGCTGTTCTTTTTCACACGAGGGAAACCGAACACTTCTAGCTGAGTCGCACGATCTTGAATTTCACCGGCACACTCTTTCTCAAAGCCACTGCGGCAGTAGAGCATTAATTGTTTCACTGTTTCACCTCTGTAATCTGTAGCGCTGCATAGACGAACAAGCCCCAGCCAAGCATAAACGTCATACCACCAAATGGGGTAATCGGTCCGAACCATTTAATGCCCGTTAATGCGAGTGCGTAAAGACTGCCGCTAAAACAAAAGATGCCGATGATAAAGCAAATTGCGGCTAGGGCGAAATATTTTTGTGACTTAGTAGGCAATTTTAGCTGTAGCAGGACAGCGCAGAGCAAAATCGCAATCGCGTGAATAAATTGGTACTGCACGCCCGTTTGGAATACGTCGAGTAAGTAAGGCGATAATGACTTCTTCAAACCATGCGCAGCAAAGGCGCCTAAGGCCACCCCGACTCCACTGAGAAGCCCGCCGACAGCAAGCAGATGTTTACTTTTCACCGTACACCTCAAAAATAAACTCAGCCAGATGTTTTACTGCAAGCTGAATATTACCTAACTCAGTATGCCCAGAGCTCTTACGCGGTTTAAAGCTATGATCACCATCAGGGATAAAGCTCACCTGAACCGAGGAGGAAAGCTCGAATTCAGCAAACTCTTCTTTTTTGCCGAAGGTATCTCGCTCTCCTTGAAGGATAAGGGTCGGCTTTTCCAATGTCGCTAAGTGCTCACCTTTGAACTTTTCTGGTTTTCCCGGTGGATGGAACGGAAAACCAAGACAAGCAACACCCGCCACGTTTGATTCTTCTGCCAGTAAGCTCGACATGCGTCCGCCCATTGATTTGCCGCCAATAACAATCGGTCCATTATCTGCAAATTCTGCGATCACAGCTTGATAGGCTTCAAGTAACTTAGGCGCTCTATCCGGTGGACGTTTCTTACCATCTTCAGCGCGTTTGACCATATAAGGGAAATTAAAGCGCACCACTTGAATGCCCTTCTTCGCCAACCCTTTCGCCACGGACTCCATAAAGGTATGGTCCATACCCGCACCAGCACCATGAGCAAAGATAAAGAGAGGGTTGCCCTGTTGACCATCAATCAGGTAATTACTCATCCAGTAACTCCTCTTGTTCACTTTGCGCTTTAGCTAGCATCCAATCACGGAATGTTGCGATACGGCCCATATCTGCCTGTTTATCATGGCAAACCACGTAAAACGCATTCTTCGAAAGCAGCACTTCATCAAATGGCGCGATAAGTCGACCCGCTTCGAGCTCTGGTTGAGCCAGAACGTTATTTCCAAGTGCAACCCCTTGCCCATGCGCTGCCGCTTGCAGAACCATAGTCGAGTGACTGAAGATCGGACCGTGATTAACATTCACTCCTTCGATACCATTCAGTTTGGCAAACTGTTTCCAGTCTTTACGAGAAGTGTCATGCAGTAACGTATGCTGTTTTAAATCACTTAGAGTTTCTAATGGTTTGTTACCTAAAAGTAATGAAGGTGAACAAAGCGGGATCAAGAACTCTTGATAGAGCTTATCGGCACGTAAACCTGGCCAATTACCGCGGCCATAGTAGATGGCGACATCCACATCATCGGTTAATGAGCCTTCATCCATATCAACCGCTTTAATACGAACATCGATATCCGGTTCTTGTTGGTTGAAATCCGCCAAGCGAGGCACAAGCCATTGAATAGCAAAGCTTGGCGGTAAGCTGATGGTTAACGCACCTTTTTCACTACGTTCTAGGACTTTATCAGTCGCTTCTGCTAGTGAGGTGAAAATATCTTTGATATCGAGAAAATAACTCTGCCCCTCTTCGGTGAGCAGAAGTGAGCGATTTCGACGACGAAATAGTTTTAAGCCAAGGAATTCTTCTAGCGCTTTGATCTGGTGACTGACGGCTGCTTGGGTAACAAACAGCTCCTCTGCAGCACGCGTAAAACTCAAATGTCGGGCAGCAGCTTCAAACACTTTTAAAGAGTTCAAAGGAGGCAATCTTCTGGACATAATAGCCTTCCGTAAATAGATTAGTTTTTTTTATCTGAAACATTATAAAATGTCCGTTGCCTGACGACCAGAGAAATTCTATATTTCACACCGCAGCGAGGAGTCAGAACGGCTTGATTCCCTTTTGAATCAATTGACTTCTTGTTGCGATGTTGTGTTTGCAAACTCGTATTTCGAGTTCGGTAGGTTTCTACCAGTTTTGTTTCTCCGTGAGACGAAACATATACTTCCTGTATTTATTTTGACCTGTCTGTCAAATTTTTTAGCACCGCCTATATGGCGGTGTTTTTTTATGCCCTCTCAATACGACTAATGCTTGTGAAGTAAATACCTGAGTTTTTTAGTCAACTTTTGTTGCATGTCCTATGATTGTACTAACGTATTTGCGGTAGAGGGAAACGAATGCAACCTATTCAAAACCAGTTAGCACTGCGTATATTGCTATTGGTTCTTGCACTCACTTTGGCTACTTGGCCAGTGATACTCGTGACACCGTTTTCAATCACTTCAATTACCATTTCTATACTGAGTATTTGGGTGATTCTCATCGCGATCCTCATCGGCCTTGCTAGGTAATTCACTATGCTAAGCGCTGGGATGCTCGTAACAGTACTAATTGGCTACATAGGTATTCTTTACGCCATTGCGAATTGGGCTGAATCCTCCAGTAAAACTGCTCAACGTTGGTCTTCAAGCTCTCTGGTCTACATTTTGTCCATTGCTGTCTATTGCACCAGTTGGACCTTCTATGGCAGCGTTGGGCTCGCCTCACGTAGCGGAATCATTGTCTACACCATCTACCTAGGTCCAACTCTGCTTATGCTCGTATTGTGGCCTTTAATGCGCCGAATTTTGTTGGTTAAGCAAACCTATCACGTCAATAGCATTGCGGACTTCCTATCTGCACGTTTTAACCGCAGCCTTTTCCTAGCAGGACTAACCTCTGTGGTCGCGATGGTCGGTATCGTTCCCTACCTCGCCTTACAGTTAAAATCGATCAATAACACGGTGTCCGTCATTCTGGATGAAAGTGTCTCAGGGGATATCATTACGTGGATCGTTTGGCTTGGCGTCGTACTCTTCACAATTATCTTCGGTGTTCGCCATATAGACCCTACAGAACGCCACCCTGGCATGATGATGGCGCTCGCCTTTGAAGGGATCATCAAGCTCATTGCCATGCTGGCGGTGGGTATTTTTGTCTGCTTTTTCCTGTTTGATTCACCGAGCCAGATCTTCGAACAACTACAGCGTGAATATCCAGACGCCGCCAGACAGATGGCTCAAACACCCAATTTTATCACCTGGGTGAGCTATTTAATTTTGGCAGGCTCAGCCTTCTTTTTATTGCCTAGGCAGTTTCACGTGATGGTAATAGAAAACCCTAAGGTTCAGTACATCAAACAAGCCCAGTGGAAACTGCCAATTTACTTGTTCTTAATGACCATGTTTGTCATGCCTATTTCTGCCGCTGGTATCTTGTTGTTAGGCTCTACGCCACCGGATACTTATATGTTGGCGTTGCCAATGTCTCAACAGCAGTTTGCGCTAACGCTACTGGTCTTTATTGGTGGTTTTTCTGCCGCTATGGCCATGTTGATGATCTCAGGTATGACCCTGTCGACCATGTTTAGCAACCATTTAGCATTACCCCTGATACGTCAGTTTTTTCCCAACCGAAGATTTGGTCGCTACTTATTACAAATACGTTGGTTTGCCGTTGTCCTAGTGTTTATTGCCGGACAAACATTCTTCCTATATCTCGGTGAATCCTATCTTTTGGTCAATATGGGGATGATCTCGTTTTGCGCCGTACTCCAATTACTTCCCCTTGTGCTTGCCGGGCTCTATTGGCGAGAGGTCAATACGCGCGGCGCGATATTCGGCCTGATGATGGGCTTTCTTGTTTGGGGCTATTGCTTGTTCGTCCCTTCATTGATGAAAAGTGGTTGGATCGATGACAGCCTGCTCGCCACGGGACCTTGGGGGATTGAGTGGTTGCATCCTGAACACTTATTTGGTTCGACAATGAACCGAGTCAGTCATGGCGCATTTTGGTCAATGATGGCTAATATCTCAGGTCTGATATTGGGTAGTTTGCTGTATAAAGAGAGTGAGTCAGAGAGTCGCTACAATGCCGAGTTCATCGACAATATGAACCAGACTCAGTCAGAGGATGACGACATTGGCCTTGAGCTTCCAAAAGACATTGCCCTAGCCCCTAAGCTCGCCATCCTAAGAGACTTGTTCGAACACTATTTCCCCAATGATGAAGCGCACTTAAAACTGCAACAAAGTATCAGTGAAGCCAATGTCGATAACGCAGAGTTTCTTACCACCATTGAGCTCGCCAACTTAGAAAAAACCGCTGAACGCTATCTCAGTGGTGCAACAGGCTCCGCAATGGCACATGTCCTTATTCAAGATTCGGGACTGTTTTCGCCAGCAGAAATGAAAGCATTGGAACAAACCTACAGCCAACTGCTATCTCAATTAAAAATCAGCCCTACCCAATTAAGACAACAGCTCAATTACGCCAAAGAAAAAGAGCAATTGGTCGAAGAGTACAATTCACAGCTAGAGATTCAAGTCGAGCAACGTACCAATGAGTTACAGGCAGCGATGGTGCAACTGCAAAAAACCCAGAGTCAATTAGTCGAAAAAGAAAAGCAAGCGTCTCTAGGTATGTTAGTCGCAGGGGTAGCACATGAGATCAATACACCGATTGGTATTTGTGTCACGGCCTCATCAAATTTAAGCGAAGAAGTCAGTCAATTGAAGCAAGCTTATGACAGTGAACAGCTAAGCGAAAAGCAGTTACTAGAGTTCTTCGAATTGTGTGATGAGTCAGCGCTGATCATCCATAAAAATAACGAGCGTGCGTCACAGCTTATACGCAGTTTTAAACAAATTGCCGTTGATCAATCTTCAGACGAACTGAGAGAGTTTGACATCAAAAAATACATTGATGAAATCATGCTATCACTTCGACCACAGCTGAAAAAAGTAGCGCATAAAATCGACGTGAGCTGCGCCGAAGGTATTCATTGTTACTCCTACGCTGGCACATTATCTCAAATCTTTACTAACTTAATCATGAACAGTTTGATTCATGCGTTTAAGCCTGACCAAATTGGCCATATTTCGATTCGCGTTGAAGATAACGCAGATACTTTATCTATCCACTATCAAGATGATGGTAAAGGTTTAGATGAAGAAGAAGCCAAACGACTGTTCGATCCTTTTTTTACCACCAAAAGAAATCAAGGTGGGAGTGGTTTAGGAACGCATCTTATCCACAATTTGGTTACACAGAAGCTACAAGGCAGTATTTCGATTGATACTGCGCTGGGCAAAGGATTGGCCTATCAAATTAACGTGCCTAAAGTCATTACTGAACAGTAGCAAACTACTCACTTGTAATTAGTTTTAACCTTGCCTATACCCTAATTAAGGATGACACACATGGATGATACTAAGGTGGAATTTGGGAGTCGCTTATGCCCTTAAAATTATTGCGAGAAATGGATGAACCCACTCTCCCCCCTTGGAAAGTACTGCTCGTGGATGACGACGCCGATATTCACCAAGTTACCGTGCTCGTACTCAGACGCTTTACTCTTGATGATAGGCCACTTGAATTTATCCACGCTTATTCTGGACTAGAAGCAAAAGAGAAGCTCTCGACCCATGATGATATTGCATTAATGTTTCTCGACGTGGTGATGGAAACGGATGATGCGGGCCTTGAAGTTGCTCGATGGACAAGAGAGGATCTGAGTAACCACAAGGTTCGGATAATCTTACGTACAGGTCAACCCGGCCAAGCCCCAGAGCAAAGTGTCGTCGCTAATTACGATATTAATGATTACAAAGAGAAAACCGAGCTCACTAGCCAGAAGCTCTTTACGGTGGTGTTATCGGCACTGAGATCCTATCGCGATATTATCCAAATCGAGCATGCTAAACAGCTAGAAACCAATTACCGTTTAGGCTTGGAACGCGTCATTCAGTCGACTTCAGTCATTTTCCAACAACACACTTTAAAAACCTTCTCAAACGGGATATTGCAGCAAGTCTTATCGCTACTACGGATGAATGAACAGAGCATGTTGGTCAGCGTTCGTGGTTTAACCACCATTCAACAGCCCGAGAGCGGCTACCAAGTATTAGCCCAAATTGGTCAAGGCCAAGAAGACACCATTGACCCACTGGTACAAGACTATTTAGACAAAGCGATTGCGAAAAAAGAAAGTATCATCGAAGGCGATATCTTCGTCGGCTACTTCGCCACCAGCTCTGGTGCGGTCAGTTTACTTTATCTTAAAGGGGCTCGAAAAATCACTGAGCTTGAAAGCCAACTGCTGACTATCTTCTCTTACAGTGTCAGTTTAGCTTTTGAGAATCTCTCTCTTAGCCAAGAGATTATTGATACCCAAGGTGAGCTTATTTATCGCCTTGGTGATGTGGTTGAGTCACGCTCTCAAGAAGCAGGGAATCACGTCAGACGCATGTCGGAATTGAGCTATGAGCTGTGTCTCTTACTCGGTCATTCTGAAGAGAGAGCTCAGTTACTGCGCCAAGCGGCCCCAATGCATGATATTGGTAAAATCGCCATTCCCGATAGTGTATTACTTAAACCGGGTAAGCTTGATGCGGATGAATGGGAAACGATGAAAAACCATGCCGCTATTGGCCACAATATTTTAGCTGGCTCTAAACGCAAGATATTACAAACCGCTGCCACCATCGCTCATCAACACCATGAGAAAGTTGACGGCACAGGCTACCCGCTGGGGCTAAAAGGCGATGAAATCAGTATTGAAGCGCGCATTATTGCAGTGGCCGATGTGTTTGATGCCTTAACCCACGAACGCTGTTATAAGCCAGCCTGGCCCGTTGAGGAAGTCATCGAGGAACTTAAACGTTCTAAAGGTAGCCATTTAGATGCCAAGATCGTCGATACCCTGCTAGATAATATAGATGTCGCGATTGAAATCAACCGAAAATACGCCACCGAATAGAGCGCGATCTTTTCGAATTCCAGATAATAAAAAAGCGCAAACCGGATTAACGATTTGCGCTTTCATTTTGTTGTTTTAGCAAAGATTAAGGACGGTAAACCTTAACATTGTTAAAGCCTTGCTCTTGCAGGTACAGCGCTTGTAGGCGGCTCATGACACCACGATCACAGTACAGTAAGTAAGTTTTAGACTGGTCTAAATCACCAAACTGGGTACCGAGTTTGAAGAATGGAATGTGTTTTACTTCCACACCTTCAATCTCTAGTGGGTTATCGTCTTCTTCTTCTGGACTACGGATATCAAGAACGACAGCATGCTCTTCCACCGCTTGAACTTGCTCAACTTCAGGTGCAGCTTGCTCGGTTTCTTTAGCAATATCGCGGATGTCCATCACGCGAGCATCACGAACCACTTGCTCTAAAATATCGAAGTCGAACTTGTCTTCTTCAGCTTCTAGCTTGCCTTTCACCGCTTTCACTGTTGGCTTCTTAGAAATAACACCACAGTACTCAGGCATTGTCTTAGCAAAGTCTTCAGTGCCGATATCACGCGCTAGGTTGATGATATCTTCTTTGTCCCAGTTGATTAGCGGACGAAGAATCAGCGTATCTGTTACGTTATCGATATGACGAAGGTTAGTCAGCGTTTGGCTAGATACCTGACCTAGAGCCTCACCGGTAACAAGCGCTTCAATCTTGAATTTCTCAGCGACCATGCCTGCTGCACGCATAAACATACGCTTAAGAATAACACCCATTTGGCCGTCATCGACTTTCTCTAGGATTTCCGCCACTACAGGTTCGAAATCAACCGAGATAAAACGTACTTTTGCCGAAGAACCGTATTTGTTCCATAGGTAGTGAGAAACCTGCTTAACACCGATCTCGTGCGCTGGGCCACCTAGGTTAAAGAAACAGTAATGTACTTTAGAGCCACGCTTGATGTGTAGGTAGCTTGATACACCTGAATCGAAGCCACCAGAAATCAGACTTAGTACATCTTCTTGTGTGCCAAGCGGGAAACCGCCTAGACCTTTGTAACGCGCGATAACTTGGTTTAGCTTCTCGTTCGCGACTTCAACTTTTACCGTCACGTCTGGGTTCTTCAGCTTAACGCTTGCACTTTCAATCGCTTGGTTAAGGCCGCCACCAACGTAACGCTCAAGTTCAATAGAGGTAAAGTCATGCTTACCACGACGCTTAGCGCGCACAACAAACGTCTTACCTTCAAGGTTTGGACGATTAAGCTCTAATACCTGCTCGAAAATATTATGCAGATCTGTAAAGTCTGATTGCTGAACTTCAAGTACGTGGTGGATACCTGGCGTTTGCGTCAAGACTTCAATAACTTCATTGCGGTATTGATCCGATTCAGACGTCACTTCGATATGGTCACGACGGTTAAATACCGCAACAGACTCTGAACGGCTCTTAATAATGTTGCGAATATTGCACTCAAGAATCTTTGTGAAGCGCTTACGCACCGACTCACTTTTTACAAAAATTTCTGGATGGGGCTTGACGATAAATTTCATAATTCACTTCACAACAAGTTTAATAAATTCGCAGAATAAGCAGGGCTGCTAAGCACTCACCGCTCACTCGAAATAAGAGTTGGACTCTAAGGGCGCAAGATTATACATGAATGAATGGCCATAAAAAAGACGAGCCTTTTGCTCGTCTTTTTTCTTTTACTGATTCACAGGGATTTCATCGCTTAACAATGCTTCACCCTGCATGATACTGATTTCAACTCGGCGGTTTCGCGAACGTTGTGCTTCAGTATCATTCGGCCCAAGCGGCTCAGTGTCCGCCATACCTCTAACACGTAGTCGCTCATGATTAAAGCCGCGGACTTTTTCCATCTCTTGCGCCACCGATACAGCGCGTTGAGCAGACAAGTCCCAATTAGAACGATACAACTCAGAATCAATACGCTGGTTGTCAGTATGACCAGAGACACGAATACGCCCGGGGACATCTTTCACTAAATCAGCAATCTGCCTCACTAGCGGTCTAAACTTCGGCTGTAAGAAAGCAGAACCTTCAGGGAATGCACCCTTCTCACGGATACGAATATCAATCTGCTGACCAAGGTTCTCAACTTCAATCGCGCCTTGTTCAATCTCACGCTTAAGGGCTTTCTTAATGCTCTCCATGAGCGTTTCAAGTTCTTGAGACATTTCAGCTGATTGCTGCTGTTCGTTATCAGACTCTGAGTTTTGGTTGTTCTGCGTCGAGGTGTCCGGAGACTGACCTCCGGTCAACTTGCCTTGGTCACGCTGAGTACCACCGGCTCTGTCGGACTCCCCTTCATGGAACTCGAGAGTTTGCTGAGTGATATCGATTGTCTGCTGCATTATGACGTCAATCGGTGTCGGCTCAGGACGTCCAGGTCGGAACTCTTGAGCAATAATACTGGTGCCTTTTGGAATATCTTTGACTTCCAATCGGTTTTGAACACCAAAAGCAAATTTCATCGAGCCTGCGATCTGTTTAAATTTCAGTACATCCATTTCAGAGAACGAGAGTAGAAGTACGAAGAAACACATCAGCAGCGACATTAAGTCAGCAAAGGTCCCCATCCACAACGGTAGACCGGGCGGCGGACATTTGGGTTGTTCTTCTTCCATACCTTTGACCTTACTCGTTATCTACGTCAAGAGCACGCTTACCTTCATTGAGGTAATTCTTAAGGTAACTGTCGATGACACGAGGGTTCTGACCATCTTGAATCGCTAATACGCCATCCATCACTAGGCGACGGTTCAATTTCTCTTGCTCACGGCGTAGAGACAGCTTGTCAGCAATTGGGAAAAAGACCATGTTTGATAAGATCGCACCGTACAGAGTGGTTAAGAGTGCTACCGCCATCGCAGGACCGATCGCTTTAGGGTCATCCATGTTAGAAAGCATCGCAACCAGACCAACCAGTGTACCGATCATCCCCATCGCAGGGGCAACGTCACCAAAGGCTCTAAATACACTACCACCAAAATCATGGCGCTCATCGGTAAGGACAATGTCTTTCTGCAGAGCAGCGCGAACAACGTCGGCATCATGTCCATCAACCAGTAAGTCGATGCCTTTTTGCATAAAGCCGTTGGTGATTTCCATCTCTTCTAGCGCTAAGAAACCGCCTTTACGAGCAGCGTCCGCCATCTCAACAACTTTAGCAATCAGATCTTCTGGCTCATCGGCTTTGAACATGAAAGCTTTACCGGCAATCTTCGCCGCACCAAAAAATTGGCCCATGGTGAACTTCATTAAAACGACAAAGGTAGAGCCACCCACTACGATCAAAATCGACGTGACGTCGATGAACATCATAATGCTTCCGCCAAGTATCATTGCCATGATAACGAAAGCAAAGCCGCCTAATAGTCCCACCAGCGTTGCTAAATCCACAAAGCACTCCTCATGCAATCTTTGAGCTTCTAACAAAGTATATCGGCAACGTGTTCAGATCTTTAGTTTTTTATTGATACTCTATTCACATAAATGCAGTTGCTTACTTCGTTTGCACTAGAGAAATCCCGCTATCAATGAGATTCAAACGGATTGATTGGCTGCCAAAGCTCGATTTTTCTGACAATTTTACTCGGTTAAATTTGACCATCATTATCGGCTAAGGTAACTTTCGTGCATCTTTGTCAAAGTAGAAAAGTTATGGCGAGCAAGAAACCAGAAAACATGACCTTCGAGGCGACGATCGACGAGCTCGATGTTATCGTAGAAAACCTTGAGAATGGTGATTTAGCATTGGAAGATGCGCTTAAGAAATTTGAGCGTGGCATTACGCTTGCTCGTGCAGGCCAAACTAAACTTAGCGATGCCGAGCAACGCGTAAGTATTTTGCTGCAAAACGATGACGAATCTCCATTAAGTGACTTTGACGGCCAGCCTGAGTAATTGATAGAAATATGTCTGTTATGCAAGAGGCATTAACCTCATTTCAACAACGTAATAATGAGCAGCTAAATCTTTGGCTGCAAGCACTGCCACATCAAAATCAGCCGTTAATTGAAGCCATGCGCTACGGCCTACTGCTTGGTGGCAAACGCGCTCGACCATTTTTGGTCTACATTACTGGCCAAATGCTAGGCTGTGACAAGAGTGACCTTGATACTCCCGCTTCTGCGGTTGAGTGCATTCACGCCTACTCGCTGATCCATGATGACCTCCCTGCGATGGATGACGATGAACTTCGTCGTGGTCAAACAACCTGTCACATCAAATTTGATGAAGCAACGGCTATCCTCACCGGAGACGCGCTGCAAACGTTAGCATTTACTATTTTGGCAGACGGTGATTTACATCCAAATGCTGAAGCTAACCGTATCAAGATGATCAAAGTATTAGCGGACGCTTCAGGTGCCAATGGTATGTGCTTAGGTCAAGCCTTGGACCTCGCAGCTGAAAATCGCTCAGTGTCGCTAGAAGAATTAGAAGAGATTCACCGCAATAAAACCGGTGCATTGATGAAGTCTGCTATCCGTCTAGGCGCTCTTGCTGCTGGTGCAAAAGGTCTTGAGGTGATGCCTCAACTCGACAAATACGCCGATGCAGTTGGCCTAGCGTTTCAGGTTCAAGACGACATTTTAGATATTATTAGTGATACAGAAACTTTAGGTAAGCCTCAAGGTTCTGATCAAGAATTAAACAAAAGTACTTATCCAGCCCTACTAGGATTGGATGGAGCTATTAACAAAGCTCACACTCTGTTAAATGAAGCACTTCAAGCTTTGGAAGCAATCCCATACAATACAGAGTTACTCGAAGAGTTCGCCCGATATGTCATCGAGCGCAAGAACTAACACAATAAGCGCGCATTTATATGACTCTTGATATTTCAAAATATCCAACACTTGCTCTAGCAGATACGCCAGATGAGCTACGCAGTCTTCCTAAAGAAGTGCTGCCGACGCTATGTGATGAGCTACGTACCTACTTATTAAATTCAGTGAGCCAATCTAGTGGTCACTTGGCTTCTGGCCTAGGTACAGTGGAACTCACTGTCGCGCTTCATTACGTCTACAACACGCCTTTTGATCAATTGGTGTGGGATGTGGGCCATCAAGCGTACCCACACAAAATCTTAACTGGTCGCCGCGATAAACTGTCTACGATTCGTCAGAAAGACGGCTTGCACCCATTCCCTTGGCGTGAAGAGAGTGAATATGACACATTGTCTGTTGGTCACTCATCAACGTCGATCAGTGCGGCGTTAGGTATGGCGATCAGTGCCGGTAAAGAAGACAAGAACCGTAAAGTGGTCAGCGTCATTGGTGACGGGGCGATTACCGCAGGTATGGCATTTGAAGCAATGAACCATGCTGGCGACGTTCACCCTGACATGCTGGTGATTCTTAATGACAACGAGATGTCGATTTCAGAAAACGTTGGCGCACTGAATAACCATTTGGCGCAAGTGCTTTCTGGTAACCTGTACACCTCGATTCGTGAAGGCGGCAAAAAGGTTCTGTCTGGCGTTCCACCAATTAAAGAACTGGTTCGTCGTACTGAAGAACACCTCAAAGGCATGGTGATCCCAGGTACCTTATTCGAAGAGCTAGGCTTTAACTACATTGGTCCTGTCGATGGCCATGATGTGAATGAGTTAGTCAAAACGCTGAAGAACATGCGTGAGCTAAAAGGCCCGCAGTTCCTGCACATCATGACTAAGAAAGGTAAAGGCTACGAGCCAGCGGAAAAAGATCCAATCGGTTACCACGGTGTACCTAAGTTCGACCCTAGCCACAACTCTTTGCCTAAGAGCAGTGGCGGCAAGCCAAGCTTTTCTAAGATCTTCGGTGATTTCCTGTGTGATATGGCCGCGCAAGATCCTAAGCTAATGGCAATTACGCCAGCAATGCGTGAAGGTTCAGGTATGGTTCGTTTCTCTAAAGAGTACCCTGAACAATACTTCGACGTCGCCATTGCAGAGCAACACGCAGTAACGCTGGCGACAGGTATGGCAATTGCGGGTGACAACCCGATCGTTGCTATCTACTCGACCTTCTTACAGCGTGGTTACGATCAGCTGATTCACGATGTAGCAATCATGGACTTGCCTGTGATGTTTGCTATTGACCGTGCAGGTTTAGTTGGCGCCGATGGCCAGACTCACCAAGGTGCGTTTGATCTAAGCTTTATGCGTTGTATTCCGAATATGGTGATCATGGCTCCGAGCGACGAAAATGAATGTCGTCAAATGCTCTACACGGGTCATAAACATACAGGTCCAAGTGCCGTTCGTTACCCACGCGGCACTGGTATGGGCACAGAGATAGAACAAGAGTTTACCGCTCTTAAGATCGGTAGAGGACGTCTTGTTCGTCAAGGTGAAAAGGTCGCGATTTTAAGCTTCGGTACTTTCCTTGGTAACGCACTGGAAGCGGCAGAAAGTTTAAATGCCACTGTTGCGGACATGCGCTTTGTTAAGCCGCTTGACGAGGAACTGATCAAACAACTTGCTGCAGAGCACGACGTTCTAGTAACACTAGAAGAAAACGCGATTGCTGGCGGTGCGGGTGCAGGTGTGATTGAGTTTATGATGAAAGAGAAAATCATCAAGCCTGTGCTTAACCTAGGTTTGCCTGACGAGTTTGTTCATCAAGGTACCCAAAATGAACTCCATGCAGAGTTAGGCTTAGATGCAACCGGCATCGAAAACGCCATTCGCCAATACCTAGAAAAGTAAACGTTACTGTTTCGATAGCAAAAAGCCCTCACTTCGAGGGCTTTTTTGTCTCTAACCGATTTATTCTGGCACTTGCCAACCAAACTCCGCACAGAGTTTTTGCCAAGTTTCATCAACGCCAGCTTTAATCAGCACCTTTTCATTGGTGAAGGGATGTACAAACTCTAAGCTCGATGCATGCAGAAGCAGTCTGTGCGAGTCATAGACCTCTCTATACAATTTATTATGCTTACCGTCGCCATGAGTCGTATCACCGACAATAGGATGCCTTAGGTGAGCCATATGGCGTCTTAGTTGATGTTTGCGCCCTGTTAGTGGTTTCATTTCCATCAAGCAGTAACGAGTGGTTGGAAACTTTCCTGTCGAGTGCGGCACTTCTACTTTCGCCAGCGGCCAGTAGTCTGTAATGGCATCTTGGGCTTCTTTATCTTGGCTGGCGTGCTTGTCGGCAATCTTGTCCAGCTCAACCTTCAATGCGTAATCAAGGCGGCCAGACTCTTCAATCCAACCGCGTACGATAGCGTGATAGGTTTTCTCCATCTCGTGGTTAGCGAACATCGGCATCACCTGCGAAGCGACTTCACTAGATAAAGCAAAAATCAGCACACCCGATGTCGGTCGATCAAGGCGATGAAGAGGAAACACATGTTGACCAATTTGATCACGTAAGGTTTGCATCACAAACTGTGTTTCATGCTTATCTAACCAACTACGGTGAACCAACATTCCCGCAGGCTTATTTACAGCGACGAAATACTCATCTTGGAAAACAATCTCAAGCATGGCGACATACCTTATCAATCTGTTGGAGAATCGTAATGAGTGGGGTCATACCCTGCTCTTCTTTCCAGCACTCTTCAAAATAAGCAGCCATAGCAAACCCCGTTGGCAGCGGCTGACTTTCTTTCACGAGTAGACGGATACGCGCGACAAATATCCATTGCAACCACTCTAAAGGAGTGAGGCTATCAATAGCAAAAGGCTCCTGACTGCTTAATGCTTCAACACTAGGAGAGTGTTGTTGCCACTGCCCTTGTTTTCGCATCTCACCTTCTAAAGCGTCGACTAACTCGACTAATTGTTTTTCTTTCGTCATTAAACTTTATATTGGACCTTGAAAATTGGCCTAAGAGTACCATTTATAGAGGAAAGAAAGTTAGGACAATTCTCTAATGGAAACGATTCATACCCTTACCCAATTGCTCAATGACAGTAACTGCCAGTATCAAGTGTTTGATCTTGGACGTCGTATCAAAACCATCGACGCAAAAACATTTTCTGATGCTGAAAAAGGTCAACTGCCATACCCTTACCCAATGCAGCGTAAAGCCCATATAGCGATTGCGTATTGGAATAAAGAGCAGCAGCCATGGATTTGGTTTCTAAAGTTTGAACTCGATGAGCGCGGCTTACTGAAGCAGTCAGACATTGGTAACTTCTTAAAGTACGTGATTGAAGCGATGGGTACTCGTATCAATCAAGAGATGAGTGAAGAGCAACAAGAGAAGCTATCTAACAACCCTTATACCTTCAAACCTGCTGAAGATAAGATGGCCGTATTTCACAGCCAAGTACGCGCTTCGCTAGACCTGCCTTGCAGCCAATATTATGAGCACGCTCAACACTACTTTTCTGGTGGATTAGAGTGGGATAAATGGCACACGGTTGGCCTACAAGGTGTGACTGATATTTGTGCGCGCCTTGGCCAAGAGCAAAACGGGGTGAATGTACGTAAAGCACTGCAACACCTACCTAATGAACCTCTTTATGCGTTGCTTGGGGCACTAGAACACACCGAACTTTCAGATAAACTGGCTGAGCGAATTGCCGAAATGGCCAAGCAGCAGATTGAGAATGAACAACCAGACCTGTTCCTGCTTTCAGCGCTAACACGTGCGCTTTCGGGTGCCAAAACATCCATCGCTCAACCTATTATTGATTCCATTCTGGCTAGCCCTCGTTTAAGCCATCAAGAAGTATTAATCGGTATTGCCGGTCGCAGCTGGCATTGGCTTGGTGATGCTAAAACAGCACAACAATTCCTATTACGCTTAGCACAAACTGGCAATCAAACCTTGTTTAATCAGCTGTTTGCCGATCTTGTAATGCTGCCTGAACTTAGAATGGTTCTACTGCCTTTACTGCATTCAAGCCCTTCTGAAGAGCTTGCACAAGCACTCATCCGACTGCAGCAAGCAACTAAGGCGTAATTATGATTCATGACCTCTTTGCTATTCTGGCTCTTGCCATTGTCTGTCTTCTGTTTTGGCAGCAAAGACGACAGGCGGAAATTGCTAAAAGCATCGCATTGCGAAAGTGCAAAGAGCTTGATCTTCAATTAGTCAGTGTCGCTCTCAAACGCCACAAACTAAAAACGCCGGACGGTGTCTGGCGTTGGCATTCTATCTATCAATTTGAATTTTCATCACTGGGTGACGACTGCTACCAAGGTGAGATTATTATGCAAGGTTTCCGACTAGCAAAGGTGGCTCTACCACCGCATCGGATGTAAATAGATACTCATCATAGGGGCCGAAGGTATCGGCTTTATGAGCATTGAGTACAAAACCCAATTTATTTAGAATTCGAATTGAAGGCTCATGGCCTACATTGGCTGTCGCGATGACTTTACTGATGTTTAAGTCGCGCAATGCCTTTGGAAAAAAGGCCTGCAGCACTTCGCTGGCGATTCCTCTTCCCCAGTAATTTTTATCAAAGATATACCCTAGCTCAGGTTCGCCGTCTAGATCGCAAACAAACACGTGACCAATATATTCACGAGTATTGCTGTCTAGTACCGCTCTGGCATAGATATTTGGGTCTGTCAGTACCTGTTCAAACCGTCTCTTAGCAGACGACACCGTGTGCGCCCCATTCATCTGTGCACGATTAATCGCACAGCAGTTGAGAATAAGAAACTCAGATTGTAAAGAGTCGTTATAAGGTACTAATAACGATCGGCGAGTCACAATAGTCATGACACATCCTTGTAAGCAGCAGTTCTTGTCTTATAAAACAAAGCCGAAAATTTATACCAACTGATAGCAACCTTTATTGATCTAGGTTGTTTTTAGCACATTGTTATTAGAGTTATTAGTAAAGGTGGGATCTAAGAAAAACCCCGATACATCAGTATCGGGGTTATAAGTCTTACTCGCAGCAATCCGGCTACAGAAGGTGCTCCATGCATCTTCCTTAATAGCTACTGAATCCTTCAGTATTATCCAACCGTCGCCTTCCTAGCGGTGTCCTCATCATCCTGATAGCTAACATATCCTAGTTAGCGCACATCACTCTATCCTTAAGTGGTGTCCTTGTATCTTCCTGATACTGTCCTAGCCTCTTCCTAGAGGTGTCCATTGTCGTCCATGTCACTCACATCCTGTCAGTGGCTGTTTCCTTACAATGTCCTTTCGCTCCATGCTTGATTAACTATCCTAGTCAACCAATCTTCTTCCTGAAGATTCCCAATCCTTGGTCTTTCCTGTTCCGTGTCAGTATCCTTCCGACAGGTTCTAATTTACGCGAATTACCGATAGAGACAATGCCTGTAGCAAATCAAAAATGCGCAACAATATTGAAACAAAATAAATTTAGACTACAAATCAACAAGTTAACAAATTAAAAGGTACTTATCTTGTGTTTAAAACGCTGTTTGTCTCACAACAGGTGTGAGAGATCTCGCACAGACTCTGTCACTATTTTCTATTCGCCAATTTTAAACTGACTGGGTATGATTAAATACATAAGCACAATGGAGGTTTTATGCTTACTCAAGATGTTAGCCAAGAGCTAAAAGATGTCCTTGAACAGTTACGCGCAGAAGGAAAAGAGCCGACAGTCGCACTCGTCAAAGCACGTTTGAGTACATCTGTGCCTATGCCGGCTTTGATTACAACCTTGAAGAGTTGGAAAAGCTCGAACCGAGTTCCTAAAGTTGAGGTCGCAGCGAAAAAAGAAGTCGCTGACGCAGATCGAATTGAACAGCTAGAAAAGCAAGTAATGGACCTAACGGCAAGATTGAATGCGCTTGAGAAGAAATTAGAGAAATAACAAATACTCTCTCCTTCGTCGCTCTATGGAATGATAAATATTTAGAGAGCGGAAAAACAAAAGGCTTGGCACAATGCCAAGCCTTTCTTATTTGAAGTGGTTAGATTACCAACCCGTTACTTCACGTAGACCTTTGCCGATGTCTGCTAGAGACTTCACAGTCTTAACGCCTGCCGCTTCTAGCGCAGCAAACTTGTCTTCCGCAGTGCCTTTACCACCAGAGATGATTGCACCTGCGTGACCCATACGCTTACCTGGAGGAGCAGTAACACCCGCAATGTAAGAAACCACTGGCTTAGTGACGTTCTCTTTGATGAATGCAGCAGCTTCTTCTTCCGCAGTACCGCCGATTTCACCAATCATTACGATTGCTTCTGTTTCAGGGTCTTCTTGGAACAGTTTCAGGATGTCGATGAAGTTAGAACCTGGGATTGGGTCGCCACCGATACCAACACAAGTAGACTGACCGAAACCTTCGTCAGTTGTTTGCTTAACTGCTTCGTAAGTTAGTGTACCTGAACGAGATACGATACCCACTTTGCCTTTCTTGTGGATATGACCAGGCATGATACCAATCTTACACTCGTCAGGAGTGATAACGCCTGGACAGTTAGGACCGATCATGCGAACGCCAGTTTCTTCTAGCTTCACTTTCACGTCGATCATATCTGTTGTTGGGATACCTTCCGTGATAGTCACGATAAGCTCGATACCTGCATCAATCGCTTCAAGGATTGCATCTTTACAGAACGGTGCTGGTACATAGATAACAGTCGCTGTTGCGCCCGTCGCTTCTACTGCTTCACGTACTGTGTTGAATACAGGTTGACCTAGGTGAGTTTGGCCACCTTTACCAGGAGAAACACCACCAACCATCTGCGTACCGTACGCGATAGCTTGCTCTGAGTGGAAAGTACCTTGACCACCAGTGAAGCCCTGACAGATTACTTTAGTGTCTTTGTTAATTAGTACAGACATTATTTAGCCTCCGCAGCAGCAACAACTTTCTGAGCAGCATCTGTTAGCGACTCAGCAGCAATGATATCAACATCAGAATTAGCAAGAACTTCGCGACCTAGGTCAGCGTTAGTACCTTCTAGACGAACAACAACAGGAACCGTTACACCAACTTCTTTAACCGCACCGATAATACCTTCTGCGATCATGTCACAACGAACGATACCACCGAAGATGTTTACTAGAACTGCTTTTACATTGTCATCAGAAAGGATGATCTTGAATGCTTCAGCAACACGTTCTTTCGTTGCGCCGCCACCAACGTCTAGGAAGTTAGCAGGTTTGCCACCATGTAGGTTAACGATATCCATCGTACCCATCGCAAGGCCTGCACCGTTAACCATACAGCCAACGTTGCCATCAAGTGCTACGTAGTTCAGTTCCCACTGAGCTGCGTGTGCTTCGCGCTCATCTTCCTGTGAAGGATCGTGCATTTCACGCAGTTTAGGCTGACGGTAAAGTGCGTTTGAGTCGATGTTGATCTTACCGTCTAGACAAAGCAGGTTGCCTTCGCCAGTAATAACAAGAGGGTTGATCTCTAGTAGAGCTAAGTCGTACTGAGCGAACATCTCACCAAGACCCATGAAGATCTTAACGAATTGTTTGATTTGGTCACCTGCAAGACCTAGCTTAAACGCTAGCTCGCGACCTTGATAAGCTTGAGGGCCAACTAATGGATCGATTGCCGCTTTGTGAATCAACTCTGGAGTTTCTTCTGCGATTTTCTCGATATCCACGCCGCCTTCGGTAGAAGCCATGAATACAATTTTACGACTAGCGCGGTCTACAACAGCACCTAGGTAAAGTTCATTTGCGATGTTTGACGCTTCTTCAACTAGGATTTTTGTTACAGGCTGACCATTTGCATCTGTTTGGTACGTTACTAGGTTTTTACCTAGCCACTTTTGAGCAAACTCTTTAACGCCATCTTTCGTGTCGTGTAGCTCAACGCCACCCGCTTTACCACGTCCACCCGCGTGAACCTGACACTTTACAACTTTCTTCTCAGTTGTAATGCGACCTGCAGCTTCAAAAGCTTCTTGTGGTGTATCACAAGCGAAGCCTTCCGGTACAGGCAAACCGAATTCTGCAAACAGCTGTTTGGCTTGGTATTCATGCAAATTCATTTTGATATTCCGTTTATTTTCCCTTGAGGGATTATTATTTCCATAACGTCGCTATGCTGCGTACGTCTGTAGGGTCTTCTCAAATCAATCATTGTCTATTTCAACAACAAACAATGACTCAAGTGAAGGCCAGACAGTTGAGCAAGTCTAGCCCTTAAAACTATCGAACGTCTAGCTACCCGCGGCAACTAGACATTTTAGCGATATTAAACGTCTAATAGCAGACGTGCTGGATCTTCTAGTAGCTCTTTAATCGTTACTAGGAAACCCACTGACTCACGGCCATCGATTAGACGGTGGTCGTAAGACAGTGCTAGATACATCATAGGTAGGATTTCTACCTTGCCATCTACTGCCATCGGGCGCTCTTGGATCTTATGCATACCAAGAATTGCTGATTGTGGCGGGTTGATGATTGGCGTAGACATCAGTGAACCAAATACACCACCGTTAGTGATAGTGAAGTTACCACCCATTAGCTCATCAACAGTTAGCTTGCCGTCACGGCCTTTGATTGCTAGCTCTTTGATGCCCTTTTCTACGTCAGCAAAACCTAGTGTGTCACAGTCTTTCAGTACTGGTGTTACTAGACCACGTGGCGTAGATACCGCCATGCTGATGTCGAAGTAGTTGTGGTAAACAATGTCTTCACCGTCAATCGATGCATTCACTTCTGGGTAGCGTTTTAGTGCTTCAGTTACCGCTTTCACGTAGAAAGACATAAAGCCTAGACGGATACCGTGACGCTCTTCGAACTGGTCTTTGTACTGCTTACGAAGATCCATGATTGGCTTCATGTTCACTTCGTTAAACGTCGTTAGCATTGCCGTGTTGTTCTTCGCTTCTAGCAGACGGTTTGCAACAGTCTTACGTAGGCGAGTCATTGGTACACGCTTCTGACTACGAGCCGCTGCTGGCGCTTCAACTGCTGCTGGAGCGTCTGCTTTCGGTGCTGCTTTCGCATTAGCTAGGTGCGCATCGATGTCTTCACGAGTAATACGACCGCCAACACCAGTCCCTTTCACTTGGCCTGCTTCTAGACCGTGCTCTGCAAGTAGACGACGGACTGCTGGACTTAGTGCATCGTTGTTCTCTTCTGTAAGCGCCGCTTTATGACGCTTATCAGGTGACGCTTCTGATGCTTCAGTTGTGTCAGTCGTTGGCTCACCCGCTACCGCACCCGGCTTAAGCTTAGCGATAAGCTGCTTAGAAAGTACCGTCGCACCTTCTTCTTCAATGATTGCTTCTAGAACACCTGCTTCTGGAGCTGGTACTTCTAAAACCACTTTGTCAGTTTCGATATCAACCAGTACTTCGTCACGCTCAACTACGTCACCAGGTTGTTTGTGCCAAGTTGCTACTGTAGCGTCTGCAACAGATTCAGGTAAATCTGGAACCAGAATTTCAATTGTCATATCTGTTTCTTCCTTTAACTTCTAGTTCTTAATCCGAAGTTTTTGTATTCACGTTAAGCGCATCTTCAACCAGCGCTTTTTGTTGTTTCAAGTGTACTGACATATAACCGACAGCTGGTGATGCTGATGCTGGGCGGCCAGCATATTTAAGATCAGCACCCGCTGGGATTGCAGCACGGAAGTTGTGTTGGCTACAGTACCAAGCACCTTGGTTTTGAGGCTCTTCTTGACACCAAACAAAGTCTTCAACATTGATGTACTGTTCGATTGCCGCTTTCACTTCATCCTGTGGGAATGGGTATAGCTGCTCAATACGGACAATAGCCACATCGTCTTGTTCGTTATTACGACGTTGCTCTAGCAAGTCGAAGTAAACTTTACCCGAACAGAAGACGACGCGTTTCACCTTAGCTGCATCTAGGTTGTCGATCTCTGGAATCGCTGGTTGGAATGTCCCTTCCGACAGTTCTTCTAATGTAGAAGTACACAGCGGGTGACGAAGTAGTGACTTCGGTGACATAACAATCAATGGTCGACGCATTGGGCGAACAACTTGGCGACGAATCATGTGGTAAACCTGCGCCGGAGTTGATGGCACAACCACCTGCATGTTTTGTTCTGCACAAAGCTGTAGGTAACGCTCTAGACGCGCTGACGAGTGCTCAGGACCTTGACCTTCATAACCATGAGGCAACAACATCGTTAGGCCACAAAGACGAGCCCACTTTTGTTCACCTGACGAGATGAATTGGTCAATTACAACTTGTGCACCGTTAGCGAAATCACCAAACTGCGCTTCCCAAAGGGTCAAGCCGCTTGGCTCAGCAGTCGCGTAGCCATATTCGAACGCCAATACCGCTTCTTCAGACAGTACCGAGTCAAAGACTTGGAACGGACCTTGCTTATCGTGGATATTCGCTAGCGGAACAAATGTGCTCGCATCGTTCTGGTTATGCAGAACTGAGTGACGGTGGAAGAAAGTACCACGACCAGAGTCCTGACCAGAGATACGAATACGCTTACCATCATCAACAAGCGTCGCATACGCCAACGTTTCTGCCATACCCCAATCGAGTGCTTTCTCACCGCTGATCATCGCTTTACGATCGTTGTAAAGCTTGTTCACTCGGCTTTGCAGCTTGTGGCTCTCAGGGTAAGTACATAAACGCTGACCAAGCTCAATTAAGCGCTCAGTATCAAATTTATTGTCCCACTCAACATCCCAGTCATGACCTAGGTATGGAGACCAGTCGACTGAGTGTAGAGCCATTGGGCGCCACTCTTTAACGACCACTTCACCGTGATCTAAAGCATCACGATATTCGTTAACCAGTTGCGTCGCAGTATCAATACCAAGAACGTCTTTCTCCATCAGCACATCAGCGTACAGCTTACGTGGTGTTGGGTGCTTCTTGATTTTCTGATACATCAACGGTTGAGTCGCGTTCGGCTCATCGGCTTCGTTGTGACCATGACGACGGTAACAAACCAAATCGATCACAACATCGCGTTTAAATTCATTACGGTAATCAAGTGCGATACGAGTAACAAACGCAACCGCTTCTGGGTCATCCGCATTCACGTGGAAAATTGGTGCCTGTACCATCTTAGCGATATCTGTACAGTACATAGTAGAACGCGTATCGGTAGGGTTAGATGTCGTGAAACCAACTTGGTTATTCACAACAATACGTACCGTGCCGCCCACTTGGAAACCGCGTGCTTGAGACATGTTAAACGTCTCAGCAACCACACCTTGACCTGCAATCGCAGAGTCACCGTGAATAGTAATAGGAAGAACTGTGCTGCCTGTCGTATCGCCTAAGCGGTCTTGACGAGCACGTACCGAACCAATAACTACTGGGTTTACAATCTCAAGGTGAGACGGGTTAAATGCTAGCGCTAGGTGGACATCACCGCCTGGCGTTGCGAAATCCGCAGAGAAACCTTGGTGATACTTAACATCACCTGTACCCCACGTTTCGTCATGCTTACCAGCAAATTCATCGAATAGGTCTTGTGGTTTCTTACCTAACACGTTTACCAACATGTTTAGACGACCACGGTGAGCCATACCGATAACCACTTCACGCATGCCACTTGCACCCGCATGACGAATCAATTCTTTCGTCATTGGGATCAGTGCATCACCACCTTCTAGTGAGAATCGCTTAGCACCTGGGAATTTTGCACCTAGGTAACGTTCTAGACCTTCAGCTGCTGTCAGCTCGTCTAGGAACATGTGCTTTTCTTCATTAGAGAAAGAAGGTTGACCAATGACTGACTCTAAACGTTGCTGGATCCAACGTTTTTGTTCTGTGTCTGTCATGTGCATATATTCTGCACCGATAGAACCACAGTACGTTTTCTTAAGAGCTGAGTAGATATCTTTCAACTGCATCGTCTCTTGGCCAATGGCAAAAGAACCAACGTTGAAGGTCTCTTCTAGGTCATCTTCGGTAAGATTGTGGAATGCGGGTTCTAGCTCCGCCACAGGTGGACGTTGCCATAAACCAAGAGGGTCAAGCTGTGCCGCTTCGTGTCCACGGAATCGGTAAGCATTGATTAATTGGAGTACTTTAACTTGTTTAGCGTCGACATCTGGATCACTAACCTGGACACTATAATGCTTTGTTTCTTGAGCGAGTCGTCGGAAGTAGTCACGGACACGCGAATGTGGTTGTTCTACCACTTCTTCTGTCGGCTTAGGCAAGCCTTCAAATACGCGTTTCCACTCCTCACTTACCAGATCGGGATCACTTAGATACAGTTCGTAGAGGTCCTCTACATACGTTGCATTGGCGCCAGCCAAGTGTGAAGACTCGAGCCACGCCTTCATCACGCCGTTGTGCATATTTTCCCTTAACCAGTAGTTTTCACGTTTGCTTCGGTCTTACGCCGAGCTATTAAGAGCCGACCTAAATTAGGCCGGCAATTTTTTGTTTCATTAGACAGAGCGGTTAACCAACATCGTCTTGATGTGACCAATCGCTTTCGTCGGATTTAATCCCTTAGGACAAACACTTACACAATTCATGATGCCATGGCAACGGAAAACGCTAAATGCATCATCAAGATTTGATAGACGTTCATCTGTTGCCGTATCTCGGCTATCAATTAACCAACGGTAAGCGGCCAATAGACCTGCAGGGCCAATAAACTTATCAGGGTTCCACCAGAAAGACGGACATGAAGTTGTACAACATGCACACATGATACATTCGTACAGACCATCAAGATGAGCACGCTCATCTGGCGTTTGCAGGTTCTCACGTGATGGCGGTAGAGCGCCGTCATCAATCAAGAAAGGCTTAACTTTCGAATAGTTATCGTAGAACTGTGTCATGTCAACAATAAGATCTCGAACAACAGGCAAACCTGGTAATGGACGAATCACAATCATGTCTGCTTTTAGTGCAGAAAGTGGTGTGATACACGCTAGACCATTTTTACCATTCATGTTCAGACCATCTGAACCACATACACCTTCACGGCAAGAGCGACGGAACGAGATGCTTGGATCTTGCTCTTTTAGCAGAATCAGTGCATCAAGCAACATCATGTCAGAGCCTTCTTCCACTTCAAGCGTGTAGTCTTTCATGTAAGGCTTTTGATCGACATCCGGATTGTAGCGGTACAAAGAGAAATTCAGTTTCATAATCTTATCCTCCTTTCCTTAGTACGTACGTGCTTTCGGTGGGAACGCATCACGGTGAATAGGTTCCATGTTTACATCACGCTTCGCCATTGCTTCCGTTTCTGGGTTGTAGACTGAGTGACATAGCCACTGCGCATCATCACGGTCAGGGAAGTCAAAACGAGCATGTGCGCCACGACTTTCTGTACGGTAGTTTGCCGCTACAGCTGTTGCGTATGCTGTTTCCATCAGGTTTTCTAGTTCTAGACACTCAATACGTTGAGTGTTGAACTCTGTTGATTTATCAGCAAGGTGTGCGTTCTTAAGACGCTCACGGATAACTTTAAGCTCTTCAAGACCTTTAGCCATTGCATCACCTTCACGGAATACCGAGAAGTTGTTTTGCATACATTGTTGTAGGTCTTTACGAATCTGAGCTGGGTCTTCACCTTCAGTGCTGTTTTCCCAGCGGTTGTAACGCTCTAGAGAACGCTCAATGTCCGCTTCAGTTGCAGGTGTAGCCTCAGCTTGCTTCGCTAGAGTTTCACCTAGATGCAGACCTGTTGCGCGGCCAAATACCACCAAGTCTAATAGTGAGTTACCACCAAGACGGTTAGCGCCGTGTACTGATACAGATGCAATTTCACCACAAGCGAATAGGCCTTGAACTTCAACATCAGCGCCGTTTTCATCTTGCTTGATTGCCTGACCAGAAACCTGAGTTGGAACACCACCCATCATGTAGTGACAGGTTGGGATTACTGGAATTGGCTCTTTCACTGGATCAACGTGAGCAAACGTACGAGACAGTTCACAAACACCAGGTAGACGTGACTCAAGGGTCTCTTTACCTAGGTGATCCAGTTTCAGTTTAATATGTGGACCCCAAGGGCCATCGCAACCACGACCTTCACGAATTTCGATCATCATTGAACGAGCAACAACGTCACGACCAGCTAGGTCTTTCGCGTTAGGTGCGTAACGCTCCATGAAGCGCTCACCATCTTTGTTAAGTAGGTAACCACCTTCACCACGACAGCCTTCTGTTACAAGAACACCTGCGCCAGCGATACCCGTTGGGTGAAACTGCCACATTTCCATGTCTTGCATTGGAACGCCTGCACGTAGCGCCATACCAACACCATCACCCGTGTTGATGTGAGCATTGGTTGTCGATGCGTAGATACGACCTGCACCACCCGTAGCTAGGATGGTTGCTTTTGATTTGAAGTAACAAACTTCACCCGTTTCCATACAAAGCGCAGTACAACCTAGAACAACACCGTCTTCGTTCTTCACAAGATCAAGTGCATACCACTCAGAGAATACAGTTGTTTTGTGCTTGATGTTTTGTTGGTAAAGCGTGTGTAGAAGTGCGTGACCTGTACGGTCTGCAGCTGCAGCTGTACGCGCAGCCTGCTCACCACCAAAGTTCTTTGACTGACCGCCAAATGGACGTTGGTAGATAGTACCGTTGTCGAAACGTGAGAAAGGTAGACCCATTTTCTCAAGTTCAATTACTGACTCAGGACCATTCTTACACATGTATTCGATAGCGTCTTGGTCACCGATGTAGTCAGAACCTTTAACGGTATCGTACATGTGCTGTTCCCAGTGGTCTTCGTGCGCGTTACCTAACGCAACAGTGATACCACCCTGTGCTGATACAGTGTGAGAACGGGTAGGAAATACTTTAGAAAGCAAAGCACATGATAGGCCTTGCTCAGAGATTTGTAGCGCAGCACGCATGCCTGCACCACCAGCGCCGATTACTACGGCATCAAATTCGCGAACTGGAATAGACACTTACGCACCCCACAGAATAAATAGACCAGAGAAGAAGTAACCAAACAGTACCGCAATAATCGCTAACTGTAGGCCGCCACGAAGCTTAGCGCATTTAATGTAGTCAGTAAGAACCTGCCACAAGCCAATCCACGCATGGATTAGAACCGAAACCAACGCTAACATCGTGAACACTTTAGTGAACGTGCCACCAAAGAACTGAGTCCAAGATACGTAAGAGATATCTGTGAAAGCGCAAAAGCTAACCAGATAGATAGTATAAAGTGTCATGATGATCGCAGTAGCACGAATCAATAGGAAATCGTGTACACCATTACGACCAAAAGATGAAATATGTTTTACCACACCATGATCCCCGCTAGTAGTGACAGGACGGCTGTCGCTGCGAATGCAACCTTAGCGCTCATTGCACCAGATTCCAGCTCTTCAAAATGACCTAAGTCCATCAGAAGGTGACGGATACCACCAGCAATGTGGTAGGCCAATGCCGTTAGAATTCCCCACAAGATAAACTTCACAAAGAAGCCATCAACAATGTCGACTGCTTGTGCGTAACCTACAGGAGAGGATAAGGAAATGGATAGTAACCATAGTAGGATCCCGACCGCGACAAACGTAATCACACCGGAAACACGGTGTAAAATAGATGCGATTGCAGTGATCGGAAAGCGAATGGTCTGTAAATCTAAATTAACAGGTCTTGACTTTCTTTCTTTCACGGGCTTGCTCACTCAGCTCCATTGAGCATTTATAGTTATGAACGAATTTTGGTTGCAAACCTGCAAAAGTTAACATTTATTTAACAACCAACCCCACCAAACGACCGAGTATTTTGTAAAAATTTTGTTAACAACAAGACTTAAAACTTCACCTCACATTTGTTTCAAGCCTTGAATTTATAAGGTTTCCACCAAAATTGACAGCGCCACTATACGGCTGGCAACATTCTAATACAATTGATGTAACAATTTTTGCTACACAGCCCAGATTTTTAACGTTTTGCATTCAAAAAATCCCAACAAGTGCACACATCAGAGGAGAAAAATTGACTTTGATAACGAAGACACGTACAAAAATGTCACACAAACATCCTGGACGGATAAAATAATAAACAAAGGAGATTGTTATGGCGGATAAGAAAGCTACCCTTCATGTTGAAGGTCAAGCGCCTATCGAGCTGCCAATTATGGAAGGTGCCCTAGGCACACCTGTGATTGATGTTCGTAAACTGGGAGCAAATGGATTTTTCACTTTTGACCCAGGTTTTCTTGCCACTGCATCTTGTGAATCTCAAATCACCTATATCGACGGCGGCAAAGGGATTCTTTTGCACCGCGGTTACCCAATTGATCAGCTAGCAAATAATGCTGATTACTTAGAAGTATGTTACATCCTTCTTTATGGTGAAGCCCCAACACGTGAACAATACGAGCAATTCAAGACAACTGTTACTCGTCACACTATGGTACATGAGCAAATTGCGAGCTTCTTCCACGGCTTCCGTCGTGACGCTCACCCAATGGCGGTCATGTGTGGTGTGGTTGGTGCACTTGCTGCGTTCTACCACGATTCATTAGATATTAACAACGACGAACACCGCGAAATCGCGGCATACCGACTACTGTCGAAAATGCCAACGCTTGCGGCTATGTGTTACAAGTACTCTATCGGCCAGCCGTTCATTTACCCACGTAATGACCTAAGCTACGCTGAGAACTACTTGCACATGATGTTCGCTAACCCATGTGAAGAGTACGAAGTTAACCCTGTCGTTGCTCGCGCAATGGATAAAATCTTTACATTGCACGCAGACCACGAGCAAAACGCTTCAACATCTACGGTACGTCTATCTGGTTCATCGGGTGCTAACCCATTCGCATGTATCGCAGCAGGTATCGCATCTCTATGGGGCCCTGCTCACGGCGGTGCGAACGAAGCATGTCTGAAGATGCTTGAAGAGATCGGCAGTGTAGAAAACATTCCTGAGTACGTTGCACGTGCGAAGGATAAAGATGACCCGTTCCGCCTAATGGGCTTCGGTCACCGCGTTTACAAGAACTACGACCCACGAGCTACGGTTATGCGTGAAACGTGTCACGAGGTTCTTAAAGAGCTTAATATCAAAGATCCACTGCTGGATGTGGCAATGGAACTTGAGCGTATAGCTCTATCTGACGAATACTTCGTATCGAAGAAGCTATACCCGAACGTAGACTTCTACTCAGGTATCATTCTGAAAGCGATCGGTATTCCTGTATCGATGTTCACCGTTATCTTTGCAATCTCTCGTACTATCGGTTGGATTGCACACTGGAACGAAATGCACAGCGATCCACTAAACCGTATCGGTCGTCCTCGCCAGCTATACACTGGTGAAGTACAGCGTGAATTCTCACCTCTACATGAGCGTGAATAATAGCTGACTAACAAAAAAGCAAAGGGCTGACGTGAAAACGTCAGCCCTTTTTTATTAGATTAGTTGTCATCCTAAAGAACGAGACACGAGTGAGTTGGGGATCTCTCACCGCGAGCCGCCAACCTTTAGAGATTCCTTACTCCCTCATTCTTCGGTCTAAGGAATGACAAATCTTTCTCTCGCAGGGCGAAGCCCGTTCCCGCTCTCCCGTAAGACGAAGTCCGTCCTTCTTTTAAACCGGATTATCAATATCGATAAACTCGACATCCAAACCGTGTTCTTTTGCCAACCATTCACCTAACGCTTTAATTCCGTAACGCTCAGTCGCGTGGTGGCCTGCTGCAAAGTAATGGATACCTTGCTCACGCGCCGAGTAAGTCGTACGCTCAGAGATCTCACCAGAGACAAAAGCATCTAGGCCATTTTGCACCGCGAGCTCGATATAGTCTTGACCGCCACCAGTACACCAACCGATCGTTTCAATCATCTTATCAGCGTTATCTGGCGTAATATGCAGAGGCTCACGCATAAGAACTTGGTTAATCTTGTTAGCGAATTCAGCCCCTGTCATCGGCGCTTTTAGTCGTCCAAACATCGCAACAGATTGCGGATGACCTTCAAGGCCGCCTTCAACTTCTATGTCTAACAAGCGCGCCAGTTCTGCGTTATTGCCAAGTTCAGGATGAATATCTAACGGTAGGTGGTAACCCAATAAGTTAACGTCGTTCTTAATCAGTGTGCGGATACGCTTGCCTTTCATACCGCGAATTGGCTCCGGTTCACCTTTCCAAAAATAGCCATGATGAACTAAAAGCGCATCAGCACTGAGCTCAACTGCTTTATCAATTAATGCCTGCGAAGCCGTCACGCCAGTTACGACCTTTTTAATCTGCTCTTTACCTTCAACCTGCAAACCGTTGGGTGCATAGTCTTTGATTAGCTGTGGAGAGAGCTTCTCGTTGAGGATTTTTTCTAATTGTAAGTTGTTCATGACAGCTTCCATCTACTTGCTAACATTGCGCTTTATCTTAGTGAGCAAAGTGTATTCGAACCATAGCAACCTTACCAGCACCTAGCTACAATAGTGACGTTTGAGCAGATATAGGTTTAAGGATGAACGCTTTACAACGTTTTTATCACTGGGTACATCAAACTCCATCGCTATTTGAGCTGACGTCGCCGTTTGTCGATGTTACAGCGCTGACTATCGCCCCTTTAAAGCAAGATGATTATCAGGGAAACCCGCGACTAGGTTTCATCTACCAGCACCTATGCACCGAGCTAATCAGCAATAGTGAAAAGTATTCGCTGCTCGAAGAAGAAATTCAAATTAATACAGCATCAGGGCAAACCTTAGGTGCAATTGATCTGATACTGAAAAATCTTGAGTCGCAAAGGGATGAACACTGGGAGGTCGCGATTAAATTCTATCTATTACATCAAGGCGTTTGGTACGGGCCTAATGCCCATGATCAGCTAGATAAAAAACTCGCGAGGATGCTCTCTCATCAATTGAAAATGAGCACTTCCAATGAGTTCCTTGAGCAATACCCTCAATACTCTGACCTCTCTGAACATCTGTTGATCCAAGGACGTCTTTATATCAATCCTTTCTCGCCAGAGACAATTCCAAAAGAGTGCCTAGGGCTTAAGATAAACTCCAGCCAAATCACTGGCTATTGGTGCTACCAGAGTCAGTGGGAGCAGATTGGCGAACCGCTCTATGAACTCGAAAAACCGCTTTGGGCTATCGGTTTGGAAGAGTTCAATAACCCTATAGACAAACCCAACGGCAGGTTTGTTCATGCTCAGACCAAAGGCGGCCAATTCTGGTTTGTCGTACCTGATAATTGGCCAAACTAATTAGCACGCAATAAGAAGGTCCGGCAAATCGTGCTTCGTCATCCTCAAGAGTGAGGCATGAGCGAGTTGGGGATCTCTTTAAGTATGTCGGCAATTATATGAGATTCCCTACTCCCTCATTCTTCGGTCTATGGAATGACAAGGGTGATCCTAACAGTGAAGCTCACTACAAAGGCTAATAAAAAAGGGCTGACAATTTGTCAGCCCTTAATACAACCGTTAATCGCTTAAATTACAGGCCTGCGTTAGCGAATACCTGATTTACGATCTCTTGTGCTTCGGCTTCAATCTGCTTTAAGTGCTCAGCGCCTTTAAAGCTCTCACAGTAGATTTTGTAAATGTCTTCAGTACCCGATGGACGCGCAGCAAACCAGCCATTTGCAGTGGTCACTTTAAGACCACCAATCGCCGCACCATTACCAGGAGCATGAGTAAGGCGAGCCGTAATTGCATCACCCGCTAAAGTTTCTGCTGTTACCATTTCAGCAGAAAGCTTAGATAGCACTGCTTTTTGCGGACCATTCGCCACAGCTTGAATACGGTTGTATTCAGACGCTCCGTGTTTCGCCGCTAGCTCTTCGTAGTACTCTTGTGGGTTCTTGCCGGTTACTGCAGTAATTTCAGCCGCTAGCAGACATAAGATGATGCCATCTTTGTCAGTTGACCAAGGCGTACCATCTTTACGTAGGAATGAAGCGCCCGCAGACTCTTCACCACCAAAGCCAAATTTACCTTGATAAAGACCATCCACAAACCATTTGAAGCCAACTGGCACTTCACACAGTTCGCGACCAAGGTCCGCGACAACACGGTCAATCAGCGCACTTGATACCAGCGTCTTACCAACAGCCACGTCTTTACCCCAACCTTCACGGTGACGGTATAGGTAATCAATACACACTGCTAAGAAATGGTTAGGGTTCATCAGACCTTTTGGCGTCACGATACCGTGACGGTCGTAATCTGGGTCATTACCAAACGCTAGGTCATACTCATCTTTTAGTGCGAGCAAACCTGCCATCGCGTAAGGAGATGAACAGTCCATACGAACCACGCCATCTTTATCCAGTGACATAAACTGGAACGATGGGTCGATCGCTTCGCTAACTAGCGTAAGATCAAGGTTGTACGCTTGACCAATTTGACGCCAGTAATCGATACCGCTACCACCTAGTGGATCTACACCCAGTTTAAGGTTAGCTTTTTGGATCGCTTCCATATCGATAACATTTACTAGGTCATCAATGTATGGCTTTACAAGATCAATCTGCTTGAATAACTCTGATGCTTTCGCCTGTTCAAGAGGCATACGTTTTACGCCCTGAAGACCTTCAGCGATGAGTACGTTAGCGCGATCTTGAATCGCTTGAGTGAGTTCGCCTTCCGCAGGACCACCGTGTGTCGGGTTGTATTTAATACCGCCGTCTTGTGGTGGGTTGTGCGATGGTGTGATAACAATGCCATCCGCTTTGTCATCGTGCTTAAGGTTGTGCGTCAAAATAGCGTGTGAAACACCCGGAGTCGGAGTATAGCCATTGTCTTGCTGAACAATCACTTCTACGCCGTTAGCAATGAGAACTTCAACAACCGTCGAGAATGCAGGCTCAGACAACGCATGAGTATCTTTGCCAACAAAAAGTGGACCTGTTGTACCTTTCTCTGCACGAACTTCAGCGACCGCTTGAGCGATTGCTAAAATATGGTGTTCATTAAATGTTGATTTATCAGCAGTACCGCGGTGCCCAGATGTACCGAATTCAACTTTGTGGTCTGGATTTTTTGGGTCTGGCTGAAGGAGGAAGTAGTTCGCGACGAGGGCTGGAATATTATGCAGGTCTTGCTGTTGAGCTTTTTGTCCCGCTCGTGGGTGCATAGCCATTTTGACATCCTTTCTTAAAATAATGAGAAATAAAAAACCTCATAATACGTTATCTAAGCCGCGCATTATGAGGTTCTAATCAGAATTATTTAAATTGAGTTAGTGACCTTCTCAATCAGATCTGATGGGAAATTCATTCGCGCCATCAGTTGGTCAACCATCTGCCTTTTTCGGCTAGTGTTGTTGTTGGTAATCACCCAGAATGGTGAACCCGGAATAGCCTTTGGCTTCGTCGTATTACCGTTAGCCAGAAGTGTCTGCTCATTATCAGCAAAGTAAACGCGCTTGCGACCTTTTACTTGTGTTGCTTCAGAGAAATCACTCGGGTTAATGTGATGCAGTGTTGATAGAACCAACATAAAACGATCGATCGCTTTTTTAAGGCCAGCAAATTCGTCAGAAATGAGCAGTGAGCGCATCTCTTTCACACTATCTACAGACTCTTCTTTAATTGCATCTTTACTAACCACCACACCTTTTGGTTGCGCCATAACCTGCGGCTGTTGTGCTGCTGGAGCAGGATCTTTCGCATCTGTCATTAAAAGACGACGCAGAATGTCCGAAGCACTTTCACCGATGTCCTGGGTCTGACTTGCGATGTAACGGTATAGATCCTCATCAACCTCAATTGTTTTCATTCGCTTTTCACAATCTCTATGTTTAAACTCTGGGGGATTATAGCGAGATCTTTAAAGAGACTCTACGGTTTACCTGTAACGAATAGAATAAAATGTCACATCTGCTCAACTACAAAGTCGAAGGTGAGGGTCACACCATTGTTCTGATCCACGGATTGTTTGGAAACTTAGATAACCTAGGTCTACTTGCACGGGATCTAAGACAAGATCATCAGGTGGTTAGCATCGACCTTCGCAACCATGGCTTATCTCTACATACTGATGAGCACAACTACGCGCTAATGGCTCAAGATGTGCTTGATGTAGTGCAGCACTTAGAGCTGTCCAACTACATTATCGTTGGTCACTCAATGGGTGGTAAAGTGGCAATGAAACTCGCCGACATTGATAGAGGCAATATTGCCAATCTATTGGTGCTTGATATGGCACCAGTAAAATATAGCCAAAGTCGTCATGACAATGTGTTTGATGGCCTGAAAGCGGTCGAAGCGCAACAGCCAGTAAACAGAAAGCAAGCACTCGACATCCTTGCCCAGCATATTGAGCTCGAAGGAGTAAGGCAGTTCCTAGGCAAGTCATTGTTTAACAATGGCGAACACCTAGCTTGGCGCTTTAACGTCACTAGCCTTTGGAACAACTACTGGGATATTTTAGGCTGGGAGCCTATCGCCCCAATTGACACTCCAACGTTGTTTTTAAAAGGTGGTGATTCTGACTATCTAACCGCAGAACACCAAGCAGACGTCCAGAGTCAGTTCCAGAATGCCAAAGCCCATGTGATCGCCAATACCGGTCACTGGCTACATGCAGAAAAGCCTGCTGAAGTTCTACGCGTAATTCGAAAATTCATTGCCTAAAACAGAATGAGAGATCTGTTACGCTCTGGCCGTTAACTTTATCTGTTAACAGTGGTATAGTTCCGCGCAAGTAATTTGGCATAAAGGGAACCCATGCTTTACGACTACATGAACATGCTCGAGTCAATTGGTCTCGATCTACTTTTTGCGTCTATCTTTTTCTTGATTGGTATGGCGATAAAAGATGTCTTAAAAGCGGGTAATGTCCCCCCTTTCGGTCGTCGCATTGTATGGTTAGTCCTATTCCTTGGCTGTGCTGGTTTTATTGCTAAAGGCATTATTCAGCTCAGTTGGGAAGGTGGTGGTCTCGGCTAATGAGTCGACACTACAACAGAAAATAGTAAAGGTAACGAATCTATGGCAAGTGTAGGCATCTTCTTTGGTAGCGACACAGGTAACACTGAAGCTGTTGCAAAGATGATTCAAAAGCAACTAGGTAAACAACTAGTTCACGTTCAAGACATCGCAAAAAGCAGCAAAGAAGACATCGACAACTTCGATCTTCTGCTTCTAGGTATCCCAACGTGGTACTACGGTGAAGCACAATGTGACTGGGATGATTTCTTCCCTGAACTTGAGCAGATTGATTTCTCAACTAAGCTAGTCGCTATCTTCGGTTGTGGTGACCAAGAAGATTACGCAGAATACTTCTGTGATGCGATGGGCACAGTTCGTGACATCGTTGAAGCGAAAGGTGGCACTATCCTTGGCCACACTTCAACTGACGGCTACGAATTTGAAGCGTCGAAAGGTCTTGTTGAAGGTGACGACAGCCTATTTGTTGGTCTGTGTATTGATGAAGATCGTCAACCAGAACTAACTGAAGAGCGCGTTAACAACTGGTGTAAGCAAATCCACGAAGAGATGTGCTTAGCTGAGCTAGAAGACTAATACCTTCTTCCAAGCCAATTTAAAAACCTCCCAATGGGAGGTTTTTTTGTATCTGGTTTAACCCTATTGCCGCTACGCAAGCTGTTCTTCGTTCTCTTCGCGGTATTTGGGCTTTTTACGGACATAGAGTTTTCTCTGAACCTCTGATACCACAGTGCCGTTTTTATCCTTCACGTTGGTAATAAATTCAGGAAAACACTTATCCCCGTTAGCCGTCTTATTTAGGATATCTTGCAGTTGGTCCTGACTGACACAAAAGTCAGCATAAAGGTCGCTCTGACCTGGTTTGATAAAGTTGATACTCGCCTCTTTATCCCACACATAATATTCCTCACCCAGTATCCCCATCAACATCAATGAATAGACAGGATCGGTGAGAGAAAAAATACTGCCACCATACTGAGTGCGATTGGCATTTTTGTTCCACCAGCGAAGCTTTAATCTCATCTTCACCTCGCGGAAATCGTCACTGATCGATAATATTTTAATTCCGGCTCCCCAAAAAGGCGGCCAACTATTGAGTGCAAACTTCACCACATTAGGCTTATATATTTTGGCTAATGACTTATTCATTCTCAGTCCCTAAGTACAAGCTCCTTTAATTTGTTAACCAATTGTAACTGGTCGGATGTCACATATCAGTGACATCACACCACTTTATAAAAAAATAGTAGTAACCCCTTGAAGTTCGTGGTTTATTGTTATTGTGTAGTGCCCTATAATGATAGGAATATTGGATTCTGTTAATTACTGCAGCTCATCAACAGGAAAGTATATGTCAGACAATAACCAAGCGCTCAAGGATGCTGGTCTTAAAGTTACCCTTCCAAGACTCAAGATTTTAGAAGTATTACAGCAACCTGACTGCCAACATATCAGTGCTGAAGAACTGTATAAAAAACTGATCGACCTAGGTGAAGAAATCGGCCTAGCGACAGTGTATCGCGTATTAAACCAATTTGATGATGCAGGTATCGTGACTCGCCACCATTTTGAAGGCGGTAAGTCAGTGTTTGAATTATCGACTCAGCACCACCACGACCACCTTGTTTGTTTAGATTGTGGTGAAGTAATCGAGTTTTCTGATGACGTCATTGAAGAACGTCAAAAAGAAATCGCTGAAAAATACAATGTGACGCTAACTAACCACAGCCTTTACCTCTACGGTAAGTGTGGCGATGGAAGCTGTAAAGATAACCCTGACGCTCACATGCCGAAGAAGTAATCTAAGAAAGCGCTCAAGCTCAATGAGCGCTTTTCTTTTATCTACTGTAGATACAAAAATGCCAGTCGTTTGACTGGCATTTTTTATTTAGAGCGGTTGCTTACTTAGCTTCGATTTTAGCCCAAGTATCGCGTAACCCTACTGTGCGGTTAAAGACCAAAGCATCCGCTTTAGACTCTTTCGCATCTGCGCAGAAGTAACCCATGCGCTCGAACTGGAAACCAGCTTCTGCTTCTGCATTCGCTAGGCTTGGTTCAACAAAACCATTTAGCTTAACCAGAGACTCTGGGTTAATTGTCTCAGCAAAGTTATCTGCTGCTGCCGGGTTAGGCACTGTAAATAGGCGATCGTACAGGCGAATTTCAGCTGGTAGACCTTTGTCCGCTGATACCCAGTGAATAACACCTTTTACTTTACGGCCATCTTCTGGGTTCTTACCTAGCGTATCTGCATCGTAGCTACAGAAGATAGTGGTGATGTTGCCTTCTGCATCTTTCTCAATACGTTCAGCTTTGATCACGTAAGCGCCACGTAGACGAACTTCTTTGCCTAGCACTAGACGCTTGTACTTCTTATTCGCTTCTTCACGGAAGTCTTCACGCTCAATCCACACTTCACGAGTAAATGGAACTTCACGCTCACCCATTTCAGGTTTGTTCGGGTGGTTTGCCACAGTGAGTGACTCAACCTTACCTTCCTCGAAGTTTTCAATAACGATCTTAACAGGATCAAGTACCGCCATTGCACGTGGTGCGTTTTCATTCAAGTCATCACGAATACAAGACTCTAGTGAGCCCATTTCAATCATGTTGTCTTGCTTAGTTACGCCAATACGCTTACAGAACTCACGAATAGACGCAGAGGTAAAGCCACGACGACGTAGGCCAGAGATAGTCGGCATACGTGGGTCATCCCAACCATCAACCAATTTCTCAGTCACTAGTTGGTTTAGCTTACGCTTAGACATTACCGTGTACTCAAGGTTCAGACGGCTGAACTCGTACTGACGAGGCTGACAATCAATCGTGATGTTGTCTAGAACCCAGTCGTATAGACGGCGGTTGTCTTGGAACTCTAGCGTACAAATAGAGTGCGTAATGCCCTCTAACGCATCAGAAATACAGTGCGTGAAGTCATACATTGGGTAAATGCACCACTTATCACCAGTTTGGTGATGCTCTGCAAAACGGACACGGTATAGAACTGGATCGCGCAGTACGATGAAAGAAGACGCAAGGTCAATCTTCGCACGTAGACACGCTTTACCTTCTTCGAAGCCACCGTCGCGCATTTTTTCAAATAGCGCTAGGTTCTCTTCTGGCGTACGATCACGGTATGGGCTTGGCTTACCTGGTTGGGTAAGTGTGCCACGGTACTCGCGGATCTGCTCAGGACTTAGCTCTTCAACGTACGCTAAGCCTTTGTTAATTAATTCCACTGCGTAGCCATACAGCTTGTCGAAGTAGTTTGATGAGTAACATACATCACCGCTCCACTCGAAGCCTAACCAGCTCACATCATTCTTAATTGACTCAACGTATTCAACGTCTTCTTTTTCTGGGTTAGTGTCATCAAAACGAAGGTTACACTGACCCTGGTAGTCCTGAGCAATACCGAAGTTCAAGCAAATTGACTTAGCGTGACCGATATGCAGATAACCATTCGGCTCTGGCGGGAAACGAGTATGCACGCTTGTGTGTGTACCATCCGCTAAATCTTTATCGATGATTTGGCGAATGAAATTCGATGGACGAGCCTCAGCTTCACTCATCTATAGCACCTCAATTGTTGTAGTATTGTTCAGATAATTCTTTACTTTGACGACATCAGTAGCCGCCAAGTACATAACGTCTAATGATCCACAATTCTGGTGGATTACACAACAATATCTCGACTGAAAACACTTTTTTTTTCATTGTCTGGTTAAGAAGCTAGCATTGTTCATCTCTCCTTAAGCGCCAAACGCAAAAAAGCCTCCCGAAGGAGGCTTTTATCACTTACTTATTAACCAGTGGTTACTAAGGAAGTTTTACATCAGATAGGTCTTCGTTAGCACCAATTGCTTTCATTTCGCCAGCAACGATTTCAGCTAGAGGACCAAGGATAACTTGAAGGTTGTTCTCACCTAGTTTAACGACACCCTTCGCACCAAGCTTCTTAAGTACTACTTCGTCAGCTACAGAGCGGTCTTTTAGAGTAAGACGTAGACGAGTGATACAAGCGTCGATTGAAGTTAGGTTGTCGTGACCACCTAGAGCTTTTAGGTATTGACGAGCTAGGTCGCCGCTTTTCGCTTCACCAGCTGGAGCAGCTGAAGTTTCTTCGTCGTCATCTTCGCGACCTGGAGATTTCAGGTTGAATGCGCGGATTGCGAACGAGAATGTGAAGAAATATAGAGCACCGAAAGCTAGACCGATTAGTAGTAGCGTTACCGGCTTAGTTGCTAGACCCCAGTTCAGGATGAAGTCGATTAGACCTGCAGAGAAACCAAAGCCGTGTAGCGTACCAAACATGTTAGCAACAACTAGAGATAGACCAGTGAATACAGCGTGCATTGCGTATAGAGCTGGAGCTAGGAATACAAACATGAATTCTAGTGGCTCTGTGATACCTGTTAGGAATGAACAGAAACCTACTGAGAATAGTGCACCACCAACTTGGCTGCGTTTTTCAGCTGGAGCTGCTAGGTACATTGCTAGAGCTGCACCAGGTAGACCGAACATCATTACAGGGAAGAAGCCATTCATGAATACGCCAGCAGACTTGTCGCCGCCGAAGTAACGGTGTAGATCACCAGACTTAACTGTTTCAGTTACTTCTTTAACAGTTGCAGTGATTTCTGGAGTTACAGAGTTAGCGAATTCGAATGTGTGTGATTGACCAGCAACAAGAGTCTTAGCTAGAGCTGGGTCTACACAAAGCTGTTGTAGAGCAGGAAGAGCTTGACCAGCTGCTTGAGCGCCAGTAACTAGAACTTCTTGACACGTACCCATACCGAACCAGAAGTAAGAGTTAAGAACGTGGTGAAGACCTACAGGGATAAGTGCGCGGTTAAGAGTACCGTAAACGAACTGACCAACAGCACCTGAAGTAGAAACAGCGTGTGCTAGAGCGTCAAGACCGCCTTGAATAGTTGGCCATACAACACCAGAAACAGCACCTGCTACTAGCGCGAATAGACCAGCCATGATTGGTACTAGACGTTTGCCAGAGAAGAATGCCAACCACTCAGGAAGACGTGTAGCATGGAAAGCGTTGTAAGAGTGACCAGCAATGATACCAGCGATGATACCACCGAAGAATGACATGTTAACGTCAGCGTTAATTGTTGTTGCTGTTGCTGTTAGTACGAAGTACGCAACTGCACCAGCTAGGCCTGCAGCACCTTGACCGTCTTTAGAAAGACCAATCGCGATACCTAGACCGAATAGAAGCGGTAGTTGACCGAAGATAGCACCACCAGCTTGCGCCATGAATGGGATATCAAGAAGGTCACCTTGACCTAAACGTAGTAAGAGCGCCGCAACTGGAAGCGTTGCGATAGGAAGCATAAGAGCTTTACCTAACTTTTGCGCATATCCAAGAATATTCACCTTAAGTTCCCCCTATAGGATTTTGTATTTTGGTTGAGCTACTTTTTTTAGCCGCTCAATTTAGTCCTGTTCAGTTTATGATATTAATTTTGCTCCGCAAATTAAAACCTCATCATTTGTGATCCTAATCACCAGAAACTGGCAATATCCAAGGTTTTTGCTAGCGAGATCATAAAACTTATTTTACAATCCAAAAAAATAGCATTCATTAGAGTGAAATCGAGTTACTCTTATTCAATAGAAATAGGCTGTGAGTGTTGCTATCTCTAGCACCAAGCGAGGTTTTGGCATCGACCTTAATCTCTTACCAGCTCAGTAACGGCCAAAGCTAACATCGATTTTAGACGACTCATTTTTTCGTTTGCTAAAGATATTTTGCGACCTAATTGAAGGCTACAAATAAAGTAAAACTTTTCACCGAGCTTACTTCATTTAGGCGGCTAAAAAGTATTAAGAATCTAACCTATAAGGATTAGCTAACCATGTATGCGCTAACTAACTGTAAAATCTTTACCGGCAGCGACGTCCTCGTTGAACATGCTGTTATCATTAACAACAACCTTATTGATGCTGTATGTCCAATTTCGGAGCTTCCTGAAGGCATTGAAACTCGTGACCTAAATGGCGCTAACCTTAGCCCGGGCTTCATTGACTTACAGTTAAACGGTTGTGGCGGCGTGATGCTGAACGATGAAATCACAGCAGAAACCATGCAGATCATGCACGAAGCTAACCTAAAATCAGGCTGTACAAGCTTCCTACCTACGCTTATCACTTCATCTGATGAAGATATGCGTCAATCGGTGGCTGCTGCACGTGACTACCACGCGAAGTACCAAAATCAATCGCTAGGTCTACACCTAGAAGGCCCATACCTTAACGTTGCGAAAAAAGGCATCCACAGTGTGGATTTCATTCGCCCTTCGGATGACAGTATGATCGACTTCATGTGTGACAACGCTGACGTTATTGCAAAAGTGACACTAGCACCTGAGCACAACGAACCAGCACACATTGAGCGCCTTAAGCAAGCTGGCATCGTAGTATCAATCGGTCATACCAATGCAACTTACGCTGAAGCACGTCGTGGCTTTGATGCAGGCATCACTTTCGCAACTCACCTATTCAATGCAATGACGCCTATGGTTGGTCGTGAACCAGGTGTTGTCGGCGCAATCTACGACACGCCAGACGTATACGCAGGCATCATTGCTGATGGGTTCCACGTTGACTACGCAAACATTCGTATCGCTCACAAAATTAAGGGCGAAAAATTAGTATTAGTGACCGATGCCACAGCTCCTGCAGGCGCTGACATGGATTACTTTATTTTTGTTGGTAAGAAAGTATATTACCGTGATGGTAAGTGTGTTGATGAAAATGGCACACTAGGCGGCTCAGCACTTACAATGATCGAAGCAGTTCAAAATACTGTTGAGCACGTCGGAATCGCTCTGGACGAAGCACTACGCATGGCTACTTTGTACCCTGCAAAAGCAATCGGTGTTGAAGAGCAGCTAGGCCGAGTGAAGAAAGGCATGGTTGCAAACCTCACTGTATTTGATCGTGACTTCAATGTTCAAGCGACGGTTGTTAACGGACAATACGAGCAAAATTAAGAATGAATGGCGGACAAATAGGTAACGTAGATTTAGTAAAACAACTAAATAGTGCAGCAGTTTACAGACTCATCGACCAACAAGGCCCTATTTCTAGGATCCAAGTTGCCGACGTCAGTCAACTGGCACCCGCAAGTGTTACAAAAATCACCCGCCAACTTTTAGAGCGCGGCCTAATTAAAGAGGTCGCGCAACAAGCATCTACAGGTGGTCGCCGCGCAATATCTCTCACGACAGAGGTAGAGCCGTTCCACTCGGTAGCTATTCGTCTAGGTCGTGACTACATGCAGTTCAGCCTTTATGACCTAGGCGGTAAAGAGCTCGCTTCTGATTACTGTGAGTTCTTCTACACCACTCAAGATGAATTGATTGAAGGCTTGCTCACGCAACTCAAACAGTTTATCCAAACTCAGCAAAACTCTATCAACCAGCTCATCGCCATCGGTGTGACCCTTCCAGGTCTGGTCAACCCAGAATCCGGTGTGGTTGAGTACATGCCAAACATTCCAATCGACAACCTAGCACTATCGGAAATCATCCATAAGTCATTTCATGTGCAGTGTTTCGTCGGTAACGATGTGCGTGGTATGGCGTTAGCTGAACATTACTTTGGCGCAAGCCAAGACTGTCAAGACTCTATCTTAGTCAGTGTCCACCGCGGTACCGGTGCAGGTATTATCGTTAATGGTCAGGTTTTCTTAGGCTTTAACCGCAACGTCGGTGAAATTGGCCATATTCAAATCGATCCGCTAGGCGAGCAGTGCCAATGTGGTAACTTCGGTTGTTTGGAAACCGTTGCAGCAAATCCTGCGATCGTTGAGCGCGTGAATAAGCTCATCAAGCAAGGCTACGAATCTAGCCTAACTACGCTTGAGACGATCAACATTTCCGACGTATGTGAGCACGCCAACCTTGGTGATGAACTAGCAAAACAGAGCCTAGTCCGTGTAGGTAACAAGCTAGGTAAAGCGATCGCGATTACCATTAACTTGTTTAACCCGCAAAAAGTCATTATCGCTGGCGACATTACCCAGTGTGAAGATATTGTCTTCCCTGCTATTCGTCGTAATGTCGAAAATCAATCCTTAACCACTTTCCATAATGACTTGCCAATTGTCGCGTCAAAGATTGATAAGCAACCTACCCTTGGTGCGTTTGCGATGATTAAACGTGCGATGCTAAACGGGGTATTGTTACAAAAATTGTTAGAAGATTAATTCTCTCCCCCAGTAAGCAACTAATTGAGTTAGAATAGCGGGCTACAATATGTAGCCCGTTTTTTTAGGACGAAATAACACAAATATGGAACTCATCTTAATTTCAGCGGCTTTTTTAGCTGGTTTTATTGCACTCAAATGCAACCTTCCCCCGTTAGTCGGATTCTTGCTTGCTGGTTTTGGTTTACACGCAATGGGCTACCAGAGTGACGATACCATCGTGACTTTTGCCGATCTGGGTGTCACATTACTGCTGTTCACTATCGGCCTGAAATTAGACATCAAGACCCTACTTTCGAAAGAGATCTGGGCTGGTGCCTCCATTCATAACCTGTTATCAACAGCTATTTTTAGCCTCGCCCTATTCTGTTTCAAATTCTTAGGCGTCAGCTCTTTAGCGGCGATGTCTATTGACCAAATTGTGCTACTTGGCTTTGCGCTCTCTTTCTCTAGTACCGTTTTCGCGGTGAAGTCATTGCAGGAAAAAGGTGAGATGAACGCGACTTACGGTACCATTGCCATTGGTATCTTGGTTATGCAAGACATCTTTGCTGTTGTGTTCTTAACTGCCTCAACGGGTAAAATCCCAGAGTGGTATGCCGTCGGCCTATTTGCCCTACCGTTACTAAGACCACTCTTTTTCAAAATGCTGGATTGGGTTGGCCACGGTGAGATGCTGGTACTATTGGGGATTTTCTTTGCTCTCGTAGCCGGCGCTGGCTTATTTGAACTTGTCGGTATGAAGCCAGACCTAGGCGCGCTAATTCTAGGTATGCTGCTCGCCGCACATAAAAAGGCCTCGGAGCTATCCAAGTCGCTATTCAATTTGAAAGAGCTGTTCCTAGTTTGCTTCTTTCTTAACATCGGTCTTTCAGCCAGCCCTACGTTATCGGGTTTCGCTTTAGCGATTTTGTTCCTATTGCTATTACCTCTAAAAGGCATTCTCTACTTCCTTGTACTCAACACGTTTAAGTTCCGTGTGCGTACGTCGCTACTTGCTTCATTAAGCCTATTTAACTTCAGTGAGTTTGGTCTAATCGTGGGTGGATTGGCCTTTAAGATGGGCTGGATGAGTGGTGATATTCTCGTCGCACTGGCCATTGCAGTATCTATTTCGTTTGTTCTTGCTGCACCAATCAATCGCCATGGGCATGCTTTATACCAGCGCTCCGGTCGATGGTTACGCGAACATGCAGCAGAAAAGCTCAACACACGCGACCAACTGATTAATCCAGGCCATGCTCAAGTATTGATTCTAGGCATGGGGCGTATCGGTACCGGTGCTTACGATGAGCTGAGAAATCGCTACGGAAAAATCAGCTTAGGTATCGAAGTTCGTGAAGAGGGGGCTCATCAGCACAAGGCGCACGGTCGCAACGTTATTGCTGGCGACGCAACCGACCCAGATTTTTGGGAACGAATTCTAGATACCGCGAATGTAAAGCTGGTTCTGTTAGCAATGCCGCACCACCAAGGTAACCAAGTCGCACTGGAACAGCTTCAGCGTCGAAACTTTAAAGGACAAATTGCCGCTATTGCAGAATACCCTGATCAGCTTGAAGCACTGATTGATGGTGGTGTCGATGCCGCTTTCAACATCTATAGTGAGGCTGGTAGTGGTTTTGCTCGCCATGTATGTGATCAGCTACAGCCCGAATTTAACCGAGTAAACTAACTTCCATCGCCCTTCACTAAGCCGCTCATTTCGAGCGGCTTTTTCATTATTTGTTCAAATAAACAACAAAACCTAGATTTCATACACCAAAAATCAACTTTAATTAAATTTCATTCACCATTATGTCGTTATGATTATTTTTTTAATCAAACAAGGTTGATTTTTTTAATCAAAATGGCAAATTGAAGTTAGAAAGTTAATATGAATTTAAAGGGAAGTTGTATGTGTTCGATTTTTGGTATTTTAGACATCAAGAGTGATGCAGAGGCGCTACGTCCAATTGCGCTAGAAATGTCTAAAAAGCTGCGTCATCGCGGTCCAGACTGGTCTGGTATTTATTCTTCAGAAAAAGCAATTCTTGCGCATGAGCGTTTAGCGATTGTTGGTTTAAATAGTGGAGCTCAACCACTATATAGTCCAGACAAAAAACACATCCTTGCAGTGAATGGTGAGATCTACAACCACAAAGAGATCCGTGCACGTTACGAAGGTAAATATGACTTCCAAACAGACTCTGACTGTGAAGTAATCCTAGCGCTATACCAAGATATGGGCGCAGATCTGCTTGAAGAGCTTAACGGCATCTTCGCATTTGTTCTTTACGATGAAGAAAAAGATCAATACCTAGTTGGCCGCGACCATATCGGTATTATCCCACTGTACCAAGGCCATGATGAGCACGGTAACTACTACGTGGCGTCTGAAATGAAAGCGCTCGTACCTGTATGTAAAACGGTGAGCGAATTCGCACCGGGTAGCTACTACCGCTCTACAGATTCTGAGCCTCAGCGTTACTACATCCGTGACTGGAACGAATACGCTGCCGTACAAGGTAACTCAACAAGCAAAGAAGAACTGACTGAAGCGCTAGAAGCTGCGGTTAAACGCCAGCTAATGACAGACGTTCCATACGGTGTACTACTTTCAGGCGGTCTAGATTCATCGATCACTTCTGCGGTTGCTAAGCGCTTTGCTGCAATGCGTATTGAAGATGATGAAAAATCTGAAGCATGGTGGCCACAACTTCACTCATTTGCCGTTGGCCTTGAAGGTGCGCCAGACTTAAAAGCAGCACGAGAAGTCGCTGACCAGATTGGTACGGTTCACCATGAGATGACTTACACCATTCAAGAAGGTTTAGATGCAATCCGTGATGTTATCTACCACATTGAAACGTACGATGTAACGACGATTCGCGCATCGACACCTATGTTCCTAATGGGTCGTAAGATCAAGGCGATGGGTATCAAGATGGTACTTTCAGGTGAAGGCGCAGATGAGATTTTTGGCGGTTACCTATACTTCCACAAAGCGCCAAACGCAAAAGAGTTCCACGAAGAGACAGTACGTAAACTACTTGCTCTGAACATGTTTGACTGTGCTCGCGCTAACAAATCTCTAGCAGCATGGGGCGTTGAAGGCCGTGTACCTTTCTTAGATAAAGAGTTTATCGACGTAGCGATGCGCCTAAACCCAGAAGACAAGATGTGTGGCAACGGTAAGATGGAGAAACATATCCTACGTGAGTGTTTCGAACACTACCTGCCGGAAGCAATCGCATGGCGCCAGAAAGAACAGTTCTCTGACGGTGTTGGTTACAGCTGGATTGACACGCTAAAAGAGGTAGCTGAAGCTAAAGTTACCGACCAGCAAATGGAAACCGCGGCATTCCGTTTCCCATACAACACACCAACAACCAAAGAGGGTTACGTATACCGTGAGATCTTTGAAGAGTTGTTCCCACTACCATCAGCGGCAGAGTGTGTTCCAGGTGGTCCATCGGTAGCATGTTCATCTGCTAAAGCGATTGAATGGGATGAGTCATTTAAGAACATGGCAGACCCATCAGGTCGTGCAGTGCAAAGTGTCCACAACGACGCTTACTAACCACTGATCATTTCCATTCTTAAGGCACCCAAGCGGTGCCTTTTTTTATCACTCCAACAACAACAAATCCACCACATCAATATTGACAACAATTGCGTAAACCAAACTCAATTTTGGAAACTAAGTTTGTAGCACGAACAACATGTAACCCACACGACAATTAATTACTTACAAGTCATAAGGTTAGGATTTTAATCTCACAATATCGACGATTATTGCCGATTGCAGTATAGGCACCCAAAGAGTATATGTAAGAGCCAATAAAAAACGATAATAGCTAAGATTAATAAAACTTATGACAAACCAACATCACCAATTTTTTGGCCATCCACGTGGCCTATTCCTACTGTTCGGTACCGAACTTTGGGAGCGATTCTCTTACTACGCGATGCGCGCCATCCTAGTGCTTTATTTAACAGACGCAACCATGAATGGCGGCTTGGGCTGGTCGACTAAAGATGCTCTTGACCTATACGGCATCTATACTGGACTTGTCTACATTACCCCCCTAATTGGCGGCTATTTGGCCGATAACTACCTAGGCCAACGTCGCTCAATCTTAATTGGTGGTGTTCTGATGGCCGCAGGTCAGTTCACTCTCGCATTACCAGCAGATGCTCTTGGTCTTGGCTCATTACATACCTTCTACCTAGGTCTTGCTCTGTTGATTTCAGGTAACGGTCTATTTAAACCAAACATCTCAACCATGGTTGGTGATCTTTACCAAGAGGGCGATAACCGCCGTGACGGTGCATTTACCATTTTCTACATGGGTATAAACCTTGGTGCGCTACTCGCAGGTGTTGTGTCTGGTTCTGTGACTAACTCATTTGGTTGGAAAGCAGGCTTTATTGCTGCCGGTGTAGGTATGTTAGTAAGCTTGGTAATGCAAATGACCCTAGCTCAATCTTGGTTGGGTGACATTGGCCGCGAACCAGCCGCTAAGCGTGATCTAGCCATCAAGAAGTCATCTAAGAAAGAACCGCTTACTAAAGAAGAATTTGACCGTATCAAAGTTATTCTAGTGATGAGCTTGTTCACTATCGTATTCTGGGCTGGTTTCGAGCAAGCCGGCGGTCTGATGAATATCTACACCCAGCAGTATACCGACCGTATGATCGGTGGATTTGAAGTACCAGCAGCTTGGTTCCAATCTTTGAACCCATTCTTCATTATCACTCTAGCACCTGTATTAGCCGTGTTATGGGTTAAGCTCGGCAAGCGAGAGCCAAACTCTCCGGTGAAGTTTGCAATGGCGATGTTCTTCTTAGCACTTGGCTTCTTATGTATGGTCGGTGCTGTGATGGAGCAAGGTGGCGACACGGCAGTGAAAACATCAATGCTATGGTTAGTTGGTGCATTTTTCTTCCATACTCTTGGTGAGCTTTGCTTATCACCAATTGGCCTTTCTCTAGTAACCAAACTTGCTCCACTACGTCTAGCATCACTGATGATGGGCGCTTGGTTTGGCTGTAATGCAATTGCTAACTACGTTGCTGGCTACGTGGGCTCTCACGTTGGTGAGCTAGGTGCAATGGCTATCTTTACTGGTATTGCTGTGACAGCAACTGTATCTGGTGTCATCCTACTATTGTTCTCTAACACACTAGTTCGTTGGATGCATGGCGCAGAAAGCCCAATGAGCAATGCAGAGCAAGTTGAAGAACAACAAACGCAAATCGCTTAATAGCAGCTTACTCACTATAAAAAATAAAAACGCCCGACCATCACTGGCCGGGCGTTTTTCCCTTTCCTTTCTGTCTAGATTGGCAGGGAGGGGGAATTATTTCACGCTAGTCACTCGACTCGCTTTCTCACCAGTCACAGACACTGAACGGATGAATACTTCACCTTCTACTGCCGGACGCGCGCTGTCAGCGTAAGTCAGCCAGTTTTCACCATCTAGAGAGTATTGTAGCTCAACACCTGGGAACTGAACGTTCATTGTAAGCTTGCCATCTTCTACTTTCGCACCAGGTACAGGTAGGCGGTAGTCGATGCCCGCTTTCTCTAGCTTAGCCAGTTCACGTTGACCAAGTACGTTCGCAAAGCGGTTGTAGTCTTGGTTTAGTGCTGCTTTGTCTACTAGGTTAGAGTTTTGCGAGTACTCTACACCCACTTTATAGTCGTTCTCCCAATCTGCACGGTGCCATGCACGCTCAGCGGCTGCAAGTACGCGAGGGAATACCATGTACTCATATTGCTCATCGATACGTACTGTCTCAGACCAAAGCTGTGCTGATAGGCCGTAGAAAGGCTTCGCTTCAATCTCACCTTTACCAGTAAAGCCGTTGCCATCGCGGTCTAGAGACGTTTCCGCATTTTGTGGCATGTTCTCTGGTGCGAAGCCAAACATCTTACGAGTGTCTGTTGCACGCGTTGCCCAGTAGTAACCACGCTCTTGTGGGTCCGCTTCGTATGGCATGTCCATGTAAACGTAGTCTGGGTTAGAAACGATTACGTCGTAACCTTTCTTAGACCATTCGTACACTGATGAAGTACCGCCCCAGTAGAGAACATCCCAGAAGTTCACGCGAGTGTTTTCTGTTGCGAATGCTTTCTCACCTTCACTGTACTTCAGACCATCTTGCCAAGCTTGGAAGTTTGGAATGCCCTTCTCTGCCACAATCTTCGACACTTGCTCAGCAAAGTGGCTTGGCAGGTGACCGAAGTCGCTTACTGTGCCGTCGGTAATTAACGTCTGACATTTTGGCGATTGCGCGAATGGCTTATCTTGCTTAGATAGGTCAATCGTGCCTTTCCAGCTTACTTTGTCTTGTGCGTTAACGTCTTGGAAACCAGCGCCTAACTTGATGTTCTTCGCTTCGTCGCCACCAAAGTGCCAGGTTGTTAGCGGAGCGCCTGCCTCAGCATGCATTGCTGCCACTTCAGAAATCACTTTATCAACAAAGCGAGTTGACGATTCCATACAAGGGTTAATGAAGCTCTGTTTGTTGTAGAACTGAACCGTGGTTACGTTTGATTCATCTTGTGGATCCATCAGGCGGTATTCGTTCGCCTCAGCTTCTTTGCCTTGTTCCATTAGACGGTCATAACGCGCTTCCATCGATACCACTGCTGCGCGAGCGTGCGCTGGCATATCGATTTCTGGAATCACTTCGATGTTACGTGCTTTCGCGTAGGTTAAGATTTCCACGTAGTCAGCTCTGCTGAAGTAGCCAGAACCAAAGTTGTCTGATGTTGGACCTGAGCCTAGCTGAGGCAGTAGACAGCTTTTCTCTTCAACATCGAAACAACGATTGGCACCGACTTCAGTTAGCTCAGGTAGACCTGGAATTTCTATACGCCAGCCTTCATCATCCGTTAAGTGAAGGTGTAGTTTGTTCATCTTGTACGCCGCCATTTGATCTAGCGTTGCAAGAATTGCGTCTTTAGAGTGGAAGTTACGCGCCACATCCACCATTACGCCACGGTAATCAAAACGAGGCGCATCTTTAATAGACAGCAGTGGTAGAGAATCAGCGTTTTGGCTATCTACCAGGCCAAAGATAGATTGTACCGCGTAGAAAGCGCCTGCTTGGTCGAACGCTTTAATCGCAATACCGTCGCCTTTGATGCTCATCTCATAAGCACCAGATTTTGCTAATTCACCGGTGAAGTCTGCAGGAACAACTGTGATGCTAACTGGAACATCACCGCGAACATCCACACCTACCACTTCTGCACGATCTTGAATTGCAGTAAATTGAGCCGCATCGAACGCATCTTTAGGTAGTGTAATACCACCAGAGATATCTACTGTGCCTTTGCCCGCTTCAACAAACATTGGCGTTGGCAGCAGCGTGGTTGATACGTCTTGTTTTGCTAAATCTTCATTCTTCTCGAAACGAGACACAGCGTTGGCAAATACGTTGTTGTCATCCGGTGTACGTTTTAGATTGTCACCTTCAAGGCCAGTCACGAAAGAAGCCACGTCCTCAGTGTTTAGCGAAGCAATCATCTTAGGCTCTGCGTTTGGTGCAGCAACGAATGCACCCGGCATGAAATCAGTTTCAAACAGCTGCCAGTATTCAGCAACTAGAGGAAGCGTTACTTCTTCACCCGCCGCAAAACCATCAAACTTATCAGTTGGCTCGAGTTTGTGTAGATCACCGGTTACACGTGAGATTTTGAACTGCTCATTATCAACATCTAAAATCAGGCGAATGCTGTGGAAGTAAATAGCCCAATCTTTTGAGTCAACCACTTCACCCTGGTTAACGAGTGTCATGTTGACCTTGTTACAAGAAGCCCACTCAGCGCCCATATCCTGACATGCAAGACCATCGTTAGCGCCGTGGTTAGTGAGTACTTCATATTGAACATCTAAGTTTGCTGCAAGTGAGTTAACGACATTTTGTTCAGTAGACTGAAACGATGCGCAACCCGCTAACGTTGCTAATACTGAAGTCGCGATGAAAGTTTGTTTAAACATCTTACTTACCCTTAAAAGTGGAGCGAAGCCTGAAAAGTTCGGCGTCAAAATCAAGATGCAATCACAATAGCCTGAGTTATTTTTCATCGTAAAATTAATCATCATCGAAAGTGATCCGATTCAAACTTTATAAAACCTAAAAACTTTAAACTCTTTATAAACATATAGTTACGAACAACGTTAATTTCGACGGACTTATTTTGACGAGATTACTGAGAAGTAAATCACAGCTTTCCGCCTCAAATGGATGCAATTCGTGAATAGTGATCACATCTCTCGATCAGTTGTCATAAACTGAAACGAGTAACTAGAATTCGAAACGTGATCTAACACTCACAATTCTCTCGTCAAAATACGTTGATAATTTTGGATTCAACAATTTTTCAGTAAGGCAACTCATACTTAATGCGCAAACTACTTATCCCGTTTATTGCTTTAATCTACTCGACCACCACTCTTGCCGAGCCACTATTTTGGCAAGCAACAAAGGGTAAGTTGAATTACTACATACTCGGTTCCGTACATGTCGGTGATGACAGCATGTTCCCGTTAAATAAACAGATCATGGACGCATTACAGACCAGTGATGGTTTGATCATTGAGACGGACGTGCGTAAGAGTCAGGGCGTAACTTACCCACCCGTGACATTGCTGAGCAAAAATGTCCTAACAGCAAAACAACAAGACGAGTTGAAAGGGATCGCCAATCTGTTAGAGCTGAATGCCCCTCAATTGCTTAACTCCCCACCATGGGCAACTGCGCTCGCAGTTCAAATGAAACAGATAGAATATTTAGGCTATAAAGCGGCTTATGGTGTCGATGCGCACCTAACCTATAAAGCTACTTTTCAAAATATTCCTGTCATCAGCCTGGAGCCTCTCCAGTTTCAAATTGACCTTTTAACAGGCCAAAAAGAGTCAGGGAAAGAGCTACTTTTGAGTGCGATTAATGAATTTGACCATTCAGAGGAGATGGCTCACTGCTTGATTAAAACTTGGAAAGCTGGGGATATTGAAAAACTGAACGAGTTTGCCAAGCTAACCGAAATGTCGGAAGAGTTTGAAACTGCCTTCCTCACAGACCGAAATCTCGACTGGGCCCAACAGCTGGCTAACCCAAGCTGGTCAAAGGAGAAAAAAGGAACGTATCTTATGGTCGTTGGTAGCTTGCATCTAGTAGGGGAAAACAATGTTCTCGCACTGCTTAAAGAGGGTGGCTTTAAAGTAACTCAGCTTTCGAAAAGCAAACCGGCGTTATGTGAGTTTGAGTACTAAGGACACTTCTCTATCGGTCGTGCAGTCATCCTCAAGAGTGAGAAACGAGCGAGTTGGGGATCTCCAATACTCCCCACACGATATCAAGAGATTCCCTACTCCTTCCTTCGTCAGTCTATGGAATGACAGATCTTTTATCTCAAAATGCAAAAAAGGGATCTACATTTCTGTAGAGCCCTTCTTTAAATATGGCCGGTGAAGAGCCAGATTCTAAACTCAGACGAACCCACCTCGGTTCGAATCTTTATACCGTAAATGCAAAAAAGGCTCTGCATTTCTGCAGAGCCTTTTTTTAAATATGGCCGGTGAAGAGCCAGATTCTAATATCAGACGAACCCCACTTGGGTTCTAATCCTATTTCCTCTGCTCAAAAACGACGAAAGCCTGCTATAAAGCAGGCTTTCTTAATACGGTCAGTGAAGAGACATTCTTTGAACATCAGGCGAACCCACCTCGGTTCGAATCTTTACACCGTAAATGCAAAAAAGGCTCTGCATTTCTGCAGAGCCTTTTTTTAAATATGGTCGGTGAAGAGGGATTCGAACCCCCGACCCTCTGGTCCCAAACCAGATGCGCTACCAAGCTGCGCTATTCACCGAGATGTTTCTTCGAGCTCATTGCCCGTCAACGAGAGCGTATATTACGGATTCTGGATTTTAACGCAAGCCATTTTCATTAACTTTTTCAAATTAATAGTTCGTTTGTATAAAACACCACCGACCGAGTATAAAGTGTGAGCACAAACACACCACCAAAAACAAATACGCAACCTAATAACAACATTTGATCCAGATCAGTGTTGCATATTTAACCACGCATTACCTTAAACCCTGTCTTCACACATATAATTAGAGGAAGTGACTATGGACTTTTGGCTTGATCTCCTATTTGGTAATGCAGTAGGTCTATCTTCAATGATGGTAATCTTTGCAGCCTTTGGTCTTATGCTGTTTTACGGCGGTTATTTTGTCTACAAAGTGATGAACGACAAATCTCCTCACTAGAATCGCTTAGCCCTATTCATTGAATAGACGTTCGCTATGCACCGAAGTAGATACCTTGTCTGCTTCGGTTTTTTATTTTTTCTGATCACCTCAGCTTCATCATTGGTATAATAGTCACATTGATTACCACTCTGAGATGTAGGTATGTCTCAAGACGATGATTTTGCCCTATTTCAGCAAATGATGGGCGACGTAAAACCTCTTCAGCAAGATACTACTGAGCATAAAAAGCAGCATCAGGTCTCTGATTCTCAACTTGCTAAGCGTGAAGCCGCGATCTGGCTTACCGAAGATGAGCCTGAATACCTCTCTATCGATCACGCAGAGATGATAAAGCCTGACGATATCATCGAGTTCAAACGTGATGGGGTACAAGACGGTGTCTACAAAAAGCTGCGCCTTGCCAAGTACCCTATTCAAGCGAGATTAGATTTGCATAAACGCACACTTGAACAAGCGCGCGATGAAGTAGTTAAGTTCTTAAAGCAATGTATGCGGATGGATATTCGCACCGTCGTGATTGTTCATGGCAAAGGCGAACGCTCAAACCCACCAGCACTAATGAAAAGCTTCGTGGCCCAATGGCTAATGCAAATTAAAGAAGTGCAATGTGTTCACAGTGCCCAGCGCTTTCACGGTGGCACTGGGGCGGTGTACGTCTTACTGCGAAAAAGTGCCGAGAAAAAGATCGAAACGCGCGAGCGCCATCAAAAACGACTGGGTTAACGCTTAGCACAGTGCTAGAATGCGCGCCCTCTATGTGCTGATGTTTTACTCTGGTCAGCACACCTTTTAACCGCCGTTGTGAAACGTTAGGAGAACAACATGTCACAAGATAACGCTAAACGCCTAAACAAATTTATTAGCGAAACGGGGTTTTGCTCACGCCGTGAAGCTGACCGCCTTATCGAGCAAGGTCGTGTCACGATTAATGGTCAAGTGCCAGAAATGGGCACCAAAGTCCAACTAGGTGATGATGTTCGTGTTGACGATAAGCCTATCTCTGCAGCCACTGACAAGCCTGTTTATATCGCGCTAAACAAGCCAACTGGCATTACCTGTACTACCGAACGTGATATTCCGGGCAATATCGTTGACTTCGTCGGCCACAGAAAACGTATTTTCCCGATTGGTCGTCTAGACAAACCCTCTGATGGTCTTATTTTCCTGACTAACGATGGCGATATCGTCAATAAGATCCTTCGCGCAGGTAACAACCACGAAAAAGAATACGTAGTACGTGTTGATAAACCGATCAGCGATGACTTCATCAAAAAGATGTCTTCAGGCGTCAACATCCTCGATACAGTCACGCTTCCTTGTACCGTAACCAAAGAGACTAAATACTCTTTCCGCATCGTATTGACGCAAGGTTTAAACCGTCAAATTCGTCGTATGTGTGAAGCCCTAGGCTATGAAGTATTTAAGCTTCGTCGCGTACGTATTATGAACATCTCTCTAGATGGCATTCCTAACGGTCAATGGCGTTACCTAAGTGATAGCGAAGTAGCTGAGATTCTTGCTATGTGTGAAGACTCAAGCGGCACAGAAGAAGCGTCTAAGATGGATAGCAAAGGCAAGCGCATTCGTCGCGCGACCGATGCTAAGCTATTTGATAGCCGCGAAGAAAACCAAGAGTCAACAGCAAGACGCAACCAGAAGCAGCGTACCTTTAAAGGCCGCAACGCTGATGAGTTCCGCCACGCGCCTAACTCAAAGAAAGGCCGCCATGGTGGTAAGCAAGGTGAGTTTAAAGGCAAGCCGAGTGGCAAAGGTAAATCCTTCCATAAGCCGGCGTCTGATAACAGCCAGCGCCCAAGCAAGCCAAAAACCGGCGGCACATTAAGTCTTAAGAAATAGATGATACTAAAAAAGGGAGCCAATCGGCTCCCTTTTTAAATCATTCACTTTCGACCGCTTATAGCGTACCGAAGATCTTATCACCAGCATCGCCTAGACCAGGAACGATGTAGCCTTTGTCATTTAGCTTCTCATCGATTGCCGCAGTGTAAAGCTCTACATCTGGGTGTGCTTTTTCTAGCGCTTCAATACCTTCTGGCGCAGCTACAAGAACAAGAACCTTGATTGCTTTACAACCTTTCTCTTTTAGAAGGTCGATTGTTGCGATCATTGAACCACCCGTTGCAAGCATTGGGTCAACAACAAGCGCAATACGCTCGTCCATGTTAGACGCTAGCTTGTTGAAGTATGGTACTGGCTCAAGCGTCTCCTCGTCACGGTAGATACCAACAACACTGATACGAGCGCTTGGCATGTGCTCAAGAACACCATCCATCATACCTAGACCTGCACGTAGGATAGGCACTACCGTTACTTTCTTACCTTTGATTTGGTCCACTTCCACTGGACCGTTCCAACCTTCAATGGTTACTTTCTCTGTTTCAAAGTCTGCTGTTGCTTCGTAAGTCAGTAGGCTACCTACTTCTGTCGCTAGCTCACGGAAGCGCTTTGTGCTGATATCACCTTCTCGCATTAGGCCAAGTTTGTGCTTCACTAGAGGGTGTTTCACTTCAACAACTTTCATTTCCATCTCCGGATTTCAGGTAAAATTTAATCAAACCTCCAGATTATAAACGATTTCGTTCTCAATTTCTGCCTAATGATGGCATAAAAAAACTTGCGCAAACGTTTGCTATATAGGTTTATCCACTGTTAGAATAGCGCCGTTTTCATATCCAACTTAAAAACCGAGGACTTCCCTGTGAGTGCTGATAACACATCTCTTAGCTACAAAGACGCTGGCGTTGATATCGATGCAGGCAACGCGCTTGTTGACCGTATTAAAGGTGCTGTAAAACGTACACGTCGCCCAGAAGTAATGGGTGGTATTGGTGGTTTTGGCGCATTATGTGAACTGCCAACTAAATATAAGCAGCCAGTATTGGTTTCAGGTACTGACGGTGTGGGTACGAAACTTCGTCTTGCTTTGGATATGAAAAAGCACGACACCATCGGTGTTGACCTCGTTGCTATGTGCGTGAACGATCTTATTGTTCAAGGCGCAGAGCCACTATTCTTCCTAGATTACTACGCAACAGGCAAACTTGATGTTGATACAGCCGCAGACGTAGTCTCTGGTATTGCTGACGGCTGTGTACAAGCAGGTTGTGCGCTAATCGGTGGTGAAACGGCTGAAATGCCAGGTATGTACGAAGGTGAAGACTACGATGTTGCAGGCTTCTGTGTGGGTGTTGTAGAAAAAGAAGACGTAATCGACGGCACGAAAGTAGCCGCAGGTGATGCACTGATCGCAGTAGGTTCAAGCGGTCCTCACTCAAACGGTTACTCACTGATCCGTAAGATCCTTGAAGTATCTGGCGCAGACAAAAACGAAGAACTAGCAGGTCGCACTATCGGTGAGCACCTACTAGAACCAACAAAGATTTACATCAAATCAGCACTGAAAATGATTGAGAAACACGACATCCACGCGATTTCTCACATCACAGGTGGTGGTTTCTGGGAAAACATCCCACGCGTACTTCCTGAAGGCACTAAAGCCGTCGTTGATGGAAACAGCTGGGAATGGCCAATCATCTTCAAATGGCTACAAGAGAAAGGCAACGTAACCACTCACGAAATGTACCGCACATTTAACTGTGGTGTAGGTCTTGTTGTTGCTCTACCTATGGACCAAGCAGACGCAGCGGTTGCGCTATTAAACGCTGAAGGCGAAAACGCTTGGGTTATCGGTGAGATCGCAAACGCTGCAGCTGGCGAAGAACAAGTAGAGATCAAATAAGCATGAAAAGTATCGTCGTTTTAGTTTCAGGAAACGGTTCTAACCTGCAGGCAATCATTGATGCATGTGACAAGGACATTACTGGTGGTCGTGTGACTGCAGTATTTTCCAACAAAGCCAATGTCTATGCTTTAGAGCGCGCTGAGAAAGCCGGTGCTGCGGCACACTTCCTTGACCCTAAAGCCTTCGATACCCGTGACGCTTTTGACCATGAGTTGATGAAGCAGATCGATGAATATAAGCCAGACGTCATCGTACTTGCTGGTTACATGCGTATTCTAAGTGGTGAATTCGTTCGCCACTACATGGGCCGCATGATCAATATTCACCCTTCTCTGCTTCCTAAGTACCCAGGTCTTAACACTTATCAACGTGCTATCCACGCAGGTGATGAAGAACATGGCACTAGCGTCCATTTCGTTACTGAGCAGCTTGACGGTGGTCCTGTTATTTTGCAGGCTAAAGTGCCGATTTTCGACGAAGATACGGTCGATACTCTAACTGAACGCGTTCAAACTCAAGAACACAAAATCTACCCTATGGTGGTTAAGTGGTTAGTTGAAGAACGTTTAGTCATGAAAGATGAAAAAGAAGCTTACCTTGATGGTGACCTTCTTGGTATGCACGGTTACGCTGAAGAATAACATTCTCACTAACACGATTTAAAAGGCGAGCTCTCAGCTCGCCTTTTTTGTTTTTCACCATTATTAATCCCCTATTCATCTTTACCCCATTAAGCTGTCAAAAAATGGTGGAGGTAATCTATGGATCTTAAAAGCCTACTTAATCAAGCACTCAAGTCAGATATTGTCCAACAAGGGCAAGCTAAAATGAAAAACAGTTCAAGCTCTAGCAGCTTAAAGTCCCTTGGGGCTGGTGCTGTTGGAGGTGGCTTAGTGAGCCTACTCATGGGCTCTAAGAAAAGCAAAAAACTCGGTAAGAAGCTAGGTAAAAACACGCTCAAAGTCGGCGGTGTAGCTGTCCTTGGAGCGCTGGCTTATAAGGTCTATAACGACTATCAAAGTAAGCAAACCTCCACTGGCACAACGGAAAGCTTCAATGCTCAAGACGATTACCACAGTGAACTGATTCTAAAAGCGATGATTGCTGCAGCCAAAGCAGATGGCCATGTGGACCAGCAAGAGATGGCGCACATTGAGTCGACACTTGAACAATCTGACGCAGACAACGCGCTACAGCAACTGGTGCATGAGGAATTAAATAAACCACTTGACCCTGCTGAAGTCGCTCGATTAGCCCGCTCACCTCAGCAAGCATCAGAGGTTTACTTAGCCTCGCTCATTGTTATCGACGAACAAAACTTTATGGAAAAAGCCTACTTACAAGAGCTAGCAAAACAGCTTCGTTTAGACGGCGAAGTGACCTATCAACTAGAGCAACAACTGCAAAATTAATTTCTCTGTATAAATCTCAAGCACTACTCGACAAGGCTTGAGCTAGAACAAGCTTAAGCTTTGAGTTTACTAAACCGAGTGTGTATATTTGAGAGCAGTTATCATTTATTGGAGTTGAAGCTATGCAAGTATATGGCTGTTGTGAACTGGTTCGTGAGCTGTACGCTCAAATCGGCAGTGGTGACCAAGCGTATGTCCCACAAGCAATTTCATGCGCAGTAAGAGCGTTGAATGATATTGCGGCAGATGAGTCTCTACCGAAAGAAGCGCGTGATAAAGCCGCCTTTGCTGCTGCAAACCTACTTATTTCCGACTTCGAGGATAAGTAATGAATCTGGCGAACTTTGAAAGCATGGATCCGATTATGTTGATGAGTATCGTCAACATGAAGCTACGTGATGATTTTGGCGGTGACTTGGACAAACTTGTTGCTTACTTCGATATCGATAGAAGCGCGTTAGAATCAAAGCTCGCCACTGCTGGTTTTGACTTTTTGCCAGATGCGGGTCAGTTTCGTTAACCCCCCACCAAATACTAGATGCAAAAAACCGCCCTATTAGGCGGTTTTTTATTTGCAATGAATCGCGATTATTCTTCGTCGAAGAAATCGTCTTCATCATCAAATTCAGCTTGTGCTGCTGCAGCAAGTTTCGCTTCTTCGATGCGGCGCGCTTTCTTTTCTGCTGCTTCTTGCGCTAGACGCTCTTCACGTTCAACGCGAACCTTACGTGCTTCGCCTTTACGTTCGTTACGAACTGCTTGATTCTGAACAAAGCCCGCAAGCTCTTTTTCAGCCCACTCTTGAGCTTGAGCTTCAGTTTCAAAGCCCGTTTCACGCTTAGATACTGATGTTTTACGTGAAGTCACTTGGCGTGTGATCTCAGCACACCAACCGTTACGTTTTTCTGTCACACGAATGGCAAATTTTTTGTTGTTCGACATATTCATTTCCTAAGGGATTAATCAGGGATTCGGTCAACTTGATAACTCCATCTAAGCTGAGCTGTTTAACACCATCCCTTGGCAAGGGCGGTATTAAAACTTAAAAGCCACCATTTGGCTAATGGTTTCTTTCAAAGAACGAAGATTATTAATAACGCCATCCTCTAGAGTGAGATACGAGCGAGTTGGGGATCTCTCAAAGCAAGTAGAAAACTAACTGAGATTCCCTACTCCCTCATGCTTCGGTCTATGGAATGACGGTGGACTAACTTATGTTTATCAAATAAAAAGCGCAGACCTTTCGATCTGCGCTTTAACTATGCTGCTAGGCAAAAACTAACGCCTTCTCAATTAACCGACGTTCTTACGTGCATTTTGGAACATACGCATCCAAGCGCCGTTCTCACCCCAACCTTCAGGAGACCATGAGTTCGCCACTGTGCGGAATACACGCTCAGGGTGCGGCATCATGATAGTTACTCGGCCATCAGTCGTTGTTAGGCCTGTAATCGCGTTTGGCGAGCCGTTCGGGTTGTTCGGGTATTGCTGCGTTGGATTACCGTGGTTATCGACGTAACGAACTGCAACTGTACCTGACGCTTCAATCGCAGCTAGGTGGTCTGCATCACGCACTTCTACACGACCTTCACCGTGAGAAACTGCGATTGGCATGCGAGAACCTTCCATGCCGTCGAAGAATACAGAATCAGACTTCTGAACTTCTACTAGGCTGAAGCGCGCTTCAAAACGCTCAGATTCGTTACGAACAAAGCGTGGCCATAGGTCTGCACCTGGGATTAACTCTTTCAGGTTCGATAGCATCTGACAGCCGTTACACACACCGAGAGAGAAGGTATCTTCACGCTTAAAGAAGCCTTCGAACTGGTTACGAGCATCTTCGTTGAACAAGATAGACTTCGCCCAACCTTCACCTGCACCTAGTACGTCACCGTAAGAGAAGCCGCCACAAGCTACTAGGCCTTGGTACTCTTCTAGTACCGCTTGACCCGTTAGGATGTCGCTCATGTGAATATCTGTTGCTTCAAAGCCTGCACGGTCAAATGCTGCTGCCATTTCAACATGAGAGTTAACACCCTGCTCACGCAGGATTGCCATCTTAGGCTTCGCACCCTTGTTTATCATAGAACCGGCAATGTATGGTGCCGCGATGTCTTCGTTTACGTCGAAGCTTAGCTTAACGTTCAGACCTGGGTCTGAGTTGTCTTTCTTCGCTTCATGCTCTTGGTCTGCACATGCTGTGTTATCACGCAGTGATTGCATCTTATGCGTTGTTTCAGCCCAGATAGTACGTAGTTCAGTACGGTTACGCTCAAGAACTACTGTCTCACCAGAAGTAATCACTAGCTCGTCAGACTCTTCTACGCTGCCAATTACGTGTGAACATGCCTCAAGACCGTTTGCTGCTAGCGTTGAAAGCACAGCATCTAGGTCATCGTTCTTAACTTGAAGTACGGCACCTAGCTCTTCGTTAAATAGCGCTGCTAGTGCATCTTCGCCCTTCTCTTCAGAGTAAAGGTCTTCAATGTTCGCTTTAACACCACAGTGACCAGCGAATGCCATCTCGGCAAGCGTTACGAATAGACCGCCGTCGCCTTTATCGTGGTAAGCGATAACTTGGTCTTTTGCTACTAGAGCTTGAACACCTTCATAGAAACCTTTTAGCTGCGCTGCGTTGTCTACGTCTGCAGGCTTATCACCAAGCTGCTTGTAAACCTGCGCCAGTGCTGTAGCACCTAGACGGTTCTGACCGTTACCTAGGTCAATCAGTACTAGGCTCGAAGCGCCTTTGTCAGTACGAAGTTGAGGCGTGATTGTCTTACGAACATCTTCAACGCGAGCAAACGCAGTAATTACTAGAGAAAGTGGCGACGTGACTTCTTTCTGCTCGCCGTTCTCTTCCCACTTAGTCTTCATCGACATTGAGTCTTTACCCACAGGGATAGTCAGACCAAGCGCAGGACATAGCTCTTCACCGACTGCTTTCACCGCTTCGTAAAGACCGGCATCTTCACCTGGGTGACCTGCTGGAGACATCCAGTTAGCCGACAGTTTAATGTGTTTGATATCGCCAATGTTGGTCGCAGCGATATTCGTGATAGCCTCACCCACCGCAAGACGTGCTGATGCACCGAAGTCTAATAGAGCAACTGGTGTACGCTCACCCATCGACATTGCTTCACCGTGGTACGTATCGTAGCTTGCTGCAGTCACTGCGCAGTTCGCTACTGGCACCTGCCAAGGGCCAACCATTTGGTCACGCGCTACAAGACCAGTAACCGTGCGGTCACCGATAGTGATAAGGAATGTTTTCTCAGCAACCGTTGGTAGACGCAGTACGCGGTCAACCGCTTCATTTAGCTCAATACCGTCACGGTCAATTGCAGGGTTGTTCGCTTTTAGCGTTTTCGCATCACGGTGCATCTTAGGCGTCTTACCTAATAAGATGTCCATTGGCATGTCGATTGGCGTGTTGTCGAAGTGTGAATCTTCAAGTTTCAGTTCACGCTCTTCAGTCGCAACACCAACAACAGCATACGGTGCACGCTCACGCTTACAGATAGCATCGAATGCTGCCATGTTCTCAGGCGCAACTGCCATTACGTAGCGTTCTTGTGATTCGTTACACCAGATCTCAAGTGGGCTCATGCCCGGCTCATCGTTTGGTACATCACGTAGCTGGAAGATACCGCCACGCTCACCGTCATCGACAAGCTCTGGAAGTGCGTTAGAGATACCGCCTGCGCCAACATCGTGGATAAATGCGATTGGGTTAGCATCACCTAGCTGCCAACAACGGTCGATAACTTCCTGACAACGGCGCTCCATCTCTGGGTTTTCACGCTGTACTGAAGCAAAGTCTAGATCTTCTGCTGATTGGCCAGATGCCATAGAAGATGCCGCGCCACCACCAAGGCCGATGTTCATCGCTGGACCACCAAGCACGATTAGGCTTGCACCAACTGGAATCTCTTTCTTCTGAACGTGCTCATCACGGATGTTACCCATACCACCAGCAATCATGATTGGCTTGTGGTAACCACGAACTTCTTCACCCGCGTGAGAGTTTACTTTCTCTTCGTAAGTACGGAAGTAACCTAGTAGGTTTGGACGACCAAATTCGTTGTTAAACGCCGCGCCACCTAATGGGCCTTCTAGCATGATATCTAGTGCGTTAACAATGCGACCTGGCTTACCGAAGTCTGTTTCCCATGGCTGTTCAAAGCCAGGAATACGTAAGTTTGAAGTTGTGAAACCAACGAGACCTGCTTTTGGCTTACCACCAATACCTGTCGCGCCTTCGTCACGGATTTCACCACCAGAACCTGTCGAAGCGCCCGGCCAAGGAGAGATAGCCGTTGGGTGGTTGTGCGTTTCCACCTTCATTAGGATGTGCGCTTTCTCTTGGTTGTAACCGTACTGGCGAGTCTCTGGGTTCGGGAAGAAACGACCAACTTCAGAACCCACCATTACCGCTGCGTTATCTTTATACGCAGACAGCACGTTTTCTGGTGTGGTTTCGAAAGTGTTCTTGATCATTTTGAACAGCGACTTCTCTTGCTTAACGCCATCGATAGTCCAGTCTGCGTTGAAGATCTTGTGACGACAGTGCTCTGAGTTCGCCTGAGCAAACATCATCAGTTCAATATCAGTTGGATTACGATCGAGCTTGTTTACGAAGCTATCGTACAGATATTCGATTTCATCATCGGCAAGTGCAAGACCTAGGGTAACGTTTGCTTTTTCAAGAGCAGCACGACCACCAGCAAGTAGATCAACATCCGCTACCGGTGCAGGCTCTGCCACTTGGAAAAGCGCCGTTGCTGAGTCGAAGTCAGTGAAGATCACTTCCATCATGCGGTCATGCAGAATCGCTTTAAGCTCAACCAGTTGAAGCTCAGAAAGTTCAGATGATGTTTCGATGTAGTAAGCCGTACCGCGCTCTAGACGAGCCACTTTAGCTAGACCACAGTTATTCGCGATGTCGGTAGACTTAGAAGACCAAGGTGAGATAGTACCAGGACGAGGAGTCGCAAGTAGAAGAAGACCTTCTGGCTTGTGCTTTTCACCATTCTCGTCAAAAGAAAGTGTCGGACCGTAAGTCAGTAGTTTTTCTAGTTTCTCAACTTCAGACGCATCTAGGTCTGCCGTTAGATCTGCAAAGTGTGCAAACTCAGCGTAAATACCTGTTACAGGTAGGCCTAGTTCACGACAAAGCTCTAGAAGCTTGTTAACACGAAATTCAGATAGAGCTGGGGAGCCACGAAAAATTCTCATGTACTTAGGTCTCTTATGCAATTGATTAAGGTGATATTGGAATAAATTCAGTGGGTTAAAATGTTCTAGAGCATCTAATTGTTCTATACATTTCACTGTTTTCTTCGAAGCTATTCCGAAGGTTTTTCAAACCTATGCCGATTCCACCTCTTCGTTGCGAGCGCATTATATAGCAATTGTTTTTGTGATGTAACACCAAAAGCAACCGTTTGCGTCATTTTTTTCGTCAATTTTGAATTTCGACAGAAAACGCTATTTATTGTTCTCTATTACTAAGAGTTACTGTGATTGTCTTGCCTTGTTATACCACTTTGATATAAATGCCCTACTGGATGTATGAGATTGCCGTGAATGAAGAAGCATTACCTAACCCAACTAAAATCACTCTGTTTATTATTTGCCAGCGCATTGGTCCTATCTGGCTGCCAAATCGAATCAGAACCTAAGAGTGATCTCGATTTAATTAAAGAACGTGGCGTATTGCGCGTGGGGACGTTGAACAACCAACTCTCTTACTATATCGGCCCTGATGGCCCTGCCGGTCTGGATTATGAATTAGCACGTGAATTTGCTAATGAGCTAGGCGTACAACTTGAAATGAAACCGGCCTATCGCATTTCTAGCCTGTATCCTGCGCTAGAAAAAGGCGAGATCGATATCATCGCAGCTGGATTAAGCCAATCCCCCGAACGTTTAAAAACATTTCGACCGGGCCCGGCTTACTACTATGTCAGTCAACAAGTCATCTATAAGAAAGGCAGTTGGCGTCCACGTAACCTAGAGCAGTTACTAGATAGACAAGCGAAACTCATCGAAGAAAACGAGGGTAACGATGTTTTAAGTATCGTTAGTGACTCGCACTTCAACCAAACACTAGCGGCGATTAAAGCGCAGCACCCGGACTTTTCTTACCACATTGATCCTAATGCCGATGTCAATGATCTGCTCAGGAAAGTGTCCAACGGCGAACTGCTTTTCACCGTCGCTGACTCCGTGGAGTTGTCACTATCACAACGTATTTACCCTGATGTTGCGTTGGCGTTCGAACTTACTGAAGACCAACCTATTTCTTGGTTCTTAAGCCGCTCACAAGATGAGAGCTTATACGGCTTGCTGATTGAGTTCTTTGGCAACATTAAGCAATCAGGTCACTTAGCCTCATTGGAAGAAAAGTATATTGGCCACGTAGGCAGTTTTGACTACGTGGATACTCGCGCCTTCATTCGTGCACTCGATTCAAAGCTTCCTAAATGGTCGCCACTATTTAAAAAGTATTCCGATGAATTTGACTGGCGCTTAGTTGCCGCATTGGGCTATCAAGAATCCCACTGGAACCCGACAGCGAAATCGCCAACAGGTGTTCGCGGCATGATGATGCTCACGCTACCGACAGCGAAGAGTGTTGGCGTGACTGATCGTCTCGATCCTGAACAATCTGTCCGTGGCGGTGTTGAATACCTACGTCGAATGGTGTCACGTATTCCTGACTCAATTGAAGAGCATGAGAAGATCTGGTTTGCCTTAGCGTCTTACAACGTCGGTTACGGCCATATGATGGATGCGCGTCGCTTGACGAAAAAACAAGGCGGAAACCCTGATGCTTGGTCTGACGTCAAAGATCGCCTGCCGCTACTGCGCCAGAAGAAATACTACAGCCAAACTCGCTATGGTTTTGCCCGAGGCGATGAAGCGCGAAATTACGTTGAGAACATTCGTCGCTACTACCAGAGCATCATCGGTCACGTTGAACAGCAAACTGCAGACAATGACGATATCAGCATCGATGATCTGAAGGTAATACAAGTCCCTGATATGGCCATTTCTGACGCTCTAGTTGCATCAGAAACATCTGCGGCTGAGCCAACCCTCAACGAAGAGTAATAGCCCCACCGAAACAAAGTGCGCAATTTTTGAACGAAGATTGCGCACTTGAATTGTTTGGATGTAACCCATACATAATATCGTGTCCAAGATCACTTGCGAAGTTTCTTAAAATAGTAACAATTGCAGGGTATAAATCCATTATTGTTGGAATATCAATTGCCTTTGCAATCTTCCACAAGTGATTTGATTTTAACCATAATAGGAGGTTGTTTTATGCTTAGACGTAAAATGCAGTCAAAACGCCTTAATAAAACTGTTGCTGCAAACCGCCGCAAACGCATGATCAGCAACAACAAGAAAAAGGTGATTGCACGTCACCGCGCATTTATGCAGCTCATCACTGAGGCATAATCCTGAGAGCAAACATCTTGTCATAGGATGTTTGCTTGAAATCCCTACCCTTCTTTTTTCTGTACTTTCTTTGCTTCATGCATGCGTGTAAAACGTGTCGCTTTACGTTCTTTTTTCTTCTCTTTACGACGACGTTTAAAGAAAGCTTGAAGTTGAACTCGACATTCATCCTCTAATAGCCCCTTTTCTACATCCGCATAGTGATACGCTGCTTGGTGTTCAAACAAATTGAGTACCGTACCCGCAGCTCCAGCCTTTAGGTCTGGCGCGCCAAACACGATACGTTTCACTCGGCTATGCAGCAGTGCCCCAGCACACATTGGGCAAGGCTCTAGCGTCACGTAAAGGGTGGTATCTAGCAATCGATAATTTTCTAGTGCTATCCCGGCTTTACGAATGGTCTGCATTTCCGCATGGGCGGTCGCATCATGCTGACTGATTGACTCATTCCAACCTTCCGCAATGATTTCCCCCTCTTTGACTAACACGGCACCGACTGGCACTTCACCTTGTGTTTCAGCATGTGCGGCTAGCTCCATCGCACGGCGCATAAACAATTCATCTTGAGGGGTAAACTGAGATTCTGACAAAGAAAGCTCCGGTTATATGAGTAAACGACTAGAGGTAGTAAATTCTACCCGTATGGACGCGGAAGTAAAAGCAGGACGCAGAGCAACTCACGCAAGCTAAGCTTCCCGCACTACAAAAAAGAAAGCGCCAGTCTTTCGACCAGCGCTTTTAAATATCAAATACTAAAATAGTTGGTGTTGTAGCTAGGCAACAAGCAAGTTCAGCCCTATGAGCATAGAGGCTCTATGTAATTAGGGCGGCCGGCGATCCGGTGAACTTGCGCAGTTAACAACGCTACAGCGCCAAATATGACGGTATTTACATTGTGTATGTGTAAGGTGCTTGGATACCTAGAGGAATACCTAGCATCCAGTAAGCGACTAGGAAGATTGACCAACCGATTAGCATTGCAATCGAGAATGGCATCATCAGTGACGCTAGAGTACCGATACCTGTCGACTTCACGTAACGCTGACAGTAAACAACCACTAGTGGGAAGAATACCATTAGAGGAGAAATGATGTTCGATACAGAGTCACCAACACGGTAAGCCGCTTGCGATAGCTCAGGAGAGATACCCACCGCCATTAGCATTGGAACTAGGATTGGACCAATTAGAGCCCACTTCGCTGATGCAGAGCCGATTAGAAGGTTTACAGAAGCCGTTAGTAGAATCATACCAATGATGGTTGCTTCACCTGGTAGATTCATCGCTTTCAGGCCTTCTGCGCCGTATAGCGCTAGCATGGTACCGATGTTTGACTGCGCGAATGCAGATAGGAACTGTGCACAGAAGAACGACATTACGATGTAAGCGCCCATTGTAGACATAGTATCCGCCATCGCTTTGATGATGTCGTTACTTGTCTTGAACGTGCCAGACACTCGGCCGTAAACGTAACCAGGGATGATGAACAGAATGAAGATCAATGGAACGATAGACTTCATTAGCGGTGCTGAGAACGCTGTGATTTCACCTTCAGGAGAACGCAATGCTGAGTTCTCTGGAATGATTGCAGCAATAAGAACCGCAATACCTGCCATCATCGCCCAACCTGCGTAACGGAACGCTTTAGACTCAAGCTCAGTGAAAGAACCTAGATCCGGTGCTTTCTCTGCGTCTTCATCAATTGGTGTGTTCGCTAGGCGTGGTTCAATGATCTTCTCTGTTACATACCAACCGATAGCAACGATGATGATTGAAGATAGGCCAGTGAAGAAAATGTTCGCTAGTGGGTTTACCACGTACTCAGGGTCAAGTACTTGCGCCGCTGTCTGAGTGAAGCCCGCTAGTAGAGGATCGATACCTGACGGGATAAAGTTTGCAGAGAAACCACCCGATACACCCGCAAACGCAGCAGCAATACCCGCTAGAGGGTGACGGCCAGCAGCGTGAAAGATGATACCACCTAGAGGGATAACCAGTACGTAGCCTGCATCAGCAGCTGTGTGTGACACGATAGCCACTAGAATTAGCATTGGAGTCAGAAGCTTCGCTGGAGTGAAGTTAAGCATCTTCTTAAGGCCTGTTGTAATAAAGCCTGAAGAGTCAGCAACACCAACACCTAACATCGCAACAAGTACGATACCTAGTGGTGCAAAGCCTGTGAATGTGGTCACCATGTTCGCAAGGAAGCTTGCTAGAGATTCGCCAGTCAAAAGGTTGTTGATTGCAAGCGCTTCACCCGAACGTGGGTTAATAAGATCAAACGAAATGTTTGAAAGTAGAGCAGATGCTGCCCAAGTAATGACCAATGCCCAGAAGAACAAAATTGCAGGATCAGGAATTTTATTACCTGCTCGTTCAATAAAGTTTAAGAAGCGATCCATCCCACTCGGCTTTTCGGATGGTGCCTTATTAATTGCTTGGTTACTCATGGTAACTCCATATGTGATGTTGTTGCCCTAGACCTTTGTGCATTTATTATTTCGGTCTATTTTTCACTAAGCATTCTATTAAATCCGCTTACAGAAAGCACAAGGTTCTATAGTTTTTTCCATATTTGGAGACATATTTTGCAAAAACGCCATCACCGTGCAACAAATAATCCACATGTCTATCATCAATAAATAAACAATATTCCAACTAATTTTAAATATATAACATGGCGTTTTAAAAGATGCTTAATCACTCAGACAAAAATGCACCTAATTACATATCAAATTCGCTATGACTAGATAGCATAGATTTCACCGTCACTGACTGAGTAACGCCGACTCGATCGCTCCACTCTGCCGTTACCGAAATGCTTTTTAATGATGACGAAAGAGACATGCTAGGAACCGATATCGACCAGCGCAGCACGTAGGGAGCATAGCTGGTTGTATCGCTACCACTTGTCAGTGATGAAAAGTCCGCTACCGGCAGACTAGAAAGCGCAGCTGATGCACCTCTAGTTCGAAACCACTCCAACTTACGCTCAGCTAAATTAAGTGCTTGGTGACTATTGAGAGCAAAGTCTGCCCGCTGCTCTACGTACGACTGCATTTTTATAAGACCCAGCGCAGCCACTCCAATCAATAAAAACGCGATCAGCACTTCCAATAAGCTGAAGCCACTTTGTTTATTCAACATTCCAACTCCCGGCAAGCCATGTCAGTACCTTAGGTGGATTACTCAAGCTATTTGCAGATGAGTAGTCGATGCTATATGAGCCGTTTAGTACAACTTCAGCGCCTTCTGCATCAAACATCATCCCACCTTTCGGCTTAAAAGCGCCGTTATCAAAGTAGACGGTTGCTGGGCCTAAATAACTTTGAATTGCCGCTTTGAAAGAGACGTCATTCCAATAACTCGCGATATTAGCTAGGGAGAACTCACTCGATGTCATATCCACCATATGATAGATAGAGCCTTCAAACACCATCGAGCCATGCGCAGCAAACAAGCCGTTTTCCACCACAAGAGAGTAAGCGCCATGAATAATGACTGGCGAGTCAATAATGCAGTGCCCCTCGATCCATAGTTTTTGCACTCCTGCATTAGAGTGAGTTTGAATCACATCAGCGCAATCATGACCGTCAACAACCGTTGCTAGCGATACCACTTGATAATGACTTTTCACCTCTGCAAGGTTGCTGGACGTTTTGTCCAAACCAAAGTAATTTTTAAATGGCTCAAGGCCAGTGTCTTGTTTGTAGTCTTGTTTAAACAGGCCGATATCGACTGAGGTATTGCCACTGACTGAGTTAGCGGTTTTATGTGTATTAGTGCACTCGCCGTTAAAACCGCTGTAAGGAGCCCCCGCTGTAGGATCTCGAGTTATGAGCAGATCCGAAGAGGTGGTCGTTTGGTAACTCACTTGGTGTTTATACCGCACCGCAATACAGTCATACGTTCCTGCTGAGTTTTTGCTTCTAGGAACATCGGGCGCAATCTCAGCACTGCCTCTAATCCTAAGATCGGCCGTGGTTTGAATCGCACCCAGTCCGGTTTTCGCGGCATATAAAAACTGCTTGGTAATGGCGTGACTGTCACTTTTAGCACGAATCACATAGCGATCAGTACCGACGGGATAACTGTAGAATTCAGTTAGATTCAAATCCGTTTTACAAATATCATCCAGTAGCGTATTCACCGCCGAAGAAAGCATATTAAGCTGCGAAGGTGCTGCGGATATATAGGCATAAAGACACTCTACACCTCCCTCAACTTGCCAATGAGCTTGCCGATCTTTGAGTTCATTTTGCGCACGTTTGATTTGATAGAAAACTGACTTATAGGAGCTCAATGTCAGCATCAACGCCGCGGCTAGCATTATCGACACAACCATCAAGGTCACAATCCCTCGCTGATGCACGCCTCTCATTGCCAGTTTCTCTGCAACAGCTCGATGCGAGTTTGATACTCAACACTCGGGTCCAACACCAAATGACCTGCAACGAACAAGCTTACCCATTGACTTGATGCACTATTGCCGGACACAGGCTTTGATTCCACTTCAAAGCGAGAGATTGAGATCTGCTTAGGATCGAAGAGATTAAAACAATAGCCACCGCTGCCAGATAAGCTTGCTGCTGAGACTGTCAATGGCAACGGAGAATGCTTTTCACACACCTTAAGCATATCGCCTTGCGTAGAAGTCAAAGCAGCTTCCCTTTTATACACCACACTGCGAAACGCATGACTGCCTGATGAAGCGACGCGATAGGTATAACCGAGCAAATCCGAGCTTGGATATAAATGGATACTGCTTAGCGCACCTGATAAAAGCAACGAACTGGAATCTACTCCGTCAAAGCCTGCTCGTTGAACATCCTCTTTAATCTGCTGAACCACACTCGATATGTTCTGAGTCAGCAACAGCACTTTCGTCCGTTCAACGGCCAGCTTCTGACCTGTAAGATAAATAGTGCCAACTAAGCCAATCGCCATGACTCCAATTAATGAAGAAACCAGCAGCTCAATCAAAGAACCTCCCACTTGCAGACTGCGGTTAGCAACTCGGATAGCCAAACCATGCCCCTCCCTCACCACAAATGACGATTCGGCTTGCCGCGTAAGCACTCTTTAGCCTTAATACCTTGCTTGTTTGCCCCTCTATATAAAACTTGAGATGACCATCTTTGACTTTTCCTCGCGTACCATCGAACTTAATTTGGTCAGAGGTATAGCCTGAAAATAGAACGATATGACGATAGGCCTCACCATTTAAAACAAGCAGTTCAGTACCGGTATTGTTGGTATCAGAATCGGTTACAGTAAGTTTCCACTCCCCGGCAGGGCTTGGGTTCGTCGCCACAGAGATATGTGCCCAAAGACTTTGGTTTCTCCACACTGCCTCTGATTTTGCTTGGATCAAATAGTTGTGCAGCTCACCTGCAAAGCGCCTGATTTGAGCATCCCGAACCATCACTGAAAAGTTGGGAGCCGCGGTTGCGAGCAAAACACCCAGCACTGTTAAGGTGATGACTAACTCAAGGAGTGTAAACCCGCGAGACATTTCCCAGTTTCCTATGTAAAGCCGTGTGAGGCACTTTTCCTTCTTGAACCCATGCTATCAGCTAATAAAAATGGGCGGAAAATCAAAGGGAAGCGTTGGGAATGATTCGAAAAAATAGCTGTAAATTACGCAAAAAAGAAGTAAAGGGAATGACACTGATCGAGCTAATCTTGGTCGTGGCCATTATCGCTGTATTGGCAAGTATCGCCTACCCGAACTATCAGCAGCATGTTCTAAAAGCGCATCGAATAGCCGCATTGAGCGACTTAGCCAAAATACAGCTAGAACTTGAAAGGAATTACCACGGTAGCTATGTCTCTGCGGCGCAAGCGGTTCTACCCGGAGGCGTGTGTAACTTTTGCAACCTAGACCAAGATCAGTTTGAACTGTCTATCTCATCAGCGATAACAAGCTATACCATTATCGCTACGGCAAAGGGCAGTCAAACCAAGGATGAATGTGCCGGCACTACCTATAGTGAACTGACGCTCAACAACATTGGGCAACATACGCCAAGTAATTGCTGGCAATAAAAAAGCCTGCACAGAGGCAGGCTTTTCAATCAAATTTGAATCACAAATTAGCTGGTTAGGTCGTCAAAGAATTTCTTAACGCCGTTGAAGAAACCTTCCGATTTTGGCTTATGCTTGGTCGCTGCTTCACCACCACAAGACTCTTCAAACTCTTTCAGCAGTTCTTTCTGGCGAGAGCTTAGGTTAACCGGAGTCTCAACCACTAGCTTAACGATTAAGTCACCAATACCGCCGCCACGAACGCCTTTCACACCCTTACCACGCATACGGAACATGCGACTAGTTTGCGTTTCAGAAGGCACTTTCAGGTTCACACGGCCATCAAGCGTAGGAACTTCAACTTCACCACCTAGTGCCGCCATCGCAAAGCTCACTGGCACTTCACAGTAAAGGTTATTGCCGTCACGTTCGAAGATATGGTGCTCTTTTACGTGTACTTGTACATATAGATCGCCTGCTGGTGCGCCGTGCTCACCCGCTTCACCTTCGCCAGATAGACGAATACGATCGCCAGTATCCACGCCTGCAGGAATCTTAACATTAAGTGTTTTGGTTTTCTGTTTGCGACCTTGACCATGACATGACTTACATGGGTTCTTAATGATCTTACCTTTACCGTGACAGGTAGGACAGGTTTGCTGAACCGCGAAGAAACCTTGACGCATTTGCACTTGGCCGTGACCGTGACAGGTGCCACAAGTCTCAGCTGAAGAGCCTTTCTCTGCGCCGCTGCCGTCACACGTATCACACTCAACCAGAGTTGGTACTTGGATCTCTTTCGATACACCACGAACCGCTTCTTCTAGCGTTAGTTCCATGTTGTAACGTAGGTCAGCACCACGTTGTGCGCGATGACCACCGCCACCACGACGACCGCCACCAAAAATATCACCGAATACATCACCGAAGATATCGCCAAAATCTGCACCGCCACCACCGAAGCCGCCACCGCCGCCCATGCCACCTTGTTCAAAGGCTGCGTGACCATACTGGTCGTAAGCTGCACGTTTTTGAGCGTCAGTAAGAATTTCGTACGCTACTTTTACTTCTTTAAACTTTTCTGCAGCGCTGTCATCACCCTGATTGCGGTCTGGGTGGAATTTCATCGCTAAGCGCTTGTACGCTTTCTTAATATCGCGCTCTGATGCATCGCGGCTTACGCCTAATACTTCGTAAAAATCACGTTTTGACATGTTCTTCGTCACCAATGTAGTACTGCAAACAGTGGGTTAGTCGACCACCGCTTGGTGTTTGTATCATTCTAGATAAAGGCTTTAAACAAAAGTGCTTATCTGGAAGGACAGTTATTTACAAACATACGGGCGTGTGAGTTTCCCCAAACGCCCGCATTAAGTCAGGACCAATTTCAAAACAGATGACTTGAGTTCTAAGAGGAAGCGCGGAATTTATAAGTATAAATGAGCACTTCCGACAACGAAATCAAGTCACTCTGTGAAGAAATTACTTCTTGTCTTCTTTAACTTCTTCAAACTCTGCGTCTACAACATCGTCGTCTTGCTTAGGCTGTTCACCTGCTTCCGCGCCTGCTTGTTGAGCTTGAGCTTGCTGCTGAGCGATTTCCATTAGCTTCTGAGCTGCTGCCATAAGAGCTTGAACTTTAGCGTCGATCGCTTCTTTGTCTTCACCCTTACGAGCTTCTTCCAGCTCAGTGATAGCTGCTTCAATTTTCTCTTTCTCGTCAGCAGGAAGAGCTTCGCCAGCTTCTTCGATTTGCTTACGAGTACCGTGAATCATTTGGTCAGCTTGGTTACGTGCAGTTACTAACTCTTCGAACTTCTTGTCCGCTTCTTTGTTAGCTTCTGCTTCTTGTACCATTTTCTCGATTTCTTCGTCTGATAGACCGCCAGAAGCTTGGATAGTGATCTTCTGCTCTTTACCAGTCGCTTTATCTTTCGCAGATACGTTTAGGATACCGTCAGCATCTAAGTCGAACGTTACTTCGATTTGTGGCATGCCACGTGGTGCTGGCTGAATACCTTCTAGGTTGAACTGACCAAGAGACTTGTTGTAAGTCGCTTGCTTACGCTCACCTTGTAGTACGTGGATAGTTACCGCGCTCTGGTTGTCTTCAGCTGTAGAGAACACTTGGTCCGCTTTAGTAGGGATAGTTGTGTTCTTCTCGATTAGCTTAGTCATTACACCGCCCATCGTTTCGATACCGAAAGATAGAGGAGTAACGTCTAGTAGAAGTACGTCTTTAACATCACCAGCTAGTACACCACCTTGAACTGCAGCACCCATTGCTACTGCTTCATCAGGGTTCACGTCACGGCGAGCTTCTTTACCGAAGAACTCAGCAACTTTAGCTTGAACCATAGGCATACGAGTCTGACCACCTACTAGGATAACGTCAGTGATATCGCCTACAGATAGGTCAGCGTCAGCTAGAGCAACTTTTAGAGGCTCAAGAGAACGTTGAACTAGGTCTTCAACTAGAGACTCTAGTTTCGCACGAGTCACTTTAACGTTCATGTGCTTAGGACCAGTTGCATCCGCAGTAACGTAAGGTAGGTTTACGTCAGTTTGAGAAGTAGAAGAAAGCTCGATTTTCGCTTTTTCTGCTGCTTCTTTAACACGCTGCATAGCTAGTGGATCAGCCTTAAGATCGATGCCTTGCTCTTTCTTAAACTCTTCTACTAGGTAGTTGATCATGCGGTTATCAAAGTCTTCACCACCAAGGTGAGTGTCACCGTTAGTTGCTAGTACTTCAAAAGTCTTCTCGCCTTCAACTTCGTCGATTTCGATGATTGAGATATCGAATGTACCACCACCAAGGTCGTATACCGCGATAGTGCGATCGCCGCCTTGCTTGTCTAGACCGTATGCTAGAGCAGCAGCCGTTGGTTCGTTGATGATACGTTTAACATCTAGACCTGCGATACGGCCAGCATCTTTAGTTGCTTGACGCTGAGCATCGTTGAAGTAAGCAGGTACAGTAACAACAGCGCCAGTTACTTCCTCACCAAGGAAGTCTTCAGCTGTTTTCTTCATTTTCTTCAGGATTTCAGCTGAAACTTGAGGAGCCGCCATTTTTTGGCCTTGTGCTTCTACCCAAGCGTCACCGTTGTCAGCCTTAACGATTTTGTAAGGCATGATTTCGATGTCGCGCTGAACTTCTTCGTCTTCAAAGCGACGACCAATAAGACGCTTAATTGCAAATAGCGTGTTTGTTGGGTTAGTAACCGCTTGACGTTTAGCTGGTTGGCCTACTAGCGTTTCGCCGTCTGTGTAAGCAACAACAGATGCCGTTGTACGCTCACCTTCTGCGTTCTCGATTACACGTGGTTTGTCGCCGTCTAGTACAGCAACACATGAGTTAGTAGTACCTAAGTCAATACCAATGATTTTACCCATCAGGCTATCTCCGAATAATTTTCTATTTTCGTTTTGCTATATCCCCTATGTGGGGGATGGAGAATCGGGTTTCAACCCTTGCTCACAAACAAAAATGTGGATGTTTGCTTCTCGTATGCCACATAGATAAGGGCGGCAAATGGCTTTTCAAGGGAAAGATTGAAAAAAAATGAAAAAAGATTGGCTGATAACTTCGAGAGATTCCCTACTCGCTCATTCTTCGCTCTATGGAATGACCGACAATCATATCGTTAATGCGCATTTCCCCAGCTGAAAAAACAAAAAAGCGAGCCTTAGGACTCGCTTTTAATGTTTGGGAGCTTTGAAGATTAAACTTCTACTGGCTTGCCTTCTACTTCCACTTCTTCTTTACCGATTTCGCCTTCAGATTTAGCAACGATAGTGTTTACCGCTGTGTCACCGACTACGTTAGAAGAAGTACAGAACATATCATTAATACGGTCTACCGCTGCGATGATTGCAAGACCTTCTGGTGGAAGACCTAGTTGGTGAAGAAGAACACCAACCATAACCACGCCGCCGCCTGGTACACCACCTGCACCAATTGATAGCAGAAGGATAGTTAGACCAAGAGTGAACACGTCAGCAGTGTTGATAGGCTGACCAAACGCGTTCGCCACAAAGATAGTTGCTAGAGCGATGTAGATAGATACACCAGACATGTTCATGGTTGCACCTAGTGGTACACCAAAGCCTGCCACTGACTTAGAAACTTGCAGCTTCTCAGTCAAAGTACGCATTGTTACAGGAATCGTCGCGTTCGAGCTTGCTGTTGATAGCGAGAATAGGATCTGCTCACGTGTTGCACGTAGGAACGTCTTTGGAGAAGTACCTGTCGCGATGCCTACCGCTGTTGGGTAGAAAACGAAAATCCAGAAAACCAGCATTGATACAACTAACGCTACGTAGCCTGCAACAGACATTAGCGTATTTGCGTCAAGTGTTGCACCTAGTTGAATCATCAGCGCGAATACACCAAACGGCGCTAGGCTCATTACTAGACCAACTAGCTTCATCATGATTTCATTAGCCATCTTGAACGTACGGATAGCAGGGCCACCACGTGAATCAAGCGCTTGAATAGCAAGACCTGTCAGGATTGCCATAAAGATGATTTGTAGCATGTCACCGTTAGCAAACGCCTGCACAGGGTTGCTTGGTACGATGTTCACTACCAATGAGAAGATATCAGGTGTTTCAGTTGTGGTTAGCTTAACCGTTTCTGAAATCGTACCCGCTAGGTTTGCGTCTGCACCCGGTTGGAAGATAAGACCAACCGTTAGAGCAGCGGTAATCGCGATGATGGTGTTAATAATGTATAGAGCAAAGGTTTTACCACCAAGACGACCAAATGCAGTGATGTCTTTCAGATCTACGATACCACATACGATAGATACGTAGACTAAAGGAACAACTAGCAGCTTAATCAAAGATACAAACATACCACCAGCGCCTTCCGCAGCACCTAACAGGTATGTATCGAAGATAGCGATCCCACTGAACAAGTACTGAATTGCGGTACCGATCAGTAGACCAGCAAACAAGCCTACAAATATCTTGCTTGAAAGCGATTTATCCATCATTCATCTCCAGAATGTTGTGTTTATTATTTATGGTTTTATAGTTAATTCCGCCAATTTTCTCGGCAGAGTTCGCACATAATACACACAAAGGTTACAAAATAAAGACTTTGTTTACGATAGTGTTACAACTTTCTCATTGGAAATAAATTTTATATTAAACTTATGTATCAAAATTATTCTCTGCATCAATCATTTATATTTGCTCCATTTGCCTTTTCTAGCACATAAAAAAAGAGAGCCCCGTAGGACTCTCTTTTCAAAACTTAGATCTAAGTAGAATTATTTAGCTACCATAACCATTGCCGGGCGAATTACACGACCGTTTAGCTCGTAGCCTTTCTGCATAACGAACATAACTGTGTTTGACTCATGGTCAGGGCTTTCTTGAATTGACATTGCTTGATGCAATTCAGGGTTGAATACTTCACCTTCTGGGTTGATCTCTTTTAGACCAAACTTAGAAACCGTATCAACAAACGTTTTGTGCGTCAGTTCAACACCTTCAAGCAGCGGTTTTACTGCTTCATTTTCAGTGTCTGCCGCTTGGATAGCACGCTCAAGGTTATCAATAACTGGCAATAGCTCTTCTGAAAACTTGTTTAAAGCGTATTTACGCGCCTTATCAATTTCAGTCTCAGTACGGCGACGCATGTTTTCTACTTCAGCTTTTGCACGTAGCACACCGTCTTGCTGCTCTTTTACTTTCGTTTCGCTTGAAAGTAGAGCGGCTTCTAGTTGAGCAATCTTAACGTCTTTCTCATCACCAACTTCCTCAAGCTCAGCTTCCGCTTCTTGAGCCGCAGCTTCTACTTTCTCTGCCTCTTGGATGATTTGATCCAGCTCTTCTTCAGTAACTTTGTTTTCTTCGTTGCTCATGATATCTCCAGAATTCACATCTACTGGTACTCAATACATCACGTTTATCGTATTGAGATACACAAAAATTCGCATAAATAGCTAACTTGCCATTATTATGGGGATGAAGATTGACGATTCAAGCCTATTTGGTACGTAAAACCTATGAAAAAACCTTTTCAAGTGATCGCCATCATTGGAAAACCAAGAGATCAGCAAGCTATTGCGACTCATCGAGAGCTTTATACTTGGCTGAGATCAGAAGGTTATAAGGTCTATATCGACGACCGCCTAAGCGAAATCTTAGATGATATTCCAAAAGATGACTTTGCCAGTCTGATTCAGTTGGGCCGCAGCGCCGACCTTGCAATCGTCGTAGGCGGTGACGGCAATATGCTAGGCGCAGCTCGTGTTCTTTCTCGCTTCGATATTTCCGTTATCGGTGTCAACCGCGGCAACCTTGGCTTTCTTACCGACCTCAACCCAGAAGATTTCCAAACGTCACTCAAAAAAGTGCTAGAAGGCGAGTTTTTTGAAGAAGAGCGTTTTCTACTTGAAGCTGAAGTGCATCGCCATGGGCAAGTTAAAAGCCATAACGCGGCATTAAACGAAGCAGTTCTTCACCCAGGACAAGTCGCGCACATGATTGAGTTCGAAGTGTACATCGATGATAGCTTCGCGTTTTCACTACGTGCCGATGGTTTGATTGTTTCGACGCCAACCGGCTCAACGGCTTATTCTCTATCTGGTGGCGGCCCGATTTTATCCCCTAGCCTCAATGCGATTTCACTGGTGCCAATGTTCCCGCACACGCTATCAAGCCGCCCGTTGGTAGTAGACAGCAAACGCCATATTAAGCTGATTGTGTCGCCAGATAACCGCGGCACCCAAGAAGTTGGCTGTGACGGTCAGGTCTCTTTACCTGTGTCACCGGGCGATGAAGTGCATATTTACCAAAGCCCAAATGTGCTTAAGCTGATCCACCCGAAAGATTACAGCTACTATCACGTACTGCGTAACAAGCTCGGTTGGTCGAGTAAGTTGTTTTAAGTACTATCAAACCATTATTAGAAGCCGACCATTAGCGTCGGCTTTTTTGTATTCGTTGTATGCGCCATCACTTAACGTCTTGAAACGCCAACTCTGATCCTCTTCACAAAAATTTTCACCTGTCACTTTACTGTATAAAGAAACAGTATATACTGAGCTTATATACAGTATTGTTCATTTAAACAGGTACAACAAAATGCTGGCTCATCTAAGTGTTAATAATTTTGCAATTGTTAAGTCTCTACAGCTAGAGCTATCCAAAGGAATGACGACCATCACGGGTGAAACAGGCGCGGGTAAATCCATCGCCATTGACGCTCTTGGTTTATGTTTAGGCGGGCGCGCGGAAGCCAGCATGGTGCGACAAGGTGAAGAGAAAACCGAAGTTAGCGCCGCTTTCTCTTTAGAGAACAATATTAATGCCACTCGTTGGTTAGAAGATAACGACCTGCTAGATGGCAGCGACTGTATTTTGCGCCGCATCATCAGCAAAGAAGGTCGCTCTCGCGCATTCATCAATGGCAGCCCTGTTCCCCTTTCACAGCTTAAATCTTTAGGGCAGCTACTGATCAATATTCATGGCCAACATGCGCATCATCAATTGATGAAAAGCGAATATCAAATGGCCATGCTCGACCAATACGCTGGGCATTCTAATCTGCTAAAAAGCACTCGCAATGCTTACCAGTCATGGCGACAGGCAGATAACAACCTCAAGCAGCTAAAAGAAAACAGTGCGGCAAACTTGGCTCAAAAGCAGCTACTTGAATACCAAATTAAAGAGCTAAACGAGCTATCACTTGGAGAGGACGAATATGAAGAACTCGAACAAGAACATAAACGCTTATCCAACAGTGGCGAGCTTGCCTCTACCTGCCAACAAGCGATCGAACTTATTTACGAAGGTGAAGAAGTTAACGCGCTTGGTATTTTGCAAACAGCCAATCACTCCCTAATTCAATTGGCGGAACTCGACGAAAAACTCGCAGAGCTGCCAAACATGGTGGCGGAAGCGATCATTCAGCTTGAAGAAGCCAACGGTGAACTGCGTAATTACCTTGATAATATCGACGTAGATCCTGCGCGCATGGCTTATGTTGAAGAGCGTTTCTCTAAAGTGATGTCGATGGCGAGAAAGCACCACGTTATGCCAGACGAGCTGTACCAACACCATCAAGACTTGCTAAGCCAGATTGAAGCGCTAGATTGTTCAGATGAAAAACTTGAAGAGCTAGAACAAGAAGTTGAGGCAAAATACCAAAGCTTCCTAACCGCGGCAGAGAAACTGCACAAGTCTCGCCTGCGTTACGCGAAAGAACTCAACAAGCTGATTACGGCAAGTATGCATGAACTGAGTATGGAAAAAGCCCAGTTTAGTATTGAAGTGAACAACGAAGGTACACACCCTTCACCACTTGGTATGGACTCAGTGTGCTTTGTGGTCTCAACCAACCCAGGTCAACCAATGCAGCCTATCGCTAAAGTGGCTTCGGGTGGTGAGCTGTCGCGTATTTCTCTTGCGATACAAGTCATCACCGCGCAAAAAGTCGACACACCAAGTCTTATCTTCGATGAAGTGGATGTAGGTATCAGCGGCCCAACAGCCGCAGTAGTAGGCAAAATGCTACGTAAGCTGGGTGAATCAACCCAAGTCATGTGTGTGACCCACTTACCGCAAGTTGCGGGCTGTGGTCACCAACAACTCTTTGTCGCCAAACAAACCAAAGCTGGCAAAACCGAAACTCAAATGCGCCGCCTAGATAACGAGCAACGTGTATCAGAGTTAGCTCGCTTGCTCGGCGGTAGCCAAATCACCGATTCGACATTGGCCAATGCGAAAGAACTGCTAATCGCGGCATAAACATCACCACATCGAGTCAAAGTTCCTTTTGTTTAAGAATTTTGACTCGACTTTGCAACCAAATTCAAAAATCATGGTCTGAAACAATTCAAAACACGTTCAGCTTTTTACTTTAGCGCCTAGCTTGTTTATTATCGGCTGAGTTTAAGAATTTATCAGTTACAAGAATTTAAGTATGCAATTGAAAAAGTGGCTTATCGCAGTACCACTCGCTATGACAATGTTGACAGGCTGCTCCCTACTAGAAAAGCTGGTATATCGTATTGATATCAACCAAGGTAACTATGTTGAGCAATCTGCTGTAGAGCAGTTGAAATTTGGCATGACTAAAGAACAAGTTCGTTACGTCATGGGCTCACCTATGTTGGTCGAAAATGGCTACCCAGATACGTGGTACTACATTTATCACCACACTGAAGGCCACAACGATTCGATCCAGAAGAACCTGATCGTCAACTTCAATGGCAACGGCCAGTTAGTTGATATCACCGGAGACTTCCCAGCAAGTTCTGATTTTTTCGAAAGTATTAACTAATCGAACAAGTCATCGCTTATCGAGAAAAAATTAAGGGTTGATGTGTAAGCATCAACCCTTTTCATTTCAATAAATTAAGCTGTCATCCTCAAGAACGAAGAATGAGTGAGTTGGGGATCTCTTAAAGCAAGTCGATGGCTTATGGAGATTCCCTACTCCTTCCTTCGTCAGTCTAGGGAATGACGGTATATAGCGTCGCTCTGCTCTCGAAGGGCACTGTCCAGTATCGACTCTCGGAACGTAGTGTTCTCGTATCTCGTAGGGCGCAGGCCGCTCTCCTAGCCTAACCTTCCTTCCTTAACGGATTCTTCTTGCCACCAGTCACAGGATCAGCAGCGCCAGACGCTTTAGCTTGTTCTGCGCGTTTACGACGAATTTCTTTTGGATCAGCCAAAAGAGGACGATAAATTTCAATACGATCTTTATCGTGAACGGTCGCGTTCAATTTCACATTGCGGCTAAACACACCGACTTTGTTCTCTTTCAAGTCAATTTCTGGATAGATCTCTAACACGCCTGATTGCGCGATGATCTCTTCTACCGTCATCTCTTTATTGACCACCAGCGTGAACACACGCTGCTCTTGAGGAAGCGCATAAACCACCTCAACATGAATCATGTCAGACTCAATACTCATAAGCTGGGTACACCTGTTTTGCACGCTTAGTAAATGCATTGACCATGTTGTTAGTCAATTCATTAAAAACCTTACCAAATGCCATTTCGATCATCTTGCTTGAAAACTCAAATTCAAGTTTCAGCTCAACTTTGCAAGCTTGCTCATCGAGTGGCGTAAAGAACCAACCGCCTTTGAGGGTTTTAAAAGGACCATCAACAAGGTTCATGATGATCGCCTCGCAATCTACCAACTCATTCGACGTGGTAAATGTTTTGCTGATCCCTGCTTTTGCTACATCAACTGAAGCGACCATAGCTCCTGCACTCGACTCAATCACACGTGAGCCTGAGCAACCCGGCAGAAACTCTGGGTAGCTGGCTACATCATTCACTAGATTGAACATCTGCTCGGCACTAAATGACACCAGTGCAGAACGGCTGACTTGCTTCATATTGATTCCTCTTAACATCTGCTCGAACCTCAAGCATGATGCAATTTTACTTTTATTTGCACTCAGCGCAAATAAAGGGATTTCCTAACTTAAATCCTAACCGTATAATGCAGCTATTATGGCAAAGAAAAAATCTAAACAAAAAGCGGGTAGCAATACCATCGCTGTTAATAAGAAAGCTCGCCACGAATATTTTATCGACGATGAAATTGAAGCCGGCATGGAGCTACAAGGCTGGGAAGTTAAGTCACTTCGTCAAGGCAAAGCGAATATCGCAGAAAGCTACGTCTTTATGCGTGACGGTGAAGCTTTTGTCAGTGGCATGACCATCACTCCACTTCAACAAGCATCTACGCACGTTGTCGCTAACCCGACTCGTGTACGTAAACTACTTTTAAGCCGCCGCGAACTGGACAACCTACTGGGTCGTATCAACCGCGAAGGCATGACGTTAGCTGCGCTTTCACTATACTGGTCTCGCTCTTGGGTGAAGATGAAAATCGGTGTCGCGAAAGGTAAGAAGCTGCACGATAAACGTACTGATCTTAAAGAAAAAGATTGGGCTCGTGAAAAAGCGCGCGTAATGAAGAGTTCACTGCGCTAATATTGAGCACTTAAACGCACAAGTCTAGACAGGTTGCACTTTTCTGGTACTATGCGAGTAACACTTCGGGGCTGATTTAGGATTCGACAGGAATTTTGAAGTCTGAGGTGCATGCCGTGGGGCGGTTGGCCACGTAAAAAGCCGCAAAAAAATAGTCGCAAACGACGAAAACTACGCACTAGCAGCTTAATAACCTGCTCAGAGCTCTCTCGCCCTAGCTTCCGCACGTAAGACGGGGACCAACGAGGGATCAAACCCAAACGCGCTAGCCCGGATTCTCCCGCCTGAGAGATGAACGGCGAATTTTAATTCAGGATAGCCTTTGGCTGGCGTGTCGGTTCGCAGGTCACTGGTGAAATTAAAGATCGACTAAGCATGTAGTACCAATGATGAATGGTTTTTGGACGCGGGTTCAACTCCCGCCAGCTCCACCAAACGTTTGGAAAGGCGCTAACTCTTTGAGTTAGCGCCTTTTTTGTATACTAAGTCTCTTTTATCTGAATGATAGTTTTCTTTATTACAAACCAATTACGCTCCATTTCTCAAATATAATACACAGCACTTCAATAAATTAACTCTGACGAATACCTTCAACCTCACACACTCCAGTGAGGTTCTATACATGTCAGTTAATTTTAAAAAGAAAGTCCGTTTTCTAAGAAGCTACCATTACATAGGCTCATGGAGTACTTCTGAAGAGTGTTACTTATATAACTTTGAAAGTGATAGAGGCCGGATAATTAATTCTGCTGCAATAAGGAGATTGCAACAAAAAACGCAAGTGTTCCCATTAGAGCGAAATGCTTCAGTCAGAAGTAGGTTGACACACTCATTAGAAGTTCAACAAAACGGCAGATACATAATTCAAAAAGTCTACGAACTATTAACCCCTGAGGAACTAATCGAATTTGGGTTAGACGGTATAGAAAGGCATATTGAATCTATAGTCGAGATGTCTTGTTTGATGCATGATATCGGCAACCCTCCGTTCGGCCATTTTGGGGAAAAAGCTATTAATGATTGGTTTGAACAAAACTTACCTTAGCTTCTATCCAGCTTGGAATTAGACTTAAACGAATCAATGCTTAGAGACTTATCTAGCTTTGAAGGGAATGCACAAGCGATTCGTCTTGTTCATTCCATTCTCAATCTCTGCCTTACACATAGCCAAGTCTCAGGAATATTAAAATATACACGTAGAGGTGATGAAGCCGCCCCTGTATCTCACTCAGCCCCTCTAAGCTACCTAAGAAAAAAAGTTGGGTATTATTTGAGTGAGCAACCCTATATCACTGACCTATGCCAAGCACTAGAGATTGATACGCATTGCCGCTCTCCCTTTTCTTACATAATGGAGGCCGCAGATGACATATCTTATGGTTTAGCCGACTTAGAAGATGCCGTAGAGAAAGGTATCTTGGATATTGAAACCCTAAAATCTGCTTTAATAGATGAATACCCGTCAGCCCAAAAAGCTCTAAGTATCGATAGCCATGAGAACTTGATGACTTCTATTATTGAAGAGGCTGAAGAAAAAGCAAAGGGAAGCCCAGACACCTTGTTTTTTGTCATGATGCGCGTAGTCATCGGTGGCCAACTCGTTCCTCATGCTAGTCGCATTTTCATAGCAAACATTGAAGATATCTATAGTGGACGGTTTAATCGAGCATTACTAGAAGATCACAGCGAATTACATGCACTGTTAAAAACTTTAAAAAATGTCGCTGCCAAGTACGCCTTTTGCCATAAAGAAGTTGAGGCTCGCGAGTTACAGGGCTATCAAATAATTAAGGGGCTACTTGATACATACAAGCCACTACTTGAATTAGATAAAGAAAAGTTCGATTTAATCCTCACAGCTAATAAGAAAGCACCATTGTATGAATCTAGGTTGTTTAAAAAGCTACCACAGAAACACATTCAAGCATATAAAAAGGCATTAGAAGCGAAACACCTTTCCAAACTACCTTTAGAATCACCAAACGAGAGTTGGGAGTTCTATTTTAGAGTCCGCCTTATTCAAGATTATCTCAGTGGTATGACAGACCAGTTCGCATTTGATGAATACCGTGCATTTAGCATTATTGATAGTTTATAGTCATACGCCTCTTATATGGTCGCACTAACGTCCACGTTAAGCCTGCGACCATTATTCACAGATTGATTAACCAAAGAGCCGTATTGTCTTATAAGCGCACATGGCTCTGGCTTTCTCAGTACTTTGCGCTTTGTTTTGCTGGTAGCACGTTCGGTACGAATCGATATAACTATTAAACAGCTTTGTCGCTTCTGGCTTAGGTTTGGAGACTAATTGATTGACGAACTTCCTTGAGCCAACTTCGAAGTGCTGGGTATCGATAGGTGTGTTCCAATCCCCGCCCCAAATCAGAAAGCCGTGATGAGCAAATAGATCGACTACCTCTTCCGCCATACCTGTTCGGCTTAGCTCCGAGCGAGCACGAAACTGAGTTCGGTTGATATACTGAGTCGCAGATTGAGTTGGCTTAACGGTAATAGTGCCGTTATCCCCAAACTCTAAGAATGGGTTTTGCACTGGGTTAATATCAATCGCGACGCCATAAGCATGCTTAGACCAACTACTACCACCCGTTATCGCCCGAGCATTAAATGCGCTGCTGTTGTTGGCGTCCATCGAGGCATTATCATCGCCTTTAAACTCACGCATTAATCGTGCGGAGTGGAGCGGGAATTTTCGTTGATATAACTCGGCAAAAATACTCTCGACTGACGGGGCAACCACATCGAGAACAATCATACTGCCCTGCTCTGTTTTACCTGCGAAATTAACGTAGTCGAAATCGACCTTCATTAATCGATCGCACCCAACAGGCTCGCCTTGAGCCAAGACACCTGTTTTATACATCATGTCACATTGCCATTTAGACACCTGCACACTGCCTGCGTAGCTGCTGGCACTAAAAAGAGCGAGTAATACACCTAGCGTTATAGTCTTCATTATTATTTCCTCTGCATCATGCAGCAGGTCTTATACTGTATTTAATCAAATACAATGGGATACTAACGATGACGCGCCAAAGCCCTATCCAAATACTGGCTATCGACCACATCGTGTTAAGAACGTCTAAGCTACAGAAAATGCTCGCCTTTTATCAAGACATTCTTGCTTGCCCAATAGAAAGAGAGCTGCCCGAACTTGGCCTAACTCAGCTAAGAGCAGGTAACGCATTGATCGATATCGTGACAGTAGAGAGTAAGCTAGGACAACTGGGTGGAAAAGCGCCCGTACAAAACGGACGTAACGTTGATCATTTCTGCCTACAAATAGCAGCATTTGATGAGCAACAACTGCGTGACTACCTTGAGTCACACAGTATTGCGACCAATGGCTTTATCGAGCGATACGGCGCGCAAGGCTTTGGCCGCTCTATCTATATTGAAGATCCTGAAGGTAATGTGGTTGAGCTAAAACCGCAGCTATAGATTTTGTTTCCCTGCAATCTTATCGCAAATATAACCACCAATCGGGATGGCAGAAGTTGCCGCTGGTGAGGGCGCATTACAGACATGCAAAGAGCGCGGGCTTTCAGCAAACAAAAAGTCATGCACTAAGCTGCCATCTTTGAGCACGGCTTGCGCCCTTATACCTGCAGGGTACGGCTGTAAATCTTCAACCTTTATCTGTGGGCAGTATTTGTTAACCAGCTTGAGGTAGCCCGCTTTCGACCACGAGTTTTTAAACTCCACCAGCCCGGTTCTAAAATGCTTGGTGGTGACCTTCCAAAAACCGGTAAAACTCAGCATCTCTAGGGTGTCTTTGAGGTCAAAGTTAAATCGCCCATACCCTTCTCGCTTAAAGCCTTGCACCGCATTTGGCCCAACGGTCACACTGCCATCAATCATGCGAGTTAAATGGACACCTAAGAATGGTAAGTCTGGATCAGGAATTGGGTAGATAAGGTGTTTGACCACTTGGTTATGCTTAGCTGGCAGTTGGAAGTATTCACCGCGATAAGGAATGATTTGAAAATCGGTCTCAAGCCCCATCATTTTAGTGATTCGATCAGCCATTAACCCAGAACATGACACTAAGAAGCGTCCGCTTAAAATGGTGGATTGTGATTGGCTGTGAACCTTAACTTCGACGCGGTCTGCATGCTCACTAATACCAATCACTTCGCTACTTAGCTGTATCTCGCCACCCGCTTGTTGGAACTCCTGCGCCATGGCTTGGGTCACTTTACGATAGTCGACAATACTGGTCGCAGAGACCGCAATCGCGCCGAGTCCGGTGACGTTCGGCTCCCTGCGCTTTAACTCTTGCTGGTCAATCAGTTCAACGTCGATTTGGTTGTCTTGGCAGCGTTTGAATAGTGCATTCATGCGCTCGACTTCTTGGGGTGTGGTCGCGACTAATAGCTTGCCGCAATTCTCAACCGCTATTGAATGCTTGCGGCAAAACTCGGTGGTTGCCATGACGCCCGCTTTACAAAACTCAGCTTTTAAACTGCCGGGGGCGTAATATACTCCCGCGTGAATCACGCCACTGTTATGCCCAGTTTGATGAGACGATAAGTGCTGCTCTTTCTCAATCAGCAAAATCGAGCTATTTGGATGACGTTGCTTTAACTGCCAAGCCGTCGACACGCCAACAATCCCGCCGCCAACAACAATGTAATCGTAAGTCTGTTTCAATCTCTTGTCCCTTTTGGCTCAATTAAGCGCATTGGTTAGCAAGCTTTCACACGTAGAGAAACTTTCTTAGCCGCTAAACAGTTGAAAGTAGTCGTTATATAGCGAAATATTATCAATCGATACAATTCATGTTCAATTAAACATCGAAACTTTGTGAAACATGGTTAAAATAGCCGGCTCAGATTTTTATCCATCGGTTCTTTGAGGAAGAGACATTGAAGACGCAACACCTTTCAGCAAGCAATAGTAAAGATATTGAACAAGCCAAAGAGATTCTCGCTTCTGGCGAACTTGTTGCGATTCCGACCGAGACCGTTTATGGCCTTGCTGCAGATGCTTCAAACCCTGAAGCAGTGAAAAAGATCTTTGCTGCCAAAGGTCGCCCAGCAAACCACCCGCTTATCGTTCACATCGGCAGTGTGGAGCAATTGACTGACTGGGCAACGGATATTCCTCAAGAAGCTTATACTATCGCTAATGCTTACTGGCCGGGCCCTGTTACGTTACTACTCAACAAAGCAGAGCAAGCAACGCCAGTGGTAACCGGTGGTTTAGAGACGATTGGTATTCGCATGCCAGCGCACGACGTTTTTGCATCATTATTATCTTCAGGCATGGCAGTAGCGGCCCCATCAGCAAACCCATACAAAAAGCTCAGCCCAACGTCCGCCGAGCATGTGATGAACTCGCTAGGTGGCAAGATTGCTGCGGTACTTGATGGCGGCGATTGTGTTCACGGCCTAGAGTCGACCATTATCGACCTGACTCAAAAGCCATTTCGAGTTCTTCGCACAGGCCCAGTAACCGCCACACAACTATCTGAAACCTTAGCTGAAAAAGTACTTGCGCCTAAAGCTCATTCGGTGGCGGTACCGGGCAATGTCACTAGCCATTATCAGCCAAATACTAAAGTGCGCCTAGTTGACCTTAGCGATATTGAATCAGCAAACGGCAATAACATCGCTTGTCTACACTATTCAGCAATTGAAGCGTCACTAGGCTTTAAATCTAAGCTAATGCCACAAGATGTCGCGCAGTACTCGCATGACCTTTATCGCGCGCTTGATGAAGCCGATAAATGGGGCTGCGATGAAATTTGGGTCGAGCGCCCACCAGTGAGCGAAGAGTGGTTTGCGGTTCATGACCGATTGAATCGAGCTCAATCTAAGCTGTAATCATTCTAAGCCCAGTTCATGCTGGGCTTTTTATTTTATCATCACTAGCAAACTCCCCCTTAGCTTTGACTCAGCGAACAAGTGTTCACCTTTTTTCTTTTTAAAAGAATGAGTTAAATACAATATCTGGCTATTTTTCGATCCCACTTCACACCTTTTCATCGTCTAACTAAACCTCCCGCCAAAAATGTTGCAATTTAGTTAACTAGACCTAAGACTCTAAATTCACCGATAGGTTTAATCGAGGAGTGTGTTGTGCTGACTATTATTCGTCTTATCTTGGCTGGGATCTTTGTGGTGTTTACCACCCTATTTGCTTTGCTGTACTGCCTGTTTAGCCCAAGAAATCCCAAGCACGTTTACTTCTTTTGTCGCTGGTTTAATCAATTGCATAAACTGGTCGGTATTGAACTTATCCAGCGTGGATTGGAGCATGCGCCGACGCCAAACAATAGCGTGTATATCTCTAACCATCAGAGCGTCTATGACTTTGTCACCTCACCGGGCATGTTACGACCGCGCACGGTTTCATTGGGTAAAAAAGAGCTGATTTGGGTACCGTTTTTCGGTCAACTGTATTGGGTTACGGGCAACATCTTGATTGATCGCCAAGATAAGTCCAAAGCGCGAGATACGATTAAACAAGTCGCCGAAGCGATCCACCAGCGAGATCTATCAGTTTGGGCTTATCCTGAAGGAACGCGCAGTAAAGGGCGTGGGCTATTGCCATTTAAGACGGGCGCTTTTCGTATGGCGATTGAAGCGGGCGTGCCAATTACGCCAATGGTGGTCAGTACCACCCACAATAAGATCAACTTGAATCGCCGCAACAATGGCGTCGTGATTACTGAAATGCTTGAGCCAATTGATGTCACGGGCTATACCATCAATGATGCGCGCGCCTTGGCCGATCATTGTCATCAATTAATGGCACAAAAGATTTCTGAGCTTGATGCAGAAGTCGCGCAACTTGAAGCGCAAAAGCAGCCAACACAAGCGCCTCAGTAGGAAAGCAATAGCGAATCACTCGCAGATAACCTACTGAGAAGTCGATAAATTACTTTGAAAACTGCTAAGCCCTCGCATTTCTCGTTCAGCGACTTGTCGTAAAATAGCTTTGTCGGCACTGTCGTAGCGAAGTTTTGCGAGGGGGTTACATGGAAATCATTCATCATGGTGGTAAGCACACCATCACCGGCTCTTGCCATGAGTTAAGAGATGAACAGCAAGCGATTCTTATCGACTGTGGATTATTCCAAGGTGCCGATGCTCGCCCACTTGAGGTTGAATTTACTACCTCACATATAAACGCCTTAATCATTACCCACGCGCATATTGACCATATCGGGCGTTTGCCTTGGTTACTCGCAACCGGATTTAATCAGCCAATCTATTGCAGTGAAGCCACTGCTGAGCTTATTCCATTAATGCTCGAAGACAGCTTAAAACTTCAACTTGGGTTAAAACCCAAACAGGCGCAGCGGGTACTCAATAAGATCCGTAAGTTACTTAAACCGCAGCCATATAATCAGTGGATTGAGCTAGAGCCCGTATTACCAGATTCAATGGCGATCCGTTTCCAGCCTGCTGGGCACATACTCGGTTCTGCCTATATTGAAGTGCGATTAGCCAATCAAGAGGTGGTGTTTTTTTCTGGCGATTTAGGTCCGAGTAACACGCCTCTATTACCTGATCCATTACCGCCTGAGCGAGCGGATTACCTGCTGATTGAAACCACCTATGGTGACAAACCACATGATGATATTGCGACTCGCTCTGAGCGACTTAAGGCAATCATTGATCGCTCACTGGAAGATGGTGGCACTATCTTAATCCCCGCCTTTAGCGTCGGCCGAACTCAAGAGCTGCTATTTGATATTGAACAACTGATTCATGATCACCAAATCGACATTTCAATTCCGATCATTTTGGACTCACCAATGGCGCAGCGCGTGACCCGCTCTTATCGACGTTTCAAACAACTTTGGGGACAAGAAGCTAAGCAGCGCCTTAAAATGCACCGCCACCCGCTGGCTTTTGAGCAATGCATTACGGTAGAAGATTACCGCACACACCAAAGGTTGGTTAATCGGCTGCAATCCACAAGGGAAGCGGCGATAGTGGTTGCCGCATCTGGCATGTGCCAAGGTGGCCGAATCATGGATTATCTGAAAGCGCTATTACCTGACGAACGTACCGATGTCTTGTTAGCGGGTTATCAAGCCGAAGGAACACTAGGACGAGTCATTCAGTCTGGCGCAATGGCGGTAGAGATTGATCAACAAGAAGTCGAAGTGAATGCGCAGATTCATACCATGTCTGGTTACTCTGCCCATGCAGACAAAGATGATTTACTTCGCTTTGTTCAGGGTATTGAACCTAAGCCAAAAGCGGTGCATTTGATCCATGGTGAGCCAAATACTCAAGACACCTTCGCCAACACACTTAAACAGTTGGGGTATCACACTGTTTAGCTAGATTAATTAGCTTGTAAATGAGCTTGGCAGATTTACCAAGCTCATTCATCGACTTAGATGTGATTACCAAGTCGTCTCATTTTTATGTACTTGCGCGCCAAGCTCTAAACTAAAATCGGAACCCAATTTCGGGTAGTGCTTTACCATCGAATCAATCAGCTCAGCGCTATTGGCACTGTTCTGTTTTGCCTGCTCGAAACGCTCAATCCACTTATAGGTATAACGGATAGTGCTGGCATCGAGCTTGCCTTGTTCCGTCATATGGCCCGGCACGACAAATTTCGGCTTAAGCGCGAGCATCTCTTGTAGCTGCGCCATCCAAGCATCCACTTCTTGGCTCGATTGTGTGTCAGCCATCCACACATGCATACCTTCGACGATGCCAACGTTACCTAAAATGGCTTTTTCACTCGGAACCCACAGATAAGGTCGATGAGCAAGCACGCCATCTAGGCCACGAATCTCGACCACTTCACCGTCTACTTTGATCTCTTTAGCATCAATAGCGGTTGGCAATTGCGGGTTAGTCGGCGCGTTTAAGCCCATCTTCGGTCCCCAAAAGCTCACTTTCTTTTCGAGCTTTTTGGCAATCGCCTCACGCACCGCAGGCGTAGTGACAACATTGGCTTCAGGGAAGATTTCTAGCAGTTGCTCTGCGCCAAAGTAGTAGTCTGGATCAGCTTGGCTAATAAAAATGGTCTTCAACGGTTTGCCTGCATCCAAAACTTTTGCCGCAATACGCAGTGCATCCGCTTTGGTAAAGCCTGTATCAATCAATAAGGTTTCCGTTTCGCCAATCACTAAGGTCGAGGTGACATTAAAACTGTTGTCGTCTGCGTTGTAGACTTCAAAGTTTAAATCGGCACTCGCCATTGATGAGTATGTCGCGGCTAGCAGTAAGCTAAGAGTAGTAAGGGCTTTCATAATTGCTCCTGATTTGATGTCGTTTTGTTCAGTGGCAATCATGTTAGCGACTGGTTTTGTTTCGAAATAGAGCCTATTCTTTGCATCATTATTTCTTAAATCGAGCAGATATGGATAAGTTAACCGCAGCAAAAGTGATGCTGGATGTCGCGCAAACTGAAAGCTTTACCGCCACCGCAGACAGGCTCGATATGTCTCGGCCTATGGTGACCCGATACGTTGAAGCAGCAGAAAGCTGGCTTGGTTCGCGATTGCTGCAGCGCACCACACGCAAGGTGTCATTAACCAGCGCGGGGGAGCAGTTATTGCCAAAGCTGCAGTCATGGGTCGATGAGGCGCAGAAAATGGAAGAGAGCTTGATGCCCACGCATGCCATTAGTGGCCTTGTTCGGGTCTCGGTCAGTATGTCTTTTGGCTTTTCGCAGTTGATGCCAGCGCTTGAGAAATTTCGTCAGCAGTACCCTGCGGTTAAGTTAGATATCGATGCGCAAGACAGAGCTGTCGATATGGTGGCAGAGCGAATTGATTTGGCAATTCGCACCACCAACGATCCTAATCCTGCTTTGATTGGGCGACCATTTTCTGTCTGCTACTCCAAATTGGTTGCTTCACCTGAGTATTTATCGGCCAACAGCGATATCAAAGCGCCGCAAGATTTAACCCATCATCAATGCCTTGGCTATAAGAACTTTGGGCGCCACATCTGGCAGCTAACTCAGAACGGAGAAAGGCAAGATATCGAAGTGAATTGCGATATTACCGCCAACGAAGCCACCGTATTACTGCATGGCTCATTAGCCAATATGGGTATTTCGATGCAGCCTGATTACCTTGCCGACGAATGGCTCAAGCAAGGCAAATTGGTTTGGGTACTGCCAGAGTGGCAATTGATGTCGCTACAAATGTATCTGCTTTATCCGTCACGTAAGCATCTCTCTATGCCAGTTCGAGCCTTGATTGATTTCTTATTGGATTACTTTGGTCACACCGCTAATGAATAGGGCAATTTCGGCGCAGTTGATTGGATAACATTTGCTAATCGTCACCTTAAAAACAATTAGGTCTGGTGGTTAAATAATCGATATCTTTTCCCCTGAGCTATGGCTATGCTGAGAAGGTGTATATCACTGGAACAATTAATGGACATTTTCATACTGGTGGGGCTTATCACCCTAAACGGCATTTTTGCCATGTCAGAACTTGCGCTTGTCGCAGCCAAGTCGAGCCGCCTCAAAAAGCTCGCTGAAACTCAATCTTCCGCTCAACTCGCTCTCGAATTAAAAAGTAATCCAACTCGCTTTTTATCTACCATCCAAATCGGCATCACCGCGATTGGTATCCTTAGTGGTATTTTCGGTGAAGCGACGCTATCGGGCCCATTTGCGCAGTGGCTAATCCAACAAGGCTTCGAAGCTGATCTCGCCTCTATCGTCTCAACAGCGAGTGTAGTGGTGATCATCACCTACTTTGCTATTGTGGTCGGTGAACTGGTACCCAAGCGCTTTGCCCAACGTAACGCAGAACGTATTGCAGTGATTGTTGCCTACCCGATTCATTGGCTGGCGATCCTAACCACTCCGTTTGTGGTGCTACTGAGTGCTTCAACCGATGCGCTGTTAAAGCTGTTTCGTCAGCATGGTGATGATAACGATCAAGTCACTGAAGAAGATATCTTTGCGGTCATGACCGAGGGCTCTGAGTCAGGCGCGATAGAACCGCAAGAACAACAGATGATCCAGAACATCCTCTATCTTAACGACCGTTTGGTGACATCACTGATGACGCCTCGTTGCGATATGGACTTTCTGGATGTAGAGCAGCCGATTGAGCAAATCCTCAAACGTATTCGTCAGACGCAGCACTCGGTTTGGCCTGTCTGTCATGGCGGCTTGGATAAGATCATCGGCACGATCTCATCTAAGGTATTACTCGACCAATATGAACAGTTGTCGACCACTAAGATTGTCAAATTAGTCAGAAAGCCGCGCTATTTCCCTGAATCAATGAAAGGCTTACCACTGTTAAATCAGATGCAGAAAAACAACTGTGAGATGGCGTTTATTGTCGATGAGTATGGCGATATTCAAGGTATTATTACTCACTACGATATTTTGGCATCGGTCGCGGGTGAACTAGGCCTAGCACCGCAACATGTGTGGGCAAGACAGCATCAAGATGGCAGTTGGTGGATGGATGCATTAATCCCTCTTAATGAGCTTAAACGCCGCCTAGATATTGTTTCAATCGAAGGTGAAGAGAGTGAAGGCTTCCAAACTCTAAATGGTTACATCACTTGGAAAGCAGGCAAAGTGCCGCAGTGCGGTGAAGTGATTGTCTGTGATGAGTGGCAATTTGAAGTCTTGGCCGTAACATCGAGCCGAATCTTGCAGGTTAAAGTTTCATCAATTCTTTAGTGATTCATCTGGATAGACCATTTAATAGCATAGCTTCATGTATACTGCGCGGCAGTTATAGCCACATGAATAAAAGTATGTTTCTTACACCTTATTTTTCACAAGATAACAATCAGTTCCAGTTCACTCGCCAACAAGCAAGTCACTTTGCTAAAAAGGTAGCGGGAGACTTTAACCCTATCCACGATGAAGACAGCAAACGCTTCTGTGTGCCTGGTGATCTACTTTTTGCTGTTCTACTAAGCAAAGAAGGCATCAGCCAAAAAATGCGCTTTGACTTCTCGGGTATGGTGAGCGACAGCGTATCTCTATCAGTTGAAAATAAGTGTGCTAAAGAAAGTGCGTTAGTCGATGCTAATGCGAAAGAGTACTTACACATGTCGCGTGAAGGCGAAGTCAGCAACAACCCTGCGTTCGTTGAACACGTAGTAACAAGCTACGTTCAGTTCTCTGGTATGAACTTCCCACACATCATGGTTCCGCTAATGGAAGAGCAGCAGATGATGATCAACTGCCAGCGCCCACTAGTCATCTACGAAAGCATGGAAGTGGAGTTCTCTCGTTTAGACTTAACTCACCCTGAAGTCGTGTTTGCTGGTGCTACCTTCGACGTAGAAGGTAAACGTGGTCTGGTAACACTAAACTTCGATTTCAAAGAGAATGGTGAGATCGTCGGCAAAGGCTTAAAGCGAATGGTCGCAAGTGGTCTGAAACCATATGACCAAGCGGCTGTTGATGATCTTGTTGAGCGCTTCAACGCGCGCAAAGATGCTTTCTTAGCGGAATTTGCTAACGCAGCATAATCAAATTTAGGTTACCAGATCGCTGATTTGGTAACCTTTTTCTTATCTAATCCTTCTCTCTGCGCCAACTGGTTCAAACTATTTAGCGTAACCTCTAGCTCCACTGCCTCTTCTCCGCTAGCCTCTGCACTATTCCAACCGTCTAACGAGTTACTATGACCGCGAGCACTCACTACGCTGCGCCTATCTTGCAGTTTACCCAAACCGACACTTCATCCATTTTGACGCATCTGCCAACTGAGCAAGATAGCCAATGGCCAGCGACCATTGAGTTACTCAAGCAGCAGTTTGAGCAACTGCCACACTTAGCTGGTGATGTTATTTTTGAGTTTACTAATCAAGTCACCACATCAGTGAGCTCGGTGATTATTTTGTATCGTGGATTGGTGTTTGTTGTCGCGGTTGGCTTCGAAGCGAGTGACTATCAGCCAGAGGTCTTGGCTGCACTGCACCAACAGGCAAATGAGCTAAAACAACATCACTTAGCCAGTGAGAGCAAGTTTATTATTCCGGTCAGTATTGAGACTCACGCCTCCCCGCAAGGCGGCGCGATTGTTGTCTCGGAAGATTTAGTCGCACAAACCATGTGTGATAATGGCCAGAACCTTGCGGCACTGATTGAGCACTTTTCTAACCAATATAAAGACGATCAGATCATCCTCTCTGATTGGTTAGCCAGCGGCTTTAAATAACCATTTCCTCTGCACTCAACGGGTCATTTTCTTAACAAACACCACCACAAACAGCGCCATGGTAAAGCTGCCTAAGAAGGCTTCGCAGGCAGCGATAAACCTCGCTAACCCTACCGGGGATATATCTCCGTAGCCCAAGGTAGTAAAAGTCACAACGCTAAAATAGAGCGAGTTAAGAAACTCCAACGCATAAAACTTCCAGCCACTTACTCCCTCATAAACTGGGTGCCCACCCGTGGTGTCTAAGAAGAAGTAAGCCAGTGCACAAACCAAAATTAGGAAAATGGAGAAACCAACCACACGAATCGGATCTTCGCCATAGCCACAAAATACATCCACCAGCTTTGAGATCCCGCGTTTGACACTAAACAACGGCATTTGATAACGGCGAAAACGCATTTCTCGCTTAAAGAAATCGCCCGCCATTTCAAACAAGCCTTGCTTCTCACATTGCTTGCGGATGTTACGACACACCTCTTCCGCTTCTTGGCAATACATCACTGATTCTTTGCGTTTATGGCCCCTAATCGCACGTCTCGCTGCTCTTTCTTGCTTGAGGTCGCCTCCCCACTCTATATTTTCTAACTTAGCGCGAGAGAGCGAAGCGCCAAGCAAATTGCAATTATCCAACTTGGCGCAATGTAAGTTCGCACCAATTAACTTGGCTTTCATTAAAGATGAGCCACGTAAATCTAAGCCAAAAAAGTGAGCATCGGTTAAATCTGCTCGGTAGAAGTCGACATCTCGACATAGATAACCTTCTTTACTGCCACGGTTAACTAAATTGAGATCTTCTAGATTTGTTCTTGCCAACTGAAATCCGTCTAAAGGTTTACCTGCTGCGGCCCATTGCTCAACCTTGTCTTTTACATCATCATTGCTTTTATCGACTTTTGGGTCATGCCAGTAACAGAGTCCTGACTCACCACTAGGTTGATCGCAGCTCCAGCCATCAGGGTTTTGATAGCTGCATCGGCCTTGATGAGATTCCATAATGCGCTGCCCCTACATTCGCTTGATTTAATTAAGGCAGAATCAAGCTCACTACTAAGTGTAGTGGGTGCATATGGGCGCGCCATTTATATTTACAAATTAATCAATAACAACTTGTTCTCTCAGCCAATTTTTAAATAAACGCGTATAGGGGTTATCGGTATGGGTCAAAACAAAGTAGCCTGCATTGGCCGAGATGCCCGCAAAGGGGGCCACTAAGCGCCCTTCTTTTAGCTCATTACTCAGCAGCGCTGAACGGGCAAGCGCAATACCCACCCCAGCCTCTGCCGCAGACATCGCCATATCGGTGCGATTAAAGAAATGGCCTTGGTTAGTCTCAAAACTCAACCGTTGCTGCTTAGCCCAATAGTGCCATTCATGATCTTTCGCCGCGCTGGCCCATGGCATCACATCATGTAGCAGCACGACCTCTCTCCAACTGTCGTTGTCTAATTGCACTGGATGAGATTGTTGATAGCTTGGGCTCATTACCGGTATCAAAGACTCTGCCATCAGCAACTCTGCCGTTTGGTGCTTGTAAGGTATCGGCCCATAGTCAATCGCGATATCAAAGTTGCGGTTGTCACTATCAACCAACGCCCCTTCAGCAAAGGTATGTATTTGCACATCAGGGTAGAGTTTGTGGAATTTATCCAAACGAGGAACAAGCCATTTAAAAGCAAAAGATGGCGTCAGTTTTAATCGGATCTGCTTGCGCTCAGACACATGAGTCAGTTGGAAAACATTTTCTTCAATCGCAGCTAAATGGTGACTGGTTGATTCGACTAGCTTACTGCCCTGCTCGGTCAATCGTATGCCGCGAGCATGACGCTCAAACACCGCAAAACCAAGCTTCTCTTCTATCTGCTGCAGTTGCTGGCTCACCGCGCCAACGGTTAAGCTCAACTCTTTCGCTGCACTGGTCAAACTTTGGTGACGGGCAACCATACAGACCAAGTTCACCCCTTGTAGAATGGCTGATTTCATAGCGAGCCTTTAAAAAAACTAAAACCTAACATCAATTCTTATCGATTGTTAATCGAATGTAAATTACCGATGCTATGCAAAATTCAATTGTGTGAGAATCAAACGTGAAAGTCGTTGTTTTAGGAAGTGGTGTCGTAGGGCTAACCAGCGCATGGTATTTATCTCAAGCGGGGTTTGACGTAACCGTTATTGATAGACAAGCCAGATCCGCTGAAGAGACAAGCTTTGCCAATGCAGGTCAAATCTCCTATGGCTACTCTTCCCCATGGGCAGCACCAGGTATTCCAACTAAAGCGATTAAATGGCTCTTTGAGCAGCATGCTCCGCTAAAAATTAAGCCTAACCTCAGCCCAGAGTTAATCAGTTGGGCAACAAAAATGCTAGGCAATTGCCAGCTTGATAAATACAGAATCAATAAGGCAAGAATGCTGACCATCGCTAATCGCAGTCGAGAGTGTTTAGCGGAGTTAAATCAAAAACATCAATTGAACTATCAGGGTAAGACCCAAGGTACGCTGCAAATATTTCGCAAGCAGGCTCAGCTTACGGCGATCAAGAAAGATATCGCTCTGCTAGAAGAAAGCGCGACTCGCTATCAATTAATGTCCCCCGAAGAATGCTTAACTCAAGAGCCAGGATTATCAAACATGGAAGGCAACCTTGTCGGCGGACTCTATTTGCCCGATGACGAAACGGGGGATTGCTATCTATTTTGCCAACAACTGCAAAGCATGGCTGAGCAAGCGGGCGTGCAATTTATGTTTAATACCGAGATTGAGCAGTTACTCACCGACAATAAACGTATTTGTGGCGTTAAAACATCACAAGGCATCATTGAAGCCGATAGTTATGTCATGGCTCTGGGAAGCTACTCTAAGCACCTTCTGCAGCCTCTTGGTATCGATATTCCCGTTTATCCGGTCAAAGGCTACTCGTTAACTCTGCCGGTTGTTGACGAGGCCCATGCCCCTCACTCCACGATTATGGACGAAACGTATAAGGTCGCAGTGACTCGATTTGATCAGCGTATTCGGGTCGCAGGGACTGCCGAGCTCGCGGGGTTTGATCCGAGTTTGCCAGATAAAAGGTTGGCGACGCTCAATCATGTCGTCCGCCAGCTCTTCCCTAAGGGCGTCGATTTCAGCCAAGCTGACTACTGGAGTGGTTTTCGCCCAATGACGCCAGATGGTACACCTATCATTGGCAAAACATCGTTTTCTAATCTGTATACCAATACGGGGCATGGCACGCTCGGTTGGACCATGGCTTGTGGTTCAGCCAACATTCTGACCGAGATCATTGCTACTCAAGGTCATAAGTCATTTTCTGAGCTGAGTGTCGAACGCTATCAATAGCCACTCACGATACAATTCACTCATATACCTCTCATAAACAAAATATATACAAATACGTCATTTGTGGTTTTTATGAATATAAAACACCACAAATGGCACTCAATACATCAGATACTCAGTCAACTCTCGCCTTTAAGAACTCTTACTCTAGTTTTTTAACAATTTTTTAGCACTTTGTGTTTTAGATCACGCCCGATAACATCAAAAGACAAATAAATTAACAATTAAATTACAAGCAGGGTAATATCCTGCTCAGAAAACAACCATTACAAAACAAACAGGGAAACTTCTTATGCAGTCAATTGTTGATTTTTTGAATGGAATCATCTGGAGCCCGATATTGATTTATCTTTGCTTGGGCGCAGGTCTTTTCTACTCAGTCATGACACGATTTGTTCAGATTCGTCACTTCACTGAAATGTGGCGTCTACTTCTATCAGGGAAAAGCTCATCAAAGGGTATCTCATCGTTCCAAGCATTAGCGGTATCGCTATCTGGGCGTGTAGGTACAGGTAACATCGCAGGTGTTGCTGCGGCGATCGGCTTCGGTGGCCCAGGTGCGGTATTCTGGATGTGGGTAGTAGCCTTCTTCGGCGCAGCGACGGCATACGCAGAGTCAACGTTGGCGCAGATTTACAAAGAAGAAGATAACGGCGAATTCCGTGGTGGTCCTGCTTACTACATTGAAAAAGCAATGGGACAAAAATGGTACGCGTGGATCTTTGCTATCGCGACTATCTTTGCTTGTGGTTTCTTACTACCGGGCGTTCAGTCAAACAGTATCGGTAACGCAGTAGAAGCCGCATTCGGTTCTGGCGCAATGATCGAGACTGCAATCGGTACATTCAGCTTCGCTAAGATCCTAACAGGTACTATCATTGCTGTGATTCTAGCGTTCATCATCTTTGGTGGCGTTAAGCGTATCGCAAACTTCACGCAGATTGTGGTTCCTTTCATGGCGCTAGCGTACATCGTAACAGCGTTCATCATCATCCTACTAAACATCGGTGAAGTACCACGTGTATTCGCAATGATCGTTGGCGATGCATTCACGCCGATGGCGGGTGTTGGTGCTGCAATTGGTTGGGGTGTTAAACGTGGTGTTTACTCTAACGAAGCAGGTCAAGGTACAGGTCCACACGCAGCGGCAGCAGCAAGTGTTGATCACCCAGCGCAGCAAGGTCTGGTACAGTCATTCTCTATCTACATTGATACGCTACTAGTATGTTCAGCAACCGCATTTATGATCATCATCACTGGTGCATACAACGTTCATGGCGCTGAAGGTTTCCTAGTGCAGAACGTAGCGGCTGATATCGCAGCAAATGGTCCAGTCTTTACTCAGATGGCTATCGAAAGTGCGCTACCGGGCATTGGTAAGCCGTTCATCGCTGTTGCGCTGTTCTTCTTCGCATTCACTACCATTCTTGCGTACTACTACATCGCAGAGACAAATATTGCGTATATTCGTCGTACCTTCAAAGTTAACGGCCTAATGTTCCTACTAAAAGTCGCATTAATCGCAGTTGTGTTCTACGGTACAGTTAAGACCGCAAACCTTGCATGGGCAATGGGTGATGTGGGTGTAGGCCTAATGGCGTGGCTAAACATCGTCGGCATCTTGATTATCTTCTTCATGTCTAAGCCAGCACTAAAAGCGCTGCATGATTACGAAGAGCAGCAAAGACAAGGTGTCACAGAGTACACGTTTAACCCAGTGAAACTTGGTATCAAAGGCGCTGACTACTGGGAAGAGAAGTACCGTCGTAAGACAGGTAAAGAGCCAGAATCAGAACTAGATTCTAAACCGGTTGGACAACCTTCAACCTAATAGCGATGAGCTATAGATAAAAAGCAGTGGTAAGAAAAAGGGGTTAGCAAATGCTAACCCCTTTCGTATTAAGGTTCCCAATATCAGTTGTCGTACTTCAGGCGATTCGACAACTAAATTTTAAATTCAATTAAGCGGCAACTTGCTCTAGTTCAACTTGAGCTGACTTCTTCTCACCGATTGGCAGGATTGTACGGCCGTATTCGTTGTTAAGAACTTGAGCCATCGCAAAGTAGATTGCGCTCGCGCCACAGAAGATACCTTCTAGACCAGCGATTGTGCCAATCAGGTGGCTACCAGTGAAGTCACGTGCAGCAAGTAGGAAGAATAGGATCGTTAGTGAACCAAATACCACTTGTTTCGCTACTGGGTAGCATAGAGAGCCAACAAACATAAAGCCTGTGAAGATGCCCCATAGCGCAAGGTACCAACCCATGAAGCTTGCTGGGCTTGCTGGTAGACCCATGTAAGGCATCACAATCAAACCAACCAGTGTTAGCCAAAATAGACCGTATGAAGTGAACGCTGTAGTACCAAACGTATCACCACGTTTGAAACACATCATGCCAACAAGTACTTGGCTAAGACCACCATAAAAGATACCCATTGCTAGAATCATAGAATCCATTGGGAAAAAGCCTGCGTTGTGGATGTTTAGCAGGATGGTCGTCATACCGAAACCCATTAGGCCCAGTGGAGCCGGGTTTGCCAGTTTTGTTGACATTTTGCGCACCTTTAAAAAAAGTTAATAAAATTTACGCGCAGATTTTAGTGACGTGAATGAAAAAAGATAGATCAAGGATTTGCAATCTAAGATTTCGTAAATCGCATGGTTAACGATAAAGAGTCACTTATCATTCAGACACTGAATGTACCGACCATTTGCCCCAGCTCTACAGACACAAAAAACCATACGGCAGAAACAAAAAAGCCGCTTAAGAACGATGAATGTCTTAAGCGGCAGATGAGTTATTTCAGGGCTACGCCGATATTAGCTCGGACTTAGCTGCTGTATTTACTGACAGGAGATTTCATCCCAGAACCAGTTCGACTGAACAGGCGACTCCCACACTCCTGGACCATTTTTGGCAATAAAGCACTTACCGTTATAAGTCACTTTGTCACCATCTGCAGCCTGAGTTACCCCTGGCTCCCACTGAATAAAGCTATCTGGAACCGGCGTTGGGTCTGGCGTTGGCTCAGGATCCGGTGTTGGAGTTGGGCCCGGAGTCGGATCTGGTGTTGGATCAGGAGTAGGCTCAGGCGCTGGTTCAGTCGGCGTACCTGAAACTAATTCCCACGGCCCACCAAGAGCAGGGTCATCACCTTGAGTCCACCACTTCGCTTGATAAGTCGCGCCTTTATATGTCACTTGGTCACCCGAGTTATAGACTTTATTTGCGTCCCAATCTGTGCCTGTTCCCGGACCTGTACCTGGGTCGACTGGATCAAGCTTATCGACGATACGTACTTCAGGCCAGCTTGAATGAGAACCATAGAAGTTGGTCACACACTTCTCGTAATCACCCGGAACCAAAGCTGAGTAAGCCGTTTGGAAACCCACCAGCTCACACTCAAATGAGTAACCACCTGGACGGTCAGCATAGTACTTCCAGTTACCATCCCAGTTGGTGTAAAGCACATCGGTTGCGCCATTTAGGTTTAAGCTACCGTAAGGTGTTTGCTGCCAACAGGTGTTCTTCTCGTCCGCATCAAGTGGGATTTGATAGTGCGAAGATAGCCCTTCCCAGTAACGAATACGGTTGACTGGCTGACCCTTATCTTTGTTTTGCTCACCACACTCGATACCACCGTTGATAATATTGATTGTGGTACCAAAGCCGTAACCAATGCCGGCATCGATTTCGCGCTGAGACGGTGACCATGTTTTGTCGATCACATGCAACATGGCCGGTTTAGGCGCTTGTGGCGTTAAGAAGAACCAAATAGCTGACGCAAGGTTTAACCATGAGTCCGCAACTAAACCCGGGTTATTAAGCAGGACTGACGCGTCGCCATCGAACATGACTTCGGAGAAAGCACCGTAGTTAAAGTGGTAAGAGAGCTGCTTTGCACCACGGCCAAAATAGCCTTGTCCGGCCGCACATGGCCACTTTTTATTCTGCCAATCATTCTGGCCACAGCCCGTGGTGTAACCTTCTTGCCCTTCTGACCAGCCCATTTCACGCACATGCACTAACGCTTGTTGCCACTCTTCCAGTCCAAGTGGATTGTCCGAGGTATTATCTATCGCGATATGACCACCGGTCTCTTGAGCAAAGTGCGCAAACGCAGTGACAATAGAACGCTTACAGATTGCATCAGAATCGCGGCCGTCGGTATATTCGGCACAGAACGCAGGGAATTTACCAATCGCTCTTAAGAAACGTGTGTAGGTGTACTCTGGCGCCGCCATGCCGGTTAGAAAATCCCACTCTGAACGAGGAAATACTCGCTCTGCTCGCTGGACGTTTTCAGGGTTTGTTGCAAGGCCAGAATCGATCGCCTCAACAACGCTATTTGGGGCAGTACGCAGTGCTTGAGACCAAATTTGATACATAGGGTCAGCAGTTTTCTGACTTTCTACCGCCTGAACATCAGACCGAGCGATCACGTACCCTGTCGGATTTTGTGGATCGGGTTGGATGCTCATCGTCGCCCAACTGGACGACGTGGCCGCTAACGAAAGTGCAGCGGTTAAGAAGCTTACCTTTTTCATGGTACATTTCCTTGTGTTTTCAGCTGACAAAAGGTTAGGAAATACCGAAAAAATAAGCACGATGAATAACTTAAAGTAACGTCAAGATGCGACGCAATTTGAGCTTACAACAGAAGGAGTAACATAGCAGAAAGTACGAAATGAGGCGTGCCTCCAAAAAATAAGGGCAGCGAAATCACTACCCTTACCTTGTCCAATTTTTGCTTACACGATTAGCTTTCTAGTGGCTTTAACGATCCCCCACTACCAAAGCGAGTACGGCTAATCAGAAGATACAAAAACAACTGCCCCGCCAATGCAAACAGCAAAACAATTGGCGTTTCAATCACACCCGCAACAACAAAGCTTGATAGAGCGATGGCTCCGTTGAGCAAAGCATATGGCAACTGAGTTTTAAAGTGCTCATATTGATTACACGCAGCACCAGTAGAAGAAAGAATAGTGGTTTCAGAGATCGGTGAACAGTGGTCGCCAAATAAGCCTCCAGAGAGCACGGCACCAATACACACTAGCATTGGCGCATCAATCGCAACACTGGTCGGAATCACAAGCGGCATCATAATCGCGAAGGTTCCCCATGAAGAGCCAGTGGCAAAAGAAATGATCGCTGCCAATAAGAACGCAACCGCTGGTAACAACCAAGCTGGGAACCCTGCTTGAGCCTGCTCTGCAATGTAAGCCGCAGCGCCTAACTCTTTACCAACCGAGCTTAACGCCCAAGCCAATACGAGGATAACCGCCACCGACATCATGCCCGACATGCCTTTTAAATAGACTTGAATACTGTCGGTGACTTTTCTCACTCCATAAACCGCCATCAAGCTAACCAGTGTTGCTGCTGCAAATAGATAAGCCGTCGACAACGCAGCGCGGAAAGTAGAACCCGCCACTTTTTCAAATGGAAAACTTTGCGGAACCAACATGCTGCATAGCACCACTAACATGACCAACAAAGGCGCCCACACAAACGAAGCTTTAGCATTGTGATGTGAGAATGCTTGATGGGTATCGGCTTGATCATGAATGGCAGTGTTGCCTTTTTGAGCGTTCCTTTCCGCCTGAGCCATTGGTCCAAAATCGCATTTTAGAATCGAGATAATAGGCACAATTGCAATCGCCAAAAATGCATAAAACTGATATGGAATAGCACCAATAAATGCATCCCAATCACTCATCGCGACATCAAGTTGCGAGAACTCTTTTTGAATCAGACCCATGATGTAAACGCCCCAACCAATAAAAGGGATAAGAATCGCAACTGGTGATGAAGTTGAGTCGATAATAAACGCTAGCTTCTGACGCGAAAGTTTCAGCTTATCAAACAGAGGACGAAAAACAGGGCCAACGATAAGTGGTGTGCCAAGGTCTGAGAAGAAGATAACAATGCCGCCGAACCAAGCTAATAGCTGTGACTGACATTTGCTCTTAACCCAGGTAGTAACACGTTCGGCAAAGGCTACGCCCCCACCCGACTTTTCCATTAAAGCGACGAAACCGCCGATAAATACCAGCAGTAATATCACCCCAGCATTGTAACTATCCGTCAGCTGAGGAAGTAAATAGCTTTTCATCAGCGCACCGAATGATTCGAGCGGGCCGCTATCAATAAAGGTTTTTTCGAGCATTGCGACGCCAGTCATGACACCGGAAAATAGGCCAATGACAACATTTCGAGTCGTTAGTGCGAGGGTTAAAGTGACCAGAATGGGTAGTAAAGAGGTGAATTCAGCTTGTTCCATCAGCAAATACCAAGCAACATAATTAGATACTAAAAGTGAATATACATTCAAATTATCGCATTGTATATTCTTTATTACATATTCGTTGCTAAATGGTAGATATAAAAAAACCAGCCCGAAGGCTGGTTCTACTATTGGTGATTAATCGCGAAGATTATTCCCACTCGATAGTTGCTGGTGGCTTACCAGAGATGTCGTAAACAACTCGTGAAATGCCTTCAACTTCGTTGATAATGCGGTTAGAAACCTTACCTAGGAAATCGTACGGTAGGTGTGCCCAATGCGCAGTCATGAAATCGATAGTTTCGACAGCGCGCAGAGAAACAACCCAGTCGTACTTACGACCATCGCCCATTACACCTACAGAGCGTACTGGTAGGAATACCGTGAACGCTTGAGATACTTTGTTGTAAAGATCGGCTGCGTGTAGTTCTTCAATGAAAATTGCGTCTGCACGACGTAGTAGATCACAGTACTCTTTCTTGATTTCGCCAAGAACGCGAACACCTAGACCTGGACCTGGGAATGGGTGGCGGTAAAGCATGTTGTAAGGTAGACCTAGCTCTAGACCAATCTTACGTACTTCATCTTTAAACAGCTCACGTAGTGGCTCAACAAGGCCCATCTCCATATCGTCTGGCAGACCGCCAACGTTATGGTGAGATTTGATTACGTGCGCTTTACCTGTCTTAGAGGCTGCAGATTCGATAACGTCTGGGTAGATAGTACCTTGAGCTAGCCATTTTGCGTTTTTCAGCTTCTTCGACTCTTCATCAAATACGTCTACGAATACGTGACCGATAGTCTTACGCTTCTCTTCTGGATCAGATTTGCCTTCAAGTGCGTTTAGGAAACGTTCTTCAGCCTCGACTTTAATGATGTTTAGGCCGAACTTGTCGCCAAACATATCCATTACTTGCTGACCTTCGTTGAGACGAAGAAGACCGTTATCAACGAATACACACGTTAGCTTGTCGCCGATTGCACGGTGAACCAACATAGCAACAACAGATGAATCAACACCACCAGATAGGCCTAGGATAACTTCGTCGTCACCGACTTGCTCTTTAATACGAGCAACCGCATCTTCGATGATTGACTCTGAAGTCCATAGACGCTCACAACCACATACGCCAAGAACAAAGTTCTCTAGCATTTGTAGGCCACCTTTAGTGTGTGTTACTTCTGGGTGGAACTGAACGCCGTAGTATTTCTTCTCTTCGTTCGCCATCGCAGCGTAAGGACAAGTGTCTGTCTCGCCAACTTTCACGAAGTCTGCTGGGATTTCTACTACTTTGTCGCCGTGGCTCATCCATACGTCTTGAGTTGCTTCAAGATCTTTAAACAGTGCAGATTCACCAGAAACTTTTACTTGTGCGTAGCCAAATTCACGTTCAGTAGAACCTGCTACTTTACCACCTAGCTGCTCTGCCATAGTTTGCATGCCGTAACATACACCTAGTACAGGAACACCTGAGTCAAATACATATTGAGGCGCACGTGGAGAGTTTTCTTCCGTTACGCTTTCTGGGCCACCAGATAGGATGATGCCATCTGGATTAAATTCACGAATATCCGCTTCTTCAACATCCCAGCTCCAAAGTTCACAGTAAACGCCGATTTCACGTACGCGGCGTGCTACTAGTTGAGTGTACTGAGAACCGAAGTCCAAGATCAGAATACGTTGGTCATGAATATTTTTAGTCATTTTGAGCAGTCTTATAAGCTAAGTGATTAAAACGGAGGCGAGTGTACTCGCCTCTTCTTAATGCTTCAAGGAAAAAAGCAAACGTTTACGTTGGGTAAATAACTCTCTATGAGATTAACCTAGACGGTAGTTTGGTGCTTCCTTGGTAATTTGAACGTCATGGACATGAGACTCTTTCATTCCTGCACCTGAGATACGTACGAATTCAGCTTTAGTACGCATATCTTCAACAGTTGCAGAACCTGTTAGACCCATGCTTGAACGTAGACCACCCATTTGTTGGTGAACGATCTCTTTTAGGCGACCTTTGTATGCGATACGACCTTCGATGCCTTCTGGTACTAGCTTGTCTGCAGCGTTGTCAGACTGGAAGTAACGGTCCGAAGAACCTTGAGACATAGCGCCAAGAGAACCCATACCGCGGTAAGCTTTGTATGAACGGCCGTTGTATAGGATAACTTCGCCTGGTGCTTCTTCAGTACCCGCGAACATAGAACCAACCATGACACATGATGCGCCTGCTACGATAGCTTTACAGATATCACCTGAGAAACGGATACCGCCATCTGCGATAACTGGAATACCATGCTGGTTTGCTACTTCTGCAGCATCAGCAATGGCAGTTACTTGAGGAACACCTACACCTGTTACGATACGAGTTGTACAGATAGAACCAGGGCCGATACCTACTTTAACCGCGCTTACGCCAGCGTCGATCAATGCTTTAGCACCAGCACCTGTCGCTACGTTACCGCCGATGATATCTAGATCTGGGTATGCTGCGCGAGTTTCGCGGATACGGTTTAGAACACCTTCAGAGTGACCGTGTGAAGAGTCGATAAGTAGAACGTCAACGCCCGCTTCAACAAGAGCAGCAACACGCTCTTCGTTACCTGCGCCAGCGCCAACTGCAGCACCTACGCGTAGACGACCTTGTGCATCTTTACATGCGTTAGGCTTACGTTCTGCTTTGTGGAAATCTTTTGCGGTAATCATACCGGTTAGTTGGAACTCATCGTTCACTACCAGTACTTTCTCTACGCGCGCTTTGTGCATTTTCTCTTGAACTTCTTCACGAGTTGCACCTTCTTTCACTGCTGCAAGACGATCTTTAGGCGTCATCACAACATCTACTTTCTTAGAAAGGTCTGTTACAAAGCGAACGTCACGGCCAGTGATAATACCAACAAGTTCGTTAGTATCCGTTACCACTGGGAAACCTGCAAAACCATGCTTTTCTGTTAGGGCAACAACATCAGCAATAGTTGCATCAGGGCTTACTGTAACAGGGTGAGAAACCACACCTGCTTCGTAAATCTTAACCTGGTGAACCATCTGAGCTTGCTGCTCAATAGACATGTTCTTGTGAATAAAGCCAATGCCACCCTCTTGCGCTAGCGCAATCGCTAGACGAGCTTCAGTTACGGTGTCCATAGACGCCGAAATCATTGGGATGTTTAGGGTGATGTTCTTGGTCAGCTGAGTGCGAAGATCAGCTGTGTTTGGGAGAACGGTGGAGTGTGCTGGCACAAGTAGTACGTCATCGAATGTCAGCGCTTCTTTGGCAATTCTTAGCATTTGCAATATCTCACAATTAGAGGAGTAAAAAGAACAATCCGGTCTCATCGTTTCGCATAATGAGGGCAGTAAGTTTTGCTAACTTAACTACATTTGGATTAGATATTGCGGACGGATTATACGGCCTACGTAATCGCTTGACCACAAATTTTTTAATTTTTTTCTTGCATTAACCCCCTTGATATGTATTATATTGCCGCTAATTTCCATATTCACGTCCGCGAGATTAGCCTTGTCATCTCTGACCAATCAAAACATCTTCACCGTTTCTCGTCTTAATGCAGAAGTGCGCCTATTACTTGAAAATGAAATGGGGATTGTTTGGTTAGTTGGCGAGATTTCAAACTTCTCTGCTCCTGTCTCTGGTCATTGGTACCTCACTCTTAAAGACTCTCGTGCTCAAGTAAAATGTGCCATGTTCCGTGGTAACAATCGCCGCGTTACGTTTAAGCCACAAAACGGCAATCAAGTCTTGGTTAAGGCTCGTTTATCACTGTATGAACCGCGTGGTGACTACCAGTTAATCATCGAAAGCATGCAGCCAGAAGGTGACGGTCGACTTCAGCAGCAGTTTGAAGAGCTGAAAATGAAATTGGCGGGTGAAGGTCTATTTGCTCAAACCAGTAAAAAACCATTACCTGAACATCCAAAGCGTGTTGGTGTGATCACCTCTAAGACCGGTGCTGCGCTTTACGACATTTTAGATGTATTGAAACGCCGCGATCCTTCGTTACCTGTAGTAGTTTATCCGACTATGGTTCAGGGTGAAGAAGCTGCAATCCAGATTGCTCAAGCGATTGGCTGCGCTAACAGCCGTAATGAGTGTGATGTATTGATCGTCGGCCGTGGTGGTGGCTCACTGGAAGATTTATGGTGCTTTAATCACGAGATATTGGCCCGCACAATTGCTGCTAGTCAGATCCCGATTATCAGTGCTGTCGGTCATGAAGTGGATGTGACTATCGCTGACTTTGTCGCTGATATGCGCGCACCAACGCCATCTGCAGCAGCAGAACTGGTTAGTCGTGATAACAGCCATAAAGATCAGGCACTACTGAGCCGTCAAAATAAGCTCGTCAGCGCAATGCGTTATTACCTAAGCGAACAAAAGCGCCACAACGCCCTACTCCTCCACCGCTTAGAGCGTCAACACCCAAGTTACCAGCTGCAACGTCAAAGCCAGCAGCTCGATGAACTTGAGGTTCGCCTGCATCGCTCAATGGAACGCTACCTATCTCAGCGCAACCAAAAGGTTGAACGCCAACAGCATCGTTTAGAGCTTAACTCACCGGTTAAACGCCTGTCAGAGCAAAAGTCTAGCCTGCAGCGATTGGAACAAAAACTGCTTGATGCTATGGATAGACGCCTACTAAATACGCGTCATCAACTGGCATTAGCGGCAGAAAAGTTGGATACCGTCAGTCCACTGGCAACCTTAAAGCGCGGCTACAGCATTTCGCAAACTGAACAAGGCAAAGTACTGACTAAGACATCAGATATAAAAACAGGCGACACCTTGGTCACCCGTTTATCTGATGGAGAAATTCGCTCAACCGTTAACTAGGCTGAAATTCAAAGCGCACTTTTGACTTTGATTTAAGCTCATTGCAGGCATTGCAAAAGTAGTTTGCTGCTCCACATGCTTGCAACTTTTCTAACTCCGCATCGCACTCAGGGCAAAAACCAACCTTTTTAAAGTTTTCATCGCAAGCTTGGCAATAATATTTACCAGTCCAGCTCAATTCATCCTGACAAATTGGGCAACTATTCTCATTCATAACGGCTTCTTTACTGTGTCTGTATCACGCCCACTTTAACTTTCTTGGGCAAAGTTACTATGATCTTTATCAAGCGCGCCAAGATGCTTTACCTTGTACATTGCGTGATCGGCTCGCTTTATCAATCGCTGTAATGAGGTCATTCGTGTTATTTCACACACAGCCATGCCAACACTCACACGAATCGTCACCCCATCGACTGGTGAGATGTTTTGTAATCGTTGATTGAACTCTGCCGCCAAGAGGGAAAAGGTTTCTGGATCGTCAGACCAAGAAAATGCGACAAATTCATCACCACCATAGCGGCCGCCCAAACTACTGATCTCAAATGTCTGATTAAATACCTCACCGACAGCGGCAAGTACTTTGTCTCCGACCTCATGACCATTGCGATCGTTGATCTGTTTGAACTTATCAATATCAGCAAAGAAACACGCGATGTACTTTAGTTCGGTGTTTAAACAATCATTGGCTTGCTGGAGTAAAGCCCTACGGTTCAAGCACCCCGTTAGGCTATCGTAGCGAGCATGATAGTAAAGTTGATCCTCTAGCTGATACTTCTCCCATGCTACAGCATAGAGTGATGCTAGCATTTCCAATACTTCAAGTTCATGAGGTTCAGGTAAAGACGGCGCAGCACTATATATGGCGAATGTCCCCATGACAGCTTCTTTACTCGACATAATCGGCACAGACCAACAGGCATGTAAATCTGCCTCTTCTGTCAGTGAAGTGAATGGTGCCCAATTGGGGTGGGTGTTGATATTGTCGACGACAACATTTTGCTTTAGGTAGGCCGCAGCACCACAAGATCCTATTTTCGGACCAATAGTGACGCCTTCAATTGCCTCATTATAAAATTCTGGCAAGCTTGGGGCTGACTCTAAGTAAAGTCTACAACTGTCGGCATCAAGCCTCAGTATTGACGCTTTTCTTTCACCAAACCAGCACTCAGAAAGCTCAACCACGCGTCGATTGAGCTCTGTTCTTCCCATTCCTAATGCAAGCTTAGTGAGTAACTTGTTGACTTCTCTGTGAGCAGTAAGAAGCTTAAGGTAACTCATATGACTGATCTTTAATATATTTCGTTTTTATGGGAAAACAGTAGCATAAAAGCTCTATTTATAACCCGATCCCAACCTCATTTATAACTAATTAGAATAAAACTCTGGAAACGATCTAAGCTATAGTAAAGATCAAACTCTGATCATCGGCTAAATCCAAAGTGATCAGCGATCTGCCCCAAAAAGAACATTTATATAACCACATACCGAAAGCATAAGTTACATGTTCTGTATTTGGATTTTTAAAAGCATAAAAAACCAAATACATTTTAAAATACACCATTATCAGAATATTATAAAAACGATCGAATTCACAATGACGGTTTTACATCGGTGTGCATTTCAATATTACTCGCATCCACTTGAACCAGTTTCACCTCAATCACAGCATAATCGTTTAAAGAGCTCGCATGACTGCCACCGCAAGGAATAACAGCGATTGCGCCCTCTTTTAAGTCACACGACCAGTATCGAGAGTCCGTCAATGCATCGCCATGACACTCAACCAAGATGTCAGAATTTAACTTTAGCCATTCGATCAATTGTGCGTTCACTAGGGTCTCTATTTGACCTAAGTTCTCTAGCAGGTCGCCACTGTTTAAACCGCGCTTACGTAGAGTCTTACCCAGTCGATAAGTATCTAGACATTTATCCTCTGTGACAAAGCTTGTTACCTGCGCATAGCTATTAAAGTCGTAGTTACCGTGCGGATCTTTTCTGTCTGCATCTTTACGCCAATAACCATGCTCAGTAAGTACCTTGTTTAGCGCGAGGTATGAAAGGTGTCCTGCACTGTGTCCACGGCTCAATGATTGCTGGTAAGGCTTATCAACCGATAAAGAGACTGCCTGACCAAACTCTAGTTCGGCAGAGTCCTTAGCTAAACAATGAACGACAACAAAGCTCCAGCCCGGCTCATCACGCTTTACAGGGATTGTCTGACCGACATAAAGTTCACCGCTTGCAAGCTCGACGGCGCCCACTTGGCAATCAAGTACATTGTGGCTATCTAATGTGCCCCTATCCGCAGGATGATCTGGCCAAATATGACTAATGGGATGAAAAGGCGTGGTGTCTGTCACCACATATAGATAATCGCTACCTTGCTGGGTTAGCTGAACAACAGCATCAAGCTGCCAAGTGTTGTGACAAAATTGGGTGATAGTCGGTTTAATTTGCATTTCTAGTCCTATAAAAAAAGCGCCTTAGTAAACTAGGCGCTTTTTATCAATTAACTCTTTCCTGTGTACTCCGACTCAGGCAATTAGTTCTTACGATTTTTCATCATGCTCATTAGGCGCTTACGTTTGCGCTCTTGAGACATGGTCATCTTATTCGTTTTACCCTCAAACGGGTTATCGCTGCTCTGGAACTGAATACGAATCGGTGTGCCCATGATCTCTAGAGACTTGCGGTAGTAGTTCATCAGGTAACGTTTGTATGAATCTGGCAGTTCATTAACTTGGTTACCGTGAATAACCACGATTGGTGGGTTATAACCACCCGCATGCGCGTACTTAAGCTTAACGCGGCGACCACGAACCAATGGCGGCTGGTGATCGTCAGTTGCCATTTTCATAATACGAGTCAGTACTGATGTACCTACACGAGTTGTCGCTGACTTGTAAGCTTCTTGCACAGATTCAAACAGGTGACCAACACCTGTACCGTGCAGCGCAGAAATAAAGTGGATACGCGCGAAGTCAACGAAACCTAGACGGCGGTCTAGCTCTTTCTTCACGTGCTCTTTCACGTCTGTATCAAGACCATCCCACTTGTTCACTGCAAGAACAATTGAACGACCAGCGTTTAGGGCAAAACCTAGTAGGCTAAGATCTTGGTCTGAAATGTTTTCACGTGCGTCAATCACTAGTAGCACAACGTTCGCGTCTTCAACCGCTTTTAGCGTTTTAACCACTGAGAATTTCTCAACAGTTTCATTGATACGCTTACGACGACGAACACCCGCCGTATCGATCAGTACGTATTCACGACCATCACGTTCCATTGGAATGTAGATAGAGTCACGTGTTGTACCCGGCATATCGTAGACAACCACGCGCTCTTCACCAAGAATACGGTTAGTTAGCGTCGATTTACCTACGTTTGGTCGACCGATGATAGCCAGTTTGATTGGCTGATCTTGTAGGCGCTTAAACTCTTCCTCAGCTTCTTCTTCGGTGTAGTCTAGCTTCTCTTCATCAAGATCTTCAAACTCAGTGAGGTCTTCGATTTCGCCTTTCGCTTCTTCTGCCATTTTTTCTGCAAATGGGTTAAGTGCGCGGTCAATCAAAGCGCCAACACCACGGCCGTGAGCCGCAGCAATTTGGTACATGTTTTCAACACCAAGTTGCCAGAAGTCAGCCGATGCTGCGTCAGCATCAATACCATCAACCTTGTTTACAACCAGCATTGAAGGTTTTTCAATCTTACGAAGGTGGTTAGAAATAGCGATGTCAGATGGTGTTAAGCCAGCACGGCCATCAACCATAAATAGCACAACATCTGCTTCATCAATCGCCGCTAGCGATTGCTCAGCCATTTTGGTTTCTACACCTTCTTCTGTGCCATCAATACCGCCGGTATCGATAACAATGAATTCATGTTCACCAAGCTTCGCTTGGCCATATTTACGGTCACGAGTTAAGCCAGGGAAATCCGCAACCAACGCGTCGCGTGTACGAGTCAATCGGTTAAATAACGTTGACTTACCAACGTTAGGACGCCCTACCAGAGCAACAACAGGTACCATAATAACCTCTACAATATTCTTTTCTTTATGTAGTTATAGGTAACAACTCAGCAGAGTCCACTTTATGAGCGCTTTACCTATAACCACATGTAACTTTGGGGTTCTAAAACAAACAAACGGCTCCCAACTGTTACCAGCGAGGAGCCGAATGTGAATTGTATCACGAAACTATTCGCTGATCGTTAGTTTCTTTACATCGCCATTGCGAGTCATTAAGACGTAACCACCAGGGATTGTGATTGGTGCAACCGCAAAGCCACTGCTGTCTACTTCTTGCTGAGCAACGAATTCACCGCTGCTGCGATCAATCCAATGCAGATAACCTTCACTGTCACCCACAACCACGTACTGATTGATGATCGTCGGCGCTGTCAGTAAACGGTTCTCTAGTTGATCGTTATTCCATAGCTCTGTACCACTACGCGCATCAAATGCCACTAAGTGATCTTGCTCAGTTACGATATACAGGCGGCTACCATCACTAGCGATATCCGTCGCCGATGAGAACGCACGCTTCCAGACTGGTTTGCCAGAACGTAAGTCGATAGCCGTTAACTGACCGTTGTAGCCGATGATGTACAGGTTGCTGCCTAAAATCAGCGGCGAAGCATCTACATCAACAAGGCGGTCAATTTCAGTCGCGCCTTGAGGCATGCCGATTGGCTGTTGCCAAATAAGCTGACCACGTTCAACAATCGCTGCTGCTAAACGACCATTTGCCGTTCCCCAGAAGACACCACCAGAAGCCGTTACTGGAGTACTGTTACCACGCAGTGTCAGGTTCGGCACTTCAGTGCTAATCGTCCACTTGCTTTCACCCGTAACCTGATCAAGCGCAATCAGCATTCCGCTGTTGGTATGAACAATAACAAAGTTGTTATCCGTTGCTGGAGAAGTCAGTACCTCACCATCAACTTCAGCCATCCAGTTTTGCTCACCAGTCTCTTCGTTGAACGCTAACACTCGACCATTTTCACTACCAATGAAGATCTGACCGTAAGCGGCCACAATCCCACCTGATAGACGTGCAGAAACATCAGATTCAACGTCTGTTTCCCACAGGGTTTTTCCCGTTTCTGGGTCTAGCGCTTTAACCACACCATCACGGCTAGCAACAAAGACTTTGCCATAAGCGTATTCAGGCGTGAGCTTAGAGTAATATTGACTAACACCATTACCTACCGACGCTTTCCACTCTGTACTTGGTGTGAATTCACTTTGTACAACAGGAACAGGCGCCATGATGACGGTGTCTTCCTCACTGGCACAACCAGCAAGGATACCAGCGAACATCGCCGCAGTGAGCGCTTTCTTCAGCATATTCTTCATGCTATGCCCTTACTTGGCTAGATCGTCCAGTTTCATCTGTAATGCTTGGCTTGCGTCGCCAGATTGCTGCGCTTCTGTGTAAGCGGCATACGCTGCTTGCTCATCACCTTTACGCAGTAAGATGTCACCTTTAAGCTCTGCTACTCGGCCAGCCCAGCTTGCATCAGTGATGTTTGCTAGCTCAGCAACAGCAGCATCAAACTCGCCCTGCTCTGCTTTAACGCGAGCTAGACGGTAATTAACAACTGATGATACTGCCGCATCTTTGGTTGCAGATTTTGCCCACTCAAGTTGCGCGATCGCTTCATCAAAGTTACCCGCTTCAACTTGCACTTTCGCTAGTTGTAGAGCAGCTAGTGTTGCATATTCCGTTTCTTTATTGCCGTCGATAAAGGCTTGAATATCACCTTCAGCAGATGCGCCTTTTTCAGCAAGAGCTTGCACTGCTTTTGTGTAGCTTTCTGACGCAGCTTCTTGTGCCGCAGTCACAGAATCTTGGTAATAGCGCCATCCGAACAGGCCGCCAAGACCAACAACAGCACCCAAAATGACTGCTTTGCCGTTCTCTTTCCACCAATCTTTGATCGCTTCTACTTGTTGCTCTTCAGTATCGTAGAGTTCCACTTCCTGTCCTCTTACATCTCAAAAAAGTAGCGATAAACATCGCTACTTCGAAAATAGATAAATTAATTAAACTAGCTCAGATAGCTTAGCGATAACGTCTGCTTGGCTGTAAGTCTCTTGCGTACCGCCAATCAGGTCTTTCAATACTACTGTGTTATCAGCGACTTCGTTCTCACCAAGAACCAGCGCTACCGCTGCACCCACTTTATCAGCACGTTTAAATTGCTTCTTAAAGTTACCGCCACCGAAGTGGTTCATTACGCGTAGACCTGAAACTTGCTCACGTAGAGACTCAGCTAGCTTCATACCAGCCATCATAGTGCCTTCACCAGCCGTAACCATGTAAACATCAACGCTACGACGAACTTCTGTTAGCTCAAGAGTTTCTAGCATTAGCACTAGACGCTCTAGACCCATTGCGAAGCCAACTGCTGGCGTTGCTTTACCGCCTAGCTGTTCAACTAGACCATCGTAACGACCACCACCACACACAGTGCCTTGAGCACCTAGGCTTTCAGTGATCCACTCGAATACAGTGCGGTTGTAGTAATCCAAACCACGAACTAAACGCTCGTTAACTGTGTATTCGATACCTGCAGCGTCAAGAAGTTCACAAAGACCAGCAAAATGTTCTTTCGACTCTTCGCCTAGGTAGTCAGACAGACGAGGTGCATCACCAAGGATTGCTTGAACATCTGGATTCTTAGTATCCAGTACTCGCAGTGGGTTAGTGTGCATACGACGCTTACAGTCGTCATCTAAAATATCGATGTGCTGCTCTAAGAATGCGATCAATGCAGTACGGTAGTTCGCGCGATCCTCTAGAGAACCGATAGAGTTAAGCTCTAGACGAACGTGCTTATCGATGCCTAGCTCACGCCATAGACGTGCAGTCATCATGATAAGCTCTGCATCAACGTCTGGGCCATCTAGACCAAACACTTCCACCCCACATTGGTGGAATTGACGGTAACGACCTTTTTGTGGACGCTCGTGACGGAACATTGGGCCCATGTACCAAAGGCGCTGCTCGTCACGGTTGATAAGGCTGTTTTCAATACAAGAACGTACACAACCTGCTGTACCTTCTGGGCGTAGCGTTAGGCTATCACCGTTGCGGTCTTCAAAGGTGTACATTTCTTTTTCAACCACGTCGGTCACTTCACCGATAGCGCGACTGAATAAATGAGTCATCTCAACGATTGGCATGCGCACTTCATTGTAACCGTATGCGCTAACTACGTTCTTCACTGTGTTTTCAAGTTTCTGCCACAGTGGTGATTGAGTTGGAAGGCAGTCGTTCATGCCTCGAATTGCTTGGATTTTCTTTGCCACAGTCATTTACCGTAAAATAGGTACCGTAATTTACATTACGTTGAGATTAATCTTGTTGTTTGATATCGATGCGATTCGCTTCGTCGAGTACCGACGCCTTAGCACGAATCTTCGCTTCTAGCTTATTGACTAGATCTTCGTTATCAAATCGCTCTTTCTGACGCTTACCGTCTTCGTAGAAAGCACTCTTCTTATTACTACCCGCTAAACCTAAGTGAGACACTTCCGCTTCACCTGGCCCATTGACGACACAGCCGATGATCGATACGTCCATTGGCGTAATCACATCTTCTAGGCGCTGCTCAAGTGCGTTTACCGTGCCAATAACATCGAACTCTTGGCGAGAACAGCTTGGGCAGGCAATAAAGTTAATACCGCGAGAGCGAATACGTAGTGACTTCAAAATATCGAAACCGACTTTGATCTCTTCAACAGGATCGGCTGCCAACGAAATACGTAGCGTATCACCAATGCCTTCCGCCAGAAGCATACCGAGGCCAACTGATGACTTCACCGCCCCTGCGCGAGCACCACCCGCTTCAGTAATACCCAAATGCAGTGGTTGATCAATCTTCTGAGCAAGCAGACGATATGAGTCGACAGCTAAGAAGACATCCGACGCTTTTACACTGACTTTGAACTGGTCAAAGTTCAGGCGGTCAAGAATGTCGACATGACGCATTGCTGACTCAACGAGTGCTTCAGGTGTTGGTTCGCCATATTTCATCTGGATATCTTTTTCCAGAGAACCGCCATTCACACCGATTCGGATCGGAATGTTTTTGTCACGAGCGCAGTCAACGACGGAACGAATGCGATCTTCATTACCGATGTTGCCAGGGTTAATACGCAGACAATCAACACCATACTCTGCGACTTTCAGCGCAATACGGTAGTCAAAATGAATATCCGCTACGAGTGGGATATTCACCTGCTGTTTAATCTGTTTGAACGCTTCTGCCGCGTCCATTGTAGGAACAGACACGCGAACGATATCTGCACCGACATTTTCCAGCGCTTTGATTTGAGCAACAGTCGCCGCAACGTCTGTTGTTCTGGTGTTTGTCATTGACTGCACCGCAATTGGGGCGCCATCACCAATAGGCACATCGCCCACGTAAATACGCGTCGATGGGCGACGTTTGATCGGAGATTCGTATTGCATAGTAATTTCTAAGGTAAGTTGAATCTTGCTACTTTGCCTGAAGTATACCCAGAAAGGTCGACAGGTTCACTCGCTAATGTCATTGAAACGTTTTCAGGCGCACCTAAAATTACGCTATATGGCATATTTCCGGTCAGATCTAAGCTTTGACCCGCTTTTTTCACACCAGTAGAGAGGGTTTTTCCGGTAGCATCTTTGACTTGAATCCAGCAATCATCACTGAATGACATCGTCAGCAGGTTTTTAACCACTTCCGCTTGTTGCTGGTTAGATTCTGGTTGTTGTTGCTCAGCCACTTGTTGTGGTTGAACTTCGTCTGTCGTCGTAGTTTGTTCAGCAGGAGCTTCTACTGGCTCAGCGATGATTTCGGTACTCGAGGTCTTATCGGCTGTTTGCTCTGCTTCTGCTTCGATAATCTGTTCAATATTGCTATCGGTCGCTTTTACCGGAGACTCTGGCGCTTCAAGCGTAGTAAAATCGAGTTCCGGTTCACTTTCTTGTAGCTGCTCAATTTTGAGTTCTTGTTCAGTGTCGCTCGTCAGATCAACTAGACTGGTTTCTTGATTTTGCCACCACCAAACCGATGAGATACCCGCGATTACCGCGAAAATACCCCATGTCAGTGTCATGATACGGCTATCGTGCTTTTCACGGTTGGTCTTACGCGAGAAGCTTTTCATTTTTTGTTCTTCTGGCTGTGTCTCTTCACAACCATCAAGTGCACACAGTACTACAGACTCTTCAATACCAACGGCACGCGCGTATGAACGTAGATAACCGCGAGTAAACGTCGCAACCTGGTCTGAGGCAAAGTTGTTCTCTTCAATATTTTCAATAATAGAGATGCGTAAACGCAGGCGATCCGCAATTTGCTTTTGGCTAAGACCAAGCTCTTCACGTTTATTTTTTAGAATCGTTCCCGCTTCTACTCTTTCTGCATTTTCTTCGTTGTTCATTGGTGCTTGTTGTTCAGCAGTCATGATTTAATCATTCTCTTCAAGTTAGAATCTGTTTCTCACGCCTTAGTTATTCATTTTTGTTGTGCGTCGAACAAACTCAAAAATTAGTGGGAGGACACAGCCTCGCAGGTCAATACTCTCGCTTCACTCAATAGACAGGGAATTACCCTAAAGCGTTAACCCTTAATTCTAATAGATATCTTAGACGAAACAACATAGACAAAGTGCATAATTTACAAGCAGCTCAAGGTTTTTCGATAATTTGACAAAGATATCGCTACAGGATGTAACGAAAAAGCCAGAGCTAGGCTCTGGCTTTAGGAAAATATTGAACGCGTTATTAAACTGCTTTCACTTCAATTGTATCGCCTTTTGCGGCTTTATTGATGGCCGTACGCTTAGTTCGGTCAATCACATCACCAACTAACTGACCACAAGCGGCATCAATATCATCACCACGAGTCTTACGAACCGTCACAGTGTGCTCATATTGCATCAGCGTCTTCTGGAAACGGTCAATACGAGAGTTACTTGGTTTCTTGTAAGGTGAACCTGGGTACGGGTTAAACGGAATCAGGTTGATCTTACACGGCGTATCTTTCATCAGCTCAGCCAGTTCGCGCGCGTGGTCCATATCATCGTTAACATGGTCAAGTAACACGTACTCTACTGTCACTTTACCGCGGTTTGCGTTTGAAGATGCGATGTAGCGACGTACTGACGCAAGGAAATCTTGGATATCCCAACGGTCGTTGATTGGCATGATTTGGCTACGCAACTCGTCGTTTGGCGCGTGTAGAGAGATAGCCAGTGCCACGTCAATTTTGCCTGTCATCTGGTCAAGGCCAGATACAACACCTGAAGTCGATACCGTTACACGGCGCTTCGATAGACCAAAACCTAAATCATCTAACATAAGTTCTAATGCTGGAATCAGGTTTTTCATGTTCAGCAGTGGTTCACCCATGCCCATCATTACCACGTTGGTAATCGGGCGACGGCCTGTCTCTTTTTCTAAGCCGATTTCACGTGCCGCACGCCAAACCTGACCGATAATTTCAGACACTTTAAGGTTACGGTTGAAACCCTGCTGAGCCGTTGAACAGAACTTACACTCAAGTGCACAGCCAACCTGAGAAGAAACACATAGCGTCGCACGGTCATCTTCTGGGATGTATACCGTTTCAACGTCTTGATCGCCAACTTTCATCGCCCATTTAATGGTGCCGTCTGAAGAGTGCTGAGCTTCAGCAACAATTGGCGCTTTAATCTCACAACGATGAAGCAGTTTCTCACGTAGCTTCTTGTTAATGTTGGTCATGTTATCGAAGTTATCGACACCGAAATGGTAGATCCACTTCATTACCTGATCTGCACGGAATGCTTTTTCACCGAGCTCCTCAGCAAAAAACTTACGCATACCTTGACGATCAAAGTCGAGTAGATTGATTTTTTCAGTGGTCATGTGGCCTCTCAAACGACGGAAACATTAATTAAGGGCGCGAATTGTACAGCCTTTACGCAGTGACAACAAGCGTTGTAAAAGCCTGTATTTAGTAAGGCGTTAATATCTTTGTGGTTAAAGTTTGTACAACAACAAACAACCCACCAAATTGGTGGGTTGTTATAAGGAAATTATGCCTGAGCGACGTGCTGTATCTGTTCAACAATCGCTTTCAAGCCATTGCCACGCGAGGGGCTTAAATGGGCAATCAAACCGAGCTGTTCAAAGTAGCCATCAATATCAAACGCTTGAATCTCTGCTGCGGACTTACCGTCGTATACCGCCATCACCAAAGCAATCAAACCACGCACAATACGCGCATCAGAATCAGCGCAGAAATACCATTTGCCATCGACTTGCTGACTGACTAGCCAAACAAGGCTTTCACAGCCTGATACGGTGACTTGTTCAGACTTTAGCTCCTCAGGCATCTGAGGCAACTTTTTACCCCATTGAATAACCTGACGATAGCGGTCTTCCCAGCCTTTAAAGCCTTGCATGGTCGCTGCAATATCTTCAGCGCTGATTTCAGCTCCAAATGGAGAGATAGGATACGGTGACATAAAATTCGCCTCGTCTTAACTATTTAGCGTATTTAAGCAGCAGTTTTTCGACAATGCGCGATACCGCCACAAAGCCAAACGTCGCCGTCACGACCGTCGCAGCACCAAAGCCACTGGCACAATCCATACGCTTTGGTCCTTCCGCAGTTGACTTAACGCCACACACTGAACCATCAGGTTGAGGATACTTAAGTTGCTCAGTCGAAAAGACACAATCAATACCAAACTTACGCGCAGGGTTAGTTGGGAAATTGTGGTGACGTCGTAGTGTATCTTTGATTTTTTTCGCCAGCGGGTCTTGGATGGTTTTAGTCAAATCCGCCACTTTGATTTGAGTCGGGTCAACTTGGCCACCAGCACCGCCTGTAGTAATAACTTTGATCTTGTTACTGCGGCAGTAAGCCAACAGTGACGCTTTGGCTTTAACACTATCAATCGCGTCAAGCACGTAGTCGTATTCTTTAGTGAGATACTCGTGCTGGTTATCAGGCGTAATAAAGTCATCAATCAAGTTAACCTTACACTCAGGGTTGATCAGCTTAACGCGCTCAGCCATCACTTCGATTTTACTTTGGCCAACCGTACCTGACATTGCATGGATTTGACGGTTAATGTTAGTGACACACACGTCATCCATATCAATTAGGGTCAGCTCACCGACCCCAGTACGTGCCAGCGCTTCGACCGCCCACGAACCAACGCCACCAATACCAATCACACAGACGTGTGCCGCGCGCAATATCTCGACTTCGTTGTTACCATAAAGGCGACGAGTACCACCAAAACGCTGGTTATAGTTTTCAGAAGCTGGAGTGTCGAGTTCACGCATATTGATTGTCCGCTCGGTGCAAAAATAAAGAGTGCGATTTATACGCACTCTTTATTAAAAAGTCTAGATATGAAGGCCTATTGTAGCTTCTCTGGCGGCAATGCCCAAGGCGCTTGTGTCGCCGAGCCATCAAGCCCCAGTTTCCATACTCGACCAAAGTGCTTGTAGTGACCCGCTTCAGTACCTGCTCTTGGCCCCATGCCATGATAAAGATCCAAATGGTTCTGTTTCACCGCGCCGCCGGTATCTAACACAATCAGTAAACGTAATTGATGCGCGCCACTCCAAGTACCATCTGGTTTTAATAGCGGGACTTCAGCCAAGATTGGTGTGCCCATAGGGAATATTGAACGGTCTCCCGCGACAGAAGCCATTGGTAATAGTGGAACCCCCGCAGAACCTGTCACTGGCGCATCGGCACGTGGCGCAAAGAAGACAAACGATGGATTTTGCTCGAGTAGCTCTTTAACTGTTGCTTCATCATTTGCTAGTACCCACTCTTTAATTGCCTTCATCGACATTTTTTCGCGTGGCACTAAATCACGTTCAATCAGCACTCGGCCGATACTGACATAAGCTTTGTTGTTCTTACCGCCGTAAGCGAAATACTCTAAGGTGTCATCATCTTCAAAATGGACAAAGCCACTGCCCTGCACTTCCATCAAAAACGGATCAATTCGGTTAGCCGCGTAACCAAGCTCTAGACCCTGTCCTTCTAACGCACCATCATAAATTTGCGCGCGTGTTGGGCAGTCACTTTCACAGTTCGGCTTTGAATAAACTGGGTACTTAAACTTTTCGTTTGGCTGATGGCGTAACTCCATCACTGGCGAGAAGTAGCCAGTAAACAGCACATTACCTTTTTTGTCGCCACCACCAAGCTGCGCAGCCTGAATGTCAAAGTTGGATAAGTCAGCAGGATCACCACTTTGTAATACCCACTCATTGAGCTTTTCATACAGAGGTTGGTAGATTTTGGCCATCGAAGGAGAGTTAGCGACCACCTGATCGGCCTGACGATGGAATTCGGTAAAGTCTCTCGGTTTATCCGATTCGACGGAAGCAGACTTATTTAAGATGGTGTTGAACTCTTGACCCGTATATTGCTGGGCACGTTCGGTAGGTTGAGCACAGCCAAAAAGAACAGCGGCAGCTGCAATAGGAAGATATTTTTTGAACACTGGTTTGATCCCTTTCAAGCGATGCCATGAGCATGACAAACTTAACAAAAATACGCAATCCAGCGATGGTCAATGGCGGCTATTTTTGGTTTTCTCTGACATGGAAGACCGCTTGATAGTGAGGCTGAGAGATCAAACGCATTTCAGTAAAAGCTTCATTGAGTATAAGAAAGCGGCGCTTTTCATCACCAACGCTATATTCTAGGTAGGTTCCATCCCAGCTGTAACTGGTCGCGACATTGCCGCCATTGATTGTGACGCCCGTTGGCCCCAAAACAAATTCACTCGCTGCATAGGACGCGACATTTTGCTCGACCCAAGTGCCATAAAGATTCGATTTAGGATAGGTCACTGATAAATAGTAATCATATAGCTTGCTGCCCAACATCACAGCCATGATGCTAGCGACAATCGCCCCAACAATGATAACTCGCTCAATCAGCTTCTTCTTTGTGATCACAAATCCACTCACCTTACTTCTTACTGCGGTATTCAGGATACACCCCCAAGGTATAAGTCTGCGTTATAAATAGGCACTTGGCTAATAATTTCACTTAAAGCGATTGTGACAGCAAAGCAGACTCATCAACGAGACAAATTCGCGCGATATCTATCGGAACAACACCATCAAAAAACACTTGCCGCTTAGCGAATAAAATTGCAGTATATTTGTATATAAATTCACTCAATGGATGACGTTGTGAAAATTCGTAGTACCGCTCTCGTCAAAGGGTTTCGACAATCTGCCCCGTATGTCAATGCACATAGGGATAAAACCATGGTTATCATGCTAGGTGGCGAAGCCGTGGCAGATGGTAATTTTTCCAATATTATCAGCGATCTAGCTTTACTACATAGCTTAGGTGTAAAAATTGTTCTCGTTCATGGAGCGCGACCACAAATCAATCATCTTTTTGAGCAAAACAACCATTCAACGCCATACCATAAAGGGATCAGAGTTACCGACGAGACCTCGCTAAACTATGTCATGCAAGCGGCTGGGCAACTTCAACTTGCCATCACCGCGCAGTTATCGATGAGTTTGAGCAACACGCCAATGGCAGGCACCCAGCTCAACGTCGTCAGCGGTAACTTTGTTATTTCGCAGCCTTTAGGGGTTGATGACGGTGTTGACTATTGCCACAGCGGTCGGATTCGCCGCATTGACGTTGAAGGCATTAATCGCATGCTTAACCAAGGGTCAATTGTACTCCTCGGCCCTATCGCAAGCTCAGTTACTGGTGAGTCTTTCAATCTGTTGTCAGAAGAGGTTGCGACCAAGGTCGCCATCAAGCTCAAAGCGGATAAACTGATCGGCTTTTGTTCGGAGCAAGGCATCATCGATGAAGAAGGTAACGCGGTCGCAGAGCTATTCCCGAAAGATGCAGAGAAAATGTTATCTAACTTAGAAAGCCTATCTAAATCAGGATCAGAAAACTCATCGGGTACATTACGATTTTTACGTGCCGCTACCGCAGCTTGTCGAGCAGGTGTGCCGCGCAGCCACTTAATCAGTTACAAAGTCGATGGCGCACTGATCCAAGAGCTTTTCTCTCTCGACGGGATTGGTACTCAGATTGTTGAAGCCAGTGCTGAACAAGTACGCGTTGCTAACATTGACGATATTGGCGGTATTTTGGATCTGATTTATCCATTGGAGGAACAAGGTATTCTTGTGCGCCGCTCTCGTGAACAGTTGGAACAAGAAATTCACCAGTTCACCATTATTGAAAAAGATGGCCTGATCATAGGTTGCGCAGCGCTTTATCCATATCACGATGAACGTATGGCGGAAATGGCGTGTGTTGCGATTCATCCTGAGTATCGAGATGGTAACCGAGGCTTGCTGCTACTTAACCACATGCGACTGCAATCCAAAGCGCAGGGCATTGAGCATATTTTCGTGCTCACCACCCACAGCTTGCACTGGTTCCGAGAGCAAGGTTTCCATGAGATGGACGTGAACTTTTTACCATCGCATAAACAAAACCTTTATAACTACCAGCGAAAGTCTAAGATTCTGGCATTGGAACTCTAGCTTAATTGAATTCTTATTCTTGATACAAAATTGACAAAACTGCCTACATTATTATCTTTATTTCATATCTCTAATTGGTTAAAATTTCAGCTTCCAGTTCGTGGGGATAATATTTACGACTGGAAGCTAGATAGGATCAACTTCACCACTTTGCAGGCTGATATCGCGGCTTGCTAGGTTGCAAGGATTGCTTGAGGTTACACACAACGTCACTAAGAGCAAACTATTGATGAAGAAAATCATCTGTAACTCAGTACAGAGTTTCTGGGATATGGCCGATAATGAACTACTAGAAAACCTAGATGTTCATTGTGTATTTCCCGTTACTGAAGGCTTAAAAGCATTCATCCTCAACTATAAAGAGAAATACCGTATTCGCAGTATCTCCTTCTCCTCGGCAATATAGTTGAAACCTGATAGCCATGGATGGTTATCCACTTACCTGCAATCTCTCTATCAACCCACTTGCTCGCTCCGTTCGCACTTTTACCCCACGTTTCATCACTCGATCGTCCGCATAAAAACTCAAGCGCTTCTTCGCTCGTGTAATACCGGTATAGATTAACTCGCGCGTTAAAATTGGCGTAAAATCCGGTGGCAGGATCATTAGGGTATGTTCAAATTCACTGCCCTGAGATTTGTGAATCGTCATTGCATACGCAGTTTCATGCTCAGGTACACGGCTCGGCAAAACAGACTTAACGCTACCATCTGGCAGTTCGAAATAGACCTTCAGCCTTGCTTGTTGCTCAGAGTTATCACGCATGCAGATGCCGATATCACCGTTGTACAGACCCAAAGCATGATCGTTGCGTGTCACCATCACTGGCCTACCGTGATACCAAAGCTCGTCTTGAGTTTGAATCAACTTACGTGCTGCCAGCGCACGTTCAACACGATGGTTTAACCCTTTAACACCAAAGTCCCCTTCCCGTATTGCACACAGCAAGCGGCAGCGTGCGAACTGGTCCAATACTGCCTTAGCTCGCTGTTGCTGTGTTTCAGGCTCATTGGTATTCGGGTCTAACTGCTGCACCTCAATACGTTTAAGGTAATGGGCGTATTCCGAAACCAACGTTTGAATCAGTTGATTGTAGTGTTGGCTGTCGATAGGAAATTTGCTGATATCGGCAAACTCTTTCTGCCACACCCAATCTACCTTTTGCGCCGAGCCACTATTAACCGCTTGAGCAAGTTGTCCAATCCCCGAACGAACATCGAATCGGTAACTTTTCTTCAGCATACATAAGCTATCAGCGATGTTGGCTTGATTGTGTGCCCCATGAGCTAAAGTGCTAAAACCAGTAAGTTTCGCCACTTGTGCCGCTTGGCTATGACTATAACCAAATTGATTGAATGAGCAGATATCGCCAAGCACCGCACCAGCTTCAACCGATGCCAATTGGTCTTTGTCACCGAGCAAGATCAGCCGTGCATGCTTAGGCAGTGCATCAATCAATTTGTACATCATAGGCAAATCGACCATTGAGGCTTCATCAACCACTAAGATATCTAGGTGCAGTGGGTTGTCACTGTTATGTCTAAACTCGGCACTGTTAGGGATTGCGCCAAGTAATCGATGTAATGTGCTCGCATCGGTTGGAATACTCTCTTTCAGTTCCTGCGCAGCGGGAAGCTGCGCGACCGCCTTACCAATAGATTCCGTTAAACGCGCGGCGGCCTTACCTGTTGGCGCAACCAGTTTGATGGTGGCTTGAGAGCCATAGCCTTGCGCTTGTTCAATCAATGCAGCCAGCAGTTTGGTTACTGTGGTCGTTTTACCTGTCCCCGGCCCACCAGAGATAACTGCAAATTTTCGAGTTAACGCAACCGCTGCAGCGACCTTTTGCCAATTGATGCATGCAGACTGAGGAATAAGCTCATCCAACACCGAAAGCTGCTCTATGGTTTTCGCCTCGACGAGCTTTTGGTCTATGGTAGGCCAATCCAATATTTCCTCTGCGACAACGTCAAAATGGTCACACACCATACGCTGACGAGCCCCAGCAGAATCATTTCCTGAAATGCGAGATTTAGTCAATGAATCAAATAGATAGCGGTATGTTCTAGCAAATAAGTGATTGAGTAACTCTGTCAGTTTTTGTACTTCATCAGGCTTTAGGATCATAGGTAACCCAAAGCTATTTAAGCGCGCCGCTAACGTCACTTCATAGTGCCAATAGCGGTGTAGATAGAGCCTAGAGCCATCAAATATCAGTGGTAGTGCTTCACCGTTTGAGCCCACAATCGCGGCACTATTTAACTTACTGACCCAGTCGATCGTCACTAACACTTCATTTAGCACTAGCGCAGATTCACCAAATAGACCTAACTTAGCGGCTAGATCGGCAGGTTGAGCTTGTGGATCAAACAGGGGCAAGCAAATATGGCCTTTGCCAAGCTCGCTGCTCACTACTCCGGCAATAAAAGCCAGAGCGTCATCTTGCGTTTGAGCTTGAATGAATCGCGCAAACTGATAATCCAATTGCCTGATGTTGCCCTTAGTGGCCAGCTGTTTGAGTGTATCTAATAGAGAAGTAGAGGTTGCGAGCATTACAGTAACTCCATTTGGCCAGCATTATTATGCTTAGTGTCAATCGGCTGACCATCAATCAGTTTGTCCATATCATCAAGAAATTCTAGGCTTGGCTTAGCAGAAAAAATACCATGGTCACTCGCGCCATCCATGCCTCTTAAAAACAGGTAATAGACGCCGCCAAAATGCTGTTCGTAGTCATAGTTAGCAATACGACTGCGTAAGAATCGATGCAGAGCCAAGGCATAAATTTGGTACTGGAGATCGTAGCGATGATCAGCCATTGCGCCACTAAGCGCTTGGCCGTGGTAGTAACTTACCTCATCACCTAAGTGGTTTGATTTCCAGTCGAGGACGTAATACTTACCTTGATGTTCAAACACCAAATCAATAAAGCCTTTCAGCATACCCTGCACGGTATGAAAACCGAGATCACCCGCTTTGGCTGATAAGGTATCGTGGCGTTGAATAACGCGGTTTAGAGCTGGGGCTGCCAACACTTCAATCGGTAGAAGGAATTCCATCTCGACCAGTCTTTGACTCGGCCCTTTCTGATTAAGAACGAGTTGCTTTCCATCGAGAGGCGTCGCCAGCACGGTATCAATCAACTGCTGTAAAACCGGTAACCAGCTGTGATCTAATTGCTCACTTTCCAACAGACGAATAATAACTTCTGTGTTCTCTTCACTACTCGCGCTTTGGGTAAACTCAACATCTTCAAACAATGTATGTAAGAAGGTACCTGGCCGAGCACCACGCGGAAAGGTGAAGATAGATTGTTCTGGCTCAACCAGATCTTCTTCATCCTGTTCATCAGAAGAGTCGATATCGAGGTGCATTAAATCGGTGTAGGCCTCATCACTGTGATGCGAGCCTTGCTTGATTAAGCCGGAGTAACTGGTGATGCGCCAGTTGCGATCAATTTCATTAGATAGCGTTCGAGCAGCCAATGTCTGCGGCTCGCCCGTAATTTGAGTAAAGATCTGTTGTTGCTCTGCTGGCAATGATGAAAGCTGGACAGCATCAAGGCCATCAACATGCTTTTGGATTGCCATGGTCAAATCGCTGATGCCCCCTTCCTGTCCATCTTGGAGTAAATACCCCATCGCACTATGGTGGACACCGGTAGGCTCTTTGGTCGAGCGACCATTGCGCAGTGGTGCAGCACCAATAAAGCAGCCATATACCGCACGGGTTAGCGCCACATAAATTAAGCGTAAGTCTTCGGCTAAACGTTCTTTGTCTGCTTGAGCTAATGACGCATCTTGCTTAGTAATATCTAAAATCATTCGGTCTTGCGCCGCGTCATAGTACTTGGCTTCACTCGCTTCGCGGTAGCTAAGTACAAATGGCAAAAACACCAAGTCATATTCCAAGCCTTTCGATTTATGAATCGTGACGATTTGAACTAGGTTTCGCTCGGACTCTAGGCGTTGGATCTGCTCCTCACCGCCACCTAAACCATTTTCAGCATCACTAATTGCTTGTGCTAACCAACGTAGCAGACCATGGTCGCTATCGAGCTCTTGGCTGGCTTGCTGCAATAACTCGCCAATATGCATAAGATCGGTAAGGGTGCGCTCTCCGCCCTCTTCTTCCAATAACCGTTCTGCAATATGACGTTTACTCATCACAGCGCGAAGCATGGGTAGTACACCACGCTGAGTCCAGAGTTTGCGGTACTCTTTGAACTCATTGATGGCGCTTTCCCACTCATTTTCGTCGTTATTGAGCTTGTCCAAAGCCCCAGCATCAAGCGCGAACATTTCAGAGGCGATGCTCGCACGCAGAGCTCGATCATTTTCTGGCGTTAATACCGCTTGCAGAAGGCGCTGCAAGTCTTGAGCAATCATTGAAGTAAACACACTGTCGCGGTTTGAAAGGTAGACACTGGCAACCCCCTGCTTAGCTAGAGCATCTTTAACCATACGACCTTCGTTACCGGTACGTACCAGAACGGCAATATCACCCGCTTTAATCTGATGCTTACCTTTACCATCTTCAAAAAACGCCAAATCTTGCTGCGCAGCCGTCAACACCTGTTGAATCTGATCCGCAGTCGCTTTCGCCATGGCTTGCAGGTATTCACCTTTAGGTAGCGGTTTATCTTCTGCATCTTGCAGCCAATAGGTCAGCGCAGGTTGCTTTTGGCCATCGATAGTCCAAATGCGTTTTTCAGCATTAGGACTATGGCTGACCGGATGAAACGGAATATCCTGATCGTAGATAAATGGACTGGTTGGCAAAGCAAATACTTGGTTTACCGCTGCCACCATATCTGCACTTGAGCGCCAGTTGGTGCCCAACGTGAAGTGAGAAGAAACCTGATTACGCGCTTTGATATAGGTAAAGATATCCGCGCCACGGAAACCATAAATCGCCTGCTTCGGATCGCCGATCATAAACAGGCCGCACTCAGGGTTATTGAGATAAATTCGGCTAAAAATACTGTATTGCAGTGGATCGGTATCTTGGAATTCATCAATCATCGCGACGGGATATAACTGGCGAATCCGAGTAGCTAGCAACTCCGCTTCATCTTGATCGATGGCGGCAGATAAATTAGTCAGTAGATCATCAAACGACATCCACTGTTTCTGCTGTTTCGCTTTGGCAAGCATGTCGCGGCAATGCTCAATCGCATGAGCCAGAATCGGTGCTTTTAAACTGATCGGTGCAGCTAAGAAATCTTCAATCGCACTAAAGACTTGATGCTGAGGAGGTGTACCTTTAGGCGTTTTCTCTACCAATACGTTTTGGCCGAACTTTTCCAGCTTGTCTGGGTAGTCGTAACTTGTTGTTTCCGTCGCCGCCCACAGGTTCACCGCTTCTAACCAAGTCGGTAATGACTTCTTAGTGTAGCTGCGTTTATTGACATCAGAATCACTGATCAAAGCGAGCAAATCATCTTGATGTTCACGCCATAGTGCTTTCAGCTCATCTATCTTAGCTAAGTTTTGTTGATGAAGATCAGCCAGTGAACCGCTCATCGCAGCGACGGATAAACTCAGAGGCGCACCAGTTAAATAGCTCGACACATCGCTGAGTAGATTAGCAGGCGAGTTCCAAATTCGGCGAACTTCACCGGCTAGATTAAGCGGTAACGGATAGAAGTTTCTGCGCCAGTAGTCAGCAACAATCTGCGCCTTAAGGTGGCTCTCATCGGTGACAAATTCATTGTTGAAGCGGCTGCCGGATTCAAAGGCATTCTGAGTAAGCATGCGCTGACAAAAACCGTGAATCGTATAGACCGCGGCTTCATCCATTTGGCGCTCAGCTTGAAGAAGAATTTCCGCGGCTTGTTTATGGTCACTCACTTCATCCAAAAGTGGCGCAATAACCGGGTCGCTACTTTTCCCGCGTGCAAAGGCTAAACGCGCATCGTGAATTCTCGCTCGGATACGATCACGCAACTCAGCCGTAGCAGCTTCGGTAAAGGTCACCACCAATATTTGATCAACCGTCAATGGCACTTGATGCTTAGTTTCTGGACTACCATGACCTAAAAGCAATCGTAGGTATAAACCTGCGATGGTAAAGGTTTTCCCCGTCCCCGCCGACGCCTCGATCAGTCGAGCACCATGAAGAGGAAAAGTCATGGTGTTAAGCGGAGTAACCATTGACGTAGCTGTCATAAAATTCTGCCTTTTTGCTGAAAACTTATGGATCCCGTGAGACATAAGTGTGATCCAGACTTAAAAACTGTTGTTATTCATATTTATCCTACAAAAGTTAGGATGTTATGCGATCTTTCTCACGGCATAAGCTGTGTCTAGCCGTTAGTATGCGCGCCATGTGTTGAGCAGCTTTGACGTTGCAACAAACCAAAAGAATCATGGTCCCTCTGACCTGTGGCCGTACAGCGAACGCCCTACACTATAATGATTTACTGGCGGCCACCTACTTTCCTTACTGCTTTGTTTCCAAAGGCTTTATTGCATATCTTCATTTGTCATTACTTCTAAGCGTGCCGTTTGCAGCACTAGTGCACTCATAGTGCGTTGGCTTGCAGCCAGTTCGTCATTCCAACTTGGCCAAATACGCGCAATGTACGGGTTATTTCCTTCACCCGTAGCCATAAAGCTGTCGTTGAAAGTATCCGCCATTTTCTTGAGTGACTTTTCTTCATCATCCACCCATTTACCGCGACTAAATCCTGCCTCTACACAAGCAAGCGCCGTTTTAGGGAAATAGGCCAGTGGCTCTGTCATGCCTTGATAGAACAATCGAACTAACTCAGACAATAGCGAGCGTGCATAACTTGCATCAGCAATTGGTGGGTAAACTAAGTGCACCACACCCTCTTTTTTGTCATAGCCAATCATATGAGTGCGTTTACTTTCACCCATTGCAGACATCGCGAGGTGATCGATCCACGCCGATAGATAGTCTTGAGAGCGTATTTTGCCGCTGCGGTAACGGACCAGACCTGACTGATAATGCTGAGTTAACCAACCGGTTAGGTGGATTTTTTTATCTTCACCTAACACATCCAGCGTCAGTTTTACTTCCAAGTCATCATTGTCAGCGCCGCAAAGGAAAGTCAGTTTCTCCACCAGCTCTTCGGCTTGCACTCGATTGGTTTCAAACTCAATATCGCCAAACGCGCCAACGGGAAGTTTACCTTGCGCACGTTGCTCATCAACAAACGCTTTTATGATCGCTTTGCTATCCGAACCTTGCCCATCGTCGAGCTGACGCTTGAGTAAGCTATCCAGCAAACCATCACGCATTTGATAGCTTTCCAAACCATTAAGAATAAATGGCTCATCATCTTCCATTACTGGCAATGGCGGCTCGAACATCACCTTTAAGCGGCGGTTAAAGAAATACTGTACTGGTAAGCGCCAAAAACGTTGTAGCTCAACCAGGTCTAAATCTAACGGGTAAGTCACATCAAGCAGGTAATCTTGCAGGCGCTGATTAAACTCACCACTAACCTGACCTTGGCGGTTAGCGGCGGGAAGCCACTCTTTGGCATAGCTTGGCGAATCACCTAAAAAAGCGCTGCTGCTAAACGGCACCATAGAGTGTTGAGTCAATAACTCATCAAGCAGTTTTTCTCCAGACTCATCGCAGGCCAATTGCTCATCACCCTCTAGGCAATAATTCTGATGACAATACTCCATCAACTCCGATACCAGTACTGATGGCACTCGCTCGGTGTTATCTTGAATCGAGCGGCCAACGTAACTGATATACAAGGACTGCTGCGCCGAGAGCATTGCTTCTAAAAATAGATAGCGGTCATCATCACGGCGAGAACGATCGCCAGGCTTGGTTCGACCGTTCATCAGATCAAACCCTTCCGGCGGCACAGTTCGTGGATAGACGCCATCATTCATGCCAAGCAAACATACTGCTCTAAATGGAATCGAGCGCATTGGCATCAAGGTACAAAAGTTTACTTGTCCGGCGAGAAAACGCTGACTTACCCGAGTGCCCGAGAGCTTATTTTGTAGATACTGAGCAATGATAGCTGGCGCTAATGGCTGTTCAAATGCTGCATCGCTAAGCTGCTCTTTTAGGTTAGCTAAGGTATCGCGAATAGATTTGAGCGCCGCTTCGCCTTCTAGCTCGACTTTAAAGAACGCATCGAGAAGAAGGGTTAATACTTCTCGCCACTCATCAATCGACTGCGTTTGTACTAACTTTTGACGATACTCGCTGACGGTTTCGATAAAGTGCGCCAGTTTTCCCGCGAGCTCAGCGCCCAGACCTTGTACTTGGTTATAGGGAGCTAAAGTACCCGTTGATGACTCAAACAGACCTGCTGACTCTGGCATCGCATAGCCCAATAGCATACGCTCAATACCGAACTGCCAGGTATTTTGCGCTGTTTCAGGCAGATCAAACTCATGCCCTGTGGACGGGTTCAGCCCCCAGCGGATCCCTGACTCTTCTACCCATTGCTTGGCTAAGATAAATTCATCTTCGTTTAATTCAAATCGCGCCAATATTGCTGGTGTTTCCAGTAATTCCAATAGCTCTGATGCTAGGCAGCGCGTATTTGGCAGATTAACCAGTTGCATGAAAGCATTAAGGATTGGGCTCTCTTGGTCGGCAGTTCGGTCCGAAATCGAATAAGGAATAAAACGTTCACCCGGCGCATTACCAAACACCGCCTGAATCGCAGGGCTATAAGCATTGATATCCGCAACCATGACAATGATGTCGCGCGGCTTTAGACTTGGATCGGCATCGAACATCGCAAGTAACTGATCATGCAGCACTTCCACTTCACGCATCGGGCTATGACAAGCATGTAAGCTGAGAGATTTATCCCCTAGCGTGACCACTTGCTTATGCGAACTGCTCTCTAGCTGATGATCATCTTGGTGCTCTTCTAGATTGAGGATATCGGCTTGCAGTTGATGGAGTAGCGAATCGCGCTCGACATCGACGAAGGCCTCAATTTCATGCGACTCTAGCTGCGACAACAGATACATATTGTCACGGCCAAGCTTACCCATTGACGCCAATAGGCTGTTACCGACCGCGTCAGTATGCAGCTCATCGAGTAAATTCTCTTCCAATGAACCTTTAAGTTGTTCACTCTCGCCGTGCTGCTCAGAGTGGTCTTGATTCCACACCACATGTTTACGGTGTTTTGCTGCTAATCGGGCAAGGAACTTTCTATCTCGCACTTCACCCCAGTAGTAACGACATGGGTTGGTGAACATCAGATGCACATCAATATGTTCGCCAATCGCTTTTAATGCATCCATATAGCGCGGTGGCAAAGAGGTGATACCGAATACAAATAGGCGCTTAGGTAAGTGGTCAAAGTTACCCTGATAGTTTTCGAGCGTATCGATAAAATGTTCGTACAAATTAGCACGGTGGTATGGCGATTGGCCTAACGCTAAGGTGTGATCATAAAGGGCTTGCCATAAGACCGGCTGCCAAGGGTGCTCTTCTTCTAGCTCAGCCACGGTTTGGCCCGCTTCCCAAGCGGCTATCCACTCAGGGCGATACACTAAATAACCATCAAAAATATCGGCGATTTTTTCTGATAGTTGATAGAGCTTCGAGCTGTCTTCATCTTGTTCTAGATAGCGTTTAAGTGGTTCAAACTCTGGCGTATTGAGCATCCCCGGCAAGATGTGCATCAGCTTCCAAGTCATCGACTCTTTATTAAATGCACTGCGCTTCGGCACATCTGAAAGAACCTCGGTAAACATATTCCAGATGAAGGTCGCAGGGAGTGGAAAGTCAATGTTCGCTGCTACCCCGAACTCTTTGGCCAACTCCATTTTCAACCACTGAGACATACCCGGGCTTTGCACCAAGATTTGCTCTTTTTCAAATGGGTTTGCTAGAGGGTTGAGCCGAACCAGCTCGACAAGTAGAGACTTTAAAACATCTACTTGGTTTGAATGGTAGACAGTAAACAAAATGCACTCACACTATTCTCGCCGTAATTAGGATTGAGATTAGCATAAGTGCACGGTTTTCTTGATAAATATAAGCTTAGAAAAGCTCAAAAGGTTACGCGTTACGCACTACATGTCGATGAGGCTGATAGAAGTGGAAGTAACGTGCCGCAACATAGCCCACCACTAGAGTCGCAACCACTAGCTCTAGCCCTGCTAGCCAGTGTACTTGCTCAACATATTGCTGCGCTACGCCAACGCTTTCCATCCAAGCGGATAATTTAAATAACGCTGTTGAGCCAATCACCATCGGGAAGGTAAAAGCCGCATAACCCGGGCTAAACGGTAGACGTAATAGCTTAAAGAATGCGAGGTAAATAATCGCCGTCATTAATACTGCGATACCAAATAACACCCCAATGATCACTGGTGAAGGTTCTGCAGTCACGGTTAAGTAGCCTGCCAAAGAAAGACTTGCCGGCGCGGCCATAATCGCCATGGTTGGCTTTGCTGCATCTGGCACTTCATGAGTAAACATAAAGCGATAAATCATCATAGGTAACATCACCGCATAAGCCGCAATACCAAACACTAGAGCAATATGTGCAACCACTGCCAAGTGAGGATTCCCAGAGAAAGAAACATCAGCAACTATGATACCGACAGGAGGGACAAACCAACTTGGTACCATATGGTGCAGTTCAAAACTCTGCGCACGGTGATAAACGAAGCTAGCAAGAAACACCACATGCAAGCCGACGGCAACTAACCACACTAGGTCACCAGCGACAGGATAAAATTGCCCAATCGATGCAGAGACAACCATAGTGCCCATGGCAAAGGTCGGCACAACGCTGCCCACTACAGGATGAGCTAAGTCTTCACGTAATAAGTGGTTATGAAATAGAAACTTCACCGCTAATATTGCCAATAGTACGCTGGCAATCGCTGCCCCGCCCCATTGAGCGTAACCATGAAATGGCGCGGCATTTTCCCAGCACCAACCTAAACTGGCAATCCCTAGCGCTAAGCCTGCCATTGGAGTTGGAGCTCCCATCACTTTTGCTTTCGCTGCTTGAATCATTGTTGCCTCTCAATCTCTTTAGTACGAAGCCAGTTTACACTTGCTAATTGTTCGATAATATCTAATTATTTAGAACAGGCGTTCAAACAAACTTAACGAAGGGTTATGGCTACCAATATCTCTCTCAAACAACTTAAAGTGTTTATTACGATTACTCAGCACGAGACGCTAACCTCTGCCTCGGAAGCACTGTTTCTTTCCAAAGCCGCGGTGAGTATGGCGCTGTCTGAATTGGAAAAGCAGATTGGCCACTCTCTATTTGATCGGGTTAACAATCGCCTCATCCTAAATCAGGAAGGACAGAAGTTACTGCCATTAGCCGATGAGCTTATTGAGCGAGCGCAAGATATCGAGCAACTTTTTGATAATGACCAGACATTAACCGGTGAGTTAAAGATTGGCGCCAGTGATACGATAGGCAATCAGGTCGCTCCATATCTGCTACGCGACTTTCGCGCGGAAACTCAGCACACATCACAGAGCTTATTTATCTCAAACTCAGCATTAATCTGTGAAAAGCTGATCGACTATGAGCTCGATCTGGCTTTGATCGAAGGCAAAACCCTCCATCCACAACTAATTTCCACTCAGTTTAGTGAAGATGAAATGTGTATCGTCTGTACGCCCAATGACCCGTTGGCTAGCAAACGACCATTGACCATTGGCGACCTTGAAAACAGTGATTGGATCTTGCGCGAGCCCGGCTCTGGCTCAAGAGAATTCTTTTTACGCACGGTTGCTCCACGTATCGAACATTGGCATGAGTCGTTTCAGTTGAATACTACGGAAGCCTTGATCAACAGTGTTTCTGCTGGGCTTGGGTTAGGTTGCCTGTCAAAACTCGCCGCAGAGCCCGCTATCAAAGATGGCCGCGTGGTTGAACTGACACTCCCTCTCGATATGAAGCGACGCTTTTGGTTACTGGTCCACAAAGAAAAGTATCAAAGCCCATTACTTAAAACGTTTATCGAATACTGTCACCAGTGGCGTAAAGACTGACCACTTAGATCTCAGAATGGGCGCTCCGCCTAGACTTAACTGGTCAAAAACTGTATAAACAGACAGTAAATATTTTCAATAATTTGAGTTAGAGGACCAACCATGGCTGTAATCGTCAAGTACGTGGTAGAACGCAACGGAGAAGAGAAAATGACTTTTACCTCTAAAGCGGAAGCTGACGCATATGACAAGATGCTCGATATGGCTGATGAGCTTTTTGAGCTACTGGGTAAAAGTGAACTGCTAGAAGATGAAGGCAAGAAAGAAGACTTGGCTATGTTCCTAGCACAAAACAAAGAAGAAGTGCTTTATGCTCTTGGTGCTAAGCGTAAACCTACGCCGAAAAAGCCAAAGAAAGTAGAAGCTGTTGAAGATGCAGAAGAAGCGCAAGACGACGCTGCATAATTTCACTCTTGCTCAAACGATTCAAACCTCAGCCCTGTGCTGAGGTTTTTTATTTATGGGGAAATGAAAGCTCTCATCTTTACCCTAATATCTTGCTCGCAGACTGCTAGAATAAATCTTCACCTACCTAATAGAGTGCCTCTTGATGAAATACCACATTGAAGTCTGCATTGATAACCTCGAATCCTTACACTTAGCCATCGCTGGTGGTGCAACACGTATTGAACTGTGCTCCTCTCTCGCGCTTGGCGGACTGACACCGAGTTTTGGTTTTATGAAGAAAGCGGCACAAATCTCGACAATTCCTGTCTATGCGATGCTCAGACCGAGACAAGGCGATTTTCTTTACGATCAAGATGATATTGACGCGATGTTACTCGATATTGAAGCCGCTGCTGAGGCAGGTCTACAAGGGGTAGTATTCGGAGTATTAACGGCGGATGGACTAATTGATGTGCCGCTCGCTCAGCAACTGGCTGAACGCGCAAACCTGTATGGGTTAGGTATCACCTTCCACCGCGCGATTGATCAAAGCAGTAATTGGCAGCAAGCCCTTGAGGATATTATTAGCCTCGGCGCTGAACGTGTCCTAACGTCAGGTCTAGCGGCAAATGTTGAGCAAGGAATAAACACACTCAAACAGATGGTTGAACAGGCCGACGGGCGAGTTTCGATTATGGCAGGCGCAGGACTCACGGCTGAAAATGTACAAGCGATTGTCAACGCAACTGGCGTTAGAGAAGTTCACTTATCAGGAAAGAGCACTCGCCCGAGCCATATGCTCAATATCAGTGAAGATGCGAAAATGGGTAACCAAAACATTGATGACTTCATCGTTCCAGTGACCAGCAGTGCAGCGATTGAAAAAGTCGTCAAAGCGCTCAGTTAATGGTAAAAAGGAATAGATTCAGAGGGTAACGTGCCCTCTGTTGGTTGACTTAGAGTAGAGTGGAATATGGCAAAGGATTTGTTTTACAGCTTGGACTTAAATTTACTGCGCACTTTTCTTGTACTCTCTCAAGAACTCAATATGCGCAAAGCATCGCAGCGACTTTTTGTTTCGCAGCCCGCCATCAGCCAAGCACTGCAGAAGTTGCGCCACCACTTTGATGATGAGTTATTTGTTAAAGTCCCTTCAGGCTTAGAAGCCACCCACTTTGCCAATGAACTTGCCGAACGTATCACCCCACATTTAGATGGCTTAGCCAGTGCCCTCAATACTTCCCAAGCATTCGACCCTAGCCTATACGATTCCAAAATAAAGATCGCCCTTTCGCCGATGGTGTTGGGCTGTTTGTCAGGCACCTTGTTTCATCAATTAAGAGAGCAAGCGCCTTTAGCGGAAATCGAGCTTGTAGGCTGGACTCAAACAACACTAGAAGATATCAGTAAAGGTGATGTACTGATTGGAGTGAACTATGACCTAGGCGCTCCCAAAAGCATCATTCTTAACCACCTACTTGACCTTAAAGGGCGTGTTTTTGTTCGTAAAGATCACCCACTCAAGAAGAAAGTTGCTGAGATAAAAGATTTTGACGGTTATGAGATTGCCTCATTTATTAATCCTGGCTGGAATGACCAATTCAGTGTTGCCGAAAAAATCATGCACTCATATGGTTTAAACACCCGAGTAGGATTTCGTTCTGAGATGATCATTGCAATCATAGATGTCATCCAGCATACCGACATGTTTATGCCTCACTCAAATCTTTTTCCTATCGAGCTCTACCCTCAGCTCAGAGCAATTGATGTCATTGCTGACGATGAGAATATCGAAAAAGGAATCCACAGCCAGTACCACCTTAAAAACCGCAACAACCCTTTGATTCATTGGCTACATAGTGAAATCAAATCTGCTTTGGAACATCAGGCTAATAAGTTTGATGAGATGTATCCCTACTCTAAATAATAAGCTTTGCTTATTATTGATATAACCATGACTAATTAGCACTTATTACAATTCAAATTTACTCTATCCATATCGGAACAATGTCATTTCTAGGAAGGAAAGCACATTAACTTTAAAGAGAAATTTGAAAATGAAACTAGCCTTCACAACCCTTTTAACTGCATCTGTTTTATCTGCGCCTGTTCTAGCAAATAACGAAGGCCACCGTATCGGTTTAGGCTTTAACAAAACCTCAATTGAAGAAGTAACTACTCCATCTTATGACTACTCTGGCAGCGGTATTAAGCTCGAATATGGTTATGAGTTTAACCATATTGTTGGTGTAAACCTTTCATACAGTAAGGCATCAGGAAGCTACTGGGGGCCAATTGATACTGATAGTAACACTTTCAAAATTGATACTGATATTGGTTACACTTTCAACCTAGATGGGTTCTCGATCAAACCTTATGGGGTTATTGGATTCGCAAAATTCAAAGAAGAGCTTAGTGCTTATGGTGAAAACCTAGGTTCTTGGGATGACTCATCACTCTTTATTGGCACAGGTGTGCGAGGCACATTTAGCGAAAACTTCTACGCTGACTTCCGTGCTGATTTCATCAACCTAGAAGATCACAATGAAGACATTTTTGTCGATCAATTCTCTTTCACTGTCGGTTACAAGTTTTAAGTTCGGCAGCGTCTAACCCTAATTTATACGCCATGGATGGCTGTACCTAATTCACTGAGTATCCATGATGAAAAAACACCTTCTTACACTCGCACTACTTGCTCCACTCGCAGCTTCAGCAACTGGCTTGCACATTTCTCCAGAGATAAAAATGGGTCCTTACTTAGGTGCTGGAATTTCAGGTGCTGGATTACAACTTGGTGTCACTGATGTTTTGGGGCTTGATGCTCTCTACGTCAGCTATTCTCATACATCGGCAGAAATACTACTCGATAAAGATAGACTCAAAACCTATCGAGTTGGTGGACAGTACCAATTTTTAGATCACCCGATGAAGATGGCACTGCAGTTAGAAGGTGGTGTTGTAGAATACGAAGGAAAACGTGACTACATATTCTCAAATACAACTCGCTACGAGGAAGGTACTGGTGCAAGTATTTCTGCATCATGGGTAGTATTCATTAACGATAATGTAGGCTTTAGACTCGGTACCGATTTTAACTACATAGATAGAAGCGACACCCTGTTCGAATCGAACTGGTCAGCCACAATATCATCTGGTGTGGTATTTCACTTCTAACGAAGTGCATCATCTATGCTCTGTTCGCCCAAGTGGCGAACATCTTTTCCTTTCACAAAGTAGATGATGTACTCACAAATATTCTGACAGCGGTCGCCTACTCGCTCAATTGCACGCGCAGACCACATCACCTGTAAGATGTTTGGAATGTTCTTCGGGTCTTCCATCATATAAGTCATCAACTGACGAATAACCGCTTCGTACTCAGCATCGATCTTATCATCGAGCTTATACACTTCCGCCGCTGCATCGACATCCATACGCGCAAATGCATCAAGTACTTGATGTAGCATGCTGATCGCTTGACGACATAATGGCTCTAAGGAAACTTGAAACTGACGCTCTTTAGAAGATGGGCTTTCGATAGCGACATAGGCGATTTTGGTCGCGACATCACCGATACGTTCAAGATCAGTAATGGTTTTGATGATCGCCATAATCAGACGGAGATCTTTCGCAGTTGGCTGGCGTTTAGCTATAATTCGGGTACACGCTTCATCAATCGAGACTTCCATTGAGTTCACTTTATGATCATCTCGAACAACCTTTCGTGCTAGCTCAATGTCTTCTTTATGTAGTGCTTGCATTGCAAACGACAACTGCTGTTCAACCAATCCACCCATAGTTAACACATGAGTACGGATCGACTCTAGTTCGACATTAAATTGGCCTGAAATATGGCGCCCAAAATTCATAAATAAAGTTAGTCTCTTTTGCTGATTAATAAGAAAAGTTGCGTATTAGCTAAGTACCAAACTGTGATTGTTGTAAATAGTTGGAACTGTAGCAAGGCAACAAGAGATTTCAGCCCTATGAGCATAGCTCGTCTATGTGATTAGGGGGAAATATCGCAGTTAACGCCGCTACGGTTTCAAATATGACCAACAAACCTAGCCGTATCTACCAGTAATGTAGTCTTCCGTTTGCTTTTTCAATGGCGAAGTAAAAATAGAATCCGTATCTGAGTACTCGATCAACTTACCCATATGAATAAATGCCGTGTGGTCACTCACGCGAGCCGCTTGCTGCATGTTATGGGTGACAATCACCACTGTATATTTGGTTTTAAGATCGTTGATCAGTTCTTCAATCGTCAAGGTCGAAATAGGATCAAGTGCCGAAGTTGGCTCATCCAACAGCAGCACCTCTGGCTCTATCGCAATCGCGCGAGCAATTACTAAACGTTGCTGCTGACCACCCGACAGTCCAAATGCATTTTCATGGAGACGATCTTTTACTTCATCCCATAACGCCGACGCTCGCAGTGAACGCTCAACCGCGTCATCAAGGGCGCGGCTGTTATTGACACCTTGAAGGCGTAAACCATAGACCACGTTTTCATAGATTGATTTAGGAAACGGGTTGGGTCTTTGAAACACCATACCTACGCGACGGCGCAAGGTCGCGACGTCCACATCAGGATCATAAACGTTCTTGCCATGCAGTTTCACTTTGCCTTTAACGCGACAACCTTCAACCAGATCGTTCATGCGATTGATACAACGAAGCAAGGTCGATTTACCGCACCCCGATGGACCGATAAACGCCGTCACCTGCCCTTTAGGAATGCGCATAGAAATATCACTTAACGCCTGCGCAGTTTGATAGTGCAGGTCTAACCCCTCAATCGAGATAGCCGTTAAATCATCACTAAGATTATTCACGTCTAGCGGGGTTGGATAGCCAAGAGTTTGATTCACAGAAAACATGGTTAATCTTGTCCTAAGGTTCGGTATTTCTCGCGCAGGTTATTACGAATACTGATGGCCGTCAGGTTAAGCCCGATAATCACCGTAACCAACAACAACGAGGTGGCATAAACCAGCGGTCGTGCACTTTCAATATTAGTCGTTTGGAAGCCAACATCGTAAATATGGAAGCCTAAATGCATGAACTTACGTTCTAAATGCAAGAACGGGAACTGACTGTCAACAGGTAAGCTAGAGGCAAGTTTCACCACACCCACCAGCATTAAAGGCGCAACCTCACCTGCTGCGCGAGCCACCGCTAAAATCAGCCCAGTGATCATAGCTGGGCTTGCCATCGGTAAGACAATGCGCCACATGGTCTCAAACTGTGTCGCGCCGAGTGCCAAAGAACCGTGTCTTACGGAGTTGGGAATTCGAGTTAAGCCTTCTTCTGTCGCCACGATTACAACAGGTAGCGTCAGTACCGCTAACGTCAGTGCTGACCACAATAGACCAGGTGTGCCAAAGGTTGGGGCCGGCAAGCGCTCTTGATAGAACAATGAGTCGATTGAAGCACCTAAGGTATAAACAAAGAAACCTAAGCCAAATACGCCATAAACAATCGAAGGTACACCAGCAAGGTTAATAACCGCGACGCGAATCAAACGAGTGAAGGCATTGTTTTTGGCATACTCGTGCAGGTAAATTGCCGCAATCACACCTAATGGCATCACGATTACGGACATGATCAATACCATCAGCACGGTACCAAACATCGCCGGGAATACCCCGCCTTCGGAGTTCGATTCACGTGGGTCTTCAGATAAAAACTTCCACGCTTGCTTACCCCAGCGGATTAACTTCTCACCCATCGACATTTGGTTTGGATACCACAAGTCTAAAATATGACTAAGAGGAATCGTCACCCTTTCACCTGTCATATCCTCAACTAGCAGACCTTGGTTTTCTAACTTGCCACGTAAGTTATCCAGTTTGGCTTCGACCTTGGCTAAAGAGTCAAGGTACTGCTCATTTTGCGTCTGATAGTAAGCGAGAAATTCATCATCTAAATTGTCATTCAAACTGCGCTTGCGCTTTTCCAGCCTTAAGCGTTCTGCTTGGCCGCTAATCACACGCACTTCTTGTTGAATCAAACGGTCGATTTCTTTACGCAGGGTCTGCGCATAGGCAAGGCCAGAGGTAATATCTTGCGTCACGTCTGTGCTGACTCGACCATCTGGGTGTTGGTAACCGACCGGTTGACCAAAGAAGTCACCGCCCCGGGTACGCTCAATGACCGCCCAGTGCTGTGGCAATGTTGGAGGACTTAAATCGATTTCGAGCAAAGAAACAAAATCAGCCGCATATAGATCGCGATTGGCGACTTTGATATTCACCCGCTTCGCTAGGCCTTTTTCTTCAACACTGGCAGGTAAATCAATATCCATCTCGCGAAGGTGAGTAATTGGCACATACTCTTGCGAATAGATTTGTCCAACCAGAAGTTCGCCGTCTTTAGTTTGCCATTGATAGAGCGGCGCAGGCCAAAAATAAGAAAGGCCTTTCCAACCAATAAGCAGTAATAGCCCCAACACAGACAACAGGCTGATACTTACTGCACCACCTGTTAACCATATCCACGGAGAGCCTGATTTTAACCACTTAAACACGTACAAGGTTTCCTAAATTCAAATTAGAGAGAACGATATTTTTCGCGCAGGCGCTGACGTACCCATTCCGCAAGAGAGTTAACCGCAAAGGTAAACATCAGCAGCAATAACGCCGCTAAGAACAAAATACGATAATGCGAGCTACCGACTTCAGATTCTGGCATTTCGACCGCAATGGTGGCCGATAATGTACGCATCCCTTCGAGGATGTTCCAATCCATAATCGGTGTGTTACCCGTCGCCATCAGTACGATCATGGTTTCGCCTACCGCGCGACCTAGTCCCATCATAATCGCAGAAAAGATACCTGGACTTGCCGTCAATAGCACAACATGAGTTAAGGTCTGCCACTGCGTTGCTCCTAACGCCAATGATCCATCAGACAAATGCTTCGGCACTGAAAATATCGCGTCTTCCGCAATGGTAAAGATGGTAGGAATAACTGCAAAGCCCATAGCAAAGCCGACCACAAGCGCGTTACGTTGGTCGAAATTGATCCCTTTATCAGCCAGAAATACTCTGACATCACCATTAAACAACCAAGCTTCAATATTGCCACTTTGCGACAACACCACCACTGCAACCACCACCAGCGCGGGCATCAAAATAGCGGCATGCCAACCATTGGCAAAGCGCCCTGTCCAATGCTTTGGCAAGGCATGCCACCCCATCCCAAGAAAAATCGTTGAAATAGGCAGAAACAGCATTAAGGTTACCACCGCCGCCAAATGCGTTTCGACTATTGGCGCAAACCATAATCCGGCTAAGAAACCGATGATAACGGTTGGTAGCGCTTCCATTAGTTCGATAGATGGCTTGACCACACGGCGCATTTTCGGCGTCATAAAGTAAGCGGTATAGATAGCGCCAAATACGGCAATAGGAACCGCAAAAAGCATTGCAAAGGCAGCCGCTTTCAAAGTACCAAACGCGATCGGAACCAAACTGAACTTGGCTTCAAACTCATCACTTGCGGAAGTGGTTTGCCAAACAAATTGTGGCTCAGGATAGCTTTCATACCACACTTTTTGCCACAAAGATGACAGCGAGACTTCTGGGTACGGATTGTCGATTTCAGCAATGCTTAGCTCAGCATCTTTCACCGCCAATAGGTAGTTTTCATTTTGCGACATCGCTGCGAGCTGAGGCGCTTGCTGATAAGCACGTTTGAATATCACCAGCTTTTCACTGGTGGTGTAATGGCTTTGAACCGTGCCATTAATATAAAAACTGTAAAAGCCTTTCCGGTAGCTATCTGGCAATAAAAACTGCAATTCCGAAGCAAGCTTAAACTGACGAATATGAGATAATGAACGCTGCCCATCACTCAGTACGTCAAACCACTGCGAGACCAAACCATCTTTATGAGTCACCAGTAGTGAATATGCACCGGAAAGAAGATCAATATCAGTTACTGCATGTTGCGGTTTGCCTTGGCTAAGATCGACGATTTCACGCACATTGAAACTATCGTCCTGCTTAGTTGCAATAACCAGTTCAGAGCCTGAGCGAAGATAGATGGTTCTTCCATCTGGTGTGACTAGGATTTGGTCTAGCTGCGTAATAGGCTCGGCAAACTCATAACTGTGCGAACCATCATCACTTTGCCAGCGAACCTTTACTGTATCGTCTTGATACCAGCCCACTAAGGTGAGCGGCTTTTGCGTAGAGAAAGCAAACTTCTTAAGCTCATTTCCTTCAACATGCAAATCAAACGGCATCGATTTATTCAGCACATTCGGCGCAAACTCTCGGCTTTCTTTGGTCAGTTCTGAGTCCATTCTCGGCTTAAATAACCGAACCTCGCCTTGCTTACTGGCAAAACCATACCAACCGAGAGAACTTAGAGAATCAGCAAATAAGCTATTGGGCGCAGCAACTTGCTCGGAAAGAACTGGCTGAGCACTCTGGCTGTTCAGTGACCAGAAATTAATCCGACCATCTGCAGAAATGACAAATGCATTTTCCCCATACTCATCAACACCTGCCGCAATTGGCTGGGTAATAGTGACCGGAATACTTCTTACATTAGGGGTGATCTTAGCGTCGCTAAACAATGGTAGAACCATGATCGCAAGGTAGACAAAGATCAGAACTAAGGCTGCGAGTACACCAACACCACCTGCAGATACAGCAAATCGAACCAACCGATCTTTGATTAGTCGCTTTCGATCTAGCTCTCGCAATGAGAATTCTGCTTGGGTCATTCCTGTCTCTTACCTATTTTCGTCCGAGGGTATAATATTTCTATTAGGTGACAATTATATTACAGTTCGCATTAAACAACTGAAAACAATGCAATAAAATTTCGCAATAAAAGTGTCATATTAAGACCTTAAGTTGCTAACACCCCCTCGTCATTCCGCAGAAGGTAAGATTATGAGTACAGAAAAACTGTATATCGAAAAGGAGCTCAGTTGGCTCTCTTTTAACGAGCGTGTCTTACAAGAAGCGGCAGACAAACAAGTCCCCTTAATCGAAAGAATTCGATTTCTTGGTATATTTTCCAATAACTTAGACGAGTTCTATAAAGTTAGATTCGCCGATGTAAAACGCCGAATCTTGATCAATCAAGAACGTGGCGGCAACGATAACTCCAAGCACCTGTTAACTAAGATGCAAACCAAAGCGCTGAAGCTAAATGATCGTTTTGACGAGCTTTACGCTGAGCTAATACGTGATATGGCTCGGCACGGCATCTTTTTAGTTAATGAGCAGCAACTCAGTCCCTCGCAGCAAAAGTGGGTAAAAAAGTACTTTCGCAAAAAGTTACTGCCGCACATTACGCCAATATTGTTACGAGAAGATATCGATGTTCTGCAGTTCCTCAAGGATGAATACGCCTATATTGCCGTCGAAATGCGTCAAGCAGATCGCAGTCAATACGCCTTAATCGAGATCCCAACCGATCACGTGCCTCGTTTTGTCATGGTACCAGAGCAAAAAGGCAAACCACGTAACACCATCATCTTGCTGGATAACATTATCCGTTACTGTCTCGATGAGCTGTTTAGCGGTTTTTTCGATTACGATCAGCTCAATGGCTATGCGATGAAAGTGACGCGCGACGCCGAGTACGACCTCAATTACGAAGTAGAACACAGCTTAATCGAGCAGATGTCTGAAGGCGTAAGTCAACGACTCACAGCTATGCCAGTACGTTTCGTCTACGAGCGAGAAATGCCAGAGCAGATGCTGAGTTTCCTATGCAGCAAACTCCAAATATCCAATTACGACAGTTTGATTCCCGGCGGACGTTACCACAATTTCAAAGACTTCATCGATTTCCCCAATGTGGGTAAGCAGTATCTAGAAAACAAGCCACTGCCACCCATGCAATGCGCGGACTTTATCGGTTATGCCAACAAATTTGACGCGCTCAAAGCGCAAGATATCTTACTCTATTACCCCTACCACACCTTTGAGCACATTAGCGAATGGGTACGGCAAGCGTCGTTTGATCCTAAAGTCACTAGCATCAAGATTAACATCTACCGCGTAGCGAAAGGCTCTCGCTTAATGCGATCATTGGTTGATGCCGTGCACAATGGCAAGCAGGTGACGGTCGTTGTTGAGCTCCAAGCGCGATTTGATGAAGAGGCCAACATCGAGTGGTCGAAGATATTAACCGAGGCTGGCGTACACGTGGTGTTTGGCGTACCTGGGTTGAAGATCCATTCAAAACTATTGCTGATTAGCCGCCGCGAGAATGATGAGATGATTCACTACGCTCACATTGGCACTGGCAACTTTCATGAAAAAAACGCGCGAAGTTATACCGACTTTTCACTACTCACTGCGGATGCAGAGCTAACCAACGAAGTACGCGGCGTGTTTAACTACATCGAAAAGCCGTATCAACCGATTAAGTTTCATCACCTAATTGTTTCACCAAGAAACTCGCGTAAACAACTGTATCGCCTGATTGATAACGAGGTTGCCAATGCGCTGCAAGGAGACAAAGCGGAGCTCATTATCAAGGCCAACAACCTTGTCGACAAAGGTTTAATCAATAAACTCTACGAAGCGAGTTCAGCCGGGGTAAACATTAAGATGATCATTCGCGGTATGTGCTCGTTAGTGCCTGGCATTGAAGGCGTGAGTGACAACATTGAGATCATCAGTATCGTTGATCGCTTCTTAGAGCATCCACGCGTTATCATCGCCCATAACAATGGCAATCCTCTAGTCTATATTTCCTCCGCAGATTGGATGACGCGCAATATTGATCATCGCATCGAAGTGGCAGCTCCCGTGCGTGATGAGCGCCTTAAGCAACGTATTATCGATATCATCAACATCCATTTTACCGATACGGTTAAAGCAAGATGGATAGATAAAGAGATGAGCAATCAATATGTTCTGCGTGACAACCAAGACAAAGTACGCTCACAAGTGGCGATTTACGACTATCTTAAAAACATAGAAAAACAAACCAAGAATCAGAAACGGAAACAGCATGACGCAAACCCATGATATTCGTGATGTCGCGGCCATCGACCTTGGTTCAAACAGTTTCCATATGGTGGTGGCTAAAGTCATTGAGCAAGATCTTCAGCTAGTGAGTCGCCATAAACAAAGAGTGCGCTTAGCGGCCGGGCTAGATGCGCAAAAAAACTTAGACAACGCCTCTATCGAACGCGGTCTGGAATGCTTAGCGATTTTTGCTGAGCGGCTACAAGGATTCGATGCGCAAAATGTTCGAATTGCTGCAACGCATACCCTTCGCCAAGCCAATAATGCCCATATTTTCCTGCAACGTGCTCGTGAGATACTGCCGTTTCCAATCGAGATAATCCCCGGCGTTGAAGAAGCTCGATTGATTTATTTAGGCGTTGCCCATACCCAGCCTCAATCGAAATCGAAATTAGTGATTGATATTGGCGGCGGTAGTACCGAAATGATCATCGGTCAGGGTTTCCAGCCAGAGCTTATCAACAGTAAACAGATGGGCTGTGTCAGTTACACCAATCGATTTTTTGCTGACGGCAAACTATCAGCGACCAACTTTGCTAAAGCGACCCTAACCGCTGAGCAGAAGTTAGAATCTCTCGCTCATCGCTATTGCAAAAAAGGCTGGGAAGTCGCCTTTGGCTCTTCAGGAACGATTAAAGCAATACGAGAAGTCTTAATTGGGCTTGGCCACGACGATGGCATCATTACCCGCAAGCGCTTAGCCAAACTCATAGATACTCTTTGCCAGTGGGAGAACATCGATGATATCGAATTGGCAGGCTTAACGGCGGAAAGAAAGCCTGTTTTCGCCGCGGGTGTTTCTATCCTACACGCGATTTTCCACAGTCTAGCGATCGTTGAAATGCAGTATTCTCAAGGCGCACTGCGCGAAGGGCTCCTGTTCGAAATGGAAGAGAGATTTGAACGCACTGACATACGCATGCGCACCACTGAAAATCTCGCCAATAAACACCTAGTCGATTTAGAGCATGCCGCCAAGATTAAAGCTCAGGCCAAGCTATTTTTGCAGCAAATACACGCAGAGCTAGGCATAAAAACGGATTCGCCTTTGTTTGATCTACTAGAATGGAGCGCGCTGCTGCATGAAGTCGGGCTAAGTATTAGCTTGCAAGCCTTCCACCGCCATTCAGCGTATATCCTTCGACATACCTATATGCCCGGCTTCAATCAAGAGCAACAACAGGTATTAGCAATATTGGTGCGTTTTCAGCGTAAAGCGTTAAAGCTGCACGAGATGGAGCAATTTACTCTGTTTAAGAAAAAGCACATCATTGGCTTAATTCGTATTCTTCGTTTAGCGATTTTGCTTAATGGTCAACGCAATGATGATCCGCTTCCCCCGCTATCCATTGAGATTAACGAAGATAAGTGGGTACTTACTTGTGCCGATAAAGATTGGCTGACCAACAACAAACTGCTTCATGCGGATCTCGTCAATGAACAAGAGTATTGGCAGCAAGCGGGTTGGTCTTTGAGCTTCTAAGTAAAGCGCAACACAAAGGACTTAATTGGTGATACCGACTTTTTCTAGCTCTCGGCGCGCAATCTCAGGGGAGATCGGTACATAACCATCTTTGGCGACTAGCTCCTGACCTTGGCGAGAGAAGATAAAACGAATGAACTCACGCTCTATTGGGCTCAGTGGTTTAAAAGGGTGCTTATTCACGTATACATAGAGGTAGCGTGATAGTGGGTACTTACCTGATAAGATATTTTCTTGGCTTGCTTCTACGTATTGGTCGCCTGATTTAGCAATCGGTAGCAGCTTCACCCCAGAAACTTGATAACCCACACCTGAATAACCAATAGTGTTGATCGCCGAACCGACTGACTGCACTACTGAAGCTGAGCCCGGCTGCTCATTGACGCTACTCTTAAAATCACCGCCACACAGTGCGTTCTTTTTAAAGTAACCATAAGTACCCGATACCGAGTTACGACCAAACAGTTGCATTCCTCGTTTGGCCCATTGGTAGTCCAAACCTAGCTCAGACCAAGTGTTGATCGAGTCTGTCGAGCCACATCTTAAGGTTGCTGAGAAAATGCGATCAAGCTCGGTAAAGTTCAAACCTTTAATCGGGTTGTCTCGGTGGACAAAGATACCAATCGCATCAATGGCAACACGTAGCACGGTTGGTTTATAGCCATGCTCACGTTCAAAAGCTTCTACTTCTCGGTTACGCATCGCTCGGCTCATTGGGCCAAACTGCGCCGTTCTTTCAGTCAAAGCAGGAGGAGCGGTAGAAGAACCCGATGCTTGCACCTGTCCATTAACACTTGGGTAGAGCTGCTTAAACTCTTCGACCCACAGGGTGGTCATCCCGGCTAATGTATCAGAGCCTACCGTTGTTAAATCACCCGTAATTCCGGCAACTTTACTGTAATTAGGTAAGCTCTCACCCTCAGCTAGACTTGGTGCTGATAGAGACAATGAAAGCATTAATGCACCGATGAGCTTTTTCATTAACTCACCACTAAACGGACAGGAAGCGTAAACGAGAACTTACTGCCTACGCCAACTTCACTGCTGATCTCTAGGTGAGAGTCATGGTGAGTCAGGGCATGTTTTACAATCGCAAGACCGAGTCCGCTGCCACCCGTATCACGAGAACGCGCTTTATCAACTCGGTAAAAACGCTCAGTCAGTCGATGTAAGTGCTGTGGCTCGATACCATCACCACTGTCTTCCACTTCTAAATGCGCCCCTTGAGCAGATTGATACCAACGTACCTTGATGTCTGCACCTGCTGGGGTATATTTCACCGCGTTGTACACTAGATTAGAGATCGCGCTGCGCAGTTGATCATCATCGCCTAGCACTCGCAAATTGCTATCGACATTAAATGATAGCTTATGGCCTAAATCACCACTCAAACTCGCCGCTTCTTTCTCCAACACTTCAAGCATCGCTGGCACATTGACGACATCTTCTAGCTCATGCATCGGAGCAGCTTCGATTTTCGATAGCGTCAGCAACTGATTCACCAAGCTATTCATGCGATTAAGCTGTTCAGTCATCACTCCGTGCGCTTTGGTCCACATAGGGCCAACCACCATATCTGGATCTTCAGTCATCTCCAGATAGCCTTGCAGCACCGTCATTGGCGTGCGCAGTTCATGGGATACATTGGCAAAGAAGTTGCGGCGCATGCCTTCAAGCTGCTTAAGCTGAGAGACATCACGTACCACCATCAAGTGCTCACCTTCAGTGTAAGGTACGATACGTAGCTCAAGCATACGCTCGACGTTCAATGGTGAGCGCATCTCTAGCGGCTCGGAGAAATCTTGCTTATTGAGATACTTGATAAAATCAGGGGTACGAATCAAATTGGAAATCGGCTGACCCGAATCATCTGGCCAACGGAAACCCAGTAGGTGCTGAGCAAGCTTGTTACACCAAACAATATTGCCTTCACTGCGAAATACCACGACAGCATCCGGGAGGGATTCGGCACCATTACGGAAACGACGAATGAGGTTGGTTAACTCTTTACGCTTTTTACGCTGACGCTGTTGCAGACGGTAGATACCGTTAAACAGAGACTCCCAGTTACCACTGCCGGACGGCGGCGTTAGACGCTTCTCATCCCACAACCAGGTCGAAAGACGCATTTGATTGTGTAGATGCCATACCAACTGTAAAACCGTGGCAGCTAAAAGCAACCACGGCATATATCCGAAAATCCAGCCTACTATCACCCATGGGGTGTAAAAAAAAGCCAGCTCCCAGGCTAGCTTTTTCCAAGTTAACCGTTCGACCACTTACCTCTCCAAATGGTAAAACCCATTACGCCTTAGTTGAGAAACGATAGCCCGCGCCGCGAACCGTCTGAATCAACTTATCATGACCTGCCGCTTCTAACGCTTTACGTAGGCGACGAATATGTACGTCTACCGTGCGGTCTTCCACATACACGTTAGTGCCCCAAACATTGTTGAGTAGCTGTTCACGGCTGTAAACACGCTCTTGGTGAGTCATGAAGAAGTGCAGCATTTTGAATTCCGTTGGCCCCATATCTAATGGCGCATCGTTTGCTGTCACTCGGTGCGAAACCGGGTCAAGTTTAAGTCCTTGAACATCAATTACGTCTTCTAGTGCGGTTGGTGTCACTCGGCGAATAACCGCTTTAAGACGAGCAACCAACTCTTTTGGTGAGAATGGCTTGGTGATGTAGTCATCTGCGCCTACTTCAAGGCCGCGTACTTTATCTTCTTCTTCACCACGTGCCGTTAGCATCACAACGGGAATGTTGCGTGTCAGCTCTTCACGCTTCATGTGTTTAATGAAGTTGATACCGCTACCACCAGGTAACATCCAATCTAGTAGCACTAGATCAGGGAAGGGTTCAGCCAGTTTAGTTACCGCGCTGTCGTAATCTTCTGCTTCTACTGCTTGGTAACCTTTTTGTTCAAGTACAAAGCAAAGCATTTCGCGAATTGGTGCTTCGTCTTCAACAACCAGAATCCTTCTAGACATAATTGAATAACCTTATGTTAGTTAGTTTATTTGAGCTTATTCAGCTCTTGGCAACGCTAAGCATTATCACTAGCAATTATGACACTTTTGTGACCTTTGAAAACAAATTTTCATATAACTTTCATCCCACTATTGTGTGTTTGCAGTAAGACAAGACGTGCAAAAGTCTTTATTATTGGCAGATCGGATAAAGGTATAGAGAAAGAATATGTGGTTTAAAAACTGTCTGGTTTATCGCTTCAACCGCGAAATCGAATTCAACGCTGACCAACTAGAAAAACAACTGGCTGAGTTTCGTTTTACGCCTTGTGGTAGCCAAGATAAGCAAAAATTTGGCTGGGTTACAGCGATGGGTAAACATGGCGACATGATGACTCACGTGTCTGAAAACCGCATTCTAGTTTGTGCTAAGAAAGAAGAAAAAATGCTTCCTGCATCAGTGATTAAAGACTCATTGAACGCAAAAATTGAAGCGATGGAAGCACAAGAAGGTCGCCCTCTTAAAAAGAAAGAGAAAGACAATCTGAAAGATGACATAGTAATGGATCTTCTGCCACGTGCATTTAGCCGCAGTAGCCATACTTACGTGCTAATTCTACCAAAAGAAGGCTTCATTTTAGTCGATGCTAGCAGCTCGAAAAAAGCCGAAGATGTGCTAGCACTGCTACGTAAAACTATGGGTAGCCTACCCGTTGTGCCAGCAATCCCTGAAAAGCCAATTGAAACCACATTGACCGAATGGGTGAAAACGGGTGAAACGCCTGTTGGTATCCAGATGCTTGATGAAGCAGAGCTTAAATCAGTACTTGAAGAAGGCGGCGTGATCCGTTGTAAGAAGCAAGAACTGACCGCCGATGAAATTCGTAGCCATATTGAAGCAGACAAGATGGTGACTAAGCTTGCGGTTTGGTGGCAAGAGCGCATCGAATGTATTCTAGCTGAAGATGGCAGCATCAAACGCCTCAAGTTCTCTGATGAGCTAAAAGATCAAAACGATGATATCCCACGTGAAGACCAAGCTGCTCGCTTTGATGCAGACTTCTCTTTAATGTGTGGTGAATTCAGTGCATTCCTGCCAAATCTATACGAATGCCTTGGTGGCCTGCCTCATCCAAACGCATAAAGCTGTGCTACAGGTCATTTTAGAATGACCTGTTTAGCTATTGCGACAAGTATGCGCAGACATTGCTCTGCGCATCATTTCAAATATACAACTCACCTCTAGCGACTTGGAAAGCAATAGCTATTCTGGTCATTCACGCCTTGAACAAATTTCGTGTACATTCTGTTCTGGTCACAAGTCACGTTTTGACGTAAAATTTGCGCCCCCGATCCCATGTGGTGGAATCGGCCTGACTTGAGATCAGATTAAGAGAATTACACATGACTGAGAAAGCATTCGTACCAGAGCTACTGTCACCTGCAGGTAGCCTTAAAAACATGCGTTACGCATTTGCCTACGGCGCAGACGCGGTATACGCTGGCCAACCTCGTTACAGCCTTCGCGTACGTAACAACGAGTTCAACCACGAGAACCTACAAATCGGTATCGATGAAGCTCATGCCCAAGGCAAAAAGCTTTACGTGGTATGTAACATCCAACCGCACAACTCTAAGCTAAAAACTTTCATCCGCGACCTTAAGCCGGTTGTAGAGATGGGCCCTGACGCACTAATCATGTCTGACCCAGGTCTAATCATGATGGTTCGTGAAGCGTTCCCTGAGATGCCTATTCACCTGTCAGTTCAAGCGAACGCAGTGAACTGGGCAACCGTTAAGTTCTGGGCAGCTAACGGCGTTGAGCGTGTGATTGTTTCTCGTGAGCTTTCTCTAGAAGAGATCGAAGAGATTCGTGAGCACTGTCCTGAAACTGAACTAGAAGTGTTCGTTCACGGTGCTCTATGTATGGCTTACTCTGGCCGCTGCCTACTTTCTGGTTACATTAACAAACGTGACCCTAACCAAGGTACATGTACTAACGCATGTCGTTGGGAATACAAAGTTGAAGAAGGCAAAGAAAACGACACTGGCGACATCGTAGAGAAGTTTGACCCAGCAGAAGCGCAAGCGGTTGAAGTTCAAGACGAGCGCCCTGAAACGACTATCGGTCGTGGCAAACCAACTGATGAAGTGGTTCTACTTTCTGAAGCGCACCGTCCAGAAGAGAAGATGGCGGCTTACGAAGATGAGCACGGCACTTACATCATGAACTCGAAAGACCTACGCGCAATCCAGCACGTTGAGCGTCTGACCAAGATGGGTGTTCACTCACTGAAGATCGAAGGTCGTACTAAATCTTTCTACTACTGTGCTCGTACTGCTCAGGTTTACCGTAAAGCGATTGATGACGCTGTTGCTGGCAAACCATTTGATGAGAGCCTAATGGGCACACTAGAGAGCCTGGCACACCGTGGTTACACCGAAGGCTTCCTTCGTCGTCACACACACGATGCTTACCAAAACTACGACTACGGTTACTCTGTATCTGACGCTCAACAATTTGTTGGTGAATTCACTGGCAAACGCCGTGGTGACCTAGCGGAAGTTGAAGTGAAGAACAAATTCATTGTCGGTGACAGCCTTGAGCTAATGACGCCAAAAGGCAATGTCATCTTCACGCTGGAAGCGATGGAAAACCGTAAGTCAGAAGTTATTGATGACGCAAAAGGAAATGGCCACTTCGTATTCATTCCAGTTCCACAAGATATGGATCTAGAATACGGCCTATTAATGCGTAACTTAAACGATGGTCAGGATACCCGTAACCCAACAGGTAAATAAGCATGGCTTTACTGATCACTGATAAGTGCATTAACTGTGACATGTGTGACCCAGAGTGTCCAAATGGCGCGATCACTATGGGCGACTCAATCTTTGAGATCGACCCAGACCTATGTACTGAGTGTAAAGGTCACTATGAGAAGCCAACATGTCAATCAGTCTGCCCGATCACTAAGTGCATCATCACCGATCCAGACCATGTTGAGACTGAAGAAGAACTGCTAGAGAAGTTCGTTATTATTCAGGGCTTAGCCTAATATTGGTTAATAAAAACGCCGCTCACTGAGCGGCGTTTTTTTATTCTAAATCGTATTAGCTGTTATCTAACAACTGCTGGCACTGAGCCGGTATCACTTTCAATTTTTTCTTTTTCGGCTTTGTAGATGCCACTTTTGGCGCCGCTGGTTTCGGCTGCGGTTTCCAGCTTGCTAGCTCTGCCCCACAACCATCCCCTTTAGGCGGCTCGGCTTGAGGTTTGCAGTTCTGGCTCCCTTCCGGGCAGTTCAGACGCACATGCATGTGGTAATGATGCCCCCACCATGGACGCACTTTTCGCAGCCACTCTCGATCGCTGCTTTGTTCCGTTGCACACAGTTTCTCTTTGATCACAGGGTGAACGAAAATACGTGCAACCTGCTCATCGCTGGCGGCAAATTTCATTAACTCGAAATGACGTTCATCCCAGTTGTTTTTGAGTAGCTGGTACTGCTTTAAGTTGACCACACTATGAGGCGTTGGCTTTGCTAACTGAGGTTCGGAAAGCGGCATGTCCGCTAACTTAAGCCAAATATCGATATCTAACCCCGTTTGGTGGCTAGAATGCCCTGATGAAAAGCGCCCACCTTGCGGCAAAGATATATCACCAATCAAGATATTAGTTTTTAGCTCATTACGTGACAGGTCAGCTAAACGCTCAATAAAACCGATCGCATTCGGATGACCATAATAACGCTCACGTTGACTACGGATAACCTGATAGCCTTCCCCTTCTAGCGGTAAAGCGGCACCACCAGACAAGCAGCCATTGGCGTAGCTACCAATCGCTTGGGGTGAACCATTTGAAGGAACGTCTATTTGCTCCCAGGGAGTCGCAGCTACCGAGGAAGCAAACAGTAAAGAAGAGAATAGCAAAGGCAGCTTACCCCATGTATCTAGACTAGCCTGCATTGCTTTCTCCTCTTACTTAAAATGATTAACTGAGCTAATTAGTAGTGCTCGCCATTATCGTAATAGCCTTTAGCGTCAAGCGCTTTAAAAATCACCGCAACATCAACATCTTCACCAATCACACCGCGAATCTGCGACGTCACGACCTTAGCGACCGCATCTTGAACTTCTTGGCCACGATCAAACCACAACACCTCAACAAACGGATAAGCACTGCTCACTTCCCCTTCGTGGAAGAATGTTGAATAGATATATTCAAAGGTAAAGTCTTCACGAGGGCAGTCCATTAAAGGCTGAAGTTCATCAATTAGCGGCTTAGAGAGCATTTGTACTGTCTGCGGCTCTACTGCTCGAAAACGTAAATGTGGCATAACTTGCTTCCTATTTATTATTTTCATTCATCATAGCAAGTTATCACTCGAAGTCTGTAGCCTCTATTTAAGTGTGCGACAAGATCGCACAATATTCACCCAACACATTCACTCTGCTCAATCGCGAGACATAAAGCGCAATGAAATGATCTCACCATCACTGATTAATTCAGCACTCCACAGCGAAGATTGCCATACCAGCTTCCTCGGTGCGGTTTGAGGATAGCGATTGATAAATTGTACTAACGCTGCGTTGACCTCGCTAACTGAGTGTTGCGAGCTCTGCTGCGAGATATCAAAACGTTCTCCCATAACTTCTACGCTCAGCAAAGAAAAACCATCACTGCGTAGATTGAGTTGAAGCTGAGATAGTTGATGGATAGAAAACTCAGTCATTAACTCGATCTGCAGCGCAGACTGCGATACTGCTGCCTGAGCAAAGTAATTCCCTCGGTAATAGGTAAGATTATCTTCACACCAGAGTTGTTGATCACACTCTTGCCATGAACTGAGAACGCTTTGAGTCATCTCGTCTGGGCTAGTAGAGAAAGTTAATGTATTGGCCGATAAGCTAGAGGCTACTAGGGACAACAACAGTGCAAACACTCGCATTCATCACTCCGTTAAAACAACAAAGCCGCTGAATAACAGCGGCTTTGATTAGGATCGTTGACTCAATACCTTATGGCATCTCATCAAATTCTGCACCTTCTTTTTCTACTTGAGGTGGCATTAGGTGTTCTTTAGTAATACCTAACTTCAATGCCAGTGCCGAAGCAACGTAGATTGAAGAGTATGTACCCACGGTAATACCAAGTAGAAGTGCGGTTGCGAAACCGTGAATCATCGCACCACCTTGCGTAAACAGAGCAATAACTACGAACAAAGTAGTGCCCGATGTAATCAATGTACGGCTCAACGTTTGAGTAATCGAGCTGTTCATAATTTCAGCGGCTTCGCCTTTACGCATCTTGCGGAAGTTTTCACGAATGCGGTCAAATACAACGATGGTATCGTTGAGCGAGTAACCGACAACCGTTAGAAGTGCCGCAACAATGGTCAAGTCTACTTCGATTTGCATCAAAGAGAAGATACCAAGCGTAATAATAACATCGTGAGCAAGTGCCAATACCGCACCCGCCGCCAGACGCCACTCAAATCGCACCGATACGTAGATCAGGATACAGATTAGAGAAACGAGAATCGCAAGACCACCAGCTTCAGTAAGCTCATCACCTACGTTAGGGCCAACGAATTCAATACGGCGCATTTCAACGCTTTCACCCGTACCGTCCTTGATAGCATTAAGAATCTGGTTACCCAGCGTCTCACCCGCCATATCATCACGAGGACGCAGACGAACCATTACGTCACGCGCACTACCGAAGTTCTGCACCGTTGCATCACCAAAGCCTTTTGCTTCTAGCGCACCACGAATATCTTCAAGGTTTGCTGGCTGCTCAAAACCCACTTCAATCAAGGTACCGCCAGTAAAATCTAGACCCCAGTTCAACCACTTAGTTGATAGAGTAAAGATTGACGCACCAATCATTAGGATTGAGAACACAAATGCCAGCTTCGACCAACGCATAAAGTCGATCGTATTTTCTGCTTTTAGAATCTGAAACATACTAATTCCTAGCCTTAGATCGACAGTTTTTTGATTCGCTTACTACCGTATGCAAGGTTCACGATACAACGTGTACCTACAATGGCTGTAAACATAGAAGTTAAGATACCGATAGACAGTGTCACGGCGAAACCTTTGATCGCACCTGTACCCACTGCAAATAGGATAATCGCAGTGATTAGTGTGGTGATGTTCGCATCGGCAATGGTACTGAACGCGTTAGCATAACCTTGGTGAATCGCTTGCTGTGGACTGCGTCCATCACGAAGCTCTTCACGGATACGCTCAAAGATCAGTACGTTGGCATCAACCGCCATACCGACAGTCAGTACGATACCGGCAATACCTGGTAAGGTCATCGTTGCACCCGGAATCATCGACATCACACCAATGATCAACACTAAGTTAGCCATAAGCGCTACGTTCGCAATCAGACCGAACTTACGGTAGTACATCAGCGTGAATAGCATTACTGCAACCATACCCCAAACCATCGCTTGGATACCCATGTCGATGTTCTGCTGCCCCATAGATGGACCAATGGTGCGCTCTTCAACAATCGAGATAGGCGCAATTAGAGCACCAGCGCGAAGTAGAAGTGCAAGGTTGTGCGCTTCTGCAGCTGAGTCGATACCAGTAATACGGAAGTTACGTCCAAGAGCCGATTGAATCGTTGCTTGGTTAATCACTTCTTCATGCTTGTTCAGAATCACACGGCCTTCAGGAGTACGGCGACCGCTGTCTTTGTATTCTGCGAAAACCGTTGCCATCAGCTTACCGATGTTCTGGCGTGAGAACGTAGCCATCTTGTTACCACCTTCGCTGTCTAGCGAGATGTTAACTTGAGGACGACCATATTCATCAACACTTGAACTTGCGTCAGTAATGCTTTGACCACCTAGAATTACGCGCTTCTTAAGCACAACTGGGCGACCATCACGGTCTTGCTTGATTTCACTGCCCGCTGGCGCACGACCATTCGCCGCTGCGGCAAGGTCTGCTTTTGAGTCCACTTCACGGAACTCTAGCGTTGCAGTTGCACCAAGAATTTCTTTCGCGCGAGCGGTATCTTGAACACCAGGAAGCTCAACTACGATACGGCTTGCACCTTGACGCTGAACAAGAGGCTCAGCAACACCTAGTTCGTTTACGCGGTTACGTAGAATCGTAATGTTCTGCTCTACCGCATAGTTGCGAATTTCAGTTAGACGTTGCTCAGTAAAGGTTGCGGTCAATGCAAAGCGACCATTCGACTCAGAATCAACAAAGATCATCTCCGGATGGTTTTTCTTTAGTAGTGCTTCTGCTTCAGCAAGCTGCTCTGCGTTGCGTAGCAGAACTTCAACACCATCTTTACCTGCAGGGCGAATTGCGCGGTAACGAATTTTTGCTTCACGTAGTTCACTACGGAATGCTTCTTCCTGTTGACCAACCAGTTTTTCCATTGCAGCGTCCATATCCACTTCCATTAAGAAATGAACACCACCACGTAGGTCAAGACCTAACTTCATTGGTGCAGCACCAATTGATTCAAGCCAGTCAGGGGTTGCAGGAGCTAGGTTTAGAGCAACAATTTTGTCTTTGCCAAGCGCTTCGTTGATGATATCGCGAGCACTGATTTGCGTGTCAGTGTCGTTAAAACGTACAAGAATAGATCCATTTTCGAGAGCAATGGATTTATGAGATAAGCCCTGATCGTCTAGAGCTTTAGTGACAGAATCCAGCGTTGACATATCTACAGAGGCGCCACGCGCCCCTGTAACTTGAATAGCCGGATCTTCACCGTAGAGATTTGGAAGTGCATACAATGCTGCGATAGCGATGGTAAACACCACCATCAGATACTTCCATATTGGATAGCGGTTTAACACAGCGGAGATCCTTTAGCTGTTTATAGAGACTTTAGCGTACCTTTTGGTAGCACTGCAGTAACGAAGTCTTTCTTGATAACGACTTCGTTATTTGTGTTCAGCTCGATAGAGATGTAGTCGTTGTCTTCTGCGATTTTAGTGATTTTACCCACTAGGCCACCGCTAGTTAGCACTTCGTCACCTTTACCCATCGAGCTCATTAGACTCTTGTGCTCTTTAACACGCTTAGCTTGTGGACGGTAGATCATGAAGTAGAAGATCACCGCGAACATACCTAGCATGATTAGCATTTCAAAACCGCCGCCTGCTGGTGCGCCTTCTGCTGCTGCGTGAGCTTGAGAAATAAACATTAAAATATCCTCTATTATTTTTTATTAATGTCCAAGTTGGGCATTCGCCAATTAGTTTCAAGTCTGAGAGTGAGCAATAGAGATCACTCTCTCAAAAATAGCGTGCGTTTGCCTACTTTATTAGCAAAAGCCTCTGGCGTAATGCCAAAGGCTCTAATTCTTAACTTTGTCGATTACTGCTCTTTTGCAAGTGGCGGAACTTCACGGCCACGACGCTCATAGAACTCTTGCACGAACTCATCAAAACGATCTTCATCGATTGCCGTACGAATGCTTTCCATTAGGCGTTGGTAGTAACGTAGGTTGTGAATCGTATTTAGACGAGCACCTAGAATTTCGTTACAACGCTCTAGGTGGTGAAGGTACGACTTAGAGTAGTTTTGACAAGTGTAACAGTCACAGTGCGGATCTAATGCAGTTGTATCTGTTTTGTGTTTCGCATTACGGATCTTGATCACACCGCCAGTCACAAATAGGTGACCATTACGTGCGTTACGCGTTGGCATTACACAGTCAAACATATCGATACCGCGACGAACACCCTCAACTAGGTCTTCTGGCTTACCTACACCCATTAGGTAACGAGGCTTGTCTTCTGGTAACTGAGGACATGTGTGCTCAAGAATACGGTGCATGTCTTCTTTTGGCTCGCCTACTGCTAGGCCGCCGACGGCATAACCGTCAAAACCGATCTCAGTTAGACCTTTTACAGACACATCACGTAGATCTTCGTAAACACCACCTTGAACGATACCAAATAGGTTGTTCGGGTTTTCTAGTTTATCGAAGTGGTCACGTGAGCGCTGTGCCCAACGTAGTGACATTTCCATCGATTTCTTCGCTTCATTATGTGTCGCTGGGTATGGCGTACATTCGTCGAAGATCATTACGATGTCAGAACCTAGGTCTTTTTGGATTTCCATCGACTTTTCCGCGTCCATGAAGATCTTGTCACCGTTTACAGGGTTACGGAAATGTACACCTTTCTCAGTGATAGTACGCATCTTACCTAGGCTGAATACTTGGAAACCGCCTGAATCAGTAAGGATAGGACCGTGCCAGTTCATAAAATCGTGCAGGTCACCGTGCATTTTCATCACTTCTTGACCTGGGCGTAGCCATAGGTGGAAAGTGTTACCAAGAAGGATTTCAGCACCAGTGCCTTTTACTTCTTCAGGTGTCATACCTTTAACAGTACCGTAAGTACCTACTGGCATGAATGCTGGTGTTTGAACTGTGCCACGTTCAAAGGTCAGTTGACCACGACGCGCCACACCGTCTTTTTTCTTAAGATCGAATTTTAACTTCACGAAGCCTCCGGTTGTCAGAGAAACAGTCTGACATTAAGTTCAGAGCTTTAAGCTCTATGAGGAGCGGTCGCCTTCCATGCGAGAGGTATGCTACTTGAGCCTACTTCCTAGCTTACTGCTAGCACTCGTAAATTGTTTGCGTTCAGCTCAATGCTGAACATAAGAGATTCCCTACTCGTTCGTCCCTCACTCTATGGAATGACGGAGTTTCAGTGCCTCACTCCTCGAATGACATATTAGGCTCTCACAGCCAACGTTTGTCATTCCTGAATCGAGGTACGAGATGTCAGGAATCTCTCAAAGTAATCTATACCGTTTTCTTTTTGATGAACATCGAGTCGCCATACGAGAAAAAGCGGTACTTGTTCTCTACAGCGTGCTTATACGCGTTCATCGTATTGTCATAACCTGCAAAAGCACTCACTAGCATGATTAGCGTTGACTCTGGCAGGTGGAAGTTAGTGATTAAACAATCCACTAACTGATATTCGTAACCAGGGTAGATGAAGATCTCGGTATCACCGAAGAAAGGAACTAACTCAGTCCCCTTCTTAAGTGAATCTTGCGCTGCGCTTTCTAGCGAACGCACCGATGTCGTACCAACAGCAATAATTCGGCCACCACGTGCTTTCGTGGCATTAATTGCATCGACGACTTCTTGAGGTACTTCAACGTATTCAGCATGCATGTGGTGCTCATGGATATCATCCACTTTCACTGGCTGGAAAGTACCTGCACCTACGTGTAAAGTAACATACGCAAACTCTGCGCCTTTTGCTTTGATCTTCTCAAGCAAAGGTTCATCAAAGTGAAGGCCTGCTGTTGGCGCAGCTACTGCACCCGGCTTTTGATTATAAACCGTTTGGTAGCGCTCTTTATCAGAGTCTTCATCTGGGCGGTCAATATATGGAGGAAGTGGCATGTGACCGATTTCTTCCAGTACCGCTAGAACGTTCTGCTCTGAGTTAAACTTTAACTCAAACAGCGCATCATGACGCGCAACCATCTGGGCCGAAAACTCATCATTCTCACCGACAAAAATCGTACTGCCTGGCTTAGGTGACTTTGAGCAGCGAACGTGAGCCAAAATACTCTTTTCGTCCACAACACGCTCGACTAGTACCTCTAACTTACCGCCTGACTCTTTACGGCCGAACATGCGCGCAGGAATCACTCGAGTATTATTGAATACCACTAGGTCACCCGGTTGTACTTGGTCTAGTACATCGGTAAACGTGCCATCGGTTAGCTCACCGCTGTTGCCGTCCATTTGCAGTAAACGGCTTGCTGTGCGCTCTGGCTGAGGGTAGCGAGCTATAAGCTCATCCGGTAAGTCAAAGTGAAAATCTGATACTTGCATGTTACTAATCTTTTGTCGTGGTTTTACTGTGAGTCGAACTGATTCTGTCACAAACAGACGACGAGTTTTTCGCAGCCGACTAGTATATTGTGCATGAGAGCAATATCAAGAAAAGAGATGTGAATTATTGTAATCATTTGCCTTAATTTGCTCGAAAGCCCATCTATTTCCCTGCTGAATTCTTCACCAGTTGATTTACCGCAAAAAAGTCGTGGTTATAGCAGTAAAAACAGGTTTAGCTCTCAAACTCAGTTGAAGAAAATTACTATATTTAAAGAGCAAAGAATAATAACTCAGGAGGCAGCCATGATTAAGGTAGAAGAAATGATGACGCGTAGCCCTCATACGCTTCTTCGCTCTCACAATCTCGCCGATGCAAAAAGCATGATGGAAGCGCTCGATATTCGCCACATTCCAATCATTGATGCAGATAGAAAACTGCTTGGCGTCGTATCTCAGCGAGATGTACTCTCAGCTCAAGAATCTAGCTTGCAAAAGCTCCCAGAAAGTCAGTCTTACACGCTCAACACGCCACTTTTCGATGTGATGAAAACCAGCGTCGTGTCAGTTTCACCACAAGCTGGTTTAAAGGAAAGTGCGATTTATATGCAAAAGCATAAAGTTGGCTGCCTACCTGTGGTAGAAAAAGGCGAACTTGTCGGGATCATCACCGACAGTGACTTCGTCGCGATTGCGATTAACTTGCTTGAACTTCAAGAAGAAGTTGAGCCCGAAGAAGTCGAATAACTTGCTACAGAGTTTGGGTGCTAAGGGCTAATAATAGCTTTTAGCACCAAACGCCCTCACCCCACAGTATCGAATGTAACTGCTACTTCCCATGCACGCTCCCTTTACCTAGTGTCGCTAGGCACTCGACCATAATTGGCCTAGTATTTACTATAAACACCACAGGGGGCTGTGATGAAAATTAAACCATATGAGTTTCAAGATGCCGTTGAGCGTGTCGGAGAATTTAAGCTACGCAACGCGTTTAAGAAATCTAAGTTTATATATGGCACGCAAGGTAACGGCAGTACTATCGTGAAAGGGCTGCATAATTGGGGTAAATGCAGTGGCCTTAGAAAACTCAATTTGTTTGAGACTGGACGACGAGGAGGAGCCTACCTCTCTGAAGGCTGCCAGATGATGGATCTCTATTACGGTCAGGCGGGAACGACTCTTCATCTTAAACGGGACCCCGTCATTGCAGAATTCGTTCACTATGCTATGGATTTTAAAAGCGCTTTTACTATGCGTCGCTCAGGGCGAGATGAGTATATCCATACATTCAAAACTTCCATCGAGGGATGGGATAATAAATCCCCCTCCACCGTCAAGTACAATGGCCTAACCGCAACCAAGGAGATGTCACGTATAATTCGCTGGGGAATTGCCCGCTTTGGCGGTACGCTTATCTTTGAAGGAAAGGACATCTATTACTCTCAAGTCTTCGACCCAAGTGCGCCACGTGTTGGTGATACCGATCTGGAGGCCCGCGAATTATTCAAGTACTTCAAGCCGAACTGTTCAAGCGTCCCTTTTGGCAAAGGTAAGTTGATCTTTTATTGGAATGGCCAAGAAACGATACCAACCAAAAGCCACTTTATATCGAATTGGCAATGGAGTAATAATCAGACTCACACTGACGGTAACTTTGCCAAATCATTAAATGAAAATACGCTTTTTCCAACATGGCGTAACTTTGCGTTAGCCCCGCTTGGCAAACAACCTTTCGCCTCCCCTTAATTAGCACTAAAGCTTTTATCTGCAAAGCGACAACTACTCATTACGCAAAATTTCAGGTCGGCGAGACACCGTCTGCAGTGACGGGCGGTTTCTGACCGACAGCGTTGGCTCTAGTAGCACCAAACGCTGCACTAGCTCACCTTGTTGAATCGCTTCAATCATCATATCGAAACCCAATAACGCAATTTGCCTAATTGGCTGCTTAATACTTGAAAAGCCAAGTGACTGAGCAATAAAAGTGTCATCAAAACCAATGATGTCGACCCTATGACTCACCTTTTGCTCTTGCAATACATTGTGCAGATGACTGGCGGAAATATCATCAGAACAGAACACTGCCTCGAGAGGTTGAGGGTTTTGAGTGATCCATTTTTCAATGTAATCACGCAAAGAATCAGAATCATAAGGCGCAAGAACCGATTCCATTGGCAACTTTTTCCCTAGCCTAGATAACTCGTTTTGATAACCAATGAGCCTATCTGACTTGGTATCACTAGCTCCGATATAGCCCAGATTCCGATAACCCTGCTGAACAAAGTGTCTCGCTGCCAGCTCGCCACCATGCTGATGATGGGTACCGATACTGATAGTGTTGGGTGCTGTCGCCGTAAGCAGCACCACCGGAAAAGGCAGCGCATTCAAGGGCGCTAAGTGCTCTTCTTTTAATGAGCGAGGCACAAGAAATACCCCATCCACTTTGTGATTTATACACTCCGAGAGAAAGGTCTTCTCTAACTGAAGGTTATTGCGGCTATTAAACAGCAACAAGCTGCGGCCATGCTTGTAGGCTTCTTGTTCCAATACATCGACCAGTTGAGAGAAAAACGGATTCGACATATTGCGCACAATCACCGCGAACAGCTTGGTTGGCTTTTTGCGTTTCTGTGGAGGCTTTTGATAATTCAGCTCGGTCATAGCCAACTCGACTGCTTGCTTAGCTTCAATTGAGACACACTCACTACCATTAAGCACTCTAGAAACCGTCGCAATAGAGACACCTGCCCTTTTGGCTACATCACGAATCGTCATTGCTCTTCATCCAGACTTTCTATCAATCAACGTCATATATTAACCCTCATCATGTAACAAGACTTTGTGTTACATCACAACCTATTCTCTATTTGTTCAAAATGCCGTCAAATTGAGTGAATAAAAGTACGTCGCTATTTTCACCTTTTATCAAGCTCTCTATGATTTCTTCAACCCAAGGTTATTAGGTAAGTAACGTGCAACAACAAAAATATAAAACCATCAAAACGGCAACGGAATTAGATAATAAAAAGTTTGAGGAAATAAAATCAAACACTTTATTTCGTCCACTATTTCATATTAGCCCACCACATGGATTGTTAAATGATCCAAATGGTTTTTGTTATTTTAATAACCAATATCACTTATTTTACCAATGGTTTCCATTTGATACTTACCATGGAATGAAACATTGGATGCACTTGACCTCTGATGATTTATTAACTTGGTCTGAGCATGGTTCCAAAATAACCCCTTTAGAAAATTATGAATCTCACGGTGCTTATTCAGGTGGCGCTATGGTCGAAAATGATCTTAGTTACCTATTCTACACCGGTAATGTTAAGCGTGATGATGAACGCGATGCAAACCAGTGTTTAGCGATCTTAGATAAAAACAATCAGGTGACTAAACACGCTCTAAATCCGGTGATTGAATCAGTACCGCAAGGCTATACCGGCCATGTACGCGATCCAAAAATCGTTAAACGTGGCAGCCACTACTTTATGTTGCTAGGCGCTCAGCGAGAAGCCGATTTAAGCGGTGAGATCATCGTGTACCAATCGGCTGACTTACTCGACTGGAAGTTCGCAGGGACGCTGGAGATTCAAGTCAACGGCGACTTTCTTGAGGCCTACATGTATGAGTGTCCTGACCTGCTAGAAGTCGACGGTCATGACGTGCTGATCTTTTCCCCTCAGGGCGTGACTGCTGATGGAACTCGATTCCACAATAAGTTCAACGTTATTTACTGCTTAGGCCAAGTGGATTTCGAACAGCTTACGTTCACCGTGACCCATTGGGATGAACTCGACCGTGGCTTTGATTTCTACGCGCCACAAACCATGGCTAATGCGCCAGACAAACAAACACTGGTTGCATGGGCAGGAACAGATGACCACCTGCCTAGCGAACAACAGGGTTGGATTAACTGCTTGACGCTGACTAGAGAACTAGCCGTTGAAAATAATCGATTAATTCAACGTCCAAGCATTATTAATTCCGATTCATTAATAAAACAAAATGGATATCAATCAAAATACCAAGGAGTTGAACTAGAAAGTTTATCGTTTTCTCTAGAGGTTAATAACTTATCTAAAGAGAAAAATATAACCATTTCTTTGAACACACAAAGTGGTAGAGAGTTAACGCTGACTATCAACAATAACACCATTACTTTAGATAGAGCGTTATATGACCATCACACCCAAGATTGGGAGTATGGAAATAAACGTCAACACCAAACAGATTATGACATTCATAATATTCACTTCATTTGCGATCAGAGCATTATTGAAATTTATATTAATGATGGCAGAGATGTATTTACCTGTCTTTTCTTCCCTGAGCAAGAAAACCACCAGCTAACTATATCGACTGAAAAAGGTGCAGACCTCGATACCCAGCTAACCTACCTTACAATATAATAAAGTGGTGAACAGAATGAATTATGACGCTACCGTAAACGAGATACTAGATAGTATCGGGGGCCTAGACAACATCCGCAACGCTGAGCATTGTGCTACGCGCCTGCGCCTCATCCTTAAAGACAATGACAAGGTCGATACTGATAAAGCAAAAGAGATTAACCAAATCAGCGGTTACTTTTATCAGTCAGGCCAACACCAGTTCATTATTGGTACTGGCAAAGTTTCTCATGTCTATGATTCGCTCAAGCGTGCCTTGGGTGGCGAGTTTGAAACTAGCGACTTCAAACAGGACGCTTTTGCCGGTATGACAGCAAGCCAAAAAATCGTTCGAACCTTAGCTGATATTTTGATCCCACTGATCCCAGCGCTGGTAACAACCGGCTTGTTGATGGGGTTACGCGGAATGATGCTGCACTCAGGCGTCGATTTCTCACCAGAGACATTAGCCTTATTTAGCATGCTGACCGATACCGCCTTTGCCTTCTTACCCGTTTTAATCGCTTATTCTGCGGCAAAGAAATTTGGTGGCAATGCCATTATCGCGATTGTTGTGGGCTTGATGATGGTTGCACCGCAACTGCCTAACGCTTGGGTGGTCGCAAGTGGTGGCGCAGAGCCAATGATGGTCAATCTGCTTGGCATCAACTTCCCACTGGTGGGCTATCAAGGTACGGTCCTGCCTGCAATCTTTGCTGGTTGGTTTGTCTCTTACTTGGAGCGTAACCTGCGCCGCTTTATTCCAGCCAGTATGGACTTAGTCTTTACGCCATTTTTGACCATTACCATTGCGGTGTTCGTCATCCTGTTCGGCTTTGGTCCTATCCTACAAACTATTGAGCACGGCTGTACCTCATTGGTGCGCATGGCGCTCGACCTGCCACTTGGTCTAGGTTACATCCTTTATGGTGCCGTACAGCAGATGATCGTGATCACCGGTCTGCATCACGCACTGGGCGTAATTGAAATTGGCCTGCTTAATGAAACAGGGGTTAATCCACTTCAACCACTAGGTACGGCTTCAATGGCTGGTCAATTTGGTGCTGCAATCGCGGTGGCAACGCTACTTAAAGACAAGATCAAGAAAGGTAATGCTTACAGCGCTTCCATGTCGACACTGTTTGGTATCACTGAACCGCTACTGTTTGGTGTCAACCTTCAATACGGCAAAGTGTTTATGTTTGGTATGGTCGGTGGCGCCGTGGGTGGATTAGTGACTTACGTGCTAAACATTAGTGCAACTGGTATGGGCATCACCTTCATTCCGGGTATCTTACTTTACTCGCAATCATTAACAGCAGTTCTAGGCTATCTAACAGTTATTGCGAGTGCGTTTGCGACCGCTTTTGTCCTGACTCGCATCTACAACCCAGTAAAAAAGAGTCAATAACAATAAATTCATTGGTGTACCGCCTCCTAGGTGCACCAATGACCTAGCCCATCTTGCTATGCTCCGATGGGCGCCTTTGTAAGGAACAAATCATGAATAAAGTTTGGCTCACCGGTGATGCAGTGGTGGATCTGATTCCAGATGGCGACAATACCTACCTAAAATGTCCAGGTGGTGCACCCGCTAACGTTGCGGTTGGCGTTGCGAGACTTTCCGGCCAATGTGGCTTTTTTGGCCGAGTCGGAGATGACCCTCTTGGGCGTTTTATGGCTGAAGTACTTAATCAAGAAAATGTTGATGTAAACAGCCTTAAGCTCGACCCTGAGCAACGCACATCAACCGTGATTGTTGACCTAGACGATCAAGGCGAACGTTCATTCACCTTTATGGTTAAGCCTAGCGCTGACCAGTTTACCCAGCTCGCTGATATCCCCTCTTTTGAAGCAAACCAATGGCTTCACTGCTGTTCGATTGCCCTTGCCAACGAGCCAAGTCGCTCAACGACCTTAGCTGCAATGAAAGCACTGAAAGAGGCAAATGGCTTTGTCAGCTTTGATCCCAACCTACGTGATGAAGTGTGGCAGCAGCCGCAAGAGATTCGTCCAGTTGTGATGAGTGCGATAAAACTGGCCGACGTGGTTAAGTTTTCAGAAGAAGAGCTGCTCTATTTAACGGAGACTTCCTCTCTTGATGAGGGATTAACAGATCTATCTAACTACTCGATTCCACTGGTGCTCATTACCTTAGGTGAACATGGCGCACTGGCTATCGTTAACGGTCAGCAACATCACGTCGAATCCTGCACAGTGAGCGTTGTTGATACCACTGGCGCTGGAGACGCATTTGTCAGTGGCTTACTCGCCTACCTCTCACAGCATGATGATTGGCAACAGGAAGGCAAAGTGATTGAAGCCGTCCGTTGGGGCAATATCTGCGGCGCATTAGCAACTACTCAAAAAGGCGCGATGAGTGCACTGCCCAACCAGTCCTTGCTGCTCTCTTACCTTAACCAATAAAATCGACTGATTGCTGATATCTACGACGTTAATGTCAGCAATTTCCCCTTACCTTCAGCTATTTAAGTTCTACCTTATCAACTTATTTAGCTTTCCTTGTTTCAAAATCAGCAGAATTCAAATATCCCCATTATAATTTACTTACAATTATATCAATCAAGTTGTACATATCGTCAGTTCCAACCTAATTCTCACTTAAGCCAAACAGGGACATTGGTATGAGCCTTAAAAAACTATTAACTCTAGGGTTTGGGGTAATCCTAGGCCTAATTTTGATCATTTCAGTCGTTGCATCTCTACGCTTTTATCAGTCAAGTGACGGCTTTAACACTTATCGAGCTCTTGCATTAACCAGTGTTTCCACCGGTAGGATTCAAGCCAATATTCTAGAGGCTCGACTCGCGGCACTTAAGTACATTAAAAACCATGATCAAGAGAATGTTGCCGAGCTAAATAAACGCATTACCACCTCTATCAACTTAATCGATGGGGTGCTCAATTCACACATCGATGATACTCACAAGTCAGATTTCGTCTCAATTGAAAATCAGCTCAAACAGTACCAGAACGGTTTCTCTCAGGTCATCCAATTAGTCAATCAACGCAACGCATTGGTTAAGGAGCGACTCGACCCAGCTGGCCTAAATATGCGCAAGTCGGTAACAGAAATAATGAACCGAGCAGCAACTGAAGATGACATAGAGGTGGCAATCAGTGCAGGTACCTTACAACAACATTTATTGCTCTCTCGCCTTTACGCATCTAAGTTTCTAACCAGTAATTCACAAGGTGATGCTAAACGAGCAGAAGAGGAATTTTCATTGGTTGCCGAGCTATCCAATAAAGTTGAGTCTCAACTAATATCAGCGCAACAAATGTCGAACCTAAAAGCATTCCAGCAAGCTTTCGACCAGTATCGAAGCACCTTTGCCGAAGTGGTCCAAACCATCAACTCCCGCAATAAGATCATCTCTGGAACCTTAGATGTAATGGGGGCCTCTGCTGCACGGACGATAGAAGAGATAAAACTCGCCACCAAGGATAAGCAGGACTCCGTCGGCCCTGAAATGGTTGAACGCTTTGCCAGCGCTCAAATAACCTTGATTGTTCTTTCTATCATAGTGGTCATCAGTGCAATGGGTATTGCTGTCGCCATCTACCGTAGCGTATTGAAAGTTGTCGGAGGTGAACCTAGTCAGATTCAAGAGATGGTTGCTGAAGTCGCTTCTGGTGACCTTTCGACTCAAATTACTACCTCAGGCAACGAGACTGGTATTTACGCCAACATTCTACAGATGCGCCAAGAGCTTCGCCGAATCATTGAAGGTTTCCATCAGATCTCTGATAACGTTTCGTCTTCATCTATGTCATTAACAGGCATCATGACTGAAACGGAAAACAATGCTCAACAAGAGCTAAGCCAAGTGGAACAGATCGCAACCGCCATCAATGAGCTATCAAGCACCGCATCTGAAGTAAGCCAAAACGCGGCAAACGCAGAAACGGCCGCTAGCGATGCCACCAATAATGTGGTTGAAGGTGGCCGAATCTTGGACTCTTCCGACGAGGTCTCGCAGAAAGTCGATAGTTCGATTGAAGAAACGTCGAAGATCGTTAATCAGTTGCAAGAGTACTCAGTCGAGATCGGTACGGTGGTTGAAGTGATTAATTCCATTTCAGAACAGACCAATCTACTCGCATTGAATGCAGCAATTGAGGCGGCGCGTGCAGGCGAGCAAGGCCGAGGTTTTGCAGTAGTAGCAGATGAAGTCCGTTCATTAGCGGCGAAAACTCAACAATCTACGGTTGATATTCAAGAGATCATTTCGCGCTTACAAGCCCAAGCGAAAGACGCGAATCAATATATGCAGTCTAACTTAACCCTTGCTGAAGATTCTCGTAAATACAGCGAACAGCTTCGCTCCGCGTTTTCTTCAATTACCGATTCCGTGTCACTGATTTCAGATATGAACACGCAAGTAGCAACAGCATCAGAGGAGCAGTCAGGCGTGACTCAAGACATCTCAGAAAATGTATCTCAAGCGTTTGATCTGGTGAATAAAAACGTATCCGGCATCGAAGACAGTAAACGAGCCAGTGATGAGCTATCGAATCTGGCAGTGAAGCAAAAAGAGCTGTTGAGTTTCTTTAAGCTTTAAATAAAAAAGAGCGGCGAAAGCCGCTCAAAAGCATGTCAAAGTTTATGCCTAAACAGAATATCCATACCCAAAGTCTAGTGAGCCAAAGCCTGCGTATTATGGCTCACTAGATGCGGTACTAATGGCTAGGGATTCTTAGAATTGGTCTTCTTCGGTTGACCCCGTCAATGCAGTTACTGAAGAGTTACCGCCTTGAATCGTGTTAGTCATCTTATCGAAGTAACCTGTACCCACTTCTTGTTGGTGAGCGACGAAGGTGTAACCTTTTTCTGCCGCTTGGAACTCAGGACGCTGAACTTTCTCAACGTAGTGGCGCATACCTTCACCTTGTGCGTAATCATGCGCAAGTTCGAACATGTTGAACCACATGTTGTGGATACCCGCTAGCGTGATGAACTGGTACTTGTAACCCATGTCAGACAGTTCTTGCTGGAACTTAGCAATCGTCTCCGCATCTAGGTTTTTCTCCCAGTTGAACGAAGGTGAACAGTTGTAAGCCAACAATTGACCTGGGTATTCCGCATGAATCGCTTCAGCAAATTTACGTGCTTCTTCTAGACACGGCGTTGCTGTTTCACACCAGATTAGGTCAGCGTATGGCGCGTAAGCTAGGCCACGAGAGATCGCTTGGTCAATGCCAGCACGAACACGGTAGAAACCTTCTTGGGTACGTTCACCTTCGATGAAGTCCGCATCATATGAATCACAATCTGAAGTAATCAGGTCAGCTGCGTTTGCATCGGTACGAGCGATAACCAGTGTTGTCGTTCCTGAAACGTCTGCTGCTAGACGAGCTGCTACTAGCTTTTGCACCGCTTCTTGAGTTGGAACCAGTACTTTACCGCCCATGTGGCCACATTTCTTCACTGACGCTAATTGGTCTTCGAAGTGCACGCCAGCCGCGCCCGCATCAATCATCGACTTCATTAGTTCGTAAGCGTTAAGTACACCACCAAAACCTGCTTCAGCATCCGCTACGATTGGTAGGAAGTAATCAATACCACCTTCAGATTCTGGCGACTTACCATTTGACCACTGAATTTGGTCTGCGCGGCGGAATGAGTTATTGATACGCTTAACCACTGAAGGAACAGAATCTACTGGGTATAGCGATTGGTCAGGGTACATAGTTGAAGCCGTGTTGTTATCTGCTGCTACCTGCCAGCCTGAAAGGTAAATCGCTTCGATGCCTGCTTTCGCTTGCTGTACAGCTTGACCACCCGTTAGAGCACCAAGACAGTTCACATAGCCTTTTTTCGCATCACCGTTGACTAGTGACCATAGCTTGTCAGCACCACGTTGGGCGATGGTGTTAGCAGGCACCATTGAGCCACGTAGTTCTACTACTTCTTCAGCCGTATAAGGACGCTTAACGTTCTTCCAGCGTGGGTTAGTTGCCCAGTCTTTTTCCAGAGCTTCGATTTGTTGGCGGCGAGTTAAGTTAGTCATCGGTTTATCCCTCTTTTGATGAGCGCTTCTTATGTTATGTAACGGGCGCTATGTTTCCTTGTTCCTTGGCAGTACTTCCTGCTCTGCCGCAGACGATTCACGTTATTGTTTGAATATGTTTGTCATTCCCTAAAGGGAGGATGACAGAGTCCTTTAGTCCAAGTAGTCGTAACCCGGAATAGTTAAGAAATTGGTTAATTCATCACTGGTGGTCAGTTTCGCCATCAGCACTGCGGCTTCTTCAAAGCGTCCAGACTCGTAGCGCTCTTGCCCTACTTCCTCTTTCACTACTTCAATTTCTTGCGCAAGGTAGAGCTCAAACAGTTCGTTAGTGACCGTTTGGCCGTTATCAAGCGCCTTGCCATGTTGAATCCATTGCCAGATTGAGGCGCGGGAGATTTCTGCGGTTGCCGCGTCTTCCATCAAACCGTAAATCGGTACACACCCATTGCCAGAGATCCACGCTTCGATGTATTGCAGCGCAACACGAATGTTATGACGCATGCCTTGTTCAGTGATCTCACCATCACATGGCGCGAGAAGATCTTCTGCTGTAACTGGCGCATCTTGATGTCGTGAGACGTTTAGCTGGTTGGTACGCTCTCCTAATGCCAAGTCAAATACAGCTAAAGCAGTATCAGCTAAGCCTGGGTGAGCAACCCATGTTCCGTCATGTCCATTGTTTGCTTCTAGCGACTTATCGTTATGTACCTTATCGAGCACCTGCTGATTGGTTTGTGGGTCTTTCGCTGGGATAAAGGCGGCCATCCCTCCCATAGCGAAAGCACCACGTTTGTGACAAGTACGAACAAGTAAACGCGAGTAGGCATTCAGGAACGGCTTATCCATTGTCACCACCTGACGATCCGGCAGCACGCGGTCGGGGTGTTTCTTCAAAGTTTTGATGTAGCTAAAGATGTAGTCCCAACGGCCACAGTTAAGGCCAACGATGTGCTCTTTGAGTGAGAACAGAATTTCATCCATCTCAAACACAGCAGGCAAAGTTTCAATCAGAACAGTTGCCTTTATCGTGCCAGTATCTAGGCCAAAGTAGTCTTCAGTGAAGTGGAATACTTGGCTCCACCACTGCGCTTCTTTATGAGACTGCAACTTAGGAATATAAAAGTAGGGACCGCTGCCTTTTTTCAACAAACTGGCGTAGTTGTTGTAAAAGTAAAGCGCAAAGTCAAACAGCGCCCCTGGGATAATCTGACCGTTGAATGTCACGTGTTTTTCTTTTAGATGTAGACCACGTACTCGGCAGATTAAAACCGCTGGATCGGACTCCAGCGCATAGTGCTTGCCATTAACCGGATTGGTATAGCTGATGTCGCCGTTAACTGCATCGCGCAAGTTAATCTGTCCATCCAGCACCTTGCTCCAAGCGGGTGCCATCGAGTCTTCAAAGTCCGCCATGAATACTTTTACATTGGCATTCAGTGCATTAATCACCATTTTACGGTCAGTAGGACCTGTGATTTCTACTCGGCGATCTTGTAGATCTTGTGGAATCCCTTGGATCTTCCAGCTTCCTTCACGGATATCTTGCGTATCCTCTAGGAAATCCGGCAGCTCACCAGCATCGATCTTTGCTTGCTTCTCTTCACGAGCAGTAAGCAGTTGTTCAACCTGACTAGCGAACTTGTCACACAGCAGAGATAAAAAAGTTTGGGCTTCAACAGGGAAAATCGCTTGGTGTTCTGGTGAAAGGGTACCAGTGACACTAAGCATGCCTTCGTTTAGTAGGGTTTCTTGGGCTTCTACTGTTGTTTTGTCTCTATCTGGTGTATTAGCAAGCATAATTTTTTTCCTTTATTAACCTTTCGATAAACACATCGAGCGGCACGTCACCTTAATTACATTTGTAACTATCAAACAACAATCAAACATCCTTACTGATTGTCACCTGACTAGGTTTCTTGTTGTCTTGCCAGTTAGATTGACCGACTCGAATGAGCTTTTCAATCTAGACATAAGTCTTACTGGGCTTACATTTAAGCTATACCAAACCACACTAGAGTAAAAGTACTAAAGCAAACAAAACGTTAAATTCGAAGTTTTATTCCGCGCCACGCAAACCATTGATTTCGATCACTAAAACGTAACCACTTACGTAATTTAATTACAGTGAAATTAGGAGTGTAAAACCGTTTCAAACAGGTGTTTGATTTTAATTATCCGAAGGGAAACATAGATGAGACTGGGCTTAACGGTGATATGCAACCGCCTCATCAAACAAGAAGAAAATTATGAGTTGTAAAATTCACACTGTGAAATTTCACAATTTAATGAAAGCTTCATCAAGATTCTGTTGTGAAATTTTACAAGTCAAAGTTCACCAACAGAATAAAATGCTAAAAAGCACACTAAAACTAGTGTGCTTTTTATGGGTTTAAGGGAGATTTGGACTACTACTTATCGCTAAAGTAGCTCAGAAACAACATCTGCTAATTGATCAAATGTACTCACACGCGATGAACTTGGGCGCCAAACTAAGCCAATGTGGCGATGTGCTTGCTGTCCTGGAGCATCAACTACGACTAAGTTTTGGTTCTCTATCAGACCATGGTCGATGGCCATTTGCGGAATAAAGGTGGTACCCATACCGTTGGCAACCATTTGTACTAAGGTGTGCAAACTGGTGGCAGAGAATGGGTTAATCTTCTCTTTATCGGTTAGCTTACATGCAGAAACGGCGTGTTCTGTTAGACAGTGTTCTTTCTCTAATAAGAAGACAAACTCATTCGGCAAGTCGGCGTACTTGATTGGGGTTTGAATCGCATCAGCTTGATTTTGGCTGATGATCATTCTGAACGGGTCATTGCCGACAATGCGGCTATCCATACCATCGATATCAACAGGTAAGGCTAAGATCAGCACATCTAGCTCACCATGGCGCAATGCATCAAGAAGGTTAGTCGTGGTGTCTTCTCTTAGTAATAGGTTCAATTGCGGAAAACGCTGATTGACCTCTTGGACTAAATCGCACAATAAAAAAGGTGCGATCGTTGGAATACAACCCACGCGCAGCTGCCCTTCCATCTCATCCCCTTGGCATAAGCGACCAAGCTCGACGAGATCTTGACCTTTAGCCAGCAACTCGCGACCTTGCTGGACCACCAGCTCACCGGCTTGGGTAAAGACCAATGGGCTTTTCTTATCTTTCTTTTCATAAAGAGGGCAACCGATCAGTTCTTCAAGGTTTTGGATACCTTTACTTAAGGTCGACTGGCTGACAAAACACTTTTCAGCCGCTTCACTAAAGTGGCGAGTTTCATGCAGGGTGATGAGATAATGTAATTGTTTGAGACTAGGCCACTTATTCATAGATATATCGATAAAATCTAACTGGATATTGACCAAGTTAATAAAAATGGCTTATCGCTTTTTTCGATTAACTTAATCTATTTAATTCGCTTTTTTACATACTACAATTTGTACTATAGTTTGTCGCGTACAAACACGGACCAAACCATAAACACTTATCTTGGTTTGGAACTAACCATATATTTTAGGAGCAAAAAAATGGTACTAGTAGGTCGTCAAGCCCCAGATTTTACTGCTGCAGCTGTTCTAGGTAACGGTGAGATCGTTGATAACTTCAACTTTGCAGAGTTCACTAAAGGTAAGAAAGCAGTAGTTTTCTTCTACCCACTAGATTTCACTTTCGTTTGCCCATCTGAGCTAATCGCTTTCGACAACCGTCTAGCTGATTTCCAAGCTAAAGGTGTTGAAGTAATCGGTGTTTCAATCGATTCTCAGTTCTCTCACAACGCATGGCGTAACACTGCTATCGAAGATGGCGGTATCGGTGAAGTTAAGTACCCACTAGTAGCTGACGTTAAGCACGAAATCTGTAAAGCTTACGACGTTGAGCACCCAGAAGCAGGCGTTGCTTTCCGTGGTTCTTTCCTAATCGACGAAGACGGTCTAGTACGTCACCAAGTTGTTAACGACCTACCACTAGGCCGTAACATCGACGAAATGCTACGCATGGTTGACGCTCTTAACTTCCACCAGAAGCACGGCGAAGTATGTCCTGCACAATGGGAAGAAGGTAAAGCAGGTATGGACGCATCTCCAAAAGGTGTTGCAGCGTTCCTATCTGAACACGCAGAAGACCTAAGCAAGTAATTACTTGCTTACCATACCCACGCTCATCGGGTATGACGGTTGGTAGATATAAAGCTAAAAAGCACTAAGCGCGAAAAGCGCAAACGCCAATCAGTTCTAAGTAAAGTCTTAAATCGAAACCCAAAGCTCTGCTTTGGGTTTTCTTTTTGCTGAAAACAGATAAATCACCCACCAACACTCGCGCTTGTTTCTTATCGTTCTGCGCTTTGAGAACACCTAGTAATCCCTCTGATAAATAGGCTGTTTTTTGTCCAGTGTTGATTTAATATCTAGTCTACACAAATAGCAAAGTGACACCTCTCCACTTCTATTAAAGGAATAATATGAAAGAGCTGATCATTCACACCATAACAGTCTTTATGGGCTTTTTTGCGATCATGAACCCTGTCGCCAATACACCTATCTTTCTTGGCCTAACCAACGGTAATGACCGAGAAACGATAAAGTCGGTAGCCTTTCGCTCGGTATTGATCGCATTCTTGATTGTTTCGACGTTTGCCATTTCAGGAAAAGTCATTTTCGATCTCTTTGGCATCACCCTTTACGCCCTGCGTATCACCGGCGGAATACTGGTCTTTTTGATTGGCTTCCATATGCTGCAAGGGGACTCAACACACAGTACGACTAAAGAGAAGGTGAACTCAGACGCGCAAAAAGATGCCGCCTTGAGTATTGCTGTCTCGCCATTAGCAATGCCTATCTTAGCTGGCCCAGGAACTATCGCGACCGCAATGAACTTTGCAACAACTGGTGGACTCTATGAAACCGTCATCACCATTATAGCTTTCGGCCTATTGTGCGCGCTGACCTACGTTCTTTTTGTTTTCGGTGAACGCTTCGTGAAAGCCGTAGGGCCAAGCGCCTTAAACGTGATCACTCGAATGATGGGATTAATTCTTGCGGTGATAGGAATGCAAATGCTCATAGAAGGGATAGAGCAAGCTTATAAAGCCCTATTTATCTGATGTTCTTAGGTTTTAACGAGCACAAACTCAAGAAACCCCGACATTTCTTAACAGACAAACATATCTCTAAAGAGACAAAAAATATCGGCTTACAGACTTTATCTAGCTCTGCTCTTTAAAGTCGAATCACCTCTCTTTATGATGACTCTAACTTAATTTGAAAGAGCAAAGACGCTCTCCCAACAAATTCAAAACATGGAGATTCAACATGGCTTACTTTTCTCTAGCCTTTGGTACGGCAACGAAAAACCGTGACGGAAAAATTATCGAAGCATTTTTCCCTAACCCAGCTCTAAACCCAGCTGACGCTCTTGTTGAAGCAGTAGCGAAAGTTGCTGGTTATGAGCAAGGCAACCAAGCTATCGAGATCTCAGCAGCGCAAAGCGCAGATCTAGCGGCAGCATTTGAAGCAAACGGCGATGCAGCAAACGCATCTTTCGCAGCAAAAGCAGCGCAATCTTCACAACCGCTAGTACTTGTTGTACTTGCTACAGATGAGAAACCAGCATCGGTTGCTGAAGGTTTCCTTAAGCTACAACTTATTTCTAACCGTCTAGTTCAGCCACACGGCACTGTTCTTGATGGTATCTTCGGTCTACTGCACAACATTGCATGGACTAACGAAGGCCCTATCGATCTGCCTGAGCTTGCTGATCGTCAAATCGAAGCACGCCTAGCGGGTCGCGCACTGTCGGTAGACTGTGTAGACAAGTTTCCTAAAATGGTTGATTACGTGGTTCCAACAGGCGTTCGTATCGCTGACACTTCACGCGTTCGTCTTGGTGCGCACGTGGGTGAAGGAACAACCGTTATGCACGAAGGCTTCATCAACTTCAACGCAGGTACAACTGGCGTAAGCATGGTTGAAGGTCGTATCTCTGCTGGTGTTGTTGTGGGTAATGGTTCAGACATCGGTGGTGGCGCTTCTATCATGGGCACGCTATCTGGTGGTGGTACAGTTGTTGTTTCTATCGGTGAAAACTCACTGCTAGGCGCTAACGCTGGTCTTGGCTTCCCTCTAGGTGATCGCTGTACGGTGGAGTCTGGTCTGTACGTAACAGCAGGTTCTAAAGTTCGTATGATTGCTGAAGGCAAAGAAGTTGAAGTGGTTAAGGCTCGCGACCTTGCTGGTGTTTCTGACCTACTATTCCGTCGCAACTCAGTGACGGGTCAAATCGAATGTCTAGCAAACAAAACCGCTGTTGAACTGAACTCTGAGCTTCACAGCAACAACTAAGCGAAAACGAATAAACCGCAGGCTGGCATGAAAGTGCCAGCCTTTTTTTTGTTTTTAGTTTCGCTGGATAACTATTCACCAATTCCGCACCACCTTCACACTTCCCGCCTGCAGACTCATCTTACCAGTTGAGATATGCGTGATTCAGCGCTAACTTAGCCACTTCTAATTTCCTCTTCGAGCAATTACGTTCATATCAGTTTCACTTTTGTTCTAAAAGCTGCGTTATTTAACAAATAAAGTGGGGTTGATTAACAATTTTATGCTCAAACGCTCACTTTTAATGTTCGTTTATTTTCGAACTCGCTTAAATATGCACAATATCACCGTGCTAGATAAGCACAAACGACAAAGGACTTTAAAAATGACAACGAACAAACAACCTACCCTACTAGGTGAATGCTTGGCCGAGTTTATCGGTACCGGACTACTGATCTTTTTTGGCGTTGGCTGCGTGGCTGCTTTGGTATTAACCGGAGCAACATTTGGACAATGGGAAATTAGTATCATGTGGGGCTTCGGTGTCGCCATCGCTATTTATTGTACTGCCGGTGTGTCAGGAGCACACATTAACCCAGCAGTAACCATCGCCCTTGCGGCATTCCATGGTTTTGATAAAGCGAAAGTCATCCCTTACATCATCTCACAGCTATTAGGTGCATTCTGTTCTGCGGCACTGGTTTACGCCCTATACAGCAACCTATTTACTGACTACGAAATCGCTCATGGCTTTGCTCGTGACAGCAAAGATGCCTTAGCAACAGCAGGTATTTTCTCAACATACCCACACGCTTCACTCTCTTTCTTCGGCGCTTTTGCTGTGGAGTTTGTTATTACTGCTGTGCTGATGTTCGTTATTTTAGCTCTGGGTGATGAAAGTAATGGTGCTTCTCGCGGTGCAATGAACCCACTGCTGATCGGTATTCTTATCGCTGTGATTGGTGGCTCTTTAGGTCCGCTAACTGGTTTCGCGATGAACCCTGCTCGTGACTTTGGTCCGAAACTATTCGCTTACTTTGCTGGCTGGGAATATGCGCTAACCGGTGCTAAAGATATTCCATACTTCATCGTTCCGGTACTTGCTCCTATCGCTGGTGCTTGTTTCGGTGGCTGGTTATACCCGAAAGCAATCGCGGCTTACTTACCTCAACAAGGTCAAGGCTGCACAATTCCAAACCAGTGCGATCAAGAAGACGAAGCTCAAGAAGCCCGCGCATAACTTTTCAACCCTGTATTAACTAAAATATAAATAACGAAACAAAAAGGATTCTTACCATGACTGAGCAAAAGTATATTGTCGCCCTAGATCAAGGCACAACAAGCTCTCGCGCCGTAATCCTAGACCACGATGCGAATATCGTTAGCGTAGCGCAGCGTGAGTTCACGCAAATTTATCCTAAAGCAGGCTGGGTTGAACACGATCCTCTCGAAATCTGGGCAACGCAAAGCTCTACACTGGTTGAAGCATTAGGCAAGTCGGGCATCCGCAGCGACCAATTAGCGGGTATTGGTATCACTAACCAACGTGAAACCACAGTCGTTTGGAACAAAGAAACCGGTAAACCTGTTTATAACGCGATTGTTTGGCAATGTCGTCGTACTGCGGATATCTGTGAAGACTTGAAAGCGCGCGGCCTTGAAGATTACGTACGTGATAACACAGGTTTAGTGTTAGACCCTTACTTCTCAGGCACCAAAGTAAAGTGGATTCTTGATAACGTAGAAGGCGCTCGTGAAGATGCTGAAGCGGGTAAACTGCTGTTTGGTACTGTCGATACTTGGCTTGTTTGGAAGATGACGCAAGGCCGTGTTCATGTAACAGATTACACCAACGCATCTCGTACTATGCTATTCAACATCAATGACCTTTGCTGGGATCAAAAAATGTTGGATGAGCTAGGCATTCCAGCGTCAATGATGCCTGAAGTGAAGCGCTCATCGGAAGTTTACGGCCAAACCAACATTGGTGGTAAAGGCGGTACGCGTATTCCTATTGCTGGTATTGCTGGTGACCAACAAGCGGCGCTTTACGGCCAAATGTGTGTTGAAGCAGGACAAGCGAAAAACACTTACGGTACAGGTTGTTTCTTACTAATGAACACTGGCCAAGAGAAAGTAACCTCGAAGAATGGCCTACTAACAACACTGGCTTGTGGTCCAACAGGTGAGCCTGCTTACGCTCTTGAAGGTGCAGTCTTTATGGGCGGCGCTTCAATCCAGTGGCTACGTGACGAAATGAAACTTTTAGCGGATGCAAAAGATTCAGAGTACTTCGCGACTAAGGTCGACTCTTCAAACGGTGTCTATGTGGTTCCAGCCTTTACGGGTCTTGGCGCACCTTATTGGGATGCATACGCTCGTGGCACAATCGTTGGTCTAACTCGTGGGGTTAACTCAAACCACATTATCCGTGCAACCTTGGAAGGTATTGCTTACCAAACGCGTGATGTCTTAGACGCAATGCAAGCTGACTCTGGTATTAAGCTGGCTAACCTGCGCGTTGATGGCGGCGCTGTGGCGAATAACTTCCTAATGCAGTTCCAATCCGATGTACTCGATACTGAAGTTCACCGTCCTGAAGTGACCGAAGTAACCGCTCTAGGTGCAGCTTACCTAGCGGGTTTAGCGGTAGGCTACTGGAACAATATCGACGAGCTACAAGGTAAAGCGGTATTGGATCGTACTTTCCTTCCTCACCATGACGAAGAAAAACGCAGCCGTCGCTACAAAGGTTGGAAACGCGCGGTGAAATGTGCGCAAACCTGGGCTGAGATGCACAACGAAGAAGATTAATTTCTCGTTTAATGACTAAGTTAAGGGCGCAATTTTGCGCCCTTTTTGCGTCTTATCCCCTATTCCTTATGACTTCCCCTTCTCTCTATGCGCAAATTCGAGCACAATAGCCGCAGTAAAATTATCGAGTGCGGCTTTTCGAAATCACCAATTCGAAAGTTTCGACCTCGGTCAGGGAGTAATAAGTGAAGCAAATACCAAGACACCAGCAGATCATTGAGCTGGTTCAAAAGCAGGGCTACGTCAGCACGGATGAACTGGTAGAGAAGTTTAATGTTAGCCCGCAAACCATCCGCCGCGATCTCAACGAGCTTGCCGATGACAATAAAATTCGTCGATACCACGGTGGTGCCACTATCCCACTAAGCTCGGAAAACACCAGCTACACAACTCGTAAGTCAATGAACTTTAATGAAAAAGATCTTATTGCCGAAGAGTTGGTAAAGCATATTCCAGATGGTGCCACGCTGTTTATTGATATTGGCACCACGCCTGAAGCGGTTGCGCGAGCACTGAACAAAAACCATAAGCAGCTACGTGTTGTGACCAACAATATTAACGTTGCCACTATTTTGTTACCTAACCCTGAATTCAAAGTCATTTTGGCTGGCGGTGAGGTTCGTAATCGCGACGGCGGTATCGTGGGTGAAGCAACACTCGATTTTGTTAAGCAGTTCCGTTTGGATTTCGGTATTCTCGGCATCAGTGGCATCGACTTTGACGGCTCACTGCTCGATTTCGATTACCATGAAGTGAGAGTCAAACAAGCGATTATAGAGAACAGCCGTAGCGTCTTCTTAGCCGTAGACCACACTAAATTTGGCCGTAATGCCATGGTTAAGCTCGGTAATATCTCCCAGCTACATATGCTGTTTACCAACCGACAACCACCAAAAGAGATTCAAACCATTCTCAAAGAGCACTCGATTCCATTGGAAGTTATCGAAAGTTATTCAGCCGAATAACAATCAAATTTGCTCATCACACGAAACCTTCTACACTTTGTAGAAGGTTTTTTTATGCCTGAATCACACAAAACGCTCATAAACGAAAATAAAAGATGATCAAGAACGAAACCTAAGCTACGATAATTTCATGTTCTAAAATGCTCGTTCGCTCACCAAGAGGTCAAATTTTATGAGTATCCAACACAATGCGACTGCATCGAATGCATCAGAAATTCTCGACTTGATCGTTATCGGTGGTGGCATTAATGGCGCAGGCATCGCAGCAGACGCTGCCGGCCGTGGTCTTTCTGTCGGCTTATATGAAGCCAATGACTTTGCTTCTGCAACATCTTCTGCAAGCTCAAAACTGATCCATGGCGGATTACGTTATCTTGAGCACTATGAGTTCCGTTTAGTCTCTGAAGCACTTGCAGAGCGTGAAGTGCTATTAAGAAAAGCACCTCATGTCGCTAGACCTATGCGTTTTCGTTTACCCCATCGCCCATTTTTACGCCCAGCATGGATGATTCGCTGTGGCTTATTCCTTTACGATAATTTGGGGAAACGCACCACCTTACCAGCAAGTAAAGGGGTGGATTTATCTAAGTCAGGCCTGCTCAAACCAGAAATGAAGAAAGGCTTTGAATATTCAGATTGCTGGGTGGACGATGCTCGTTTAGTGCTACTCAACGTCCTAGCAGCAAAAGAAAACAACGCTGAAATTCGCAACTATTGCCGAGTAGAAAAAGCGCATCGAGAAAATGGCATTTGGCATGTCACGGTACACGATGTGATGACCGATCAGCGCTTCGAGCGTAAAGCTAAAACCTTAGTGAATGCCGCTGGCCCTTGGGTGAAACAGTTCTTCGATGATGGTTTAGAGCAAGCTTCACCACGTAATATTCGCCTAATTAAAGGCTCGCACATTGTTGTGCCACGTATTCATGACGAACCACAAGCTTACATCCTACAAAACAAAGATAATCGTATCGTGTTTATGATCCCTTATCTGGATAAGTTTTCGATCATCGGCACCACTGATGTTGAGTACAAGGGCGATCCTAGAGAAGTAGCGATTTCCGATGATGAAGTGGATTACTTGATCGATATCGTCAACCAGCACTTCGTTAAACAACTAGAGCGTGACGATGTGGTGTGGACTTACAGTGGTGTTCGCCCACTGTGTGATGATGAATCAGACTCACCGCAAGCGATCACTCGCGACTACACCTTGGAACTGGATGCAGAACTCGATCAAGCTCCGCTCTTATCAGTATTCGGCGGCAAGCTCACCACCTACCGTAAACTGGGTGAAGCTGCGCTGAAAAAGCTTGAGCCGTATTTATCCAATATGGGCAGTCCTTGGACAGCGAATCAAACCTTACCAGGTGGTAACTTTAGCTGTAGCCGAGAGCAGCTCGCTCAAACGATCCAAGCCAAATACTCATGGTTACCTGAAGCCTTGATCCTACGTTACGTGACTCAATTTGGTACCTATACATGGAAACTGCTTGATGGAAAAACCAGTCTTGCCGATATGGGAACCCAGTTCTCGCAAGGTGCGCAAGGTGTTTATCAGCTCGAAATTGATTACTTGATCAATCACGAACTGGCGGTCACTCAAGAGGATATCTTATGGCGCCGCACAAAGCTGGGTCTCTATTTATCAGAAGAAGAACAGAGCGCTATTGCTGACTACATACAGCAATCACTGCAAGACAAAGTAGTGACAATAAATGAAGTCAATAAAGCGGGCTAATCCCAAACAAAAAAGGCTTGGTACATACCAAGCCTTTTCGTTTCTACAGTGCAATATAGTTAACCCGGATGCCCATCGACGCGGGCGTTAATCAGCATCTTGCCAAATCTCGCCACATACAAAGCAAACGCTAGTACCCACAACAGGGCACTGATATTCACGGCTTCAATTAGGTAGGCTGGGAAGAAAGCAGCACCAACACTGCGTACAATTGCCGCTAAAACGATCGCTGCAAAAGCAATGCTCATATTCGGCCCTTGATAAATAGCGCGACCAGTATGGCCCATGGTGACACGAGCGATCATCGCTAAGATCACCCCACCAATCGCACCAATGGCAAATAGGTGCAGCATATTGTGACTCATAAACGGATTGGTCAATAAACCACGCAATAACAAGCTAACCGGAATACACAGATAGGTTGCGTGCAATGACCAAACCAAAGGCTCGCTTAACGTACGCCAAGGCTGCCAACGCATCACTCTGACCAAATGAGCCAAACCAGAGATCACCATCAGCGGTTGACCAAGCTCGGCAAACGTCATCGGGAAGAAGCTCAAAATAAACAGACCCGCTAAAGGTAAGTTCGCAGCCCAATCTAACCAAACAATCGGCTGCGGCTTTTCAAAGTTGAAGCGTCGCGCCGTAAAAAATGGAATCACACGGCTACCCATAATAGATAGCAGCATGGTGAACCACCACAGCATCGCATGCCAAACCGCTGAAGAAGGAAATGGTGGCATCCCTTTAATCGTCGCGTAGCTAGCAAAGTTAGCAGCGATCGCTAAGACGAACAGAGGGACAAAAAATAGATTGCGCCACCCTTTTGCTTTCACTACCCGAGTGCCCACTTCATAAGCGGTAAACGCGAGGAACAGAGCTTCGATAGACGAAATCAGCCATAGCGGAGCTGGCGTCCAAAATAACACTCTTGGGATCACCCACAACATCACCAATATCGCTAATCGATGATGTTTCGTACCATTAACTCCAGTCCAGTTTTGCACTGCGGTCAATACAAAGCCTGCCACTATCGCCATCGCAAAGCCAAACAGCATCTCATGTACGTGCCACCACAGGGCTGGTACGTTTAGCGCTGACGGCTGTCCGGTTTGAAACATCCATACCCACAACGCAATGGCAATCACCGCGTATATAGAACCCAATAAGAAAAATGGTCTAAAGCCTAGACGCAATACGGGCGGAATCGCTTCTTCAACTTTTTTGTCAGTAATATTAAGCACTGAACAACTCCCAGCTATTAACTATGATTTTGTAAACTTGTTTAACTATTTTGACTATCGCAAGAAGTGTTCCAACTCTGAAAGGCTTTAAAAACAAGGGACTTCTCATAGGTTACGCCTGTAAAACAGTCATAAGGACACATTAAAATAAAGTCATTATGACTGCATTGTGTTTAAAATATTGATTTATTTTCTGGTCAAAGATGCTAGCTTAGATTGTTCAAGTGTCGCAGTAAGTTGGAGGGATGAATGACGCACTACATTTTTGGCTACGGAAGCTTAATGAATTCAGCTTCTCGTCAGTTGACCGGACAAACATCGCAAGCCGAACCCGCAACGGTGACTGGCCTTAAACGTTATTGGGGTAAAGTTGATGACAGCTATATCCTCTCCCCCCTTGTCGTCGATAAGGGCCACGGAAAGGTCAATGGTGTTTTATTGGCTGTCAGTGATCAAGGGTTAGCAGAATTTGATATTCGCGAGCGTGGTTATCATCGTATTCAGATAGAACTCGACAACATTGACTCATCACTTAGCTTTGCTCAGCAAGATCAAATCTGGGTCTACGTTAAAGATAGCCCTGAACCGCCCTGCTCATTAAGTCCAATCATGCAAACTTACGTCGATACCGTACTTGCAGGCTGTCTAGAAATCTCTGAGCAATTTGCTAAAGAGTTCGTTGAACATACCATCGGTTGGAACTTCCCATTAGAAAACGATCGTCATCAACCGAAATATGGCAACTTGGCGGGCGTAAAATCAGAGCACCATAATGTTATTGATGCTCTGGTGGCTGAAGCAAGAGCCTGAACAACCCTCAGCCTAATAGAGAGACAGTTCTAGTTAAACGATACGAACCCCAGCAGGCATTGAACGCTCTGGGGTAAGTAGTACACTTTCCGATTCATCATCCGTTTCTGCGCACAGTAACATGCACTCAGAGGTTTCACCGCGCATTTTCGCTTTCGCTAGGTTACACAGCACGACGACTTCTTTGCCCATCAATTGTTCTTCTGTGTAATAAGGCACAAGACTTGTCACCGTCTGCAGCGTTTTCTCACCGACATCAATTTGCACAATATAGAGCTTATCTGCGTTTTCGTGGCGAGCCACCTCAATGATTTTTCCGGTACGCATTTCCAATTTGGCGAAGTCAGTATAAGCGATCGTTTCCATGATAAACCTCAGTGCTTGTTGATTTGGTAAAATTTTACTAAAAGACAACGTTTACACTATCAGCAATCCTATGTATTACAAGTGGTAAAGATCTCATTTTTTTAATCTTAAATGTAATCAGATTGCGTTATTTACACGCTCAAGGTTAAATGGTCACAGTGAAATTTATTGAGGTCTAAAATGGCGACCATTAAAGATGTAGCACGAGAAGCCGGCGTCTCAATTGCTACTGTATCAAGAGTGATCAACAAATCTCCCAAAGCGAGTAAAGCATCGGTCGAGTCTGTCACCAAAGCGATGACGCAATTAGGCTATCGGCCAAATGCCGCAGCCAAAGCGCTCGTCAGTCAAAGCAGTAATACTGTTGGTGTTCTGGTGTCAGACGTATCGGATCCTTTCTTCGGTACACTGGTAAAATCGGTAGATAGCGTTGCGCATGAGCACGGCAAACATATCTTGATCGGCAATGGCTACCACGACCCAGAGCAAGAACGAAAAGCAATCGAGCTGCTCATCAACAATCGCTGTGAGGCGCTGGTCATTCACTCGAAAGGTCTATCCGATGAGGAACTACTCGGCTACGCCAAAGAAGTGAAAGGCTTGGTAGTGATCAATCGACACATCCCAGAAATCGCCGAGCGTTGTATCTCGCTGGATAACTACAAAGGCGCCTATCTTGCGACGGAGTATTTGATTCGTCACGGCCACAAAAAAATTGCTTGTGTCGCCTCTTCACACAATATTGAAGACTCCAACCAACGAGTTGAAGGCTATTTAGCCGCACTACGAGAAAACAATATCTCGCTGCCGGATAACTACATTGAATATGGTGAGCCAGACAGTGATGGCGGTGAAGTAGCGATGACTAACCTGCTGACTAAGTCGGTCGATATCACCGCAGTTGTTGCCTATAACGACTATATGGCGGCTGGCGCGTTATCGGTGTTGGATGAAAATGGGCTCAAAGTGCCAGAGCAGATTTCAATGATGGGCTTTGATGATGGCTTGATTGCCCGTTACGTGAGCCCACGCTTAACAACCATCCGCTATCCAATCGCTATGATGGCTGAACGTGCCGCGCACTTAGCCTTAAACCTTGCTAAGGCCGAGCAAACAAGTACTGACGCTATGGTGTTCACACCAACTTTAGTCAGACGAAACTCGGTCGAAAAAGTCTCCAACTAAATCAAAATAAAAAGGGCATCACTTTTCAGCGATGCCCTTTAATTATCTCAAAACCAGATTACGCGACGCCGTGACCTTTCGACGCCACCCAAACTCGATACCATTGCTCTTGAGTCAGAGTTAGCTCCAATGCACCAACCGCCGTTTTAACGCGCTCAATGTTGCCGCTGCCAATAATCGGTACTGGCTTTGACGGCATCTTCATTACCCAAGCAAACAGCACTTGATCAATAGATGCAGCGCCAATTTCTTCAGCAATGTCAGTCAACGTGTCACGAAGACGGACCATTTGCTCACTGTTGTCTGTGAAGATGCCACCACCCGCTAAACAAGACCAAGCCATCGGCTGAACGCGGTGGCGTTGTAGTTGATCTAAGGTGCCGTCTTCTGTGACCTGCAGGTTAACTGGGTTAATCTCTACTTGGTTGGTGACCAGTGGCGTATCTAGACGTGATTGCAGTAACTCAAACTGAGATGGCGTAAAGTTCGATACACCAAAGTGTTTCACTTTACCCGCCGCTTTTAACTGGGCAAAAGCCTCAGCCGCTTCATCCGCATCCATCAATAAATCAGGACGGTGCAGCAATAACACATCCAATTGCTCTGTTTTTAGGCGAGAAAGTGACGCTTCAGCCGAGGCAATGATCGCCGTTTTGCTGCTATCGTAATGGTTAACTTGCTTACCTTCTCCGCGATAAATACCGCATTTGGAGACAATTTCAATCTGGTCACGCAGACTAGGGTCAAGCGATAGAACATCACCAAACATGCGCTCACATGCTGACTCTGGACCATATACAGGAGCATGGTCGACTGTGGTAATCCCCAGTTCAATATGCTGTTTAACAAAAGCGTGTTGCTGCTGAGTGGTCATGTTCCACTCAGCCATACGCCAGTAACCTTGAATCAGTGGCGAAAATACCGGATGCGTCTTCTGCATGTTATATACCCTTATTTTGGTTTGCGACGTAGCCGTACTACGCGCTGTGCTGCACCCAGTATACTGACTGCGCTAACTGCGATTAAACCACTTAACCAGAAAAGATAATTCGATATAACGCACAATAGGCTCACTTTAATTTCTTATATAGCACGATATAATCACCATCATTAGCGGCTATTAAGAGATCTAACCATGCACAAGATGCACAAACGCTTTGAACGCTACGCTCTATTTAGTGAAGTAGCTAAGCAGTTAAGCTTTTCGAAAGCCGCAGAGTCACTGGGTATTTCTCGCAGCTACTTATCCTCTCAAATCAACCAACTTGAACAAGAGCTTGCCACCAGCTTATTGATCCGCTCGACGCGCAGTGTGCGACTCACCGCGGCAGGTGAGAAAATATTAGCCAAGATGCATGGCATTAACGCTTCAATCCTTGAGCTAGAAAAAGAGCTCGACCATACCAAGTCTGAGGTGAGTGGCCTGCTGCGTATTACTGCACCAACCATTTTTAGCCACCGATTCTTAGTCGACATCTGCCATCAATTTCAACAGCTTCATCCTGACATCGAATTTGATCTCGACATCGGCTATAACCGCCAAGATTTGGCTAACAGCCATTTTGATTTAGCCATTCGCGCCACCAACACTCCACCCGATAATATGGTGGCGAAGAAGCTGATGCCATACCAACATATTTGCTGCGCTTCACCGGACTATTTAGCCCGCAAAGGAACCCCACTGACACCGAGTGATTTGATTGAACACAACTGTATGTCCGATCCAAACTTGCGCCAGTGGCAGTTTTCAAAACAAGGTAAGAGTGAGCAAGTCAGCACGCATGGTGATATGTTGATCAGCGACAATCAGTTATTGCTCGCTGCGGCAGAAAAAGGCAAAGGCATCATTAAAATGCCCTGTTACTTAGTTCAGCCAGCACTCGATGACGGCTCTCTGGTTCAACTGCTGCAAGATTACGTGATTGCCGAAAGCGCTATTTACCTGATCTATCCGCCGCAACTAAGAAGTAGCGCCAAACTGTCCGCCTTTACCGATTTTATGCAGCAGTGGTTTGAAACTCGCGCCTAGCTCCAGACATAAAAAAACCACTTCCAATCGCTTGGAAGTGGTGTCGGATAGTCGACTAAATGTTTGCAAATGTATATGGACAATAAATCTGTTACGCCAGCTCAGCGACCTTAGCTGGAGCCGGAGTGCGAATTAGGTAATCAAACGCACCTAAACTTGCTTTAGCACCTTCACCCATCGCAATAATGATCTGCTTGTAAGGAACGGTTGTTACATCACCTGCAGCAAATACACCTTTCATTGATGTCGCGCCGTGAGCGTCAATCACAATCTCACCACGAGGAGAGAGTTCTACCTTCGTTCCTTTCAGCCATTCGCTGTTTGGCATCAAACCAATTTGAACAAAAATACCCGCAAGTTCAATCTGCTTAAGCTCGTCTGTATTTCGGTCTTTGTACTCTAGACCTGTCACGCGATTACCATCACCAAGCACTTGAGTCGTTTGCGCCATTTTGATGATTTCAATGTTTGGCGTTGCGTTAGCTTTGTCGATAAGGACTTGGTCAGCGCGCAGTGTGTCAGCAAACTCAAGAACCGTTACGTGCTCAACAATACCCGCAAGGTCAATCGCTGCTTCAATACCTGAGTTACCACCACCGATAACCGCCGTTTTCTTACCTTTGAACAGTGGACCGTCACAGTGTGGGCAGTAAGCGACACCTTTATTGCGGTACTCTTGCTCACCCGGTACGTTCATCTCACGCCAGCGTGCACCAGTGCTAGTGATCACAGAGCGAGCTCGTAATACTGCGCCGCTTTCAAGTTCAACGTGGATGTAACCATCTTCGCTATCTTCAGCATCGATAATGTTCGCAGCGCGCTGCTCAGTCATTACTTCTACGCCGTACTCTTTTACGTGCTCTTCTAGGCTCGCGACTAACTTAGGACCGGTTGTCGCTTTAACTGAGATAAAGTTTTCAATCGCCATGGTATCCATCACTTGGCCACCAAAACGGTCTGCAACCACACCAGTGCGAATACCTTTACGCGCTGCGTAGATTGCCGCTGAAGAACCAGCTGGACCACCACCGACAACCAAAACATCAAACGGTGCTTGTTCATTCAAGCTCGCCGCTTTCTTCTCTGCTGCGCCTGAGTCTACTTTGTTAAGGATTTCAGCCAGAGACATGCGACCTTGACCAAACAGTTCCCCATTAACAAACACACTTGGTACTGCCATGATGTCGCGTGATTTCACTTCATCTTGGAATGCCGCACCATCAATCATAGTGGTTTTGATTAGCGGGTTGATTGCCGACATCATATTGAATGCCTGAACCACCTCTGGACAGTTTTGGCACGATAGCGAGATAAAGATTTCAACATTCAGCTCTTTATCTAACTGTTTAATCTGCTCGATTACGTCCGCTTCCAATTTAATTGGGTGACCGCCGCTATGAAGCAGTGCAAGTACTAGAGAAGTAAACTCATGACCCATTGGCAGACCCGCAAAACCAATCGCAGTACCTTTCTCTTGGTTCACAACCTGCATGATTGGCTTACGTTCACTTGCGCTGTCATCACGTGATACTTGAACTTTATCAGTCAGTGACGCGATATCGTCAGCAAGCGCTTGTAGCTTAGTTGCGGTTTCGCTGCTATCAAGGCTAAGAACAAGTTGAACGTCTGTTTTTAGGTTTTCTAGGTATGCTTTAAGCTGCTGCTTCATCGCTTGGTCTAACATAATCGTGCCTTCCCGAATTTGTATAAAATCTGTTTCGTGATGCGCTCTTTTGCGCTGATGGAGTTAGTTTGCCGTGATCGCTAAGATTGGTAAATTCGAACGTTTCTATCACTTTGGTAGGCAAAAACTATCAGAAAACAAATAAGCCCAGAGCTAGGGATAAAAACAAAAAAGCCACACCGAATAACGATGTGGCTTTACTGTTAGGGCGGTACACCGAGCCCTTTAGGAGCGCAGACTCAATGTACCTTTAACGAGGTTCTAATTAATTAGAGCTTAGATTTTACCTACTAGGTCTAGAGATGGTGCTAGTGTCTCTTCACCTTCTTTCCATTTAGCTGGGCAAACTTCACCTGGGTTGTTTGCAACGTACTGTGCAGCTTTTACTTTACGTAGTAGGTCTTCAGCGTCACGACCGATACCTTCAGCAGTGATTTCCATCGCTTGGATAACACCTTGTGGGTCGATTAGGAACGTAGCACGGTCTGCTAGACCTTGACCTTCACGCATTACGTTGAAGTTGTTAGTGATAGTGCCTGTTTGGTCACCTACCATGAAGTATTCAATAGTGCCGATCTTATCTGAAGTATCGTGCCACGCTTTGTGTGAGAAGTGAGTATCTGTTGATACTGAGTAAACTTCTACGCCGCGAGATTGTAGTTCTGCGTATTTTTCTTGTAGGTCAACAAGCTCTGTTGGACATACGAAAGTAAAATCAGCTGGGTAGAAGAAGAATACTGCCCACTTACCTTTCACATCTTGCTCTGTGATTTCTACGAATTCGCCGTTTTTGAATGCTGTTGCGTTGAATGGTTTGATTTCTGTGTTGATCATGATTTTACTCTCTTTCTAATCTAGTGTTTGTGAACGCTGCCTTGCGTCGATGGAGATATATTGCCCCGAGCGACTTAATAGGTAAATTTGAACGTTTCTATTGCTCTGATAGGGAATAACTATCGAAGCTAATAGGAAGCAGTTATCAAACAGGAAAAGAGCAATGGTGTATTAGAGGTGCGCTGTAGCAGTTTAAACAAGGTTGCGCTAAAGTGAGTTCCACTCTTGACTGCAACCTCCCTACTCCAACAGTTATGATTTCGGTTCCGCTAAACAGCTTTGTTCACCGCGTCGCAGATAAAGCGCAAGTCATTCAGCTTATGACAGAGCAAGGCTGCCAGATAAAGCGTATTCGACGTTCACGCAATTGGTTGCTTAGTGGAGAAGAAGCGTCGTTACGGCAATTGAAGAGCCAATTAACCACAGAAGATACGCGATGGATTGTAGCCGCGATCGATAAAACATTACCGACGCCAGTGGTTGACCTAGCGACTCTGATTGCGAATTCACCCAATATCACTATCAATCAATTAGTCGCCCAATCTGGCTGCACGGTTTCAGAGGCAAGGCTGGCCATCGACAAGTTCGAAGATTTGTAGTTTTCAAGCATAAAAAACGCCAGTCACTCGACTGGCGTTATTGTCATAAAAACAGATTCGTCCGCGTTAAAAACCAAATTGATAAGTGGTTTTATAGCGATACTCGTCACCCGGAAGCAGAATACAACTTGGCTGCTGCCACTCAGGATGATTAGGCGAGTCAGGCAAAAACTGAGTCTCTAGCGCCAGCCCGGAATAGTCAGCATACTCTTGACCGTCTCTCGCAGGCGTTCCTGCCAACCAGTTACCTGTATAGAGCTGCATTGCTGGCTTATCGGTCATCACCGACACACTCACTTGCTGATCTTGACTGACTAGAGTGGCAACAGGGCTTTGAGTGTCACGACTCGGATCTAGCCAGTAACTATGATCATAGCCTTTAGCAGCTTGCTGTTGCTCATCCGCGAGAAGATCTTGGTTAACACTCTTGGCATGTCGAAAATCGAATCCGGTTCCTTGTACTGTTTCTAACTCACCAAGAGGAATGCCGACATCACTGGTTGGCAAGTAATAATCAGCCTTGATAGTCAGTTGGTGATGACGCGCATCTAGCTCACCACCCGCACCATTAAGATTAAAATAGGCGTGATTAGTTAAGTTCACTGGCGTGGCTTGATCGGCATGAGCGATATATTCAATATCAAATTTGCCATCATCATTTAGCTGATAACGAACGGATACCCCTAAGTTGCCCGGAAAGCCTTGGTCACCATCGGCTGAATGCAAACTAAACACCACGCAGTGGGTACTTTGCTCGACGATGTTCCAGCGCAATTTATCAAACCCTGACACACCGCCATGTAAGCAGTTCCCCGCTTGGTTGGTCACCAGTTGATAGTCATGACCATTAATATGGAAACGACCATTGGCAATACGGTTTGCATAACGACCAACTGTTACCCCCATGTAACTTTGTTGGCACTCGAAGTCAGACATGGACCCTACACCCAATACAACTTCACGATGCTCCCCGCATGCCAAGGGTAGCCGACAACTGAGCCAAGTGGCCCCGATGTCCATCAACACAATGCTAACCCCCGATGCATTGGTCAATTCCACAAGCTGAGCAGGCTTACCATCATAGGCTGGCTGCTCAGCCATTGTTTGAAAAAGAGGATGAGTCATTGTGTTCATTACTCCACAATGCCTGCGCCATCTTTTGCTTGGCAGACGTAAATGGACTCTTTAAGCCCCGTTGCTGCTTGATACTTTTCTTCAACCGCAGCTTTCACTTGCTCAACCAGCGCTGGCGGCATCACAGAAACAATACAGCCACCAAAACCGCCGCCTGTCATACGCACGCCGCCTTGTTCGCCGATTACCTCTTTGACGATATCTACTAGGGTATCAATCTCAGGCACGGTGATTTCAAAGTCATCACGCATTGAAGCATGAGACTGAGCCATTAATTCCCCCATACGCTGCATATTGTGGTTACGCAGTGCCTCTGCCGCTTCTACGGTGCGATCATTTTCGGTGATAACGTGGCGAGCTCGTTTAGCCACCATCACATCTAACTCATCAACTTTACTATTGAACTTCTCAATAGTGACATCACGCAATGCTTTTACACCAAAGATGCGAGCCGCTTCTTCACATTGCTCACGGCGAGTGTTGTATTCGCTATCAACCAAACCACGTTTCTTGTTTGAGTTGATGATAACAACGGCCATATCCTCAGGCATGGATACAGCCGTCGCTTCCAAACTGCGACAATCAAGCAGCATTGCATGATTCTCTTGGCCTTCCGCTGAAATCATCTGATCCATGATTCCACAATTACAGCCAACAAATTCATTTTCAGCTTGCTGACCATTCAATGCGATTTCGGCTTGACTGATTTCTAGATTGAACAGTACTTTAAACGTTTGACCAATCACGACTTCTAGGGCTGCGGATGAGCTTAAACCCGCGCCTTGAGGGACGTTACCGCTTACCGCGATATCGGCACCAGTAAATTGATAGCCGCGAGCAAGAAGGCACTTAACGACACCGCGAATGTAGTTCGCCCACATTTTGTCTTGCTGGAAGGTGATCTCTTCAGTTAAGTCGAACTGATCGGTTTCATTGCCGTAATCTACTGACACAACACGCACGATATTGTCATCGCGCTTAGTCGCAGCCACCACCGTCTGATAGTTAATGGCACATGGTAGGACAAAACCATCGTTGTAATCGGTGTGCTCACCAATCAGGTTTACCCGACCAGGCGCTTGAATGATGTGGCTCGGCGCGTAGCCCAGCACCTGTGCAAAAGAAGTTTTAACGTTTTGGATTAGATCAGACATAGGTAATTCTCAAACTGTTTTATTCTTAAATAGCAGCTCAAATATCAAGCCACGATAATCACACCTCTTAAATAGTTGGAGTTGCAGCTAGGCGACAAACGAATTCAACCCTATGAGCATAGATTCTCTATGTGATTAGGGAGAATTTGTGCAGTCAACAACGCTGCAGCTTCAAATATGACAGAGGTTATTGTTCTTTGTAATGCACATCGCTCAAGTCACGAAGACGCTGCGCCGCTTGCTCAGCGGTAAGGTCACGTTGGCTTTCTGCCAGCATTTCATAGCCGACCATAAACTTACGAACCGTTGCACTGCGCAGCAGTGGTGGATAGAACAGCGCGTGCAACTGCCAATGGTCAATATCAGTGCCTTGTTCAAAGAATGGCGCGTAATGCCAGCCCATTGAGTACGGGAAAGAACATTGGAATAGATTGTCGTAGCGGCTAGTCAGCTTCTTGATTGCAACAGCGAGATCGTCACGTTGCTCATCGGTCAGTTCACTCATGCGGCGAATGTGCGTTTTTGGCAACAGCATGGTTTCGAATGGCCACGCCGCCCAGTAAGGAACTACCGCAATCCAATGTTCGGTTTCTACCACTGTGCGCGAGCCGTCTTGCCTCTCTGCCTGTACATAATCGACAAGAAGGTTGGAGCCTTGCTGTTCAAAGTACTGTTTAAGAAACTTTTCTTTACGCTCAATTTCGTTTGGCAAGAAACTGTTGGCCCAAATTTGACCGTGTGGGTGAGGCTGTGAGCAGCCCATGGTTTCGCCTTTGTTCTCAAACGCTTGAACCCAGACGTAGTCTTTGCCTAACTCTTCGATTTGCTCGTTCCAGGTATCAATCACGCCGCGGATTTGTTCAACAGACAGCTCTGGTAGCGTTTTGCTGTGATCTGGAGAAAAACAGATCACACGACTTAAACCACGTACGCCTTGAGTTCTAAACAAAGGGTTGTCTGACTTTGGCGCTTTAGGCGAGTCGGTCATCAACGCCGCGAAGTCATTTTTGAACACATAAGTACCTTGGTAGTCAGGATTTACATCACCAGAAATACGTTCATTGGTCGGACAAAGGAAACACTTCTCGTCATAGCTAGGTAACTCATCAATCGCTGGTTTCTCATCAGCGCCGCTCCATGGACGCTTTGCACGGTGAGGGGATACCAAAATCCATTGACCTGTTAATGGGTTATAGCGACGGTGTGGGTGATCTACTGAGTTAAATTCAACATTCGACATCTTAGTTACTCAACTTTAAAAATTATAGTTCCGCATTCCCCAATGAAATTGGAGTTGCAGCTAGGCAGCAAGCTTTCCAATTTCCATGAGCATAGATCTTCTATGTGATTGGAATTGGAAAGCGCAGATAACAACGCTGTGGCTTCAATTACGCAGGGGAATAGCCGTGCGGGTTATTTGACTGCCACTTCCAAGTATCGGCCGTCATCTCATCGACACTGCGAGTGGCTTTCCAACCGAGTTCTCGCTCCGCTTTATCAGTGCTTGCCCAACACTCAGCGATGTCACCTGGGCGACGCGGGCACATTTCGTAGACAATAGGTGCACCGCAAGCTTTACCAAAGGCATCGACCATTTCTAAAACACTTGAGCCTTTGCCTGTACCTAAGTTGTAAATATGCAGGCCAGCTTTTTCACCCACAGCCTTTAGCGCCGCAATATGCCCTTCGGCGAGATCCATCACATGGATATAATCGCGAACTCCGGTTCCATCTGGGGTTGGGTAGTCATTACCAAATACGGATAAAGACTCTCGGCGCCCGACCGCAACTTGAGCAATAAATGGCATCAGGTTATTTGGAATGCCTTGAGGGTCTTCGCCCATGGTGCCTGATGGGTGTGCCCCAACAGGGTTGAAGTAACGCAGTAAGGTAATGCTCCAATCGTTTTCCGCGTTAAACAGATCGCTCAAGCACTCTTCCACCATATACTTGCTGCGACCATATGGGTTGGTTGTTTGGCCCGTTGGTGAATCTTCAGTAATCGGCACCACTTCTGGGTCGCCATACACAGTCGCAGAAGAGCTAAAGACAATGCTTTTTACCCCTGCTTTACGCATCGAACGCGCCAGTACGAGGGTGCCATTAACATTGTTATCGTAATATTCGAGAGGTTTGGCTACAGATTCTCCCACCGCTTTTAAGCCAGCAAAATGAATGACCGCTTTAATGTCGTGTCGATTGAACACCTCATCTAAGAAGGCTTCGTCACGAATATCGCCTAAGTAAAATTGCGGTTTTGTCCCTGTTAGCGCTTCGATACGATCCAATACCGCGTCTTTTGCATTACATAAGTTATCAATGATGATCGGTTCCATACCCGTCTCGATCATCTGTACGCAGGTATGACTGCCGATGTATCCCATTCCGCCTGTAACAAGAACTTTCACGTCTCGCTCTCCTACTCAATAAGCATTTTTACGATCATTTCAGTGCCGCATATTCACGCCACACTCTTCAATGACGAAAAGTCTATCAGTCACCGCAGGGAAAGATCCGTGATCAATTTCTCGTTATGTAAACGTTTCCACAAAATTCTCACATTGAGGCGAAGAAAAGCCCTGAAATGATTTCTGTTTAGTAAAACCACCTTTACCACACTCAAAAAGCTTATAATTTCGCCAATAAAAGCGCATTTGCGAGGGGAAACTGTTCCTTGAAAAGGATTTTTACTAAAAATTGGTGATTACTGCGTTGGATTGATTACAATGAAAGGCAATAAAATAATGCCCAGTTTTAGAGCACGTATAGGGATATAAGAATTAATGGCAACACTTAAAGATATTGCAGGTGAGGCAGGCGTCTCTTTAGCGACGGTATCACGAGTACTGAACGACGACCCTACTCTCAGTGTAAAAGAAGAAACAAAGCACCGAATCCTAGAGATTGCCGAAAAGCTCGAATACAAAACCAGCAGCTCAAAAAAAGCCATCTTAGCGCAAAAACAGAACCACCACTTTTTAGCACTGTACAACTATAAGCAAGAAGCCGAAGTTAACGATCCCTACTACTTATCGATTCGTCACGGCATTGAAACTCAGTGTGACAAACTAGGTATTGAATTGACCAATTGCTATGACAACGATATTCAAATAGGCGACAGTAAAGTTACTGGTGTGCTCTTGGTTGGTCGCAGTAACTCTAAAACATTAGCGGAGGTTAAAAAGCTGACCGACAACATTTGCTATGTCGACTTCAGTGACAATGACTCCATCTACGATTCGGTCGACATTGACCTATCTCGTATCAGCAAAGAAATCACTGACTTCTTCATCGAACAAGGCTATCAACGTATCGGCTTTATTGGTGGTCAAGATGTAGCAAACACGCCTGACATTCGTGAAGTAGCCTTTGCTGAGTATGGCCAGCTAAAGGGGGTCGTGTCACTGGATGATATCTATCGCGGTGAATTTACTAGCTCATCAGGCTATAAACTCGCTAAAGAAATGCTCGCTAAACCGGACTACCCAAGCGCACTATTTATCGCCTCTGATTCGATTGCCATCGGTGTACTCAGAGCCATTCACGAGCATGGTTTGAATATCCCGCAAGATATCTCGCTGATTAGCGTCAATGACATTCCAACCGCTAAGTTTACCTTCCCGTCTCTATCTACGGTACGTATCCACTCTGAAATGATGGGTGTTCAAGGGGTAAACTTATTGGTCGAAAAGTCGCGTGATGGAAGAGCGCTGCCGCTACAAGTTTACGTTCCAAGTAAATTAAAGTTACGCGATACAACCAAACACTAAAAACTGACCTAATTAATAATATAAGGCACTGATTACAGTGCCTTTTTATTTTTCTGCTTATATTTCCCCTTAGATAAATCACGCTCTCCCTCTCCTTTTACTGCTCATTAATCACTCTTTTAATTAGATCACACCTTTCACGCTTAGGCGGTCTCAAAGCGTGATCCAGTTAAAGTAAAACGTTTTCACCGATTTTATTTAGTAAAACTTTTACTAATATATTTTCCAGATGCTCATAGAGCTGCATTTTGATTAGAACGTCGGCATCGCTAGCCGAGGGAGAATAAACGTGAACAACTGGGAAAACTTCCTTCATCTACATGAGAATCGTATGGCACCACGTGCTTACTTCTTCTCATACGACTCAGTTAAGACTGCCCAAACATTCCAGCGTGAGCTAAGTAGCCACTTTATGCTGTTGAGCGGCCAATGGAACTTCAACTTCTTCACTAACCCAATCTTGGTTCCTGAAGAGTTTTACTCACAAAAAATGGATCAGTGGGGACAAATTACCGTTCCTAACATGTGGCAAATGGAAGGCCACGGCGACCTTCAATACACAGACGAAGGTTTCCCATTCCCAATTGACGTCCCTTTCGTCCCATCCGATAACCCGACAGGTGCTTACCAACGCACTTTCACTCTGGGTGAAAACTGGAACGACAAACAAACCATCATCAAGTTCGACGGTGTAGAGACTTACTTTGAAGTGTATGTAAACGGTGAGTATGTTGGTTTCAGCAAAGGCAGCCGTCTAACCGCAGAATTCGACATTTCTAAGTATGTACAACAAGGTGACAACCTTCTTTCTGTGCGCGTGATGCAGTGGGCTGACTCTACGTACATTGAAGACCAAGATATGTGGTGGACTGCGGGTATCTTCCGTGATGTTTACCTTGTTGGTAAAGAGCAAGTTCACGTCCAAGATCTGACTGTTCGCACTGATTTCGCCGACGATTACCTTGCGGCGACCCTTTCTTGCCAAGTAGAACTTGAAAACTTAACCACCTTACAAGCTTCCGGCTATGCCCTTGATTACGCCCTAATGGATAAAGGTCAGGTTGTTGCACAAGGCTCATGTAGCAACCTGACTATCGACGACAAGGCGCAGACTCGCTTTGAGATTGAAATGGACAGCCCTACTCACTGGACGGCTGAAAATCCATACCTTTACCAACTGGTTGTAACCTTAAAAGACAACCTAGGTAAAACCCTTGAAGTTATCCCGCAACGCGTTGGTTTCCGCGACATTAAAGTGCGTGACGGCCTGTTCTACATCAACAACCAATACGTGATGCTGCACGGGGTAAACCGCCACGATAACGATCATCTAAAAGGTCGCGCTGTCGGCATTGATCGCGTCGAAAAAGATATCGTGCTGATGAAGCAACACAACATCAACTCAGTACGTACTGCGCACTACCCTAACGATCCTCGCTTCTACGAACTGTGTGATATTTACGGCCTATTCGTCATGGCGGAAACAGATGTCGAAACCCATGGCTTCGCGAACGTTGGCGATCTAAGCCGCATCACAAACGATGCTGCGTGGGAAGCGGTCTTCGTCGAGCGTGCCGAACGTCACGTTCATGCGCAGAAAAACCACCCTTCGATCATCATGTGGTCTCTAGGTAACGAGTCTGGTTACGGCTGTAATATCCGCTCTATGTACGAGGCAACTAAAGCAATCGACGATACGCGCCTAGTGCACTACGAAGAAGATCGTGACGCAGAGGTGGTGGATGTGATTTCAACTATGTACTCACGTGCTCAACTGATGAACTACTTCGGTGAATTCCCGCATGAAAAGCCGCGCATCATCTGTGAATACGCTCATGCTATGGGTAACGGCCCTGGTGGTTTAACCGAATATCAGAACGTGTTCTACAAACATGACCATATTCAAGGTCACTACGTGTGGGAATGGTGTGACCATGGCATTCTTGCTCGCGATGAGAAAGGCGAAACCTTCTACAAATACGGTGGTGACTACGGCGACTATCCAAACAACTACAACTTCTGTATGGATGGTTTAGTCTACCCAGATCAAACTCCGGGCCCGGGTTTAAAAGAGTACAAGCAGGTCATCGCACCGGTGAAAATACGCGCTATTGATGAGCAAGCGGGTAAGTTCATCGTTGAGAACAAACTTTGGTTTACCAACCTCAATGATTACACCATCACTGCTGATATTCGCGCTGAAGGTGAAACTCTGCGCACAGTTCAGTTCAAAGTGGAAGAGCTTGCAGCTAACTCAGAGCGCGAGATTGAAATCGCGATTCCTGAGCTTGATGAGCGTGAAGTCTTCATCAACTTCACAGTACGCAAAGATTCTCGCACGCTATACAGCGCTGCGAACCACGACATTGCGCTGTACCAATACCAGTTGAAAGAAAGCACTGCGACAGAGACTGCATTTAGCAACCACAACGCTACGCCACTTAACGTAGAAGAGAGTCGCCTAGACTACCTAGTCTCAGGTAACAACTTCGCGCTTAACTTCTCGAAAGTAAACGGCAAGCTGACTTCTTGGATTGTGAATGGCGAAGAGCTGATCAAGTCCCAGCCTAAGCTGAACTTCTTCAAACCAATGATCGACAACCACAAGCAAGAATATGAAGGTCTGTGGGAGCCAGCACATCTACAAATCATGCAAGAGCACTTCCGCACACTAAATGTTGAACAAGTGAACGGCAAAGTAGAAATCACGACCACCAGCATTATTGCTCCTCCTGTATTTGATTTCGGTATGCGCTGTGAATACCGCTACCAAATCAATGCTGAAGGGCAACTTAATGTTGAACTTAGCGGTGAGCGTTACGGTGACTACCCTCATGTCATTCCAGTGATTGGTTTAGACCTTGGCATCAATGGTGACTTCGACCAAGTGAAATACTATGGCCGCGGTCCTGAAGAGAACTACCAAGATAGCAAACAAGCCAACATGATTGATGTTTACCAAAGCACAGTTGCTGACATGTTTGAGAACTACCCGTTCCCACAAAACAACGGTAACCGCCAACATGTTCGCTGGGCCGCACTAACGAATCGCAATGGCACAGGTTTATTGGTTAAACCTCAGCAAGAAATCAACTTCAGCGCTTGGTTCTACACCAACCAAAACCTGCACCAAGCACAACATACGATTGAGCTAGAGAAGAGTGGTTACATCACACTAAATCTTGACCACAAGTTGATGGGTCTAGGTTCTAACTCTTGGGGTAGCGAAGTGCTTGATTCATACCGCGTCTACATGGACGAATTCCGATACGGACTGACCCTAATACCACTTCAAGCGGGTGACTGCAGTGCACAAATGATGGCGCAACACCGCTTCGAACAAGGTTTCTTTACTTCAACTACAGCAAATGAGGCTTAACCCATGATCGTGTTAGAGAGCTTAGAGCAATTCAAAGTGGTTTACCGCGATGGTCGTAAATGGAACCGCTGCGTGGAAGCAATCGACAACATCGCCAACATCAAAGATGGCGTGATGCATTCGATTGGAGACTCATTGGTATACATGATTGAAGACGGCACGGCTCGTCATACCGAAACCTTTGAAGGAAATCGCCGCTACTTCGATGTGCATTACTACCTAGAAGGTCGCGAAACCGTCGAGTTTGCTGACAAATCTCAACTAGAGCTTGTCGATGCTTATAGTGATGAAACCGACCGCGAATACCTAATCGGTAGTGGTGAACAACGCGAACTGCATGAAGGCCAAGTGGCGATTTTCGACAACAGCAAAGCTTACCGATTCCATGGTGATAACCGCGTACGCAAGGTCGTGCTCAAAGTCACCATTGAAGATGGTTACTTCCTAAATAAATAAACACAACACACTGGGCCAGTCTTTCTGGCCTAGCCAATAACTACTACAACCGGAGGCATCAAGGTCACAAAAGCATACATGGGCACTGGATTCTATCGCGACTTCGCATACTATGCGCGCAGGATGACAGAACGCTCAATAGCACTGTGACTTGATGTTCGAAGGGAATTGACGTGATTCATCGGAGGACACTATGTCTGAATCTATGCGCGGTAAGTTGGGCAAATTCGCCCTACTTTCCATGACATTTGCAGCGGTATTCAACGTTCGCAACATTGTAAACAACAACATCGAACTGGGTTTAAGCTCGGCACCTATCTTTTTGCTTGCAACCCTTGTCTACTTCATCCCGTTCGTCTTTATCATTGCTGAGTTTGTTTCAGCAAACAAAAATTCAGAGTCAGGCATGTATGACTGGCTGAAGAAGCCACTTGGCTCAAAAGCTGCTTACCTTGGCTCATTCCTATACTGGTTCGTAAACCTGTTCTGGTTCGTATCTCTACTGCCTAACGTTATTGCTTACGCATCATATGCAATGCTGGGCTACGAATACGCCTTCTCGCCTATGGTAACATCGGCAATCTCTATCGCACTATTTGCGGCGGCGACTCATATCTCAACCAAAGGCGCATCTTGGTTAGGTAAGATCTCTGAAATCGTTGCTTACGGCGTATTTGCCCTATTTGCTATCTACGTTATTGGTGCACTAATGGCACTGGGCGGTAACCACGAACCAGTACAACCAATCACACTTGAAGCGATGACACCAACCATCAACTGGGCAACACTAGGTATCATGTGTTGGATCTTCCAAGCAGCAGGCGGTGCTGAAACTGCAGCGGCTTACCTAAATGACGTAAAAGGCGGTCACAAATCATTCATCAAAGTGATCATCGCAGCTGGTGTTGCTATCGGTGCCATGTACGCAGTTGGCTCACTGCTAGTAAACGTATTCGTTGCACGTGAAGATCTGACATACGCCGGTGGTATGGTTGAAATCTTTACTGGTATGGCGCAGTACTTCAACCTCTCTGAGTCACTGGTTGGTCGCTTCGTAGGTATCATTCTATTCGTTGCGATGTTCGGCTCAATGATGATGTGGACAGCAGCACCGGTAAAAATCCACTTCTCTGAAATTCCAAAAGGCGTATACGGCGAGAAAACTACTGAGCTTAACGAACACGGCGTTCCTGTCCGCGCAGCTTGGTGGCAATTCGCGTTCGTCTTCGTGATGCTTATCGTCAACGGTTTCGGTTCAGAATCAGTACAAGACATGATGAACACGGCAATCAACCTAACGGCGGGTACCGCAATGCTGCCACCAATCTTCATCATGGTTGCTTACTTTGTCTTCCGTCTGAAACATGACGATACGCCACGTGACTTCCGCATGGGTACACGCAAACAAGGCATGGGTGTGGTATCAGTACTGATCACTATCTTCGTCGTTAGTATGACAGCATCGGCGTTCCCGACAGGTGTCGACCTTGTTAGAGCCTTCTTCATCAACGTGTTTATGACGGCTGTATTCTCTGGTCTAGCTTGGTGGTGGATCTCTCGCTTTGAGAAAAAACAGGCAAGCAAAGAAGTTAAGTTACAGGCAGCTAAACAAGCTTAGGATCTGTTGACCTAGCAACTCGCTTGCAAACCATTAATAAAACAAAAAGCCCTTACCATTTTGGTAAGGGCTTTTTAATGTCACATTAAGGTCGATACTGACTCATAGACAAGTGAGTCGCTGTTTCATCCGCAATGGCTTCGACAAGCTTGGTTCTAGATAATGTTCCATCCAATTAACTTGTCTTCATTCGGCGCGCCTTTTTTAAAATCATATTGGGACATGAAAACACTACCAGACATGACCTCAACAACCGCTTCCTGAGGGATCCCATTCTGTTTTGCCCACTCTCGCTGAGTTCGATAAGGTCGATGGATTCTCGCGCGATCAAAGACATCATTAACGTCAAAAAAATCGCTAGCTCTCATGCCACCAAGACTGGTATCTATCTTATATAAGTTCGTGTTTAGCACTTGTTGAGCAAAAACAGGATCGAGAGTACTCAGCATCCCATAGCTTCCGGTTGATACAAACTGGCTATGTTCCTTCACATTCATTCCTGGATTTGGGCGGTGAGCTGCAAAGGAATTCTTAACATGCTCGATCACCGACACATCACCGTTATGATTCCAAGGCTGAAAACCTGTTCGTTTGATCTCCTCAGGAGTACGTCTATCCCATCGATATACGTAGCGAGGTAGAGACTTGCCTCTGGCCTTACGCGCGACTATCCGTTTTATTCGACCAAAATCATCTGTAAATAGCATTTTTTCCCCGTAAATAACTAAGCAAACTTTTGGATATTATTGATTTTTATTATGTTTCGGCATCTTAACCTTTATTTTATAAATTCCATAGTCTTCAGTAGTGCTAAATATGACCTCGTTGACTTTTTCGACTATCCATATTCTCTGTGTCACTTAACGCTAATTAACAAATCGAAGACCAATCATTCCTGCAAGGAATCTCACTAATCTCGTCCCAACCTAAAACAAACTGAGAAGTAAAATTTTACTAAATACAGATCACAACTTAACTAGCAAGGAATTATAAACACTCCCATATGGCGATAAGATAGCGCCATCTAGTCGATAAAGCTGATCATTAGCCAACAGAGCACACCCCAACAGAATCAGCCAGATCGACTAGGATTATTCATCCATACTTAAGAAGTGATTGAAATGAGATTACATTTTACTAAAACTCTTTTATCGGGGTTAATTTTTGCTGCTATTAATGTCCATGCTGCGGAAAACGAAGCGAACCATAGCGAGACACCAACGCCCAAGTCAGATACTGAACTCAGTGTCGATTTTTATGGTGAGCTTGGTATTGGTGGCCACGTTGCCTTAGAAGGTGATAGCAAGGGCCGCTACTCCGACGGTACTTACATTGAAGGTGGTCTTGCCCTTCAATACGGCAATTGGTTTGGCCTTGCGTACATGGAAGGCTGGACAGTACAAGCTGATGACCAAGGTAATGCGTGGGCGACTGGCCACGGCTGGGGCGGCTTTGAAGGTGGCTTCAACCGTTTTTACGCAGGCTACCGCACTGACGGCAACACAGAATTTATGCTCGGCCGCATGGACTCCTCGCTTGATGATGTTCAATGGTGGGGCGATGCAACCGTGGAATACGGCTACGCAATTTCCAACACGCGCGATGTATTCTTCGGCGCAAAAATCCAAAATCTAGAAGGTAAATTCCGTTACAGCATTTCGGCAGCGCCTGAATCTGATTTCTCAGAAGATGACTCTTGGGTCAATTTTGGCAAGTACGATCATTTCGCCGATCAGTGGATCGACAAAAACGCCATGGTCAATGGTTATGTCCAATATGACATCGCAGAAGACCTGACTCTAATGGGTGGCGCTGAAGTACGTAACAATGATGGCGGCGAACTGTTCCTGATTGGTGCGGAATACAAAAATGTCGCGGCTCGCGTGTGGCACGACACCGATAAAGGCAACCAAGTTTCTGATGGCAGTGAATCAGGCTTTATGACCAGTACATGGTATGAAGCGGCTCCTGGCGTCTACCTATCTGCAGCCTACAACTACGCCAACTTCCAATCTGACAAAGCTGAAGACGAAATCACCTCTTACATCAACGCTGGTGTTTGGTGGGAATACGGCAACGGCACTTGGGCAACCGCCTTTGACAGCCGCTTCGCGGTCGGTGACGACAACGTGACTGGCGATGCACAAGTTTTCGCAATGCAATACTACTACTGGTAAACCGAGGATTAACCACATGACTTTACGTAAAACGCTTATCGCTTTAGCCGTTGGCTCTGTCGCTACTTTTTCTGGTTATAGCGTTGCAGATTCTGCTGACGCGCCACTACAAGCGGATCAATTTAAAAATGTGATTGATCGTACCGGCTCTCCAAAGTACATGCGTGACTATGATTTCGATGATCACCAACGTTTTAACCCTTTCTTTGATAAAGGCGCATGGCACGGTCACTTACTACCAGATTCTGCCGAGGGTATGGGTGGCTTCCCAGGTACCGCACTGCTGACCGAAGAATACATCAACTTTATGGCCAACAACTTTGACCGCCTGAGTGTATTTAAAGATGGCAAAAAAGTTGAATTTACCATGGAAGCGTACAGCCTTCCGGGCGCGTTGGTGCAAAAGCTCACGTCAGACGATGTGACGGTTGAGATGACACTTCGTTTCGCCACCAACCGTACCTCACTCCTAGAAACCAAGATAAACTCAGAAAGCCCTGTTGAGCTGGTTTGGGATGGTGAACTGCTTGAGAAATACCACGCTAAAGAAGGCAAACCTCAATCAGACAAGACCATTGATGAAAAGTACCCAGAGTACAACCGAACTTTGCAAGCAACAGATAATGGCCTAACCGTCACCTTTGGCAAAGTTCGTTCAACTTGGGATCTACTGACCTCTGGTGAGTCTGAGTACCAAATCCACAAGTCGATCAAAGCAGAGACTAAGGTTGATGGTCACCGCTTTGTATCCAAAGCAAAGGTTGATGGTTCTACGACTATCTACACCACATACAGCCATGTTCTAACTGCAGAAGAGAACAAAGCAGAACAAGGTAAGATCAGCGATATTCTTGCCAATCCACAAACGTATCTAAATGCCTCACAACAGCGCTGGGAAAACTACCTAGAGAAAGGTCTAACCAACCCGCACGCAACACCAGAGCAAGAGCGTGTTGCAGTGAAGTCGATGGAGACATTGAACGGTAACTGGCGCGGCGTGGCTGGTGCGATGAAGTTTGACTCAGTGACGCCTTCGGTGACTGCGCGTTGGTTCTCTGGTAACCAAACTTGGCCATGGGATACATGGAAGCAAGCCTACGCGATGGCGCACTTTAACCCTGATGTCGCGAAAGACAATATTCGCGCTATGTTTGCTTACCAGATTCAAGCCGATGACGCTGTGCGCCCTTGGGATGAAGGTTATGTGCCAGACCTGCTAGCATACAACCTTAGCCCTGAACGCGGTGGTGACGGAGGTAACTGGAACGAACGTAACACTAAGCCAAGTCTGGCCGCTTGGGCAGTTATGGAAGTCTACAAGACCACAGGTGATAAAGCGTGGATTGAAGAGATGTATCCAAAGCTAGTCGCTTACCACAACTGGTGGCTACGTAACCGTGACAACAATGGTAACGGCGTTCCAGAGTACGGCGCAGCGGTTGATAAAGCCCACAACACACCAGAAGGTGAGATGTACTTTACCGTGGTCCGTGGCGACAAACATGAAACGGTGATCGGTAAGAAAGCACTGGCTAAAGTGATGGAAGAAGGTAACTACGACTACATCGAAAGTCCAGCGCAAACCGCCGCTTCTTGGGAATCAGGACGTGACGACGCGGCTGTATTTGGCTTTATCGATAAAGAGCAGCTCGATGCTTATGTCGCTAAAGGTGGCAAGCGCAGTGACTGGGATGTTGAGTTCGCGCAAAACCGCTCTGAAGACGGCACGCTGCTAGGTTACTCGCTTCTACAGGAGTCGGTTGACCAAGCAAGCTATATGTACAGCGATAACCAATACCTTGCTCAAATGGCAGAAATGCTAGGCAAAAAAGAGGAAGCTAAAGAGTTCCACGCCAAAGCTGATCACTTAGCGAGCTACATCAATACTTGTATGTTCGATGAAAGTACAGGCTTCTTCTACGATATCCGTATCGAAGATAAACCACTGGCAAACGGCTGTGCAGGTAAACCGATTGTAGAGCGTGGCATGGGCCCTGAGGGCTGGTCACCACTGTTCAATGGTGCAGCAACTCAAGAGCACGCAGATTCTGTAGTGAAAGTGATGAAAGACACCAAGCAGTTCAACACTCATGTACCACTCGGAACAGCAGCACTCTCCAACCCAGCATTTGGCCCAGATATTTACTGGCGTGGACGCGTATGGGTAGATCAATTCTACTTTGGCCTAAAAGGAATGGACCGTTACGGCTACCGTGAAGATGCGATTGAGATGGCAACAGCATTCTTTAGCAACGCAGATGGCCTAGTACAAGATGGCCCAATTCGTGAGAACTACAACCCACTAACTGGCGCTCAGCAAGGTGCACCAAACTTCTCATGGAGTGCAGCTCACCTGTACATGCTATACAACGACTTCTTTACTGATGGTAAGTAAAGTAAACAATTAATCACAGGTTAACTAAACAAAGGGGACTTTATCAAAGTCCCCTTATTCTTTAGACAACTGGTCATCTTTTCTTGTAAAAAACGACTTTATCGCCAAATTTCTAACTATCTTTCTAAAGTCACCTAAACTGATTAAAGGTCAATATAAACAGTTAGATACTCTATGAAGGAAAACTCTTCACCATTCACTGCTTTGCTCATGTTAAGCCTTGTTGGGTTAGTTGTGTTTTCGTTCAACCTTTTTATACCTAGGCAGGAACTGCTCCTGCTCTACGACAGCAAACGTCTCTTTATCATTTTCGTACTGTCACTTTCTATGCTTATCTCTTGTTTTTCTAGACATACCGCCACAGCTATCAGTAATGAATATCAAAGCCTGCAAACGCATAATCGTATTTTACTACTCACCTTTATAGCCTTCACACTCATAGCCACTACTATAGGGAAATACCAACCAGCAGCAGCACTGCAATTGCTGTACGTATTAGGACTTTCCATTCTCCTTGTGCAGTTTAAACAAATCATCTACTCACAAAAGCTCAGAGTCTTGCAATACTTTATGTGGATTAGCGTGTTTCTACTATGTAGTGTTTTGGCTGGCTACTGGACTTGGTTAGCCCATGGTTTACCAGTTAATATTCACTCCATGTTTGGTTTCGCCAATGCGCGGTTTATAAATCAAATACATGTTTGGTTAGTCATCCCCACCGCCTATTTAGCTCTAATTCGAATACGCCGAAGTCAGAGTTCATGGTTACTGCGTTTGTTATTAGTTTTGTGCTTTACCGTCATTGTGGCAACAGATGCAAGAGGAGAGGCGATATCAGTGATTGGCGCTTTCGTGTTAATGATGATACTTGACCGCTCCAATCGTCGTATTTGGTGGAGGTTGCTATGGCAAAGCACAATCGCTGGCATTGTGATCAAGCTGCTCTTTCTATCCCCTATTCCGAGCTTTATTTTGGGCATACCCGCAGAGTGGCACACAATTCGAACAGGCAGTTCTGGACGAGTTCAAATATGGTTCGAGACGTGGGGAATGAGCACTTTCTGGGGGCTTGGAGCTGACACATTTGTTTGTGATAGCGAGACATTTGGTCGACCACATAACTTCCTATTGAACATACTCGTTCATTGGGGGGCAATTCCTGCATTAGCCTTTATTGGTGGCGGCTTATCCATCATCTGGCAACTCACCAGAGTCAAAAAGCGTTCAACACTGGTACTTGGTGTTTCACTTTTGTCTGGATTGGCCTATAGCTTAGTATCCGGCGTTTTAGACTCCCCCTTGAGTCAGTTGATTGCACTTATCTCTTTTTCTCTCTACTGGGCTCATATTGCTCAAGCTCAGCAGACGAATCAGCTCACGCAAACGCCGTCACTCTCTCATCGAATCATGTTATGCGGGATATCTATTCTAGTATTGTGCTCTATCAGCTATAGAGCCTACGAAAGACTCGAAAACTATCCCGTTGTCGAAGAAGGAGATGTCCCGAAGACACAATTCTGGCTAGGATATAACTGTCTAGAACGCCCATGGGAACCTTAATCACTTTACAACGCGTAATACTACATTACGTAGCCAGCGATTCTTTTCCTCATGTTGAAAAGCCTTGAGGTAGATTAGATTAATATCAAAGTCAGATACTTCTACAGGTGGCGTTACTGCTTTCAGAGCATGATTGTACATCTCCATCTCAGCGAAGCGTTTTGGCACAATACATGCTAACTCTCGACCAATCAACAGCCGACGAACCGTCAAAAAATTCCGCGACGCAGCCCCTACTCGTCTTTCATAACCATACTTAGCGAGCTCCTTATCTACCTTAGTCTGCAAACTACCATCAGGGCTCACTAAAGCGTGCTCAATACTGACAAACTCAGTCAATGAAACAGGTTCAGAGAATCGCACTACTTCGGGATCAAAAAGACATAAGTGCTGCTCTGTGTAGAGATGCTCTGAGGAGAAGCGGCGATTCAAACTATCAATACTACCAATGACCACATCAATTTTTTCTTTGTCGACCATTTCATGGTAATTGCCTCGGTTAACGTTATAAAAACTGATTTGAGCATGTGGAGCTTGACGTTTGATCTCATCAAATAAAACAGGGGCGAACAACTGCTCAGCATAATCCGTCAGACCTATTCGCCAAACACCCGAATAACTGCTAGGAGTAAAATGCTTTTTCACCAAAAGATCGTTTTTAATGTTCGCTAATAACTGGTCAATCACAGGTGCAATATCTTGGGAATGCTGGGTTGGTTCCATTTTGCTTCCTACTCGCTCAAACAGCGGGTCATCAAACAAAGTTCGCATTCGTTGTAAGGTGTGACTCATCGCCGACTGGCTGACAAAACAACGCTCCGCCGCCAAACTAACACTGCTCGACTGATACAAGGCTTGAAAAGCCACCAGCAGATTGAGGTCGACGCCTTTCCAATTAAACTCTTTCACCGAAGTCATCCCATATTATTCATAATGATCATTAAAACTATCAATTTGAGTCATTTTAGTTGATTCATTACATTATGGGCAGTATTTGTTAATCGAGTAACGTGACCATGTTGTCCATTTTTAAAACCTTTTTCTTATTAGGCTGGATTAGCTTTGGCGGTCCTGCAGCCCACATTGGCTACTTTCGCAATACCTTCGTTGAGAAACTTAAGTGGTTAGAAGATAAAGAGTACGCGCAAATTGTTGCGTTAAGCCAATTCTTACCGGGACCGGGGTCAAGCCAAGTCGGCTTTGCTTTAGGTTACAAGCGCGGTGGGTTACCGGGTGCTTGCATGGCGTTTATTGGTTTTACTTTGCCATCTGTACTGATCATGCTCGCTCTGGCAATACTGAGTAGCCAACTGACCGAAACCACACTGTTTCAAAACATTGTTCATGGCTTAAAGCTACTAGCGGTCGTAGTGGTCGCTGATGCCGCATGGGGAATGTACAAGAATTTCTGTAAAGAGAAGCTTTCGGTTAGCTTGTGTCTTATTACTGCAGTGGCGCTACTTGTTGTACCAAGTATTAGCACACAAATCGTCGTATTACTCTTTGCTGCCCTAGTCGGGATGAAGTTCCTTGGTAATCAAGAACAAAACTACACTGGTAAGTTTGAACCGTCGATTTTACCATTGGCTTTGTTTGGTCTGCTGATAATTGGCCTGCCTTTCGTTGCAGCAACGGTGCCGATGTTGGGGCTGTTTAACGACTTTTTCCAAGCCGGTAGCCTAGTGTTTGGTGGCGGCCATGTCGTGCTTCCATTGCTACAAAACATTGTTGGTGACCAACTAAGCCAAGATGCCTTCCTAACAGGCTATGCGGCAGCTCAAGCCGTTCCTGGCCCAATGTTCACTTTTGCTACCTATATTGGCTACGAGCTCATGCCTCAGTCACCGATTATTGGTGCTCTTGTTGCGACAATTGCGGTGTTTTTGCCCGGCTTCTTACTACTACTGGGAGTACTAAAAAACTGGCAATCACTGGCCAAGAACCCAAAAGTGTCTGGAGCGGTAAATGGCGTTAATGCAGCCGTTGTCGGCCTGTTAGTTGCCGCACTCTACCAACCTGTCTTTACCAGTGCTGTAGTCAACGCGTGGGATATTTCCTTGGTACTGATTGGTTTTTATCTACTCAAACAATTAAAACTACCAATCGTGTGGATGGTGGCTTTCTATGTCGCAGCGGGAATTGCCGGCGGCTATATCACTTAACGCTAGCAAGGCTTTAAATATAAAAAAAGGGAGAACTGAGTTCTCCCTTTTTTATCATTGCTTATCGGAGGCTTCACCTTCTCTGACTAAGGCTAAAGCTCGCTCTAAGTTCTCATTCGCGACCTTGTAGTAAGTACTCTTAGTATCAATCGCTTGTTGTAAATAAGGAATCGCCTGATCCGGCTTGCCTTGTAAAATCAGAAAATAACCAACATTGTTGAGCGCTTCTGGTTTATCCATATGACGAGAGAAAACATTGATCGCCCTAGTGATCTCCCCTTTTGCTAAATAGATCAAAGCAAGATTATTCAGTGCCTTATCATCACCGGGATCTTTATCTAATGCTTCTAGGGTAAATCTTTGCGCCTTCCGGTAGTCGCCAGACATATAAAACGAATAACCGACATTGGTTAATGTTTTCGCTGAGTTAGGCTCAATACTAAGTGCCTGCTTATAAAACGCCTGAGCCAATGAGTGATCTTTTTCCAGATCAGCAATGACCCCCAGTCCCATATAAGCAAACTCAGGGGATTTAGAATCACTTTTGAGCTCAGCGACCTCTTTGGAAGATTGAAGATCTTTGCTGACCAAGGTTTCACTGTTACCAAATCGAATTTGATCAGCATTTATCGCTTTCAAAAAGTAACTCTTACCCTGATTAATATCACCGCTCTTACTGTAAATAGAGCCTAGTTGCTCCAACACTTGAACATTATTAGGGTTCTCTTCCAGTGCTAATGAGTAAGCTTTATCCGCTAAAGGTAGATTGCCACGAGACTGGTGGATGCGGCCAATGTTATACAAAGAGCGATCTCTAAACTGACCATTTTCAAATGAAAGCGAGCGAATGTATTCATATAAGGCTAAATCGACATTTCCGGCACTGAGCGCGGTATCACCCCGCATTATCGCTTCTTTCTCTGTTTTAGGCGGTTCTTCAGACGATAAGGTATCAATTGGCTTACCATCATATAAGGAGGTATCAAGACTTGGTTCTTGCGATGCGCACGCAACTAATAACAACGTACTGAGAGTAGCAGTGACAACTTTTAATCCTTTCATAACCTGTCCTTAATTTCCCATAGTCGAGGTGAATAGCAACATTGAGGGCCCAATCGCAACGATAAAGAAACAAGGCCAAATGAAAATCAACAGTGGGAAGATCATTTTAGTAGGGATCTTCGCTGCAATTTCTTCGATTTCTTGATTACGTTTATCACGGTAGTCTTCCGTATATTCACGCAAAGTCTGAGACAAACTACCACCAATTCGTGATGCGTGGGCTAGCATAGTCACTAGGCCTGCAATTTCCGTTAGACCTGTTCGCTTAACGAGATCATTAAAAGCATCCGACATCTCAACACCAGCGTTAATTTTGACACACACCGTGTCCAGCTCATCAGCAAAATCCGGATGGGAGATTGTCAACTCATCCGCAACCCTTCTAAGTGCCGCATTAAAACCCAGCCCCGATTCCGTACATACCACCAGCAAATCAAGAGCATCCGGAATACCACTGCGAATTCTTGACTGCCTTTTATCAACCATCATACTCAGGACAACATTTGGGCAATAAAGCCCGAAAGCGACACTGCCTATCATCGCAACATTGCGCATTGACATCTCTGGGGCGAAAAAATAAATACCTGCCGCCATCAAGAAGCCAACCACCATTGAAATACCTTTCATAGCGTAGAAAAATGTTAATGCACTGGCATCATGGTAGCCAGCATGCATTAACTTCTCTCGAATACTCTCACTCTCCTTGGAGTTTGAAGATTTCATTGCTGGTGCTAACGATTCTAAAGATTTTTCTAATCGACTGCCTTTTTTAAGCGTGTCTGCACGAGTTGCATCTTTTAATCGAGCAAGGCGGCTTTTTAATGGTGATTTTGAACTCACAAGGAGCAGAGAAACGGTGAACATGAGTAGCACTGTCGCAACTAGAATTACGGCAAGAAAGAAAGTTTGTTCATCAATCTCGTAAGATGAGATTAGATCGAATATAGATTCCATATCACACCTCGAAATTAATGATTTTTCGTATCCATAGTGAGCCGATAAACAAGCTCACCACACCACCACTCACAATTTTCATACCCCTAGGGTCAGTATAGAGTGGTTCCACATAACCCGGATTTATCACACTAAGAAAGATAAAAAGAACGAACGGAGACAGCACTAGTATCCACGCTGATAGACGGCTCTCAGCAGAAAGCGTCTTTATCTTCCGCTGCAACTTAAAACGTGAACGCAATACTTTGGATACTTTCTCAAGGTTCTCAGAAAGATTACCCCCTGTCTCCTTTTGCAATATCACCGCACTGGAAAACGCGAGCATAGATACCGTAGGCGTACGTTCTGCCATTTGCATGATTGCCATGCGCATGTCATAGCCATAGTTAAGTAAATTGAACATGTTCTTAAACTCTACACCAATTGGCGCAGGCATTTCTAAACCGACTTCATTAAACGCCTGTGTCACTGGCTGACCGGCTTGAAGCATACGGCGCATAATGTCTAATGCCTCCGGGAGCTGCTCCTCAAATGCAGCTAAGCGATCTGAGATTTTCTTACTTAACCAGAAATACAAACAAACCCACACACCGACAATGACTGCTAGGCCGACATAAAAAGGCTGACCGATGAGCAATGCGGTTAAAAACCCACACAACGACAAGCTACTAGTCACAAGAAGCGTCTGGGTTAAGCTCCAGTCGTAACCGGAAAGCTCTATCAACTTCTTAAGTGATGAGAAAGCTGCAATTTTTACTAACCGCCTATCCCACGGTGTTAAGCTCTTCAAATAATGTTCTTGAAGTAAAGAGCGCGCTTCTTCGTCCAGCTTAGATTGAGATTCTTTCAGTCGTTCCGAGAGTTCTTTATGCTTGGCCTTACTACCAGCCGCAGGAAGGATTAACGCCTGTGAAATAAACACTACCGCGAAAAAAAGTAAAACAAAAAAGAGCGTTGCATCCTGCTGCATAACTCCCTCCTTTATGAGATTGACTCATTAAAAATTTCAAATGGTAGATGAAGGCCTTTTTTCGACAATTGATCATGACACTGGGGTACCACACCCGTGGCGGTAAAGTAGCCCATCACATTACCCTCTTCATCCATTCCCTTACGATGAAACTTGAATATCTCGGACATGGTAATAATTTCGCCTTCCATGCCGTTAATTTCGCAGATACTCACCATCCTCCGCTTACCATCTTCTTGACGTTCCATCTGAACAACTAAATGGATCGCAGAGGCAATCTGGGAGCGAAGGTTTTTCGCTGACATATTCCAGCCAGCCATCGCAAACATATTCTCTACCCTAGATAGAGCATCACGTGGGGTGTTGGCGTGAATGGTCGCTAACGAACCATCGTGACCAGTATTCATCGCGGCTAACATATCGACAGCTTCGGCACCACGCACCTCCCCTAGTACTATTCTGTCAGGGCGCATACGTAGTGAGTTTTTTACTAAATCTCGCTGGGTTATTTCCCCTTTTCCCTCAAGGTTAGCAGGGCGAGTTTCCAATCGAACCACGTGGGGTTGTTGGAGTTGGAGCTCTGCTGAGTCTTCAATAGTAACAATTCGGTCGTCAGATGGGATAAAATTAGAAAAGATATTTAACGTGGTGGTTTTCCCTGAACCAGTACCACCAGAAATAAGGACATTCATCGCGCCATTAACCGCCGCTTCAACAAACTTTGCCATTTCAGGAGAGAGAGAGTTGAAGTTCAATAGATTGTCCATATTGAGTTTTTCAACCGCAAAACGACGAATAGATACCGATGAACCATCAAGAGCGAGTGGAGGAATGATCGCATTGACACGAGAACCATCCGCCAAGCGAGCATCCACCATAGGTGAAGCTTCATCAACACGACGCCCCACCTGGCTAACGATGCGGTCAAGGATATTCCTTAAATGACGTTCATCAAGAAAGGTATATGGCGTCAGTTCAAGTTTACCTCTTCGCTCAACGAATACATGCTTAGGCCCATTCACCAAGATATCAGACACCGTCGCGTCATTGAGTAGTGGCTCTAGAGGCCCCAAGCCAAACACTTCATCTTCGATTTGTTGAATAACGCGCTTACGCCCTTCTGCACTCAACGCATGCGTCTGGTCATCCGCCATTAATTGAACAATGGCATCATGGAGCTCCTTCTTAGCTCTTTCATTCTCTAAACTTGCCAAAAGACCCAAGTCCAACGTTTCAAGTAAACGTTGGTGATAATAGTGTTTGACCGATAACTCTAGTTCTAATTGCTTTTTAGCTTCCTCTACAGCGTGACCTTTCGCCTCTGCTTCTAAGCGTTTACGCTCCTGAAAAGACTCTGCGGCCTCTTTCGGGGGAGTTGCGTCAGCAATAGATGCTTGCGCAGCGGATACAGCTTGCTGCTGATTTTGTTCTTTTTCTGCTTCGGCAACTTTTTGCTGCAAATCTGGATTTATATTTTTCCTTTTGAAGAACATGAAAGCTCCCTCATTAATTCATATCCGCTACGAGAACATTCTTCTAAACCAACCTTTTTTCTCTTCGGGCTCAGGTAACAGAGAATTCGCTAATCTCTGCACTGACTTTGACATCGAACTACTTTTCTTCGCTTGAATAAATGGACGACCTAAGTTGGCACTTTCTATTGCTACCTTGAATTCATTTGGTACGACATGAACCTTTAGGCTTCCCACTGTGTCTTGAATATCTTTAAGCTTTATGGACTGACGTTTTTCATAACGATTGACGACCACTTCCATTTGATCTTTAGTAATACCGAACTCGAATGTCAGTGCTTTAAGTATTTGAGTGGTATTTTTAACCGCGACTAAGTTTTGTTGAGTCACTAAAAAGATTTTCGTCGCAGGCGATATTACTGAACCAAACTGACGATCCAGACCACGTGATAAGTCAATTACCACCAATGGGTAACGTTCACGTAGCACAGGAACTAACTTATTCAGCTGATTTACTTTCTCAAAATTTTCGTGGCTGTTTTCTCTTTTAAATCCGAGGATATGTAGGCCTGAGTCATGCTTAGTCACAAGACTACCTAGCGAAACATCATCAAGATCCGCTACGTTCGCTATTGCATCGGCAATACCATAAGTACACTGGACATTAAGGTAGTCTTCAATTACTCCAAACTGCATATCAAGATCAACTAATAACACTTCATCGGGCTGTCTTTTCGCAAGTGTTATCGCTGTGTTCAAAGCAATCAGAGATGCCCCTGCTCCGCCTTTGGTATTCATAAAGACAAGCAGCTCTCCCAAGTTACGGGTAGCAACTTTTTCTTCTGCTATATTGCGTAGCATCGGAATAAGCTCATCAAGAACAGCCTTATCCGAGATGAAGTCCATCGCACCGATTCGCAGCGCAATTTTCAATGCACCATTATCATTTTCGTTACCAAAGACGATCAACGAGGCTTCGTGAGCAGACTCTTTAGACTCTGGCGCTTCATATTGCTGGAGCTCAACAATTTTCTGCGCCCAATTAGGCCCGGTTTCGACAAAGATCAAATCAGGTGGTGAAAAATGGGCTAAATTGGCAACAACTAAACCATGAAATGAGATCATCTCAAAGTTCACGCTCTGACACTTAGACAACTCGTGGCTAATGTGAAGGTGAAACGCATCAGATGAGTAAAAAACCCAAATAGTTAAATTGGTCTTTAATCTAATAGGACTATCTCCATTCGGTGTTAGCTTAACCGCCTCTCCCATATACTTTCTCCTAGCAATCCATGCTAATCGAGTTAAGGACACTTAGGTCTATAGCCTTTAACCGAGTTAATCCGTTTAAAGACTTAGAAAAATGACCGACCACCTCATCAAGCCCTTCACATGCAATCACATGATTTATTCTATATTTTTCATTTTGATATTTTTAATTGTAGGAAATACCAAGCAATATGTCAGAATTACAAACCAGCAATTTGTCCGTTAGCGAATCAGCCCTTTAGATACAAGGGCTCATCCCTTTACCTTCAATATCATTGGCCAAATTGTTCTAATATTTGGCTATCTGTACCAGCCAGCTCTGAGTCTTTCTTACCTGTATAAGTTTGATAAACCCCTTCCATTCGCTCGCCACTCCCGGTTGGAACTACGCCTAGATTGTCTATAGTAGCGTTAGGGTTGTAAGTCTGCTCTGTTTGCAACTTAGCGACGTGAGCCCCTAGTTTTTCCGCATTATTGACACAGCCCACTAGCACAATAGATAAGGCGGAAAGTGCCATGATTCCGATCACTCTGTTCATGTTGCCTCCTACAAACTGTGTCCAAACGTACCTTCGGTACCACCTTTAGAGTTATCTACGAATGAACCGACCTCTTGTTCAGATTTGTTCTGTCCGCTCGCTGGCGCAATATAAGCGCCTCGCCCCAATAGGTAGTATTCAAAATCATTTGGCTCTACAAATGATTCGGTTGGCAATGTAATTCGTCTTCTGTCGACTGGTTTCGCAAGCCTTGGAGTCACGAGAATAACCAGCTCCGTCTCACCAGAAATATACTCTTGGCTATTGAACATTTGCCCTAAGACAGGGATATCACTAAAGCCTGGCATTTCTTCGACTACATCTCGGACATTCTCACTAAGCAAACCTGCAATACCGATTGTTTGTCCATCAGCAAGTTCAAGTGTAGAAGAAGCACTACGGCGAGTAATTGGAGGGATCACATAAGTACCATTCGTACCACCAGGGCTGAGAGTTAGCGTTGTTGAGGTAGCCAGCTCACTGACATCAACGGCTAAATTTAAGTTAATCTTTTTATCCGATAGCACTGTAGGAATGAATTTCAAACCTACACCGTATTCTTTGTATTCAATGGTGATACCGTCTTCATCCGGCACTGGAATAGGGAACTCACCACCGGCTAAAAACTCTGCTTTCGAACCACTTAACGCGGTCAAATTAGGTTCTGCGAGGACTTTTGCTGTACCATTTTGCTTAGCGATATCCAATGCAAACGTAAACAAAGTATTGCTATCAATGAAGGTTCCAAGTAGTCCGGTGCTTTCAACCCCAGGGGCATTAAAAATTGGCCCGATGACGTTATTTACATCATCAATCACACCACCAGCAGAAGTCCCCCCCCAACTGAATTCACCACCACTTGTTTGGAAAAAATGAAAATTAGCGTCAAACTTTCGTACTAATGTACGCTGTACTTCGGCTACCGTGACCTCAAGCATGACTTGCTGCGCGCCACCAATAGTTAGTAGGTTTATCACCCCAGTACTATTTACCTGTTTACTCAAAGAAGCATTTTCTTTATCTGCTTGTTGCCCAGCTGAATATGTTTCAGCAACTCGCAAAGCAATATTCATTACTGATTGAGAACTCACTTGGCCACTCAAGATTAAACGATTTTGAGCACTGTGAACCTTAATCTCTTCATCAGGAAGAAACTCATAAAGTTTAGCTTTAAGACTGTTGAGGTCATGAGTCACTTCAATGTTGATTGACTCGATCAATTGGCCTCGACTATCCCAAGCCATGAGGTTCGTTGAACCAAGTTTTTTACCAATCAAAAACACTTCATTCGACTTCAGCATAACAATGTCGAGTACGTCAGGGTCACCTAACGACACACGTTTCGCCTTACCCACGAGTGTTACATGAGTCGATTTATGATGAGGAACGGTCACTATCTTGCCTGATTGTGTCGCCGCATAGCTGATACCACTACTCAATAACAAAATGATCATTGCAGATATTATATTTCTCATAGCTCACCTCAATCCTTGACTCGGATATTGCTAGACTGTGTGCCCTTAATAATCGTTACGCTCGGTGCCACATAGCGCTTAACGACCTTCTCTTCTTCATGTGGGTTTCTCAATGTTAATTGGATATTGCCGCGACTTTGAGCTGAAAGCAGTTTTTCAGCTTGTCTTGGTGTCACTTCAAGAGTAACCGCGCGTACGATGACGGGTTTGTTCTCTTTGCTTCTTGCGGTCTGATCCACAGCAAGTACCTTGATCTCTTTTAGAACGGTGGACGTCGACGCAGAGTTTTTTCCATATTTGACCGTGCTGAGAATATCGACCTTATTACCAGGCAATAAAAAACCCGCCACACCGATAACATCATTTACCCGAATGGTAACAGCACGCTTATTTTCAGGAATTAAAGAGGCTAAGGTCGAACCTTCTCCTGAGGCAGATAGCCGATTGGGGTGAATAATTTCTCCGGGATAAATAGTCGTCGCGGCGACTTGACCGACGAGATCTTCAGCTTTGGTAAACTGAAATTCGTCACGCCAATCTTTCTCTAATAATTTGCTCGCCACATGCTGCTCTTCAATAACACTCCCTGCGAAGATCTCTTGAGCGGCAATAATTACAGGCTCACGTTCTACCACTTCAACTTCCACCTGAGGTTGCAATTGCCTATCCATCCACTGTTTGGCAAAGAACACAGCCCCTAGACCAAATACAATAGAGAGCAATAATAATAGTATGACTTGATTCCGACTCATCGAGCTCCTCCTCCCTTACCATCAGCAGTAAAGTATACTTCCCATGCCCGGACTACGATTTCAGGAGAGATAACAGGATCAACTTCTTCAAATACGATGATATCTCGGCTGATCCCAACAATGTCTTTAGGAAGACAAGGGTAAAAGCCCACGTCATGCTGACGGTGTAAGTCAAATAAAGTATCGAAACATCCCTCTGCTAGGGACAAATTCTTAGAACTAGAAATAATGTTCCAGAGCTCTCTATATTCTTGCTCTAGAAGCGGGCCAAATTGGATTTTGTAACCTAATCGACGTAAAAATGCGGGGTCACTGATCTTTTCAGGATCTAAGTTCGTAGAGAAGGCTAGAGTTAGAATAAATGGGATAGAAATTTGTTGGCCATTCGGTAGGTTCAAGTAGTCGTAGAAATACTCCATTGGAACAATCCAGCGATTTAACAAAGTATCAACAGGCATCGGTTGTCTGCCCAAATCGTCGATAATAAAGATGCCGTTATTGGCCATCATTTGCAGCGGAGCCATCCAAACTTTGTTGTGTTCACTATGGTTAACCTCAAGCATTTCCATAGTCAGTTCACCACCAACTTGTATACTTGGACGCTCACACAAAGCCCAACGCCTATCAAAGTGCTCCTTAAAAGTGATAGATTGAATATCATCACTGCGGACTTTTTTGTGGTGCTGAGGCGAAAACACTTTGATGATATTACCCATCGCAAACACCGCATAAGGGATATAAACCGATGTATTCAAAGAGTTGAGGATTTTGGTAGCAACAAAAGTTTTACCGGAACCCGCGCTACCATAAAGTAAAAGTGCTCGCCCCGAGTTTATGGCAGGACCTAATACACCTACCATTCGGTGAGCACCTAACACATCAGAAAGAGCATATTCGACGTCATCCCGATTGACCATTTGTGCTCGTACATCTTGAGCTTTGACCATTTCACTGTATTGAGTAAGTGACACTGGGACTGGTCCAAGATAGGCATCTTTGACAAAGGCCGCATCGGCTTCTTGTAAACCGGATTCAGATAAACCGTAACGGACATGTCCTGTCGATTGAACAGAAAACGTAGAAGAGGCTGCCTGGAAAACTTCAACTAAAGATTTAGAGCGAAGGCCCGCAATAACATCCTCAATCATATGACTGTTAATACAGAGCAGCTTAGTTAGTTGAAGAATATCGGACTTAGGATAAGCGGCAATATGTTTAATAACTAAATTTTCTACGACTGCTTTAGGAACACCTAACTCATCAAATGAAGTAGGAACTGGTGGCTCTGGAGCTTGCGGTGTAAGCTCGGTTCTATGTCGAACCGCTGAGTTTGCCTGAACCATGTTGACTCCTTGTCACTAATTCAGAAAATAAAAATAGAGAGCCAAACCGATCACAACAACTGGGGCAAAAGGCATTCGATAATGCTGTTCCATATTTTTAGGCGTCCGTAGTACCTTCGTACCACTTGATCCAAACTGAGCTAGCATTGAATACTTGTTAATTATTGTCCTAAGTTGATCTGGTGAATCCGCCAGCCTTAATACCGCATAAAAAAGGCCGACAATAACGCTCGACACTGCAATCCAATAAACGGAACCGAGTATATGTTCGCTTCCAACCCAAAAGCCAATTACACCCAAAAGTTTAACGTCCCCTGGTGCCATGACTCTTAAAAAGTAAAGAAGCAATGCGACAATAAAGCAAGTAATACCAGTGATAAGTGAATAAAAGAGAAGGGAAAAGTCTTGATCGATTAAAGTTATATCGGCAAAGACTAAAGCAAATATAACCAATAAGAGGTAATTGGGAATTCGATGTTCTTTAGCATCCGAAACAGCTACAGCAAACAGTACCACCCATACAATAATATCCATTTAGCCGTCCTTGCATCTACTAATCACTATCCCTTAATTAAATATAGTTGCAAATTCATTCGTTAGTATTTCTCTAAACGCAATAAATAGCCCTGCGAAACCAACGACGATTAATCCTGCCCCCACTACATATTCTACAACTGTAAGGCCTTCTTCATCTCTAAAGAAACTGCACACAACATCCATATGATACTCCTACATAGCTCAAGCCCATGAATATATTCATGGGCTTGGATTGTTAAATATCTAAGTCTGAGTTTAGGCTAACTATTAAATACATTTGATAACTCAGTTGTTAGCGTGTCAGAAAATGTTCCGAAAATACCAGCTAGCCCTGCTACTAGTAAACCAGCACCAACAACGTACTCAACGACTGTCAATCCTTCTTCGTCCTTCATAAATGTAGAAATTTTCTTAATTAGCGTGCTCATGATTGTCTCCTTCCAAAGTTCACTAAGCTTTAGCGCTTATTGATAATTTAGAGGGAATTAGAGAGGAGATGTTAGGATTATTATGTCTACATCTAGCACTTTTTTGCTATAAACCTAATTACTATAACGCCAGAAAAAGCTAATAAATGAGAAATAATCGTTTCTATACCAACCTCAAGTAAATAAGTATTAGCTATAAAATTAGTCATTTCATATATCTATAACGAATACTTTGTTGTGCATCGTAAATCTAAAATCAACTCGCCACAGTCTCATTTGTGATACTTGACAATAAGCATCAATTATAAAATCGTGACATTTATCTGTATTTTGGCCGCGCAAATTGAACTTTCAATCAATAAGCAACTTGGTTAATGAAACAAATTCGTACTAAGCTGAATGTTAATACCTTCCTCGTAACAAGAACAAAGACAATGAAAGGTAATATACATTGGATGTACTACATAAAGGCTATTGGATAGGACAGTCCGTCACTTACGTCTCGAAAGATATCGTCAGAGACATGGAGCGCTACTTCCATATTTTGGATTATGGCTATGATGTCTCAGTGCTGAGTGAACCAGACATTCATTTTTGTTTTTTCTTTTATGAAGAGCAATTTAGCTCACTTTTCCTCACTGCAGCCAAGCTGTGTCAGAATCTCGATAAGCACATTATTGTCATACACAAACACGCGCTTCCCACTGAATTTGAAAGCTTAGATGTCGTCTTCTCAACGTTTAACCTTAGTGAAGGGGATGCTCGCTTATGGTCAGATGAACTCAATAAGCAGATCTACTACCAATTTACGAAACACCAAGAGATCCTTGATATCAACAAACTCACCAACCAGCATAGTCATAAGCACATCAGTAAGGATCTGGTTGAAATGCTCAGATATATAGAGAAGAACCTATCACGAACGATCAGAGAGGAAGATGTAGCAGAATACTGTCACTATTCGGTGACCTATTTTTCTAAATTCTTTCACAAGACAATCGGGGTCAGTTTTCGTGACTACCTTACCCTCAAAAGGATTAACTTAGCTAAGCAACTGCTAACAAACTATCGTAAAGAGAAGATATCCTTTATTGCTTTTCAGTGCGGTTACAACGATGTCTCTTACTTTTCTCGCATCTTCAAAAAGAAAACTGGAATCAGTCCAGCGGTTTACCGCCAACTTCACTAACGGCACAGCAGTCACAAGATGATTGGAAACTCGTGATATTTGCTTCCCTACAGTTTAATTCACATGCTAGAGTTAACATTCCATTAACAAGAAAAATAACTATAATTTTGCCAATAACACGGAGTTAGAGAATGATTCAGCCTAACGAGTTAAGCAAACCAACTTGTGCTCTCCCACCACCAAACGAGATGATCTTAAAATGGGCAGCGGAGCGCCCCAATGAGGTTTATCTTAAACAAATCATCAACCGAAAGTTTGTTGAGTACACATTTAGTGATGTGGCTGAGCAAGCATTAAAGCTAGTTAGCGCACTGAATGAGCTCGGTGTTCAACCTCGCGATAAAGTCGCTTTAGTTTCAAAAAACTGTGCCGAATGGTTTATCTGCGATCTTGCTATGATGCTTGGTGATTTCGTTAGTGTGCCTATCTTCCCAACGGCTGGAGCAGATACGATTGAATATTGCTTAACACACAGTGAAAGTAAGGTACTCATTGGCGGTAAACTTGACGATCCAGCAGCAACTCAACAAGTTATTGATGATAAACCAGACCTAATAACTATCTCACTACCCTATGACACTGCACCGAACTGTAAATATCAGTTTAACCAGTTGATCGATGCACACGAGCCAAGTACTTATCGCCCAGAGCATTATGATGATAAGTTGATGTCATTGGTTTATACGTCTGGTACTTCCGGTCTACCAAAAGGCGCAATGCTCACATATGGCGCATTTAGCTGGTCAGTTCAAAAGTTGATTGAACATATCGGTATCCAAGAAAATGATCGCCTATTTTCGTATTTACCACTTGCTCATATCACTGAGCGAGTTTACATCTTTGGTTCCTCTATTATGGGCGGGGTTCAAACAGCCTTCCCAGAATCGTTAGATACCTTTATCGAAGATGTGAAGATGCAAAGGCCAACACTGTTTATTTCAGTGCCTCGCCTATGGACACTGTTCCAACAGCGAATTCAAGACAAGCTGCCGCAGAAAAAACTCAATATCTTACTTAAGATCCCGTTTGTTAATTCATTGATTAAGAAGAAATTAGCTGATGGTCTAGGTCTTGACCAAGCGCGAGTACTGGGCTGTGGTTCGGCTCCAGTATCACCCGCTCTTCTCGACTGGTACCACAGTGTTGGGTTAAATATTACCGAAGCATGGGGCATGACAGAGTCATTTGCCTATAGCACGCTAAACTACCCTTTCCGAGCAGATAAGATTGGCAGTGTCGGTAATGCAGGACCGGGCATTGAGCTAAAAATCGCCGACGACGAAGAGATCATGGTACGTGGTAAAGGCCTGTTCTCTGGATACTACAAAAATGACATCGCAACTCAAGAGTCATTCGACTCAGAAGGATGGCTACATACTGGCGATATCGGCTCGATTGATAGTGACGGTTACCTAACGATCCAAGGCCGTAAAAAAGACACCTTTAAGACCGCTAAAGGTAAGTTTGTTGCTCCAGTGCCAATTGAGAAGAAACTCTTTGAGTACAGCCGTGTAGAGATGATGTGTTTGATAGGCCTTGGCCTACCAGCACCTATCCTTCTTGTTGTGCCACACGACTTCCCTAACTTTGATCGTAAAAGATACGAAAGAACTACCGAAAAAGTCGTTGCTCGAATGAACGCAGAGCTTGAATCTCATGAGCAGATCAAAGGGGTATTAATGATCAAGGATCCGTGGAGTATTGAAAACGGTATTCTTACGCCAACACTGAAAATCAAACGTCATGTACTTGAGCAGAAGTATCATGATGCTGGCCAAAGCTGGCCAAAAGGAAAATTGGTGGTTTGGGAGGAGTAACTTCTCCCACTACTTATAATCCATTAAAAGGAGAGCTCGCCTCTCCTTTTTGCTTTTCAAAACAAAGCGACTATGATGGCCTACTGCTGCAAGAATTAACTAGGGATTATTTATGGATGCACGGCTGCACCACTTACCGGGATTACGCTACTTTGAAGTAGCGGCTAGACTAAATAGCTATAGCCGAGCTGCAGAAGAGCTGTTTATAAGCCAAGCAGCGGTAAGCCAAAAGATCCGACAACTTGAAGATGGTCTAGGCTGTAAACTCTTTGTCCGAGAAGGGCGAGAAATGCGTCTTACCGAGCAAGGTAAAATCTTGTTCAAGCATGTCTCCAGCGGCTTTGAAAGTATTGTTAGTGGTTTAAACCAAATCCAAAGTGAGCCTGTTGAAGGGCTTTTATGCGTCAGCTCCACGCCGTCATTTGCTTCTCGTTGGCTGCTGCCGAGATTATGGAAGTTCTCCACTCAGCATCCTAATATCCCAATTCGTATTATTACCAGCTGCGATGCACCTAACCTCAAGCAGGGTGATGCCGACCTTGCAATATGGCAAGGCGAAGAGCTCGAGCTGAACAACAATTTAAAGCTACATAAAGAGTTCCTATTCGAAGAAACCATTTACCCTTTCTGTTCGCCAAACTTAGCTGAAACTATTGAATTATCACGCCCAGAACAATTACTGCAGACTTGGCTCATTCATTACGAATCTGGCGGCTATCCTTGGCAGAGCTGGTTTGCTCAAGCAGGGGTGACGATGAATAAAGAATCGGTTCAATGGATGGATGTCAGCACGTTCGATCATGCGATGAACGCGGTTATGGCTGGTCATGGCGCCTGTTTAGCTTCAGACTCACTCGCTAGCGACTATGTTGAACGAGGGTTACTCATCAAACCTTTTGAGATTGGTATGACACCTGGCATTCAATTCAACCTCTTTTATGATGATGAGTCCCCTCGTCGTCAACGCATTGCGGCCTTTACTAATTGGCTCCATAGCGAAATTGCTGAGTAACATTACCACTCATTAGTTATCCCAGAAGTGACGAGTACTTTCTTGATGAGCCTGCGTTTTAGTGAGGCCCACATCCTTTAGTAAATGCTCTGGTAACTCGCTCAGCTGTTTACGAGTGGTAAAGTTGCGCCACCAGCACTTCAATTTAGTTAAGATTTTTTTATCCCAAAAGCTCGAACCAGATAATCTTTCTTTGCAGCCATACTCTAAAGTTTCCATGGTTAATCTCCTCCCTTGCATTTAGTTGCTAAATAATTAACCATTAACCTATCTTGCTCAAACGATACAAATTGACCTTCAGTTAAGGAAAACTAAAGTGAAAGTTCGACTACCGCCTTTGCAAGGAATCTACTACTTCTATACCGCAGCAAAGTTAGGAAGCTTTAAGCTAGCCGCCCAAGAGCTATATGTAACAGCTGCTGCCATTAGCCAGCAAATTCGTCAACTTGAAGACTTCTTGGGCGCTGAACTTTTCTTAAGGCAGCACCGCAAAGTCACTCTCACCATGGAAGGAGAAATCCTGTTCGATCAGGCTCAAAGAGGATTTGAGCACTTACACAGAGGCATACGACAAATAAACCAAGACCCGAACCCGAGTCAGTTGTCTATTTCAACACTGCCTTCCTTTGCTCAGCACTGGTTAGTACCTAGAATTGGCCACTTTCGACAGCAAAACCCTGACCTAGAGCTGATGATCGAACCTACTAGTGAGCTCGCAGATTTTCAAAACTCTAATCTCGATGTCTGTATCCGATATGGACCAGGCGACTACCCAAACATTACCTCTAACTTATTGATTGAAGAGCTGCTCTATCCGGTTTGTCATCCTATTTATCAAGAGCAACACGGCATCTATGAGTTAAGCGATCTTACTGGAGCGGATTTAATCGAAGATTACTGGCGCGATCTCGATTGGGGAATATGGCTTAACAATGTTGGCCACAAGGCGTCGAAACCCACTCTAAAATACAATGGTTCCCATTTTGTCCTAGAAGGGGCACTCGCAGTACAAGGGGTGGCTTTAGCTAAGCATACGTTAGCTCAGCGCTATATAGAGGAAGGAAAACTAGTAAGGATCGGTAATCTAGCACAAAGAACCGACTACAACTATTTCCTCTGCGCCCCTAGAGCCTATTTTAAAAGAGAGAAGCTCAAACGCTTCTGTGAATGGATTTTTGCTCAAGCTGAAGAGTATAGAAACCTAGATGGGTTAGGTTTAGACATTATCGATGGTAGTAGCCGTAGATAAATTAAGATGACCTCGAAGCGAACCAAAAACTTCTAGAGATTCCCTACTAGCCCCTTCATCACTCTAAGGAATGAGCCCATATATCACACTTTCTCTATCAGAGCGGAAACCATTATCTCTTGCAAAAAGAAAAGCCCCAATCTTTCGACTGGGGCTTTAAAAGCTATCTAGCTAACTTAAAGAATTACTTCTTCGCGTTACGCTCTTTAACTTCTGCGATTACTTGCTCAGCAACGTTTGCTGGACATGGTGCGTATTGACCGAACTCCATAGAGAACTGACCACGACCAGAAGTAATAGTACGTAGGTGACCGATGTAACCAAACATTTCTGATAGAGGAACGTCTGCTTTAATACGAACGCCTGTAGTACCAGCTTGTTGGTCTTTGATCATACCACGACGACGGTTAAGGTCACCGATTACGTCACCAACGTTGTCTTCTGGAGTGAATACGTCAACGTTCATGATTGGCTCAAGAAGTTGTGCACCCGCTTTAGGCATAGACTGACGGAATGCGCCTTTAGCAGCGATTTCGTAAGCGATAGCTGAAGAGTCAACTGCGTGGAAACCACCGTCGAATAGTTCAACTTCTACGTCTAGAGTTGGGAAGCCAGCTAGAACACCAGTTTGCATCATAGACGCGAAACCTTTTTCTACTGCAGGCCAGAATTCTTTAGGTACGTTACCACCAACAACTGTTGATTTGAACGTGAAGCCTGAGTTTGCTTCACCTGGCTTGATACGGTAATCGATCTTACCGAACTGACCAGAACCACCAGACTGCTTCTTGTGCGTGTAGCTATCTTCAACTGGTTGAGTGATAGTTTCACGGTAAGCTACTTGTGGAGCACCTACTTCTAGCTCAACGCCGTAAGTACGCTTAAGGATGTCTACCTTGATGTCTAGGTGAAGTTCACCCATACCTTTCAGGATAGTTTCACCAGACTCTTCGTCAGTCTCAACCTGGAATGATGGATCTTCTGCAACCATCTTACCGATAGCGATACCCATTTTCTCAGAACCGCCTTTATCTTTTGGAGATACAGCGATAGAGATTACTGGTTCTGGGAAGATCATAGCTTCAAGAGTACATTCATGCTTAGGATCACATAGAGTGTGACCAGTTTGAACGTTCTTCATACCAACGATAGCGATGATGTCACCAGCTTGCGCTTCAGTAAGTTCGTTACGCTCGTCCGCTTGCATTTCACACATACGGCCGATACGTTCAGTCTTACCAGTCGCTGAGTTAAGGATAGTGTCACCCTTCTTCAGACGGCCAGAGTAGATACGAACGAATGTTAGTGCACCAAAACGGTCATCCATGATCTTGAATGCTAGCGCTTTTAGTGGCTCATCAGCAGATACTAGAGCTACTTCACCAGTTGCTTCGCCAGTTTCTGGATCTGTTAGAGGCTGAGGATCAACTTCGTTTGGAGCTGGTAGGTAATCTACAACAGCGTCAAGGATAAGTTGCATGCCTTTGTTCTTGAACGCAGAACCACAGAATGTTGGGAAGAACGCTAGGTCACGTGTACCTTTACGGATACACTCTTTTAGCTGCTCGATAGATGGCTCTTCGCCTTCCATGTAAGCTTCCATTAGCTCGTCGTCTTGCTCTACAGCAGTCTCAACTAGCTCTTCACGGTACTGTTCTAGGTCATCAACCATGTCCGCTGGAACATCTGTGATTTCGTAGTTTTCTGGTAGACCTGTGTCATCCCAAACGTAAGCTTGACGGTTTAGTACGTCAACAACACCAACGAAATCGTCTTCACGACCGATTGGCAGAGTCATTACTAGTGGGTTAGCACCTAGTACGTTACGTACTTGGTCAACAACGTTGAAGAAGTCTGCACCCATACGGTCTAGTTTGTTTACGAAGATCAGACGAGCAACTTCTGAATCGTTCGCGTAACGCCAGTTTGTTTCTGACTGAGGCTCAACACCACCAGAACCACAGAATACACCGATACCACCGTCAAGTACTTTAAGTGAACGGTATACTTCAACTGTGAAGTCAACGTGTCCCGGAGTATCGATAACGTTTAGGCGGTGGCCATTCCACTCACAAGTTACCGCTGCTGATTGGATTGTAATACCGCGCTCAGCTTCCTGTTCCATGAAGTCAGTTGTAGACTCACCGTCGTGTACTTCACCAGTTTTGTGGATTTTACCAGTAAGCTTAAGAATACGCTCAGTGGTGGTAGTTTTACCCGCATCAACGTGCGCGAAAATACCAATGTTTCTGTACTTTGATAAATCTGCCATTGTCTTACTCTGTTTATAAGGTATAAATTGCGCGCAGAGTATATCACAATCTGTCAAGACTGATACCCTTGGCGTGCTCTGTATGTAAAAAAACTTTTCACACCAATACTAGCGTTAATTTAGCGTGTTCACGACAAATTAACCTTTGGTGATAGTGTTTTTTAAGAATAAAAATGCTGCTTATATCAGATAAGCAGCACTGATTTTATTGCTTATTGCCTACACGATTAACGTGGGCAAATTTCCGACTCTGGGAAGAAGAACTCGATTTCACGAGCTGCTGATTCCGGACTGTCTGAACCGTGTACTGAATTATAGCGCATGCTCACTGCGTAATCAGCACGAATCGTTCCGCATGCTGCTTCTTCAGGGTTAGTTTTACCCATGAGTTCACGATAACGAGCTATCGCGTCTTCGCCTTCAAGCACCTGAACCATAATCGGGCCAGATGTCATAAACTCTTTTAGAGCTGGGAAAAACGGCTTGCCTTCATGCTCAGCATAAAAACCACTCGCCTGCTCTTCGGTTAGGCGAACCATTTTCGCAGCAATGATTTGTAAACCCGCTTTTTCAATTCGATGATAGATCTCACCAATTAAGTTACGCTCTACTGCATCGGGCTTAACAATAGAAAAAGTTCTTTCTAGAGCCATAGGGTATCCTTTCATTTATCTTTGTTGTAATCAAAGAGGCTCTTCGGCCTCTTAATGCTATTTATTCGCTTGTTGCAGAATAAGTCCCGCTAAACTGCGTACACCAACACCTGTGGCACCCGCAGCCCATTTGTCTGAAGCAGACTTACGGTAAGTTGCAGCGCAATCAAAGTGCAGCCAACCTTTCTTATAGTCTTCAACGAAGTAAGACAGGAATGCTGCTGCTGTACTTGCACCTGGTGAATAATCACCGCTACTAATGTTTGATAAATCAGCAAAGTTAGACGGTAACATGCCACGGTGGAAGTCTGCCAGTGGTAAAGGCCATAGACCTTCTTTCTCTTCACGAGCTACTGTCAACGCTTGATGAGATAGCTCATCATCAAAGCTCATTAATGCATGGTAATCATTGCCAAGGGCGTTTTTAGCTGCACCTGTTAATGTCGCGCAGTCGATGATGAGCTCAGGGTTTTGTTCACTCGCGTACATCAGGCCGTCAGCAAGAACTAAACGTCCTTCCGCATCCGTATTCATGATTTCAACTGTTTTACCATTTTTATAGGTAATGATGTCACCGAGCTTAAGCGCACGGCCAGAAATCATATTCTCAGCACAACATAGGATTAGCTTCACGCGCTTGTTTAAACCACGCATGATCGCCAGACCTAGACCACCAGTAATAGTACCTGAGCCACCCATATCCGCTTTCATTGCCGTCATGAAACCAGATGGCTTAATGCTGTAACCACCTGAATCAAAGGTAATACCTTTACCAACTAAACATGCGAATACTGGCGCGTTTTCATCACCAGTAGGGTTAAAGTCAAGCTGCAGCATTGCAGAAGTACGCTCTGAGCCACGGCCTACGGCATAAATTCCCTGCCAGCCTTCAGCAAGTAAATCTTTGTCTTTAACAATGCGAGCCTTGACCGTACCTGCTGGTGCAACTGATTTGATGAACTCAGCTGCCATCGTCGCTAACTGACGTGGCGCGACTTCTTCTGCCGGCTTGTTAATAATATCGCGAGTAAAATCCGTTGCTTTAATACGCGCGTTCAGTTCGGCTTGATCGGCTTCTGCAAGTGGTTGCCACTCAACTTGGTTGGCTTTTTTCGGGCCACGGTAACCTTGGTGGAAAGCCCAAATGCTTTCCAAATCCCAGCCTTCTCCGGAAAGAGAAACAGAGGTGATACCTTGACCATCAAGTTTGCGAGCGGCCTTTTGAATTGCGCCAAGATCATGCCCTTCACCAAGATGGATCGTTGCACCTTGCTCTGAAAATGAAAGGATCGCTTTCTTGCCCCAATGTGGAGCTGCTGCATCTTGGCTTAGAAATACTGACATCTGTGTAGACATGGTTTCTCCTTGTCTGTACTGGCGCTGCCTACGCCTTTTTCTATTCACCCATCGATGTTAACACTTTAATGTTAAATTGATAAAAAAACGGACCATAAGGTCCGTTTTTTTAAGTAAATTTTGTTAACTGGAATGGGTTTCCCACTCGGCTTAATCCATTTCATCCATCCAACATAGGATCACAGCTTCCAAAATCTTTTCATTTGAACGATTAGGCTCATCATCAAAGTCATCTAATTCTGTAATCCACTGATGAAGATCGGTAAAACGAACGGTTTTAGGATCTGTCTCAGGAAACTTGTCGCATAGCTCAATCGCGATATCGCGCGAATCTGTCCATTTCATTACTTACCTTCCTTTTCTACTCTGCGGTAGTCATTTAAAAAGAATTAGAGCGATGATTAATGATCTTCTGAAGCGTGGTTCAACGTGTACTTCGGAATTTCGACAACAAGATCTTCGTCAGCTACCTTAGCTTGGCAACCCAGACGAGATTCAGGCTCAAGACCCCATGCTTTGTCTAGCATATCGTCTTCTAGCTCATCACTCTCTTCTAAAGAGTCAAAGCCTTCACGAATCACTACGTGGCACGTAGTACACGCACAAGACTTTTCACATGCGTGCTCAATGCTAATGCCGTTTTTCAGCGCAACATCAAGAACAGTGTCACCGGAATTTGCTTCCAAAACAGCACCTTCAGGGCATAAATCTTCATGCGGCAATACAATAATCTTAGGCATAACTCTATCTCTTAAATATCATTCACTGATTGACCTGACAATGCAGCTCGAATCGATTTATCCATACGGCGAGAAGCAAAGTCCTGGCTCGCCTTATCTGTATCTTTGATACCTTGCTCAATCGCATCAGCATCTTCGCCATTTCTTAGCTCAATAAGAGCCTCAATCGCTTTTATTAGTTCCTGACGCTCTTGCTCAGACAGTAACTCATCACCATCAGCTTGCATTGCGGCGATTAAACCTTCGATAACACGGTCCGCTTCAACACACTGCTCAGCTAGTGCACGAGCCAACATATCGTCTTTCGCATAAGTCATGGAATCACGCAGCATGTTCGCCACTTCATCATCACTTAAACCGTAAGATGGTTTAACCTGAATTTCAGATTGAACGCCAGTACTCTTTTCCATTGCTGTCACCGACAACAAGCCATCCGCATCGACTTGGTAAGTCACTCGAATATGAGCAGCACCCGCAGCCATTGCAGGAATACCTTTAAGTGAGAAACGCGCAAGTGAACGGCAGTCATCCACCATTTCACGCTCACCTTGAACGATGTGTACGCTCATCGCAGTCTGGCCATCTTTAAAGGTGGTAAATTCTTGCGCACGCGCGACTGGAATCGTGGTATTGCGTGGCACAATTTTCTCAACCAATCCCCCCATGGTTTCAATACCAAGCGATAACGGAATAACATCAAGAAGCAGCATTTCTGAATCTGGCTTATTACCGACTAGTATATCTGCTTGAATACCCGCACCAATCGCGACCACTTCATCTGGGTTGATGGTGGTTAATGGCTTGCGACCAAAGAAATCCCCAACCATTTCACGAACTAATAGCGTACGTGTAGAACCACCGACCATAACAACTTCAAGTACTTCATCCGCGTCTACATCGGCATCTTTCAGAGCACGACGGCATGACATCAATGTTTTCTTCACCAGTGGTCGAATTAGATCTTCAAATTCTTCTCGAGAAACCGTGCCTTGCCAGCCTAAAACGTTAACTTCAACACTATCTCGCTCAGAGAACGACACCTTAGTATCAATAGCGACATTGAGTAGAACGCGAGTTTGTTCAGCAGTCAGTGTTTGCGAAATCCCGGCTTTCTCTAAAATGTATTCTGCTAGTAAGTGGTCAAAGTCATCACCACCTAATGCAGAATCACCACCTGTTGCGAGTACTTCAAAAACACCTTTCGATAAACGAAGAATTGAAATATCAAATGTGCCACCGCCTAAATCGTAAACAGCGATCACACCTTCCTGACCAGAGTCGAGACCGTAAGCAATCGCTGCAGCTGTTGGCTCATTCAGTAGACGAAGAACGTGCATACCAGCAAGCTTAGCCGCATCTTTCGTACCTGCGCGCTGAGCATCATCAAAATAAGCAGGAACCGTAATAACAACGCCAGAAAGTTCACCGCCGAGGGTTTTCTCAGCACGCTCACCCAGCGCTTTAAGAATATCAGCAGAGACTTCAATAGGGTTTTTATCACCGGTTGCCGTTTGCAACACAGGTAAACCATTCTCGCTTGATTTAAATTGGTATGGCAGGTTTGGATAGCGCTGTTGAATATCATCAAGAGAGCGCCCTAAAAGACGTTTAACCGAGATGATTGTGTTGGTTGGATCTAATTCCGCTTTTGCTTTTGCATCATAACCAACCAATGGTTCACCAGAGTAATTGACCACAGACGGCAGAATACTTTGACCCTGTTCGTCTTTTAACGTTGCCGCATCACCGCTTCTCACTGAAGCTACGAGAGAGTTAGTCGTACCTAAATCAATTCCTGCAGCAAGCTTATGCTCATGAGGGGCCGAGCTTTGACCCGGTTCCGCAATTTGAAGTAGTGCCATGGGTGTTCCTTGTTTGTCACTAGCCGAGGAGCTTGTCTTCCACTAGTTCGATTTCGTTTTTAAGTTTGGCAATAAACTTTAGCTTACGCACTCGTTCTGCGGCTTGTTGCCAAGCAGAATCGTTGAGCTCTTGCTCTGTCGCCGCTAGCTGTTGCTTAAACATCTTGCTCACTTTGCTGTCAAAATCAAACAAAGCCTCTTCAGGGTCTGAGCTAGATGAAATATCTTCCAGTTCTTCACGAAGTTCCATTTGCTCCATTAAGAACATTGGATCCTGCATCGTTTGCTGCTCGCCACGAATCTCCATGCCATTTTCAGCTAGCATATATTCAGCGCGAGAGATTGGATTTTTTAAGACTTGGTAAGCATCGTTTATCTCGGCCGCTTTCTGGACCGCTAAGAGACGATCTCGCTCTGAAGCAGTAGCAAAGTTATCGGGATGGAATTTTTTTTGCAGTTCACGGAATTGTGAAGAAAGAAGGCTACCATCCAGCTTAAACTGACTTGGTAGCCCAAATAATTCGAAATAATTCATTAAGAATTCGGTCCTTGGTAATCTACCTATGAGCAAGTAAATGCCCATAGGCGCTCTCAATTAAACGTTGAAGCTCTCACCACAACCACATTCGCTTTTCGCATTAGGGTTATTAAATTCAAACCCTTCATTCAAGCCTTCTTTAACGTAATCAAGCTCAGTACCGTCTAGGTAAACTAGGCTTTTAGGATCAATAATTACCTTTACGCCAGAGTGCTCAAACACTGAATCTTCTTCGTTCAGATCATCAACAAACTCAAGTACATAAGCCATTCCCGAACAACCCGTCGTTTTCACACCTAAACGTAAACCGATACCTTTACCTCGGTTATCTAGGAATGTTCTAACGCGACTTGCCGCGGTTTCCGTCATTGTAATGGCCATACTGCACCTTAGTTTGTCTATGTTGGCGAATGAAATGGGAGAATTAACGCCCCCATTATATACTTATTCTTGATGTTTTTTCTTGTAATCAGCAACAGCAGCTTTGATTGCATCTTCAGCTAGAATTGAGCAGTGAACTTTCACGGGTGGAAGCTCAAGCTCTTCTGCGATTTCTGCGTTTTTAATTGCCGCTGCTTCATCAATGCTTTTACCCTTAACCCACTCAGTTACTAGTGAGCTTGAAGCGATAGCACTGCCACAGCCGTACGTTTTAAACTTAGCATCTTCGATAATACCGTCTGGTGTTACCTTGATCTGCAGCTTCATTACATCGCCACACGCAGGAGCACCAACCATGCCGCTACCTACTGCTGGGTCTTCTTTATCAAATGAACCAACGTTACGTGGGTTCTCGTAGTGATCAATTACTTTTTCGCTATATGCCATGATATTTTACCTCGAATCCTCTATTAATCTCTGGGAATAACCTGCGATTAGTGGTGTGCCCACTCAACTGTATCTAGGTCGATTCCTTCCTTGTACATATCCCATAGAGGAGACATGTCACGCAGCTTAATTACTGCGGTACGAATCTGTTCAATTGCGTAGTCAATTTCTTCTTCAGTCGTGAAACGACCAAATGAGAAACGAACTGAGCTATGTGCTAATTCATCGTTTAGGCCAAGTGCACGAAGAACGTATGAAGGTTCTAAGCTTGCCGAAGTACACGCACTACCTGAAGAAACCGCTAAGTCTTTAAGAGACATAAGCAGTGACTCACCTTCAACGAAAGCGAAGCTCACGTTTAGGTTATGTGGTACACGTTGCTCTAGGTCACCGTTAACCGTCACAGCTTCAAGGTCTTTAACGCCATCAAGTAGACGGTTACGTAGCGTCAGTGCATGGTCGAAATCTTTCTGCATGTCTTCTTTAGCAATGCGGAATGCTTCGCCCATACCAACGATTTGGTGAGTAGGTAGAGTACCAGAGCGGAAACCACGCTCATGACCACCACCGTGCATTTGCGCTTCTAGGCGGATACGTGGCTTACGACAAACGTATAGTGCACCGATACCTTTAGGACCGTAAATCTTGTGCGCCGACATAGAGATTAAGTCAACTTTCATCTCTTTTACATCAATTGGTAACTTACCCGCTGACTGTGCTGCATCGACATGGAACACAATCTTGCGCTCACGACACATTTCGCCGATTGAAGAGATATCTTGGATAACACCAATTTCGTTATTAACGTGCATAATCGATACTAGAACCGTATCTTCACGCATTGCCGCTTCAAGCTTTTTAAGATCGATAAGGCCATTTGATTCAGGCTCTAGGTAAGTGACTTCAAAGCCTTCACGTTCAAGCTGACGACATGGGTCTAAAACCGCTTTGTGTTCAGTTTTGCACGTGATGACATGCTTACCTTTCTTCGAGTAGAAGTGAGCCGCGCCTTTAATTGCTAAGTTGTCTGACTCTGTTGCGCCAGAAGTGAATACGATCTCACGAGGATCCGCATTTAATAGGTCTGCAATCTGCTCACGAGCAGTATCAACCGCTTCTTCTGCCTGCCAGCCGTAACGGTGTGAACGTGATGCTGGGTTGCCGAACGTACCGTCCATAGTCATGTACTGAACCATTTTTTCAGCCACACGAGGATCAACAGGACAGGTCGCTGAATAATCTAAATAAATAGGCAGTTTCATTCTCTACTCCAATGTAACAGGCAGCCGCTTAAGTGCGGATGTTTACACCGATGGGCGCGGTGTTAGTATTTTTATTTGCAAGCCCATTATTTACGGCAAGATCTAAATCTTGTCGATCTGAAATTTCTAAAACTTCGTTGTCTTTCATCAACTCACCAAGAGTGATGTTGTTCAAGAAGTCACTAATGCGTGAGCTCAAATCACGCCACAATGTATGGGTTAAACAGCGAGAACCACCTTGGCAATCTCCCTTACCATTACATTTAGTCGCATCAACTGACTCGTCTACCGCGGCAATCACTGTTCCAATTGCGATAGAGTAAGCGTCTTCCCCCAAACGGTAACCACCACCTGGTCCACGCACACTCGCCACTAGACCAGCTTTACGTAATTTTGAAAAAAGCTGCTCTAAGTAAGATAGAGAGATCCCTTGACGCTCAGAAATATCGGCCAAAGGCACAGGGTTCTGTTGCGAATGCAGAGCCACATCTAACATGGCTGTCACTGCGTATCGTCCCTTAGATGTAAGTCTCATATAACACCATATCCACACCGTTTATGTGGTATGAATCTTTTCATACCTGACTGTTTTGGTCAAGTATTTAATTGACTAATTTAGTCAGGTATTTAACCTTTGGTATTATGTGGTTTAAGATTCACGAGAAATACGTTTTTCTACCGCAGTTAGAACACCGCGCAGGATATTCAGTTCTTGTGCTTCTGGTCGCGCTCGGTTGAATAGGCGACGCAGTTTATTCATCACTTTACCCGGCTGTTCTTCACTAATAAATTGGGTATCTTTGGCAATCTTTTCAAGGTGTGTGAAAAACATTTCTAGTTCTTTGTGTCTAGGGTACTCGACCTGTTCTTGTGCTTGGTACTGGCTATGCTCATTATCTAAATAAGCCATACGAATTTCGTAGCTTAAGGTCTGTACCGCCATTGCTAAGTTTAACGAGCTATATTCTGGATTAGCAGGAATACAGACGTGATAATGACACGTTTGCAGCTCTTCATTAGTTAAACCTGTTCGCTCACGCCCAAAGACCAAAGCCACCGGACTATCTTGCCCTTCTGCGACGAACTTCTGGCCACACTCGCGCGGCTCTAGCATTGGCCACTCTAGCGTGCGAGAACGAGCACTAGAGCCCACTACTAACGCACAATCAGCAACAGCTTCACTAAGAGTATCAACAACCGTTGCATTTTCAGCGATATCAGCAGCGCCTGCTGCCAACGCTAAGGTTTGTTCATCAACACTACATTGAGGGTCAACTAGCACTAGGTTACTCAAGCCCATGACTTTCATTGCGCGAGCCGCTGAGCCGATATTGCCAGAGTGCGAAGTCCCAACAAGGACAACTTTAACGTTGTTAAGCATTGATTAATCCTAAGAGTGTTAATAAAGCTGCAAGATAGTAACATATACCTGAGTAAAATGGTCAGACCCTTTGTTCGATAAAAACCGAAAGAGCAAAAATTAACCACTTCCATTTGGTGATTTATCTGGTATACTGCCGCCCGTTTTTCTGTTCTTTAACATCCGTTGGGAAATTAGTATGCATCCAATGCTTAATATCGCTATTCGTGCTGCACGAAAAGCTGGCAATCATATTGCTAAATCTTTAGAAAATGCTGAGAAGATCGAATCAACTCAGAAAGGCACGAACGACTTTGTTACTAACGTAGACAAAGAAGCGGAAACTATCATCATCGATACTATCCAAGCTTCTTACCCTGAGCACTGCATTGTTGCTGAGGAAAATGGCGTTATCGAAGGTAGAGACAAAGAAGTACAATGGATCATTGACCCTCTGGATGGCACTTCAAACTTTGTTAAAGGTTTGCCACACTTCTCTGTATCAATTGCTGTACGCTTCAAAGGTAAGACTGAAGTAGCATGTGTATACGATCCTATGCAAAATGAGCTATTCACTGCACAACGTGGTGCTGGTGCTCAGCTAAACAACGCTCGTATCCGCGTTAAACAGCTAAAAGATCTTCAAGGTACTGTTTTAGCAACAGGTTTCCCATTCAAGCAGAAACAGCATTCTGAGTCTTACTTCAAGATCATGTCTTCTCTATTCGTAGATTGTGCTGACTTCCGTCGTACAGGCTCTGCGGCACTTGACCTATGTTACGTTGCTGCTGGCCGCGTTGATGGTTTCTTCGAACTTGGCCTTAAGCCTTGGGACATCGCTGCAGGTGAGCTTATCGCGCGTGAAGCAGGTGCAATCATTACTGATTTCGCTGGCGGTACTGACTACATGAAATCAGGCAACGTAGTTGCTTCTAGTGCACGCGGTGTTAAAGGCATGCTTAAGCACATCCGTGAAAACGGCAATGAAGCAATGCTTAAATAATTGGCTCCGTCACAGCTGAATATAGAAAGCCCCACTCGATGAGCGGGGCTTTTTTGTCTGCCTAAGCGTATTTAGACTCTGATTGCTTCACAAAAGCTAACACCTGCCCTACCCGTTTTCTCATCATAAGAATGATACAGTTCGAAACATGGGCGCTGATCCAGTTCTAACTCTTTCGCAATAGTTTCCTCAATCAATTGATTCCAATATTTTCCGTATTGCTGTTTGTCTTCAACCGTTTTGCGTAATACCGCATAGCTCCCTGCAGGTAATTTCTCGATAGCGACTCCACAGCTGCCCGTAGTACCATGAGGTACTTGCAGAGCGATATCAGTTTGACATTTATCAGCAGGTGTAACTTCAGGGTTATCATGATAGAGAAACTGGCACTCTCCTTGTAAACCTTGTGCTTCGTTGCCATTCTTGCGGAGCTTGAATTCAATCTTGCTGTTTCTCATTAAAGCCGAGTATTCCAGCATAGATTGGCACTGCTTAATTTGAGTTGGGGTTACGCCAATGTAAGTCTTAAAGACTCTTAGCCATTGCCTGGGAGCTTGAAAACCCACATTTTAATGCAACCGCTGTTACTGAAGAGACTTGGAACATAAGTACCTCATACGGCGTATGTATTCAGAAACGGTTTCCCCTGTTATTACTTTAAACACTCGATGTAAGTGGAACGGTGAACTAAAGCCTTATGTAAGTTAAGCTGCTCAGAGCAGTTCTCCTCTCAATTGAGTTGAAGCCGTCTAATCCTTTGTAAGTAATCCATTCCACTCTCCTATCATCCAATGTCGTCGCTATGCTAACGCATCAAAGTGGAATCATTAGGCTATGGCTTAACAGGGGATTATTAGAATGTGCATAGGAACGTAGCAGCGAGATAGAAAGACTTAACCGCACTGATGCAACAAGCGGTCGGTTAATTCTCCAAACATGTCTTTTGAGAAGCAACAAACGCAAAAAAGCCTCAGCATTTCTGCTGAGGCTTTCGAATATGGCAGGGGTGGAGAGATTCGAACTCCCAACACGCGGATTTGGAAACCTACATTTCATACTCTAAAAACAGTCACTTACAATCATGCTAAATCCCGTTTCGGGTTTAGTTAGTCTAAACTAGGTCTGTTTGTTCAGACGGACGATAAAGAAAGAGGAGCTTTACTACTAATAAGCTCCTCTTCGTGTGTACATAGTTTTTCTTATTGGTGCATATTTAGCGGATTTAACCTCAAAGTATCTTCAAGGTGATCAGGTGCAAGGTGTGCATAACGCATAGTTGTGGTGATTTCTGTGTGGCCAAGTGCATCACGTAGCTTCACGATATTTCCACCCCCCATTACATAATGACTAGCAAAGGTGTGGCGTAGAACGTGGGTGTTTTGTCCTGTCGGTAGTTCTATTTCAGCTCTCTGTAGTGCCTTTCTAAAAGCAGATAAACAACCAATAAACATTCGCTCATTCGACTTAGGCTTAACCTCTGTTAGCTCATTAAACAATGTGTCATTAATCGGTATTGTTCGATTCTTCTTGGATTTAGTATTTAAGAAGGTAATTTGTCCATTGTTAATCTGGGAGGGTTTCAGGCTTTCTGCCTCTCCCCATCTAGCACCTGTCGCTAGACATATTTTCACTATGTATAACAACGATTGATTGGATGAGTTTTTACACTCTTCTAGTAGTCTTGATATTTCATCGTGACTCAAAAAGCGCAGTTCACACTCAGCTTCCCTGAACTGACGAATGTTAGTGAGAGGGTTTTCAAAGTTAATCACCCCCAACCTACTCAATTCATTAAATACAGCCCTTAAATATGAATGCTCACGGTTCACTGTTTTCAAGCTAACCGTTAATGTTCGCTGCTCACGATACCTAGCAAACATCTCACTGGTTAAGTCGCTACCAACCGGATTTCCGAGACTTTCAGAAACCCTGTATAACAACTTTCTCAACCGGACGTGATCACTTAATGTCTTTCCGTGCATGCGATACCAGATAGTGATTAACTCATCCAGTGTCCGGTAGTCCTTGTTAACGTTCTTTCGCCTCAACTCCAGTTCAAGTTGCTTATCTAGCTGCGCTGCATCCCTTTTTCGGTGGAAAATGCGCTCAGGTGAATAACTTGAAAAAAAGCCTTCGTCATTCTCTAAAATCATAGCACCCCCCACCAATAAAACCTTTTAATGCAAACACTTAGGCGCGATTTTGTACATCCTCGCTTGCATCTATAGCACCGCATTCTAATAGGATAGAAAAATCCGGTGCGATTTGACCAGATTCGGGTAACACCTCATCCGTCATCAGCCAATAGGCATATTTTTTAAACCGCTCGTGTTTTGTGATCTTTTCCAAATTTTCCCCTTTTGGTTCACGAACGCCTTGTTCGTAATTTCGAATTGTAGTTCTAGGAATATCAACAAGTTGAGACATCCCTTCTCGCTCTAAACCTTCAGCAATTCTGATTGCCTTTATCTTTTTTCCTAAATTCATGCTTGATCTAATTAACTCATTCGAGTTAACCTCTTACACATTAACTCAAATGAGTTAACCACGTATAACCCGATATAGCCCAATATCGGAACCAACCTAGGAGTGTATCACATGCTAACCGTTCAGTTTATGGCTGCGACCGAATACGCCCGTGTATCAAAAATGGGGATCAAGCAACTCAAAAAACGTATGGATATTGGTGAGATACCCGAAGTCATACACATGCGTGAAGGCGGCAGTCGCTACGTTGATTGCGTTCGCTTGGTTGAGCGTCAATTGCGCGGTGAGTTGGTGTTTTCTGACTTATCAAAGCTTGAAGAGGACGAAGCATGAACCACGCCGATTCAATCAGAGACATCTATAACGGGCTTGTTCAAAAGTACCAGTTTGATCACTTCGCCATGAAAGAGAACCAAACGCCTGATAGTACCCGTTATTTCCTAAGCGAAAAGTCACGCGAAGCCATGACTCATAAACTCGATATGCTGGCGCACTTTGCCCATGACCTAGGCGAACCTGAGCTAGCTGGTGTGGTACTTGATGCTGCTGCGCAACTTGGTAGTGACGCTATTCCACCAATGCCAATGTAAGGAAAAGCCCAGTGACCATTAAAAGACCTGATTACCTAATTCGAATGGATAAGGAACTTGAAGAACTCCAAGAGAAAATTCGCAAACTGGAAGCTTTTATCTATCACGACCCTGAGTTTAAAAGACTACCACCGCTTGATATTGCGCATTTATGTATGCAGCTCGGACACATGCGCGCTTATGCAAGCACCCTGCACGCTCGAATTGTGGATAAAAACATCGAGCTGAGAGAAGAGTAATTCACACGTGGAGGCTTTGCCATGAGTACTGAATTTGGACTTCAAACGATAGAGAAAATCAAAACGCAATATTTCCCTAATGGATACCGACAGCACGCTAGCGGTGGTAAAGATTATCGCTTTAGTCGCCGTGGGCAAGCTGAGTTCAAAAAAGCCGCAAAACTACAAGCCATTAAGCATAGAGAACTCATTGCTTAAACCGCAACACCAACCTTAAGGACTAACACTATGACCCAACTAGCAGTCACTGCACTTAAAGCTATCCTCACACAGCTTGATGCGATGGATGAAGCAAGCGCTGAGCTTTCATCCTTAACGCCACAAGCACAAGAGATCGCGAAATATGTTCGCTTTAATTGCATCGCTGAGCGTCTATCTACGTTGGAGTTTATCCTCGATGCGCACGATGAACCGACAGGCACACTTAGGGCCATTAATCATTTTAGTGCGGAGTGCGTAAACCGTTTGTTCATTATGCAGTGTACCGAACAACTTCAGTGTGAAGACCTCATTCGTGACTTACGTAAATTCGTGGTGAATCACCTGCCGCTGATTGATAACCAGACGGCGCATTAAGCACGTAACCATGAGTGTTTATAAACGCTTTCTCCAGCCAGACGTTAACCTTTCACTGGCGCAATATGTTTCTAACATCACGGCGCACCTCCCTATTATGATGCGCCAAGATATTGATTTTAAGGTCGGACGACGCAAAAACCGCAGCAACGCCATTGACCGCAACCTAGCCGTATATGTCGAAGATAGAGTGCGTCACGCTGAAAAGCTGGCGTGCCACTTCACCAGACTCTTCCCTTTCGGCATGGCCTCCCATGAGCCAAAACCTCTAGAGCTGACCCATGACATATTGATGAGTGATGAGCATTGCAAAGACTTTGCCATGTCACTCACTGGTGCATTTGAGGAAATCGCTCGCCGTGTCGAAATGGAAGAGAAAGAGCGCCTGATTGATGATGTGGAAATGAGCCATACGGACAGTCTAGGTGCTTTTACACGCCTCTTCGATGCGATTAAAGACATTCTTCTTAACGCTCATATCAAGCCGCCTGTGGTAGATATATCGAGAATTGGTGAGCGCATCAGCATAGAGGATGCGCTTGATATTCTGGAGACGGCGATTCGTCGTTGCATTGACCCGAAATACATCGTTCGAAAACTCAAGCGAATGCGCAAGCAGTATATCGAACACGCACAAGTGACCCTTGGCAATGTGGGAGACCGCACAGGTCAGCATTCGTATGTATCGCGTTTAACGCTATCTAACTTCAAACAAAAGATGCGTGAATCTGAAGAGTTCATGCAAAACATGGTCGTCATTAGCCATGACACCATGCAGGAATACAGCCTTAGTGATGTTGCAGAGCGCACCATCGCCAATCTAGACAATCGCCGTGCTGAATTGGTTGTCCGTACCCGTGGCGACGAAGAACGCGCCATTGATATGGGGTTTGAAGGGGTATTCATTAACTGGACACTGCCGTCTAAGTATCACCGCAACTCGCGCAAGTGGAACGGTTGCAGCGTCAAAGAGGCGCATCAAAACCTAATGGAGCAATGGAAGCTGGCACGCGCCCATTTTGCTAAAGCGGAAATCCCTTGGTTTGGCCTACGAGTGGCCGAGCCCCACGAAGACGGCACACCGCATTTACACGCCTTTATCTACTGCCCTAGTGAGCACAAAAAAGAGGTGATGCGCATTTGTGCTGTCATTGCCAGAGCGGAAGATTCAGACGAATTAAGCAGCAAGAAAGCGCGCAAGGCGCGTTTTCATGCTAAGCCTTGCGACCCAAGCAAGGGAAGCGCTACGGGCTACATCATCAAATACATATCTAAAAACATCAACGGCGCACACATGCCCGAAGGGGACGCTGAAAATAACGCGGTTTCTGTTCGCGCTTGGGCAAGTGCGTGGGGCATTAAGCAGTTTTCACAGTCAGGCTCTCCTGCGGTTGGAATATGGCGTCAATTGCGCCGAGCACAGAAAGTCGATGTGGCTTTTGATAGTGAGCTGGAAGCCTTACACGACCATGCGGACAAATCTCGCTGGAAAGGCTTTTGCCAGAGCATTGGTGATGCGCGTCTCGCGTATGAGTTTCAGCAAAACCAATACAAAGAAACCGTTAAGCGCGTCATTGGTATCGAGTGGCTAGGAAAGGTGATCGAAACATGCAGCGAGCGATTTTCAATTGTTGCTAAATCCGATGTTGAAGCGTGGAAACAAAAAAGAGGCGGAGCCTCGTCTTGGAGCACTGAAAATAAGTGTAACCAGCCTAAGCAAAGGCCGATTTCACCCCTTGAAAAAGCATTGATGGACGCGACCGGATGGAGTGTTAAAGGGATTCAATGCCTCATCAGGCCGCTGTCACTTGGCGCAAAAATCCCGATAGACAAATACACCACACTTTCACTTCGCAACGGGCGACTTATCAGCACTTAAGGAGAAACATGGACAAGCAGAAATTTATTAACCGGGCGTGCGAGCTACACAAAGAACTGGGTGAAGTACGAAAGCAAGCCAGTGAAACCAGCATCTTATCGCCTAAGAAAAAGGGAGAGCTTATTGATAAGGGGTTAGATATCGCCTTTGAAATCGGCTCGATTCAATTGGTACTACTCAAACAACTTGTTAAGGAGTCCGAGCATGTCACTACGTGATAACCATCCCGGCATTCGCAGTAAAAACCCTATCGTGGGCTATATGGTTTGTGCCTGTGAAGACATTGCCACGCTGCACCACTTTCGCGGAGATAACCGTCAAGGTTTATACAGTAACTGTCCTAAATGTGGAACCTCTGTCAGTAAAGCTGCGGAGTTTCAGGCGCGACTAAAAGCCGCATTAGTCCCTGAGCTTAACCAGTTACCTGAGTCAGTACTTTCCGCGCTTGCAGGGACTGATTCAGGGAACAGTCCGCAACCCTCAGACACTCCGGCAACCTCTGACATTGCTCTTATCGAAGTCAGTGAAATCAACGAGCGTCTGGGGAGTGAACCGGGGACCGTTTCACAAGCCGAAACACCACAACCTGCCGAAGTGCGCGAACCCAATCACAACGCCGAGGCATCAGGGAACGAACCGGAAACCAATCCGGGGAATGGTCCCACAGTCATCAAGCTGCTTGCTCGGTGGGCGTTAGGTATCGGCGCACTTTCCGCGTGTCTGCTTGGTGGCCGCGCTGCTTACATCAAAATGTTTAAGGAATAAGTATGAGTGAAGAATTAGAAATGAACACCTCCGGGGCTTCTGTTGAGCTGACGGACGATGAAATGGCCCTTTTGCAAGAGCTGGCTCCCGAACCCGAGCAAGAAAGCGCCGAGCAGCCAGATGCACCAAGCGGTGAAGGGGCTGTTGATGCAGCAGAGCAAACCGCCGCGATGTTCTTAAGTCTCTGGGAGCGAGGTTTTCAGGTTGCGGCGCACCCTAAGTTTAAGTTTGAGCAATCTGATATTGATAGCGCAGTGCGTGACATTGCACCCGCTCTTGATGAGTATGGTCTTATGTTGCCTCAGTCGGTATTGCGTCACGGTAAAGCGCCCGTTGCACTGACGGCAATTGGTGGACTGTGGAAAGCGTCCATGCTGCAAGCAACTGAGCTACGCGCACAAGATAAAATCGAAACTCTGATTGCACAGATTCAGGCAGGACAAGAGCAAGTTGCAGCTCTAAGCCAAAAGATTGAGCAAATGCAAGGCGCAGTGACAACCGAAGGAGCGTAAATGCGAGGACCAATTAACCCCAATAATGCACTTAAAGGACTGCATACCTCTTACATTGCTAATACTGGCAGTGGTAAAACTCAGGCCGTGATACAAATGGGGTTAATTCCTCGTGCCAGTCAGGTGATCTTATTTGACCCAGCAGAAGATTACACCGTGTTATCTGGCCTGAAAGTGCGCCGTTTTTATGATATGCGTCAGTTTATGCTTGCGGTAATGAAAGCAAGGCGTAAACGGGCTAGTTTTCGCTTATCTCTCACAGTTGAACCAACCAAGCATAATCTCTTAACCTTTTGTACATTCGCGTGGACACTCGGTGATGGTGGGCGACTCTTGCACGTTGTCCTAGAAGAGCTTGTAGCGTGTGAGCTTGGTAGCGGTAAAGCAGAAGGTGCACTTAATAAAATCAGCGTACTGGGCCGTAAATACGGTTTCATCTTGCACACGGTCTACCAAAGGCCACAACAAGTCCCTAAAACGCTAATATCTTCATCCAACCGCATTTGGTGTGGCAAACAGAAAACCACATTAGATGCAAAATGTATCGCGGGTGAAGTGGACCTAGAAGTATCACAAATCAAAACCCTAAAACCTTTTGAGTACTTCTATTCGGATGAGGTCGGCAACATTACAAAGGGACGGCTACGAAAACCGAGGAATTAAATATCAAGTTTGTAGCAGCATTAAATTTATTTAATTCGCTTTGCTCAAAAATTTACGGCTAAATATTTTATATATTTAAGAGTTTAAAGTGGTTATATCGCAGAATCCTGCTAGATCACTGAATTGTCATTTATAGGATGTGTGTTATGTTTGGTAGATTTTTCGGCAAAGAAAAACTTAAACCGTTGAATAAAAAGCATATAAAAATGCTTGATGAATCAGTTAATTGGATATACTTAAATGCTATTAAAGAGTTACGGGATAATGGATATGAACACTCCCCTTTAAATATGTCTAGTGAAATTAAAAGTGCAATGATTCAATATTTATTTGGAGTTACGTTAGCTCTTGAAGAGGATTTAAAGGATACACATCAGATCAGTGATTGGGCTATGGATAGCAGGTCGAAGGTATTGTCTTTGTTTTTACAAGATAAGGATATCGACCGCGCAAAGCTAGAGTATTCACGGATGCTTGGTAAGACAGAAGAACACTTTGCGTGCTTTTTAGTTGGTGGTGCTAATGCTTGTCGAGATTTTTTAAGTAGTAAGGATAAAGGGCAAAGCCCAACGGTATGGCTTGAATCATATGAGGGTATGTTTATGGCCTCGATACGATTATTTACAAGTGCAAACTGAAGTGTAATAGAATAATTCTAGTCGTTATAAAAAGCTAAAGTGTTAACTATCAAGGTCGCGTTCGCGGCCTTTTTTCTATCCTTCCTGACGATTTTTCGCACCTTCGCGGAGTGAGGTTTGACAGCTATCGAATGCCCTTTTGTATGGTGTAGGCCAGTTACCTGAAACCTGAAAAGGAATGCAGAACAATGAACCACGTAAAAAAATATGGCCCTATGGCCGCGATTGCTACCGTGATTAGTGGCGGTATTGTCTGGGCTGCGTTTAATACGCAAACAGGCCGTAAAATGATGGGCAATCAAACACTATCAGACAAAATCTGGGGGTAAGGCATGGCGCAATTAATCATTTCACCCCGTCCAACTCTGTCAAAGCTCAACACCGTTGAAGGCGTTAAGGCTGGAGAAACCGCTAAGGTTCGTCTATCGAATGGCCCTCGTTACGAAGAAATTAAGCTTGTCACTAACTATGACATAGCCGCCAGTGACACTCGTATTCGCCTGTCACTGACAGCCGACGAAATCTATAACGTTAAAGCGAAAGATTTAGCGATGATTCAGCGTTTTCGTAAGTTGCCAGTCACTGCTAATGCACTGGTTATTCCGTTTGCTGACGCTTCCTTATTGCATCGTGCTGACCAGCGCCACACGGCTCTCGATACCGGGCAATTTGATAACAACATTCTAGAAATTGACATCCCTGCATCGGTGGACTCCCCAACCATGAAAGGCCGTGCGGTGACAGCACCTATGCGCATGATGCAAAACAATGAAGGACAAACCGTTCCAGCGCCTCGCGTAGTACGTCCGTTTCTCAAATATCACCACATCACAGCGACCTCAAGCGGTGAAGTGCAATGGCTAACCATGCCAAAGTCACCCACCCGTAAAATCAAGGCGATCCACTTTTTAAGTGATGCGATGGGCGAACTCACTATCAAGCGTAATACCGGAACGATTTTTGAAGCCACGCTGACAGAGAACAATGAGTATCTACAGCGCAAAGGCTTTGCACCTCAAAACGGTGTTTATCACTTCTTCCCGCTTGCCAGTCGTCTGCTTGAAGATATTTTCCACACTCAGGCATCAGGTGAACTTGAATTTGTGCTTAACCTCACCAAAGCACCAACTAATGGCCGAATTGAAGTGTTAACCGAATGGTATGACGCGGAGCCAGCCGCTTAAGGGGGCGCAATGAGTTTTGATTTAGGTGCGCTTTTAGGCAATGCCGTAGATAACGTGTCTGACTCTCTCGGCGGTCTTATGGGTGATGTAGTTGAGGGCGTTGGTAATTTTACCAATGACGCCTTTGACAGCATCAGTGATAGCGCAATGGAGCACTTAGACGCGGCAGGCAATGTCTGGATTAACGATGTAACCAACGACATGCAGTTTGAAAAAGGCAGTAACGGCAATGTTGCACCGGATTTACCCGCGTCGAGTGACCACGCCGGGAATATCTCAGCAAACTCTCACGCAAGCGTAGGCTCAAGCATTAGTCCGGGGCTTGCCATTGGGTTTGCCACGGCAGCAACCATTACCTTACTGGCCGGGGCTTATCTTATCGGCTCACGAGGAAAAACCTAATGCCTATTGTCCTGATATTGGGCGGCATTGGTTTAACCGCTTCAACCGGGTGGGCGTTTTCTAAAGCAACGCCCGCGATTAAACAAGCTTCCAACTTAACTAAATGGGTTGTGATTGGAGGCTGTGTTTATGTGTCCTATCGCGTCTATCAGACCATGAATTAAGAGGTGGAACATGCTGGGTTCATTAACAGGCGGTGGAGGTCTTAGCTCATCCAATAGCATGGCCTCAAAGGGTGGCAATCAAAGCACCTCAAACAGCATTGGCGGCGGCGTGAATTTTGGCTACCAAGGACCGCTCCCTTCGGGGTTTTCGGTCAGTCCAATGGTTGCCCTTTCTGCCTTTGCTCTCATTGCCGGGGGGCTGTGGTGGGTCAATCGCAAGTAATCAAAGTGCTGGGTGCGACACAAGAAACGATGATGCGTTTTGATAAGGCGTTAGGTATGGGGGAGTCGCAAACCCTATTTAACGACCTTCGCTTAAAACTTGTCTCTGCTCTAGAGATTGGTGGTTGCGCCCTACTGGTTAAGCAGTATCCCGACCACTTGTATATCTGCGCGGCGCAGGGACAACACTTAATGCGCGACGTTCGTCCCGCATTGGAAGTACTAGCTAAAGCGTCTGGCTTACAGGTAATTCGAGCGAAAACCGCAACCGCCTCAATGCACCGTTTTTACCGTCGTTGTCCAGATATTCACTGTATCCGTGACAACGGGATAGAAAAAACATGGGAGTTAACAGTCAATGGGTAAAGGCTCAAGCTCAGACAATACCACCATTAACGAGAACAACACCTACAGCGTGGGCTTTAATGGTGGCGGTACAGGCTCACAGTTAGCCCTTGCCGAGTCTAATAACAACAATATCACCATCACAGACGGCGGTGCGTTTGAGGTGGTGAACAATATCGCCAGTGGAGCCCTTGAGGAAGTCGGAGAAATCTCTGCTCGGGCAATGGATAACAACACCCTATTGGCGGGGAAGGTGCTCGATAACAACACCTTACTGGCGGGGATGGTGCTCGACAACACCTTGCTGATGTCGGCCAATACCAATCAAACCGTACAAGCCGTTTCGGATAACGCAGTCAACACCGTGGCCGGATTTGCCTCTCAGTTAACCTCGGCCCTTTCCAAGCTGGCAACCACTGAGAAAACAAACGGACAAGATCTTGAACAAAACACCGTCAAAATGATGGGCTTTACGATTGGCGCAGTGGTTTGTGTCGGTTTAATTGCATGGGCAGCTAAGGGGTAAGCATGAGTATTTATACAATCGATTCAAACGAAACCGTTGAATTTGAGGTAACGACCTCTGAGTATCTGAACGTTTTCGATAATGAGCATAAGCTCGATATTGTCATTGCTGACAAATACCGATACCGGGCTGATGCAGGTGACACGATTCGCCCGGGTGTTCAGTTTACGGTGTTCTCAGTCCATAACCCGCACAAAACCCCAATGTTGTTTAGTTATCAAAACGGTATGGGGTCGCAAACTGGACTTGCCAAGCAAGGCGGCGTGGTGGCCGTGAGTAAGATTGTTAACCCGGTGACCATAGGCAACTCTGAAATCCCGGTACGCGTTACGAATCAGCCAACCATTAACGTTGAAACGCCAGCCGTGACCGTTGAAATGCCAGACATACAAAAAGTCTCTGTGCAAAACACCCCTACGGTGAAAGTGTCTGAGCTTCCAGCGTCAAAGGGGCGCACCACCAACGGACTGGCACCCATCAACTTTTCATACGGCACGCTCACTCAAACTATCCCGGCAAAGGCAACGCGTCACATGCTGATATTTCAGACGCCTAAAACCAATAAAGCAAAGGTCACCTTAGCGGGCTTTTTTGAGCTTGCTCCGGGGGCGGTTGTGGGGTTTGAGGCAACCAACGCCATTAGCTTAAAAGGCAGTGTCGGAGATAAATGTCACGTTGGGGAGGTGGTATGAGTTTTATTTATATACCGCCAACTCCAGAAGGAAAAACAGGACTGGTGCTAACTGATGCCATGCATATTGATGACATCAGTTCCCGTGTCGATGCCAGTGAATGGCGACGCGTTTGGCTTCCTCAACATGCTGTCAAAATTAACGTCACTGTAAATAGAGATGTGATATTGAATTTCTCCACCAAGCCAAGCTTGGATGAGGGTTTATTTTACGGCGAAGCCATAGAGAACTATGGCGCGATGTTCCATCGCTCTATCACGCTTCCCCCTGGTTTAACGGAGTTTTATATGGAGTGGCGTTTTTATAACGCACCCGATGGGTATCAAATCCCTGACGTACACATGCAGTTTGAAACTCAAGAGCCTTAATGATGCGCTGGATTGTTTTTCTTATGGCCATTGCTGGCGGTGCAGCGTGGGTATCGATGCGCAAAACAGGAGGCAGAGCAATGACAAGTACCAATAAGCCTAAACCCGTTTACGACTGGGTATTTGGTGCGCGTAGTAAACGAAAACTAGCCCCGGTTCACACTGACTTACAAAAAGTCACTCACCGGGCTTTAGAGCTATCTCCGTTTGATTTTGGAGTGACGCATGGCTTTCGAACGGCCGAACAACAAAACGCACTCTTTAAACAAAACACCCCTGAAAAATGGGTGACGGACAAAGATGGATACGTTCGTAAGAGTCGCCACCAATCAGGACTTGCTATCGACATTGCAGTCTATGACGAAGACGGCAATTTAACGTGGGGCTGGAGCTACTACGAACAAGTGAGCTGGGCGTTTAAACAAGCAGCAAATGAACTGGGCGTCTCTATCGTTTGGGGAGGAGACTGGCCAAAACGTAAAGACGGAGTACACATTGAACTCAATCAAGAGGTATACGGATGATTAATTTAAAACAACCTTCAACGAAACGCGGCCTATGGTTAATGCTCTCATCCATTGCGGCGGTGTTTGGATATGGTGATTTGTTCAGCGCAGAAGTCACACAGCAAGGTGTTGAACTGGGCGGCGTAATCGCAAATGCAGCGGGTGTGATTGTTCCTGCTGCAATTGGACTTTATGAGACAGTGCGCGATGAATTCAAAGACAACCCAAAGGCCGTCTGAAGCGAAGGAAAAGAGCATTGCATTTGTGCCGGTGATTGCCTCGGCCGTCATTACCGGAATTGTTTCTGGGGTGGTCACGGTGGCAACACTAACCACAGATGTTAACTGGATTAAAAGTGAATTGAGTGATTTAAACGATCGCGTTCTTCACATCGAGCGAGAGAATAAATATGGCAAAAACAGGACTAAAATCAAACGGACGACTTAAGAAAGGTTACCGATTTAAGAAAGGTGGCGGTGTGGTTAAAGCTAAGGGCACAACTAAACGTAAGCCACGTCGTAAGCGAAAAAAATAAGCGACTCTAAATAAAAAAAACGCCACAACGGGGGAGCTGTGGCGCATTGTCAAAAAAGCAAATATTGCAAGAAGTGTTAGGACACTTAAAATAATAACAGGCCAATAATAACCCAACCTAAAGTCAGATGTATGTAGTCCAAGTCCTTCATATCACTGTAATTAATGAACGAAAATCAAAAAATCGGCAATTTAAAGCCAAACAGTAAAGGCCGCTATTACTAGCGGCCTTTTTAATTTGCATTTAATGGTTTTTTTTATTTCTCATCGAATCACTAATTCGATTCAAAGGCCGAAAATAAATTAAATGGTGCTTGGTACTTTTCCAGTGTCGAAAGGTGCCTTAATTGCTCTTGATCCAAACTGCTTAGGATTTTTTTATTATCTTCTTGAGGAAGGTCATATCGCCTTAACTCTATATATTCATTTAAGGCGTCAGCTTCCCCAAAAACGGCCAAGTCGAAAATAACATTAACATAATCTGACTCTTCAGGTTGAGCACAGCGTTTTTCTGCCATTTTGGATAGTTCAAACAAAACAACCTTCTGAGTTAAAGTTGGTTGAGATTTAAGCCATTCATCATCTATCGTAATCTGTCTCTGCTTCTTGAGTTTTGAGCACTCTCCAACCTTTTGATTAAGTGCGTCATACACCTCAATGTATTTAATTTGCAAAGACTCTTTTGTCTCAAGCCCGGAAGCGGAAGCACAACCAGACAATAAAGCCAGCACCATTAATAACTTAAAGCGAGTTATATACACATGTCCAAAATTCATAATCTTTCCCTGTAGAAAATAACATTTCATTTTCAGCAATAGTTTCTAAGCGTTGTCTTTTTATATCAGGAATAGCCATCATTGCTTCATTAAATGTTTTCCATTGATACGTAGAGGCGTTCCACCCTGCGTTTGTAAGTGCGACACCGGGATAAGACTTGCGTCCGGCAAAGATATGATAGAAAGGTATTAGAGCAAGAATCTTGTCTAGATAGCTACTCATTTGGTTTACGTTATTCATCTCTTTAATTGCGTTCATAGTACGCTGAGATGGTTTAAAGTCCTTAATATTACAAAAGTTTCCTTTCGTTTGTGCTGGCATAAAAACCTCAATTATTGGGAGTTCTGACGAGGTTGTTATAGCATGATACTAAACAATCTAATTATGTGTGTATTTGAATAATGAATACAGATCACTCAGGGGTAAGTTATTGCCTGTATAGACTTGCATGTAGGAGTTTAATAAAACACCAATGCTCAAAATTAAGCCAGCCTATGTGTTAGGTTTCATGGTCCTAACTATGAAAAGAGGCTTATATGAAAACAAAAGTTCTAGCACTAATTGCAATGTCTTTGGCTATTGCGGGTTGCGGGGGAGGCTCTAGTGATGAAGAAGCTTCTAAGAATGTAACCTACCTACAAGATGGTATTTACCTAAATGACACTGACTTAACTGTAATGTTCATCGATACAGAGCAAGTTAACGGGGCTCTTATAGTTGGCGATTTCGCTAATAATTCAGTTTACTTCACCCACACAAGTACAATTGAAGGGGATACTTTAAAAAGTAAGGGAGTAACACATGCATTCAATGGGGGGCTTACTGTTTATTCCGATTTGGAGGTTTTGACAACCTTTACAGAACAAGGTGCAGACTTATCAGCAGTAATCAACAATCAAAACCTTATCTACTCTTTCGATAAAGTCCCTAGTAATGGTGAGCTATCCACCTTAGTTGGCACTCATACCAATCCAAATGACGGTTCTACATGGTCAATTAACAATGATGGTTCTTTCGTCATTAATGGTATCTGTACACTATCGGGAACAATGCATAAAGTTAAATTTTATTATGTAGCTAAAAATGTACAAGCAGTTAATTGTGCAGATTCTTCATTCAATGCCTCTGATTATGAAGCTAGAGTCGTCTCAGTTGAACAAGCAGGAAACACTTATATATTAGGTCTATTAGCGGGTAATAACGGTATTATTTGGGGATATGTCCCTTTATAAAACCCGAAATAAAGGCAAAAAGCCCAGTCGAAAGACTGGGCTTTTTTATTGCGTAAAATAGCAAAAAGGCTCCAGTCTTTCGACTAGAGCCTTATATATGGCAGGGGTGGAGAGATTCGAACTCCCAACACGCGGATTTGGAATCCGCTGCTCTGCCAATTGGAGCTACACCCCTGTAGTTCGTATTTCATGAGACGACTCTCGAATAAGTGGCGGAGCGGACGGGACTCGAACCCGCGACCCCCGGCGTGACAGGCCGGTATTCTAACCAACTGAACTACCGCTCCGCACTGGTTAGACTCTTGAGTCTAAATTTAAAGCCTGGCGATGTCCTACTCTCACATGGGGAAACCCCACACTACCATCGGCGCTAATTCGTTTCACTTCTGAGTTC
>NZ_JBHZSA010000003.1:666205-684698 GCF_043642085.1 Vibrio hepatarius | reverse complement strand
ATCCCCACTAACTTTGTTAGTGGGGATTATCATACGTCCCGAGGATCATTCAAGTCTCTAAACCGATCGGCATTAGATGAATATCATCGGGCGTTTTTCTTTTTTACTGTTTATCCATTGGCGATTGTGAGAAGTCAAGCTTCTGTTCGGTGGAAGCCTGTTCAGGTTCGACTGGCTCCACTCGCTCTATCGACGGCTCCTCAAGCAGCGTACCATTTTCATCAATTGGGATTTTACGCTTATACAGTTTATTCAATGCTTTGATGATTGAATGCTTGCCAACTTTGTTCTCTCGAATCTTTTTCAGCATAGGTTTAGATAAGCTTTGCAGACCAACCACTGTATCTACGCCAATTTGTAGCGCAACCTGATCGCGCAGTACTCGTGACGGCTCATGACCGAGTTGAGCAGCAAGGAACAACCAAATGTAGCTGAGTGAATTTCCGTTAGGCTTCTGCCCCATCCATACTTCACCCGCTTTATACATCGCTTCTAGATGGCCTTTTTCTGCAGCTCGCTCTAACCAGTAACAGCCTTGAGCAAAGTTACTCGCTACACCAACACCATTAATATAATTCAAGCCTAGCTTCATACGACCTTCGTTGCTTTTTAGCTCGGTTGCCCGGCGGTAGTACGCAGTCGACATGTTAGGATCATTGCTGTTTTCAGGTGAAAACCAGTCGCCCAGAAACACAAGCGCATCAACATAGTTTTCTTTCGCGGCTTGTTCCATTACAGAGATAGCCTTTGGCGTATTGACCTCTGTTCCTCGTCCGTGAATCAAGGCTTGCGCCATTTCGAACTTATGCGGCAAACTCCCTTCAGAGGCATTGATGCACGTCTGCCAGAACTTCGCCTGTTCTTTTAGGACAACATCTTGCTGCATTTTGTTACTAATACGAACAACACCGTACATTCCTGTCACGCTGTCGAGCTTGGCAGCTTTGGTATACCAATAGATAGCTTCTTTGATGTTTTTGCGTTCAGCTTCTTTGGCAAGATAAAGAATCGTCGGGATATCACCGCCTTCAGCTTTTATCACGCGCTCTTCTTGTTCTTGGCGGCGATTTCTCTCTACCGCTTTACGAAAAGCGATCGCTTTCTGCTTGCGCTCTTGCTCTAACCGTTTCTTTCTAAGCGAAAGAGCAAGCATCCACATAAACATACCCAATAAAAGCAACCCTGTTGCTCCAATGGCAATCCCAATTATATTCATTCGTACTCTTGTCGTTATACTTTACCGTTTACATTTCTGTATCGGCAGCAGGCTCAAATCATTAAGGATTTTCATCATACCCTATATCAGAAATCGACGCACAAATACCAACGCGACTCTTTAATATTGGTGTATAGCCTTCTAAAAATGCAAAAAATCCGAGCTAAGCTCGGATTTCTTTTGATTTAAGTCGCATCAACTCGTCCTAGGACTCAGGGAATTCCCCTTTCGTTGCTTGGCTACCAGCACTCGCAACCCAGTGCTCATTCGGATCAAACGCTTCATCGCATAGATCAATAGAATAACCCATTTCAAGCACTTCTTTTATGGTTAGGTTATCAGCAACTTGTGTTTTCTCACCACGCTCATTTCGTAATTCCATCATGCGCTCCTTATCAAAATGAGGATTCTCACTAATAAGTTTAGTCGAGATTCCCTTTTAACAGAGCTTAGAAAAGGCTCTACAGGGTAAATTTTTGCTGCAGTGAACAGAACTGCAAACCATCAATAAGCGACCCTGCATGAGCTAAGCTGTCGTCATCAAACTGAACACCATATTTATGATAGTGAGAGGTTTTCGATACATTCTTCACGATAGCCGTTAGAACCTTGCCTTCACTTTCATCGCTATTTGCATCAATAGTCAGTTCTATTACAGAGCCCTGGCGATAGCTTGTTTTCGTACGATCAACCACGATCAAACAGCCATGTTGCGAAATATCTCTGATCTGACATGGATACTTATGCTTGTTAGGTGAGAGAACGCCATCGAGACTGATTTCTAAACGAGCGCTTGCTCTTAGACCGACAACAACCTGAGTCGATTTTGGCACACTGATTAGCAGTAGCTCCGTATCACCACCATTGAGTACGTATTCAATTTTACTCTTAAAGTAAACACGTGCCCCCTCGCCTTTTGAAGAAATCACACACGCCTTGATGGAATAGCCTCGCTGCATAAACAACGACATTTCCTTAGCTGTAACGGTTGGCATCTCAAGCAGCAGGACATTGTTTGAATGCAGGCCCACGTACTTGGTGCGGCATCTCAGCACTTTCCCTGTTGGAGTGGTTACGATACAAGCAACTTCACATAAAGGGAGTACATCTTGAAATGCATCTTCACCATAACGGATTGACGTCGATTGATCCGCAGTGTGTTGCTCTGGTTGCGCATCTTCCGCAGCGAGGTCGATACTCTTCAGATTCTTGTTTTCAGCTAGTCCTGCCATAATTGACCTTTATGCAAATAATTCAGTATGTGCTTTATAATAGTTGAGAACTCACTCGAAAAGTCTACAGATCACAATTGGCAAAATTAACACTTAATAAATTGTAATTAGACTCAAATACTTAAAGCCAAATTTAGAACACCAATCACTCAAGATAGAAAATAGTGAGCGAATCAATAGTTCCTCAATGACCATATAGTGTTAATGGTTATCATGAATCTAACCAACATTGCTGACAATGCGACTTTCGTTTAGTACTTCCACAGTAAGTCTAGTAAATGAGAATGAAATGGCATCAAAACAGACAGAGCTAAAAGAAGAGACGGCTTGTGAGGATAAGATTTAAATTCAAAGAAACAAAAACAGAGCGACTAGGGCTCTGTTTTATAATAGTCATTTACGTAAAGACCCTCTTTGAGACAGAGGATATTTCCGAACAACTTACTCAGCGCTTAGATACTCGCATAAGTAAGCAGTCGACACTGCCACTTGTAGATCAAACGACGAATTCGCTTCTACATTAAATGACTCACCTGCGTTGTAAGTCACCCACTGTTCTTCACCTGCTTTTTTAACAGTCAAAGCGCCTTTTACTACAGTCATGCGCTCTGCCGCAGCCGTACCAAAAGTGTATTCACCCGCAGCCATAACACCGACGCTAGAGTCACCATCTTGTTGTGTAAAACCTAACGACTGAACTTGTCCTTCAAAATAGCTGTTCGCTTTGATCATCCTTCTCTCTCCTTGGAGCAAATATTTTTCAACGATCGTTTTATACGAACTGGGGCCATTCAGCAATAGATAATTTTCACCACGTTCGGGGGGCAACTTTATGATTTATAGATAAAAGGGCGGGTGTCTAACGAAAAATAGCAGCTTGTTAGCAGAATGTGTGATCATCAACTAGTCATTTACTCAAATGAAAAAGTTCGTCTGTTGCTCCATAACAGGCTAAATGAGCACTAAACTATAATGAAACAAACGAATTCCTGCACCTAAGTTTGGGCTGGGGTTCAACATTCTGTAGGCTAAAACTGCGTTAGTACTCAATATCCTACAGTCTGACTGGTGTTATTACTACATAACCTACAACCTTTACTGTTACCAAGCATCGAAAATTAATGGGATAGTCCCTGCTGTTATGACTAAAACTTCCGCCTTTAAAACTGTTGCCATCCTAGTCTTTCTTCTATTACTGCTAGGATTTTCTAGCCTGATTTATTTTAGTTATCAAGACTATGTGCACCCAAAACATGTTTATGGCCGCTGGATAGAAGTGGGAGCGCCCCCATATCAAACAGAAGTACTGACGCTCAATTCCCAAGGGGTGTTTCGTAATAACCGATTAGTATCTACACAGTTTGAGTTCGATGGTAAGCGAGTAACGGTACATACAGGTAGCGGAAGAGCCATCTATCAAATCGCAGGAACCTTTGATTCACCCCAGCTTAGGCGTCTTGAACCCAATAGCCCGACACAGAGGTTCATTAAAGAGGGATATGAAAACACAGTGGATATGCAAGGAGGAGGTGCTGCTAAGCATCGCCGAGCAGCACTCTCGGATCATTTTGGCAATAAATAACGCCCTATTAGCCCGTCAGAACCACACCTTCTGGGTGTTTCACTAAGGTCGGTTCAGGTCTAGCAAGCATGTAGGCAAGTGTTAACGGCCCGATACGACCAATCGTCATCACAACAATCATAATGTACTTGCCGGGCTCAGACAGTTCGGCTGTCAAACCTGCGGTCAGGCCAACGGTCGCGAACGCTGAAATCGTTTCAAATAGAACTTTATCAAAACTCGCGTTTTCCGTGAGCATCAACAAGAACATGGCAATCGTTAGGATTGCCCCACTAACAACAATAATCGCCAGAGACTTTGTCACCACTGGCCAACCAACGGTTCGTTTAAACATCACCACATGTTTTTTCTGCCTTAAAAAGGCCCATGTTGCAACAAACGCCACTACGAAGGTAGACACCTTGATACCACCACCTGTAGAGGTCGATCCCGCACCAATCAGCATCAACATGATCATCACTAATAACGCAGGTTGAGTGTACAACGCTAAATCAACACTGTTAAAGCCTGCGGTACGTGCGCTCGCGGATTGGAAGAAGGCTGCTAGCCACTGCCCACTTGGCGTTAAACTTCCCATGGTAGCTTGGTTGTCTTGTTCTAACGCCCAAAACAACAAGGTGCCAATAAGCAGCAATGTAGGTGTAGCCACTAACATGATTTTGGTATGTAGCTGAAGGGCTCTAAAACCGCGTCGCCAGTTTGTCGAAACGTCACCAACCACCGTGAAGCCTAAACCGCCGAAAATGAATAAGCCCGCTAGCGTTAAAATAACGATTGGATCTTCAACAAAGCTCATCATACTGTCTGAAAACAGGGCGAAGCCCGCATTGTTAAACGCAGAGATAGCATGGAAAATCGCGTAGAATAGCCCATCACTCCAGCCCATTTCTGGCACCCAACGGTAGGCAAGTACCATAAAGCCGATCGTCTCCGCCACACAGGCAAAGATAATAATGCGCTTAACGAGGCGACGAAGGTTAACGCGTCGGTCTTGTCCCAATGCGTCTTTCGCTAGCGCTTGTTGCTTTAAGCTTAAGCGCACACCAAACATATACAGTAAAACCGCAGAGAGCGTCATCTGCCCCAAGCCACCAATCTGCATCAACAGCATCAGTAGAATTTTACCAGCGATAGTGAAGTGTTCTCCGGTATCAACGACGCCTAAACCAGTTACACTGATAGCCGAGGTTGCAGTAAACAGAGCATCGGTAATCGATAGCCCAGTGACTGAAAAAACTGGCAGCGTGAGCAACACTGCAGACGGGAGAAGAACACCCAAAAAGCTGAGTAAAATGACTCTCGGTTCAGAGCCTTTACGCTGCTTTTTGTCAGAATCTAACGCATAGAATGTGTCGGTGCGAGAAAACGGAGTCATAATGAACTCAATTTCTTAGCCAAAATATCACGGGGGCCAGCAATGATGATCAAATCACCAATTTCAAGTCTCTTCTCGTAGTCAGGCATCTTTTTGATCTCAGGGCCTCGTTTAAAACCTAGTACTTGCACATCTTGCTCTTTGCATAGCGCGAGATCGCCCAGCGTTTTGCCCATAAGCTGCGAACCAACAACAATTTCTGTCATCGCTAAATCAGAACCTAGCTCTTGGAATTCGAGAACACGTTTATCCAACATTTTCCTCGCAACCCGAATCCCCATATCTCTTTCAGGCAAGATCACGTGGTCAGCACCAATTTTGTGGAGAATTTTTGAGTGGAACTTATCGTTCGCTTTCACCCAAACGTTTTTTGCTCCGGCTTCTTTAACCACCAAAGTGCTTAAAATACTGGCATTGACGTCAGCACCAATTGAGACCATGACCATGTCGTAGTCACTTAAACGAAGCTCTGCCACTGTTTCTTCATTGGTACAATTGGCTACTAGCGCTTGACTAACAAAGCTCGCTGCGACTCTTACTCTTTCTTCATCAAGATCAACGGCAAGAACCTCTGCTCCTGCTTGCTGAAGCTCTTTACATACAGAAAGGCCAAATCGACCTAGTCCAATTACAGCAAACTGTTTATCGGCTGATTTCATCATTGTTCCTATTTTCGATAGGGGGAGAGAAGCGTCAAAGTGTGCGCCTGTCGATTTCGGTTATCAAACTTAATCCAAAATCTTGACACAGTTTTAACCTTGTTCAATATACCAACAAGCGCTCTTCAATAAAGAGACTAGTGCGGGTATAGGCAAAGACTTATACTTGGGCTACAAAATAATGAAATCGAATTGAAAAATGAACGACTTACTCACCTATTTACCTCCATCTATTGCTGAGATGCTAAACACCTGGGATACCAATGTTCTGTTCATCACCATTGCCAGTCTACTGGTGTGGATTGCATGGCGTATTATTTATGGCCGTTTAGAAATATTGGTGAGTAAGACTCAGTTCCACTGGGATGACCTTACTTTAGCGGCACTTAAAACGCCCATCAGTACGCTTATCTGGTGTTGGCCTGGCACCATATCCGCTGGTTTTTTACTGCAAGACTACATGGGCTCTAAGCTCAACTGGCTGAGCACCCTCAAACTGATACTCGTCATAGGGATCTTTGTTTGGATCACTATGCGTTTAATCAACAATATTGAAGAGTACGTACTTGCCAATCAGAACCGCGACGAAACAACCGTTCAAGCCGTCGCTAAGGTAGCAAGGTTGTTCTTTATCGTCATTGGTGCTCTGACGGTAATGCAGGCATTTGGCCTAAGCCTGTCTGGTCTGCTTACTTTTGGTGGTGTCGGTGGTTTAATTGTCGGTCTCGCGGCGAAAGACCTACTGTCCAACTTCTTTGGTGGCATGATGATCTACTTCGACCGTCCGTTTAAAGTCGGTGATTGGATCCGCTCCCCTGATCGTCAAATCGAAGGAACCGTTGAAAGAATTGGTTGGCGCATGACCATCATCCGCACATTTGATAAAAGACCGATCTACGTACCCAACTCTGTTTTCAGTAGCATAGTGGTAGAGAACCCTTCTCGAATGCTCAACCGACGTATCAATGAAAATATCGGTATTCGTTATCAAGACGGAGCAAAGGTAGAGCTGATTGTGTCTGAAATTAAAGCGATGCTAGAAAACCATAGCGATATTGATACCAAACAAACGCTAATCGTTAACTTTAACGGCTTTGCACCGTCTTCATTGACCTTACTGGTGTATACCTTTACCAAGACAGTTAACTGGATTCGCTACCATGAAGTGAAGCAAGATGTGCTGCTAAAAATCTATGAGATCATCCGCTCTCACGGCGCTGACATTGCCTTCCCTACACAGACTATTCAACTAGAACCACAAAAGGCTGGTGAAGTTGAAGTTCCACCAGCCTTAAACTAATCAAGTAATCATGCAGTAGCCAGTGCTCTGGCTACTGCAGTGCCACTTCACGCTCAACCGTGTCTTCCACTTTCTCGGCAGCGAAATAGAGCCAAATCATGGCAATACACACCACGAAGCACAATCCAAACAACCAAGTAGAACCAAGCCATTCAATCATCGCGCCACCGACAAGTGGGCCGATAGCAAAACCTAACGTGTAGATACCTGTCGCTCCAAAATAAGAGCCTCGCAGATGAGATGGGGCTAAACGGTCGATTTGTACGTTGATGGTTGGGAAGGTAATCACTTCACCAACACTAATAATGAAACACGCGATTGCCCAGCCAACTGCTGAATCATTTGGTGACACAATAAAGGCTAATTGACCAATCGCAATCGCCACCATACCAATACGTGTACGGGTAAATAGCGGGAAAGACTCCATCAATTTGAGCAGTGGAAATTGGAGTGTGACGATAGTGGCAGTGTTAACGAACATCAGCATCGCAATTAACGTCGCAGCATCCGCAATGCCGCTGCGCACAATCACTTGTGGTACCGATGACTCAAGCTGAGCGTATACAAACATCAGCAGTAAATTAGCCACCAACAACAAAATGAAAATTTTATCTTGGCTGATGACTTTAAGAGTTTGACGAAAGTTTGGCAGTACCGACGATTCTTTGATCTTGTCTCGCAAAGACTGTTTTCGTTCAATCCCAAAGATAATCCAAAGGGTGTAAGCTAGGTGAGTAAGACCTGTCACTAGGAATAAGCCTTGTGGATTGGCCAGTGCCAGCGTGACACCCAGCAATGGGCCAATAGCACCACCAATATTTAAGACAAAGTAACGGATGTTGAGGGCAAGTTCTCGGTCTTTATGATCTGCAAGGGAGTCACCTAATACAGCTTTCGCAGGGCTGTCGATCAGTGGGTGCATTAATCCCGTCATAAGAACAAGGATGTAGAACTGCCACATTTGATCAGCAAGTCCAATACCAGTGTAAGCGAAGAAAGCGATCACACAGCCCGTCACCATTAGCCATTTACGGCCAAACTTGTCTGACAAATAGCCGGAATAAAGCCCAACGCCAGATCCCAATAATGAAGCTGCTGCTAGCATGGAACCGACTTCAATCGCACTGGCTCCGTAATCTTGATATAAGAAAACCACTAAGAAAGGCCAAGCCATGAAAAAACTAGTCCGAGCAATCAGCACGCCGACCAGCACAGTCCAAACAGGAAGATTAAACCTTTGTACCCGTTCCCACTGGAATAAGCTTTGCTCCTTATTCATAAAATTACCTTCCCTAGCCATATTGTTATCTATTTGTTATGCAACAGTATACTTTTGGTGGATATGAATGAAAGGGATTATCAAAAAATGCACGCAAAAAGCGGGCAAATAATGAAAAGGCATTAAGTTATTAAAAAATAATCTAGTTTTTCGGCGTCATGGATAGGTTTGCTATTCAAGAAAGTAAACGATGGTGTATACTTTAGTTACTCTGAATTCAAAAGGAAACGCCATCGTTTACTTTATCTATTCTGGAATATGAGCAATGATAAAAAGAAGTGATATAAAACAAGAAGATATCATCAAATCCGCCATCGAAGTTTTTTCTAAAAAAGGCTTTGAGCAAGCCAGTATGGAAGGTATTTCTAAGCAAGCAGGCGTATCAAAACGCACGCTTTACAAATACTACCCAAACAAAGATGCTCTCTTTGAGGTGATTATCGATAAGCTCATGTGTCGTTTTGATGACCATTATGAGGTCGAGTTTGACCCTTCTGTGTCTATTGAGGAGCAGTTAACTGAATTAACGCTCAAGCAGATGTGTTACATCAATAATGAAGATTTTCAAATCACCGCACGCTTGGTGATGGCTGAGTGCATTCGCTGCCATGAAACCTCTAAAGTTCTGGTGTCAAAGTTCGAATCAATTGAAGATTCTTACGGACTGCAAAAATGGGCTCAGCAAGGAATTGATGCGGGTGCACTGGAAATAGCCAATATTCCACTGACAATTGAACAGTATATTGGCAGCATTAAAGCGATCATTTTCTGGCCGCAATTGATCACTCATACTCCTCCACCAAGCTGTGAACAAGTCAAAGCCACGATTGATCACGCTGTGATGAGTTTCGCTGCAACGTACAAAACGAGCTAGATTCGTTGCGCTAAAAGAAAAAAACGCCCCTGATGGGGCGTTTTGTATTTTAGTTATTATCGTGAATCATCACGTGCTCGAGTAACGATGAAACCATGTCTTCGTGGGACATACCACTAAAACCACTATCAAGCTGGTGAACAAGGTTCTCAACTAAGATACCTTGAGCGTCAGTCCCTTCTCCTTGCGGGTGAATACGTAACTCAACGTTATCGCCATCTACCTGTACGTCGAGGTGCTTCAGCAGTTCATCCATATTCACTGAACCGGATTTAAGCTCAGGTAGTATTTCACGCAGATCGATTTTATCCCCTTCACTGATGTTAAAATCTTTAATGGTATCCAATGAGCCATCATCAATTTCGTTCCAGACAAAGGTGTCCATACCGGTGCCACCGACAAGAATGTCAGAACCCAGACCACCTTCAAGGATATCGTCACCGTCACCGCCCATTAGAGTGTCGTTTCCAGCTCCGCCAAATAGCACATCATTACCGCTGCCTCCGACTAACAAGTCATCTCCAGTGCCAGACGTTAACTCACTATTTTCGCCTTCACCGTGGAGCTGAATATCGTTGACCTCAGCGCCTTTATCAATTGTGTCCGCATCAGATACCACAGCAAAATTGACCGTTATCGGGTCGGATTTTGCTTCATCACCATTAGACTCCGTCGACGTCGCTCGTAAGGACAAGCTGTGCTCACCAACACTCGCCCCTTCTATTTTCAGGTCTGAAATAGAAGCCGCAGGTACCAGCCATACATCCTCAGCGGCATCGTAACTGATTCCACTGACTGAACTTGTTAACGTACCGCCAGCAGGCACACCGTGAACTTCAAGTGCCAACACTTCCGTCGAGTCAGTTAACGCCGCCATTACCCCTATTAGTGCAATTCCACTGTTACTTGCAGCCAAGCTTGCAGTGATGTTGCGAACGTGATTTACACTCGGATCAATAGCTAACGTCGGTGCATTAGCTACAGGCGTAACCGCTATAACATGGCTTTGTGGCTCAGCTTCTAGGGCTAAACCTGAAGGGTTGTAGCTATCTTTAGCCGTCACATCCAACTGAATCTCGTCTGTTGGTGCTAAGCTCGCATCTAAGTACAAGCCATTCGGCGCAGTTGGCGTATCAAGTAAGGCATTCAATTCACTTAGCGTGCCCGTTAAGGTTAAGCTACCACTGCCCTCACCCGTAACTAATACTGAAGAACCAGCAGGTTTCTGGAGTGAGAGAACACCGTAATCGACCGTAATCGTCACTGTCATTGGGTCATCGGCATGACTACCAACGTAATCAACATCCGATACGTTAATCCCACTGATCAGTTGATCCGCCGACTCTGCAATGCCCGTGGTGATATCATCAATATCGATAATTGGCTTATCGTTGACATCAAGTACATCAAAGGTGATCTCACCGCTATCGGTCAGGAAGTCATCAGCACCATTGGTGGTGCCATCATCTTCGATCACATAGGTAATAGTTACTTTGCCATGGAAGTTTGGCGCAGCGTTGAATGTCCAAGATTGACCATCTGGGTTGAGAGTCAACGTGCCTTGCTCTGCAGGTACCGAGATAGAATCAACCGTTAACGTATCACCATCAATATCTGAACTTGCCGCAATAATCTGTGCCATTGTGATTTGGGTTGAGCCATCCTCATCAATATCATTGAGAGTAAGGTCTCCCGCAACAGGCTGATCATTCACTTCACTCACATTAATCACAAATGTGGTTTGATTGGTGGATGACGTGCTTGGATCCGCTGGGTCTACAGCGCCATTATTGCCACCATCATCGACAGTAGCTGTCACCGTTACTGGGCCGCCAGAATTAAGATCATTGCTGTTCGCATCAGGCCTGAAGATAACATTACCCGCAGTAAGCGCACTGTTAATGTCTGCTAACTTGCCAGTTAGAACCAAGCTACCATCAGGCTGCAACTCGAAATTAACACCAGTAAAGTCTCTGAACTCTAAGAAGCCCTTATCGGCTTGCAGTGTTAAGGTGTATTCAGCGTTAGGGTCATCGTATTCGACATCGATATCAGCAATGGTGAAATTGTTGATTGGCAGGCCATCAATGACATCTTCGCTGGTAGCCAGATCAGACACACCAACAAAAGTTGGTTGGTCGTTAACCGGGTCGATGACTAACTCAACATCAAACTCGCTCTTAGGTCCTAAGTACTCTGCACCACTTGCGTCTTTATCAACGCTTTGCACTGCAATATGGATTGGACCATCAATACCTTTGATGTTGCCATCGTCCGTGTTGTGCTCACCCGAGTTAAAAATAATCTTATCGAGGCTATTTTTGTCGATATCGAGTGTCCAAGTTTTGGTCGCTTCATTATAGTTAGCTAGCGTCACCCCATCTGGATAGTAGATAAGGGCATCAGCCGGAACATTCGTCACTTCAACGCGTAACGTTTCTGGCGCATTCTCGCTATAGGTTCCGCTACCAGACGCAGATAAAGCATCATCAACCACAGACGCGTTAATATCGATATCGACATTTTGCCCTTCAGTACCCGTTGCTTTGTCAGTTGGATCCACATCGATGGCATCACCGACAGGCGTCACGGTCAGTTTAAAGTTCGGCAGATTGGCCGCTTCTGTCGGCACACCCAATAGATCTTCTTGGGTATAAATCGTAATGCCGAACTCTGCTGTACCACTGAAGTGTTTTGGTGGCTGAACGAAAATATCATCTAAGCTCAAAGACGTATCAGAGCCAGAAGGAAGCTTAACGCTCCACTCACCATTACCATTGTTTTTAACTACATATCCGCTACCTGGCTCCGCACCTAGTAAGAATCCGTCTGGTACATTGGTAAATTTGATCGAAACAAAGCTCTCTGAACCATCGTTGTCCGTTAGCTCGATCGAAATTGGATCGCCAGCGCTACCCAGTGAAATTTCGGTATCTTCTAAGCCCACTACTTCAATCGTGTCACCACTTGCACCTGGCCCAGATACAATCACATTGTCGACCACAGGCTCAACCTCAAAGCTGACGGTGTCTTCAAATGGTTTTGAATGCGAGGCAGAGGTCTCTGAGCCTGAAGCATCGAATACCGCGGTATCTGTGATAGTCCCGGACACCTTAATATTGATCGTGTTACCACTGTCTTTGGTTGGATAATTGGAATCCGGTCTAAACAAAATATTGTCTAGCGCACCATTTTCGATCTCGGTTTGATTGAAGGTCAGTTGTGTACCTAAAGGTTGACCTGCTGAGTTATAAAACTGCCCCGGAGTGCCATCTTCAATCGTCAATGTGATCGACGATATCACTTCTGTACCACCTTCATTGTGGGTATCAGAGCTAGAGACCTTATCACCCAATGTGTAATCTAGATTGAGTTTGATAAAGCTATCTTCAAAGCCCTTAACATCACCGCCGGTTTGATCAATTGGATTCATAGAATCATCAAGCGACTCGACAATATCGAGTGACAACTTCGGATGCTCATCAGAAACATCGGCGATAGGATCAACTTGAATCGTCACCGAATTCTCTGTTGTCACATTGTGACCCGACTTGGTATCCGTCGTGATGATGGTAATCGGCAATTTGAAGTCACCTGAATAGTCTTTAGGTAAGGTAAGCTGTAACCCATCTAACGAGCTGATAACACCATTGTCTAACGTCGCTTCAAACACGTATTTACCATTGGTAAAGTCGACATTCGAACCTGATATACCAATCGAGAAAGTTTGACCGTTTTCAATAAACTGATCATCAATGATAATCGTTACTTTATCCGGGTTGTTATCCCCTCCGCTTACCTTAAGTAAAGGTTCGAGTAGCGTGCCAAGGTCCAACACCGTATCTTCGGTCGCATCCAATACACTATTGTCAACGATATCAATCTGCGCTGCGGTGTGGTTAATCGTCTTAATATGCTCAGGGAATGAGAGAATCACTGACGTCTCTCGCTCAGCAATGATACCTGGCGATCTGTTCGGGTCGGCATCATCCCCCTGATCAGCCACCTGAGCGAAAATCGTTAAGCCTATATCACTGAAAGCTTGATTGTTATTGTCAGTGTTGTCGTTTGGCGTTAAATCCAAACCAGCAGGTGCGGTAATGCTGAACTCACTCTCGTCAACGATAATCCAGCGACCGTTTCCTTCATAAACCGCACCTGTAACAAACAGTTGATTCATAATATCAGGGTGGTCGTTATCAAACTGAATCACTAATTGGGTAACAAGCTCAGTAGACTCGTAGTCTGTATCGGTCGCATCGGTTTCTTGATAACGGATCACAAATTCATTGTCTAAGGCACTTTTTACCGTATTCGTAGTGAAAAGAATGGTGCCCGTTTTGTCATCGGCAACAATCTTGCTGTCCACACCACCGACAACCACACTATTTTCGTTTTCCACTACTAGTTTGTTGTTGTCATCAGCCGTTTCAACAACCGGTGTCACGTTCACATTAATGGTACCGTTGATTGTTGCCGTCACTCGACCACCTTCACCCACGATATCATCACTGGTGTGTTCATGGTCGCGCTCTTCAACTTCGACCACGGTCGTCAACTGAAAGTTAGTGCTCGAGTCTTTTGGTGGCGTGATTTGGATAAAGTTATCCTGAAGCGCAATTTGCGTGAAATCAGCTGGCAGCTGACCATCCAACGGGGTCACGGTGAGTGTCCCTGTCGCACTGTCAAAGCTCCACTCAACGTTGCCATTAACATCTACTGTTGCACCTTCAGGAACGCCACTAATGACAATCGAAGTGAAGTGCTCATCAGAATCCGGATAATCACTTTGACCTTTCGGATGCCAATCAATGTTAATCGCACTATCTTCGTAACCTGTAGAAGCGTTGGTGTAAGTTGCAGATGTATCAATCACTGGCTCTACTTCGATACGAATCTCACGTTCAAATGTACGCGAGTGTCCATCATCTTCAGTCACGATCAGGGTTTCTTTGATATGGATATTTTCCGTTGAAGACGCAACTGGGCGAATGATAATGCCAGATGACATGTTTACATCGGTCATATTCGCTTCGTAGATCGGGTTACCCTGCGCGTCATAGCCCGCAAAGTTAAGGTTAACCACGTTTCCATTGCCATCTTCTATCACCACACCTTCCGGAATGTTAGAGAGTAGAACGGTTATCGATTCCGAGCTATCCGATGGACGCTCAGCGTACTCACCCGATACGACAGAGAAATTTAAAACGGCGTGGCCATCTTCCTGAATTTTTGTCTCTACGCCCGAAATATCGCCATCTTCAAAAGGAGTCCAATCATCGGTATTACCCGTATTGTTCTGCGGTGTATCGGCTACACCCGTAACTTCAACGTTAACGGTTTTAGTCCCTAAGACTTCTTCATCAACATGAGTCACCCCACCGGATAACTGCGCGGTATCTTTCACCACACCAGTGACATCAAAGGTAAAGTCTTTATTGCTGTGCAGATCAGGAATGACTTCAACATTGCTCAACTGGTCGTAAGGGATTTCTTGGTAAGTAACACCGTCCACTGTTACGGTCGAGATCTGACTGTCGCCGTCACCCACCCATTTTATTGTCGCCCCTTCAGTAATATCCGATATACGCACATGTAGTGTTTCAGAGCCGTCGCTATCCAACGAAGGCTGCATTTGAATCACTTCATCGAGCGTAAATGGGTCGTAGTTAGACTCCGATGGGTCAGCATCTGGATCGGCAATATTATCTTCATTGATCTTAATTCGGCTGACACTAAAGCTGCCTGCATCGGCATCCGGCGTGACATCAATAATAAGTTCTTGTGGTTCTGATCGAGCTGCTGACTTATCTACCGTTCCTTCGTTGTACGGATTATCTGTTTCTGCTGTCACAGCCACGGCTTCAAAACGAATTTGCCCTGAGAAGTGCTCATTCGGTTTGACTTGAATCGAGTTAATATCTGCCGAAGAAATCGTGTATATACCACCTACCGGAGTCAATGGTTGGCCATTACTTCCAAGCAACTCAAACTCACCGTCACCTTGAATGACTTTTAACTCATACGTGATGGTTTCTGGATTGCTGGTGTCTAACGTACTGGCGTCCAGCTTAATTTGAACATTGCCATCATCTTCTGCCACTTGATATTCATATTGGCTGTCAGAGTCATTCCATGTCGCAATATCAGCAACACTTTCAATCTCAATATTAAAACTAGAGTCAAGGGTATGATCTATGGTGCCATGATTATCAATTTGTAGCTGATAGTTAATTTCAACACCTTTACCACCTGTCGAGAAGTTACGATCTGGAACAAAGTAGAGGTTATCAATCGTCGCAATGGTATAGTTGCCATTTTGCGTAAAGCTTTGCTGTAGTACAGAGCCATCAAAGATGATATCTCCAGAAGCATTAGGTTCTAGCTTGTAAAACACGCCGTTATCTTCGTAATAGAAGGTTCCTCGGTGATTACCCGCTTCGATGGTCAACTGACCAATATCTTCTGCGTTATCTCTATCAAACAGATCAACAGATAGCTCGACCTTAGCTGGTGAGTCCGCTAAGTCGCCTTGATTATCTTGTGCATTTTCCCACTCTGGCGCATCGCCCGGAGCATAGTTGATTGAAGAATCGCGTCCCGCATCTTCAAAGGTCGTAACCTTAAGCGCAATTGGCTCTGCTTCATGGTCAGTAATAGAGATATTTAGCGGCACCACTGAGGTATCTTTATCGCCGTCCGTCGCGGTGATATTGACCGTGAAGTTGATTTCTTCACCGCTGTGCTCAAGATCTTTAGCAGCAGCGAAGGTCACTTGACCATCAGAGTCAACAACCAACCAACCTATATGTCGCTGGGTAACCTGACCATCTGAACCGGTAGTCTGCTCGAAAACGAACAGGTCTTGAGAGCCTAGGCTCAAATCTACAACGCTGGTGTAGCCCCCATTACCATCACCAAAGACGATTTGCGCACCATGGCTGTCTTGGGTACCTTCAATCTGGGTCAGAGAAGCATTGTCGGCACCTTTATCTGTCTGGTTGGCAAACATATTGACCGTACTACTCCAGCCTTCTCCCTCTTCAACTGTTAGCGACTGCTCCGTTAAGGTTGGGATATCGTCAACCACTCGAATAGGCAAAGTGATCACATTACTCTCATCACCATCAAAGTCAGTCGCTTTGATAGTGAAATCGATCTGAAGAGTGTTTTCTCCGTCACCAGCAAGGTGATCCAGGGAGTTAAGCAGTTCGAAACGGTAGCTATTGTCGGCCGTATCGAAAATGATGCTAAACACCGCATCACCGTTTGAGGTTTCAGCAGTGTAACTAAACTCGGTGCCATTTTGCGCAACTGGTCGCCATGAAAGATCTTCACCGCCACTGGTTAAACCTTCAAGAATCTTATCCGCATCAGTGAGTTCATATTTAACGACGCTATCCGCCCCTTCGGTTACGGAAAACGAACCGGAAACGTGAGTGCTCTGACTCTGGTCCGAACCCACTCCAGACAAATCATCTTCATCGACTTGTGTATCACCAGTAGTGCCAGTCAACGTTGGTTTGTCATCAGTCACTTCAATCGGTAAGCGAATTGACTGGGAAGCATCACCGTCGCGGTCAATTGCGACGACATCAAATGGGATAGTTAAGCTATCTTCACCTTGCGCGTGATCGAGCGCTTTAATTTGGCTGTAGATGTAACTACCATCGCTAAATAACTCAAGAGTAAAGACCACAACGCCATTCGCTACACCATGATAAACGGTCGGCCCAGTCGCGTTACTAACATCTTTAATCTCGACATCCACACCACCCGATTTCAGACCACTTTCAGAGGTATTGATATTGGTTAGCTCATACTTAACGACGGTATCAGCGCCTTGATTGGTATCGAAGGTGCCTGTTGCAAACGCCTGCCCCGGTGAAGAGCCGTTGATGGTATCGTCTTCGTTGACGATAAACGTGCTGCCATCACCAAAGCCATCAATGTTTGCCATATCATCGCCAACGTTAACCACTAGGTCACTGTTTGGCGACTTGTCGTTATCGCTGTCTACGGCATACACCGGAAGGTGAACGTCTAGGTTGTCTTGACCTTGAGCGCTGTGGTCAAGCTCTTGCAGCAAGGTAACGGAGTAGTTGCCAAGATTCGATTGATCTAACGTGATACTCAGTACATCAACTTGGCTAGTGACACCGTTTTCTGTCACCGTGATATAACCGCGATATACGCCACCCGAGCTCTCTTCTAAGATCACTCGCTGCCCAGCAGAGAAAATGCCATCTCCAGCTGCACGGCCATTAAATTCAGCGACATCAATCTTCAGTGCTGTGACGGTATCACTGCCTGTTTCAAAGGTGATGGTACCCGTCGCACTTGTCTCGGTTGAGCCGACACCTGAGCCATCACCCAAGCCCGCTTCATAGACGTTGGATTCAGTAATTTGCGTGATCACCGGATCCTTACCGTCGGTAATGGTCAGCTCTACCTGACTGGTTAAGCTGTCGCCGTCGTTATCCGTCACGGTCACAACAATGGTGTGCTTCACTTCATCACTTGAAGAGTGGTCTACATTGCTGTTTGGAATAAATGAGAGCGTGCCGTCTGGTGTGATAACCACTTTACCGTCGGTCACTGGGTATTCGGTTTTGCCTGATTCAAGAGTGTAAGGCGTGCCATCAAAAGTAAATGAGGTCACTTTACCTTGGTCTGCACCCGCTTCGGTCAGCACATCAATAATGTTGCTGTGCGCCGAGCTGTCGGTGTCAGGTTCAACCACACTGAGCGTGCCATCCGTCACCACTTGAATGTCATCGCCCACGTTGACCACTAGGTCACTGTTTGGCGACTTGTCGTTATCACTGTCTACGACATACACCGGAAGGTGCACTTCAAGATTGTCTTGGCCTTGAGCGCTATGGTCAAGCTCTTGCAGCAAGGTAACGGAGTAGTTACCAAGGCTCGATTGATCTAACGTGATACTCAGTACATCAATTTGGCTGGTGACACCGT
>NZ_JBHZSA010000003.1:0-666105 GCF_043642085.1 Vibrio hepatarius | reverse complement strand
CAGCTCTACCTGACTGGTTAAGCTGTCGCCGTCGTTATCCGTCACGGTCACAACAATGGTGTGCTTCACTTCATCACCAGAAGAATGGTCTACATTGCTGTACGGAATAAATGAGAGCGTACCGTCTGGTGTGATAACCACTTTACCATCGGTCACTGGGTATTCGGTTTTGCCCGATTCAAGAGTGTAAGGCGTGCCATCAAAAGTAAATGACGTCACTTGAGCTTGGTCTGCACCCGCTTGGGTAATAACGTTAATGCTATTACTCTCAGCAGAATCACCAACTACCGGCTCGACAACACTTAAACTGCCATCGGCAACAATTTGGATATCATCGCCAACGTTGACGATTAGATCTGAACGTGCCGACTGATCGTTGTCAGCATCGATAGCAAACACCGGCAGCGGAATAGAAACAATGTCCCCTTGAACAGCACTGCCTTGCTCAGCTTGGTCAATTTCTTCAAGTAGTTCAACTTGATAGCTTGCACTAAATGAGGTGTCTGTAGTTTTTACATCACCAATAGCGACTTTAAGTACGTCAACGCGAACGCCTTCTAGGGTGATATAACCTACATAGCTACCCGGTTGGCCTGCCACTGCTTCAAGAACAATAGTTTGACCTTGAGAAGTAATTGGTGAAGATTGCTGGGAGGTATTGAACGCATCAACATCAATTTGCAACTCGGTAACCGTGTCACTACCAAGTTCGCCAGTCAAAGTACCCGAACTAACGGTATCTGTTGGGCCAACTTTCGAGCCATCATCTAAGCCCGCTTCATAAACATCAGCGGTATCAATTGAGGTAAACTCAGGCGCAGAACCATCATTAATCGATACTTGGGCATCAATAGGCGCTTCAATCGGGTTCCCACCCACGTCGGTACCTGTGATTTCAAACGAGACTGTAATTTGGTCATCAGAGAAGGCAACTTGACCACCTCCAACGGAAGGTACATGGTCAATAGGCTGAGAGATGGTAGTAGTCAGTTCTATACTTACATCTTTGCCAACACTGGTAACATCGATATCAATACGAAGTACTTCTTCGCCGTTTAATAGACCGACAATTGCGTTATCTGCAGCATTGTATGTAAATGAAACCGCTTCACCATTTGAGGTAATGTCCGAGTTTAGTTCATTGAGGAGAGAGGAAAGAGAAAGAGTGTCAGGGACAAATGAACTAGGGTCGAGAGCCAAACCACCCGCAAATATAGTCGCAGAGCTTGTGGTAGAAACTGGATAGGTAGAGTCGGATAAGTCACCTTCGGTTAACTGAGCAGTTAAGCTCTCCCCGCCATCAGCAAGAATTAACGGCGCTATATCGTCATCTCGAATAATGGTGTCATCGTCATTGGCAAAGCCCGACGTTTCAAAGAAAGTGCTTGCGAGCACCTCGGCACCATTATAGTCAATGGTAACAAAACCCGCGTTTGCAGAACCAACACCTCCACCAGCGGCGGTCGCTTCTAGCAACTCAGTAGGGTCGGCACCTTCTAAAATAGCTTGCTGAATCGCAGCTAAATCTTCAGCACCAAAGGACGCAGAATCGAGTTGCGGGATGTCAAAGCTCACCTCAGCAGCGATAGGGGCATTGTCCCAGATACCATTCTCCTGCTCACATGCGACACAGTTTTCCCCAAACTGAAAATCAGAGTGCGCGGTTTCAATCACGAGAGTTGAACGATTAGATGTAATGACAATTTCGCCGGCGTTTATCTGATCACCGACGCTCAATTTATGCGCTTTACCATCTGGGTTAACCCCAATAACATCCCCGAAAACTTCTTTTACAATCGCAGCTTGGCGTACAACTTCCACGTCCATAAGGTCTCCTCAAACACTTAGAACCTTTAAACTGATTTATTTTTTTTAAATTTTGTAACCAAGAGTAACACAATAAAGCACATACTTCTTATTTTTCAGTCAATTACACCAATTATGCACTCAGTATCAGTTAATTATAAGTATAGGTAATATAAGGATATTTTTGAAATATTTAGTGATCTGCACATACATGCTGATGAAAAATGTGCAGCTTGTTTCAAAAGTGAGAATGTAAAAAAGAAGTGAAACAAAGTGAATATAATTAAGCTAAGGGAGATAAAAACGGGCATACATGCCCAATTGATATGTCAACTAACATAAAGCCTGAAATGCGCAGTTCATTCCGCTGAGAACCATTACGACAAAAAGTATATCGCACCATAAATATGGTACAACATTTCATACCAATTAATTAAATAATTAGCCGACATTTCTATTGAGGAAGTGGGTTGGTTATGGCTCGTAGTTCGGGTTCATAAGTTGATGGCGATACTCTTGATCTGCTTTAGATTCAACGACCATTTGCAGTAAAAATAGTCCTGTATTGCTTAAACCACATTTGACACCACATGGCTCAGAGTAATCTAAATCGAGTTCGCTGGTATGCTCTGCATCCATTGATAGTTTCGACTGCGGATCAAGTGGGTCTTCTAATGCAGGAATATCATTCGATTGAGGAAGTGAGTATAAGAAAAGATCTTCCGATGCAACGGTCACTTTACTTACCGCTGTTAAGCTCAATAAGACTAAAGAAAGTTTTCGCCACATAACATCACCCCGAATAATACCAATACGCAGATTATATAGTTGCGCGCTGCTAGTACAACGAAAAAAGCTCCCGAAGGAGCTTTTAATATTCATAACTAGGATTTATTCAACAGTGTATTTACTTGTTATTACGGCGCTCGGCAACTGCATCAGCTAACTGACGAAGTACTTTTTCTGTGTCGTCCCAACCAATACATGCATCAGTGATAGACTGACCGTAGGTAAGTGTTTCTCCTGCAACAAGGTCCTGACGACCTTCAACAAGGTGCGATTCAATCATGACACCGAAGATCGAATCTTCACCACCTGAGATTTGACCTGCTACGTCCTCTGAAACAACCATCTGGCGTTGGTATTGCTTAGAGCTATTCGCGTGACTAAAGTCAATCATCACCTTTTGTGGTAGGCCAGATGCTTCAAGCTCTTGCTTAATTGCGCCAACATGATCCGCACTGTAGTTCGGCTCTTTACCACCACGAAGGATGATATGACAATCTGGGTTACCTGCCGTTTCAATAATTGCAGAGTGACCGTACTTAGTTACCGACAAGAAGTGGTGTGAAGCACTTGCAGAGCGAATCGCGTCAGATGCAATCTTGATGTTGCCGTCTGTACCATTTTTAAAACCTACTGGGCACGAAATACCCGACGCTAGCTCACGGTGAACTTGCGATTCAGTCGTGCGTGCACCAATTGCACCCCAGCTGATTAGATCTGCTACGTACTGAGGCGTGATCATATCAAGGAATTCACTTGCCGTTGGCATGCCCATATCTGTCAGATCTAGCAGTAGCTTACGACCCATGCGCAGACCGTCGTTAATCTTAAACGTATCGTTTAGGTACGGGTCATTGATCAAACCTTTCCAACCAACTGTTGTACGTGGCTTTTCAAAGTAAACACGCATCACAACTTCAAGGCGGTCACCTAGCTCATCACGAAGAACTTTAAGGCGCTTGCCGTATTCGATCGCAGCTTCTGGATCATGGATAGAACATGGGCCAATGATAACCAGTAGGCGATCATCATCACCCTTTAAAATATTTGAGATCGCTTCTCTTGAACGAAATGTTGTTGAAGAAGCCGATTCAGTTGCTGGAAACTTCTCTAAAACCGCAACTGGTGGTAATAATTCTTTTGATTTATTAATTCGTACATCATCAGTTTGAAACATCGCTTACTTCTTCCTATTTCTCTCGACTTGAGCGCTACACCGAAATGAGGTGGTGAAAAAATGCTCATGCTTTATTGTTCCTGTTCTGTGTAACTTATCTAGCAAAAACTTAGCTTGCAAGCACTATTTTGAATAAAAGGCAATATTTCCCATATTTTTACGATTTACACAATGTGTAAAAAATAAATTACACACGAAGCGATTGATCTATTCCTAATAGGATTTACGTACAATGCCCGCACGCAAGATGCAATATCTTGCTGATATTGCTAATGTATGCATATAACTAGAATCAAAATAAGATTGGGCATGAACGCCATTGAATTTAATAATGTCGACAAGTGGTTCGGCACATTCCAAGCACTAAAAGGGATTAACCTTAGTGTTATGAAGGGTGAGATACTGGTAGTCTGTGGTCCGTCAGGGTCTGGAAAATCTACTTTAATCCGTACTGTTAATGGTCTAGAGTCGATCTCTAACGGCAACATTTCCGTACTTGGCAGTAGTGAAATTGCCCCAAAGGCAGGCAAAGTAGGGATGGTTTTTCAACACTTTAATTTGTTCCCGCACCTCACTGTTATTGAGAACTTAACTCTGGCACCAACTCGAACTCTCGGCTTATCTAAGGCGGAAGCAACGGAGCGTGCGATGCATTTCCTTAGCCGTGTGAACATCGAAGAGCAAGCCAACAAATACCCGATACAATTATCAGGGGGTCAGCAACAACGAGTTGCCATTGCACGCTCTCTTTGTATGCAGCCAGAAATTTTACTGTTCGATGAGCCGACCTCTGCCTTGGATCCAGAAACCATTCAAGAAGTCTTAGATGTTATGGTTGATTTGGCTAATGACGGCATCACTATGATGTGTGTAACTCACGAAATGGGATTTGCACGCAAAGTGGCCGATAGGGTCATCTTTATGGATCAAGGAGAGATCCTCGAAATCAACTCGCCACAACAATTGTTCTCTAATCCGAGTCATCCAAGAACTCAGCAGTTTCTGCAACAGATTTTGAGCCATTAATGCATGATGAACGTATTTAAGCCTGTTTTATCTGCCCTACTGCAAATTGCCCTTTTAGCGATAGGCATTGTGTGGCTGTTAGATTCCGGCGCAAAGAGCATGGGCTACCAGTGGCAATGGGAGCGTGTGCCAGATTACATCCTATTTTTTGAAGATGGTGAATGGTGGCCAGCTGAACTGTTAGATGGTCTTGTTGTGACTATTAAGATCTCAGCTTTAAGCCTGTGCTTTACCCTATTGATTGGCTTAACAACCGCCGCGCTCAAACTGTCTGCTTCATGGGTGGGTAGAGGTATCGCGAACGTCTACGTGGAGCTAATTCGCAACACACCACTGCTAGTGCAAATCTATCTGCTCTATTTCGTATTTGGTCCAGTGATTGGTCTTGACCGTTTTTCGACCGCTGTATTAGCCCTTTCTCTTTTCCAGGGCGCGTACACCGCTGAAATATTCCGTGGTGGTCTAAATAGTATCCCTAAAGGGCAATTTGAGGCAGCAAAGTCACTTGGACTCAACCCGTTTTATACTTTCTATGACGTTATTCTCCCGCAGCTGTTGCAGCGAACTTTACCGCCGCTCACCAACGAAGTGGTGTCACTGATAAAAAACTCTTCAATAGTGAGTGTGATGGCCATTTTTGATTTAACAACTGAGGGACGTAACATCGTCTCAGAAACCGCGATGCCTTTTGAAATTTGGTTCACTGTGGCCGCTATTTATCTTTCTCTGACGCTGATGTTGTCAGGACTTTCTGCTTGGATGGAACATAAACTTGGCGCTAGTTGGCGCACACAATAAAGGAAATAACTATGCAAAACTTAGGAAGAGCTTTGTTAAAGGGTAAAGGTTTTAAAACCGCTATTACCGCATTACTTGGCTTGGCGATCAGCTTACCGAGCATCGCCTCTGAAACCCCTAACCTCGATAAAATTAATGATCGTGGAACATTAAGAGTAGGAATGTCGACCTTCGTCCCTTGGGCAATGAGAGACAAGCAAGGTGACTTAATCGGCTTTGAGATTGATGTAGCGAAAAGGCTAGCAAAAGACTCCGGCTGGAAAGTAGAGTTTGTTCCAACCGCTTGGGACGGCATCATTCCTGCGCTACTGGCGCAAAAATTTGATGTGATCATCGGCGGTATGAGTATTACTCCTGAGCGCGCTAAGAGCGTACTATTTACAGCGCCTTACTCTCATTCAGGTGTTCAAATTGCTGCTAATAAAGAACTAGCGAGTGGTTTCTCCGAATTTAGTGACTTTGACTCACGCCGTGTAAATATTGCAGCTCGCCGAGGTGCTCATACTGTTCAAGTGGCTCGTGAAACTTTCCCGAAAGCAAAAATTCTTCAATTTGACGACGATGCACAAGCATTTCAAGAAGTGCTAAATGGCAACGCTCATGCGGTTATCGCCTCTAGCCCTAAGCCAGAACATGAAACAGTGAAAAACAGCGATAAACTGTTTATTCCTTTCACTGAACGACTATCTAAAGGTAACGAAGCGTTTGCAGTACGCTTAGGCGAAGCTGACAAAGAAGCCTTCTTCAACGCTTGGATCCAAGCCCGTACCGACGATGGCTGGTTGAAAGAGCGCTACGAATACTGGTTCTCTACCCTTGATTGGCAAAATCAAATCGCCTCTGGTCAATAATTGCGGCCACCCTACCCAGTAAAATGGGTAGGGCCATGTTGCTAAGAAATCACGCTAGGAAATCACTCAACGTGTCAAAAGCTAAATTACTACCACATCCAACATCAAATGAATCCAAACGCACACTCAATAAACTCGATGCTGTGCTCATTCTGATTCTGTTAGCCGTGGCATATTGGTTATATGGCCGCTCTGCTGTGGGAGTAAACTACAACTGGCGCTGGCAAGACGCACTGACATTAATTTTTACGCCTCGCTCTGATGGCTCACTGCCATACTTTATCCAAGGGTTAATTTCGACACTACGCATCAGCATTTGGGGGATGTTACTCGCGCTAGGCTTAGGTACAGCGCTTGGGGTTGCAAGGCAGTCGAGTATTGCAATTTTGCGCCTTCCAGCCAATGCATTCATCCAGCTAATTCGTAATATACCGCCGCTGGTATTTGTGTTTATTTTCTACTTTTTCATCTCGAACCAACTAATCCCTTTGCTTGGCCTCAACGATTTACTGCGCAATCACAATGGTGAAATTAACGGTATTCAAAGCGTTCTGTTTGGTCCAGCTAACCTATGGGAAAATCTACTCTCAGGGATCTTATGTGTCGGGTTACTTTCTTCTGCCTATGTGGCAGAAGTGGTACGCTCTGGTTTAACGAGCGTCCCGAAAGGTCAGTGGGAAGCGGCAGACTCATTAGGTTTATCCACTTGGGTGAAATACCGTTATGTTATTGCTCCTCAAGTATTGGCGGCAATCACTCCGGCCCTCGCAGGACAAGCGATATCACTAATAAAAGACACCTCAATTGTGTCATTGATTTCGATTCAAGAAATGACGTTTGTTGGCACTGAAATGGCAAACTCGTCTGGGTTGATTTTTGAAATTTGGCTCATCGTCGGGCTCGCATATCTAATCTTGTGCTTAATGCTCTCTTTTATCTTTAAACGCATTGAAAAACGTAGCCTTAAGCACCTACAACGATAAGATGCTTAAGCAGGTAAGCGCTGGCTACATAATGTAGTGATCGATCAATAAAGCTACGAAAAGTAACATCAAATGGTAGATAGAGAAGACAAATGTTTTAATAGCTCGACTCTCGTCATTGGTGTACTTCAATTTCCATGCATGCCAGACAAACAACGAACATAGTGCCGTCGATGCAGTAAGATAGAAAACCCCGGTCATTCCAACCAAAGCTGGCAACAGGCATATTAGGTACAACAGAATCGTATAAAGCAAAATAGACGTTTTGGTGTATTCCACGCCATGTGTTACTGGCAGCATCGGAATATCAGCTTTGGCGTAATCATCTTTTCGGTGGATAGCCAACGCCCAAAAATGTGGCGGCGTCCAAATGAAAATGATCATCACCAGTAACCAAGCATGAGCATGAAGTTCGCCCGTGACGGCAGTCCAACCCAATAACGGCGGCATCGCCCCAGCAATCCCAGCTATGACAATATTTTGCGGTGTTGCACGCTTCAAATAGAGTGTGTAGACCACGGCATAACCGAGTAAACTCGCGAACGTGAGCCAAGCAGTTAAAGCGTTAACGCCTGCATAAAGAATAACGAACCCACCCCCCCCAATTGCTAAAGCAAAGCCAAACACATGGCTTGATCTGATCTCACCGGATGGTAGTGGACGTTTGTATGTGCGCGCCATAATCGCATCGATTCTTTGGTCAATCAGGTGATTGAACGCGGCCGCTGAACCTGCCATCAAACCAATTCCTAGCAAGCCAAGAACGGTACCTTGAATTGGCAGTGTTCCTGGAACCGCTAAACACATACCAACCAGTGCGGTTAGCAACATCAAGGCGACCACTTTCGGCTTTGTCAGTGATAAATAGCTTCGCCATAAGGCTTTGTGGGGGATAGAAGTAACACTTATCGATTTGCTCATGAGTATTCTCCTTGTTGTTCCACAGATCGTGTCGAGTACACATTAGAGAGATGCCATATCAAGTAATTTGCTCTTAACACTGAAAGCAATAGCAGTGCTGCACCTAGGTTATGCGCGACAGCAATCGCTAGAGGCAAGCTCAATACCACGTTACCTACCCCTAGCGAGATTTGTAGCGTTAGTAACGCTAAGATGATTTGACCATTGCGACGAACCACACCGCTCCCATATCGAATCAACTGTATCGCCAATGCCACGGTGAAAAGTGTCACCACCACGGCCCAAATACGGTGGGTAACATGAATGGTCATCCTCGCCCCATAATCGAGTGTGCCGAATTCGTAACTCTCTTTTTCAGGTTGAATCAAATCGAAAGCATGTTTGAAATCTAAGTGGGAGACCCAATCGCCCTGACAAATCGGTAACGTGGTACACATCAGCGCTGCATAGTTTGATGATGTCCAACCACCTAAGGCCACTTGACCAATAACCACAAGGGCCGTCATTATCGCGAGTGGTTTAATCCGTCCCAAATTCTGTAAGGTGTAATTTTTAGAATCATGATTCGACTTAACTGACCAGTAAGCAAGCGCTAACAAACTGAATAAGGTAAAACCACCCAGTAAATGTCCCATCACCACCAAGGGCATCAGTTTCATGGTGACTGTCCACATTCCAAGTAACGCCTGAAAAACCACCACAACTGAAAGCGACGTCGCCAGTATCGTTGAAAGCATCTGAGTGCGAATCCCAACTAAGGTGATGACAAAAACGACAAGCCCGAGGGTGCCAGCAAAGTAGCGGTGAATCATCTCAAGCCATGCTTTATCCGCTTCGACAACTAAAGTCGGATAAAGCGATTTGGCTAGAGCTATCTCGTGCTGCTCATTCGGCACGGTAAGTTGTCCGTAACAACCGGGCCAGTCAGGACAACCCAACCCGGCATCTGCGAGCCTTGTATACGCTCCCAGCATCACCACGACAAAGGTGAGAAACAGGCTAAAACGAATAAGAGTAATCATCTTCATACCCAAGCCCTCCCCATTACCCAACACGCGATAGTTTTAATAGCTTACGTAGATCTGCCAATAAGCCTTTGCTCTGCGGAACCAATTCTGCTGTCGAGTCCACTTTCGGATAACGCATAACCAACTGCCCTAACGGGTCAACGATTACGAACTCAAATTGCCCTACAACTTGAGCAAACTCTTGATTGACTTCCAGACGCTGGTAGCTGCCTTCTGGTATCTCAATTAAATCGCTATTTGGGGTAATAAGAAGCACAGGTTGAACGCGTTGTTGGTACTTACCTAACGCAATATGGCTTTGCCCTAGAAGATAAATTTGCTGCTGGCAAAACTCATCGCATTTATCAGGAATAACGTAACCTAATTGCCACTGCTGCTTCTGATAGGGGTTAGTTAAGCCGAAAGAATCGAGTGTTGAGTGTGGCTCAATCAGCTCTCCTTTATTGGTCACGCCAGAGTTATACCAATGCTGACTAAGGACTGTTTTCGCCATAATGGCAGGTAGCGCAAACATCACGACAAGACCAATGAAAATGATGCGGCCACGATAGACTGGGTTATTAATCATCTTTGCGCTCCTTGCTTAAACAGGCGAATCAAAATAATGCTACTTAGCAGTAATAGGGCGGCAGCCATTGAGAACCACTGCACAGCATATCCATGGTGTTTTTCCGACTTCATCGCAACAGGTTGCCAAGGTTGCGGGTAAGGCCAGTTGTCGGCCTGCGGCTGTACAACATATCTTGCTAGTTCGATGCCCCAACTCTTCTCTAGCTGGGTATAGTTTAAGTTCTGAATCCGACTTGGGACGCCTGACTCTAGGTACAAATCCTGACTAAGTGGATTCGGCGACTTTCGGTATAAACGCCCTTGTACCTTCATTGGTTCCACCAGCCAATTCACCTCAGGTAATTGAGTTCTTAACTTAGGTGCGCGAATGAAACCTCTCTCTAGCAGTACCGATTCGCCACTCTGCGCTTTGACCAGTTGCAAGGCGATATAACCGACCTCACCTTGATAGTTCTGATTATCGAGTAACAAATATCTATCTTTCACTGGCAATGCTTGAAACTCGACCTTAACTCCAGTTGGTATCGCTAGCTGATCTGCAGATATTTGCCCTAACGGAATCCATCGTTGCGAATCTCTTTGGCTAACCTGCTGTTCTATTGATCTTTTTTCTTCACCTCTCGAAAGCTGCCACAACCCCAAGTTGACCAATATTGAAAAGGCAACCACAGTTAAAAGAACAACAATCCAAAAACGTCTGGTATTGAGCAGAGCAAAAAAGGAGCTCCTCATGGTATTCATTTTTAAACTGGTATTAGTGCTGCTACTGCTTTTCATCCTAATCAACCTTGGTCGAGCAATGTTTGAAATGGTCAAAGATCCCAACTCAAACGATGAAGAAGAGTCCGACGACTCGCTAGAAGAGGACAAACCGATGAGCTTCTATTTAGGTCGTCGCGTATTTCTTTCTGCCCTCGCTGTCGTACTAATGGTTGTTGCTCTACTTTCCGGTTTTATCGAGCCGAATGTCCGACCATATTAAACGGCTTATTCAAGCGTTAAATGACATATACAAAGACGAATAGACACAGCCAAACGACATCAACAAAGTGCCAGTACCAACTGCCTGCTTGAAAGGCGAAATGCTCTTTTGGCGTAAAATGGTCTTTAGCAACTCTAGCCAGCAAGACAATCAAAATCGTCGTCCCCAGGAACACGTGCATGCCATGGAAACCCGTCAATAAAAAGAAGGTGTTGCCATAGACGCCTGATTGCAATGTAAGGCCTAAATCTTGATAAGCATGAGCGTACTCAACCCCTTGGTAATACAAAAAGAAACACGCTAGAACGATGGTGATTTCCAGCCAGACGATGAGCGCCATTCGCTTGTTCTTTTCTAGGCTAACGTGAGCAAAGTGCAGTGTGACTGACGACGCCAATAGTAACAGCGTATTGATCAGCGGAATCCCTTTCCAAGACATAGCCGTGGTCGTATCGCCTCCGGGAGTCAACGTTAGTGGCCACAATGCTTCAAAGGCTGGCCATAACACCTCATGCGTCATCTCATTATTACCAGCGCCTCCTAGCCAAGGCACCGAAATGATTCGCGCGTAAAATAAGGCACCAAAGAATGCGCCAAAGAACATAATCTCAGAGAAGATAAACCAACTCATTCCTTGGCGAAATGAGCGCGATATCTGAGCAGAATATTTGCCACTCATTGATTCGGTAATCACGTTACTAAACCAACCTGCGAACATATACAGCAAGAACAGAAAGCCAGATAACAAAATCAACTTACCGAAGACGCTCCCATCGCCTCCTTCTGCCATGTTCTGTACCGTCAGTCCGGCGCCGACTGCGATAAGGAATAAAGATACCGCGCCAACAATTGGCCAACTACTTTGAGCGGGAACGTAATAAGGCTGATGTTTAGAACTCATTGTGTTGCTCCTTGCATCACTTCCGTGGTGATAACCGGTGAAGTGTTCGCTATCTCTTGCGGAGCTGTCTTATTGGTAATGTCGTAAAGGGTGTAAGACAGCGTTAGCGTATGAATAGATTCGGGAATATCAGGCTCGATATAAAATATCAGAGGCATTTCAGCGTTTGCTTGTGCCTGCAATGGTTGCTGGTTGAAGCAAAAACATTCGATTTTATTAAAATAGGTCGCGCCTAAGCCGGGTGAAACCGATGGCACGGCTTGGCCAACAATCTCTTGGCTAGAAAGGTTTTTTGCCAAGTAAGCCGTTTGGATCACTTGGCCGGGATGAACATCCATTGAAGTCTGCACTGGCGTGAATGACCAAGGAATACCTTGATTATTGTGGGCCATGAATTCAACTCGAATCAGCCGAGAGGTATCAGGCTCCATACCTTGCGGTTGTAGAACCGATTCACTGTTGGTCTTGCCATTGATACCGAGCGCATCGCACATCACATCGTAAAGAGGCACAAGGGCGAAACCAAAACCAAACATAGCTAGCACCGCAACGCACAGTTTTAAGGTCAATTTATGATTTGATTTCGCTTGTCCTTCCATGGTCGCCACCTAGTCCACTTTTGGTGGCGTAGAGAAGGTATGATGAGGAGCTGGGCTCGGCACGGTCCACTCTAAACCTTCTGCTCTTTCCCAAGGTTTAGCAGACACTTTCTCACCGCCCTTGATGCATTTGATGACCAACCACAGGAAGATCAGCTGCGATAATCCAAAAGCAAAACCACCGATCGATACAATCTGGTTCACGTCAGCAAACTGAATAGCATAATCAGGTATTCGTCTTGGCATACCTGCCAGTCCTAAGAAATGCATTGGAAAGAACAACACATTGACTGAAATCACCGAGCACCAGAAGTGCCACAGGCTGAGTTTGTGGTCATACATATTTCCGGTCCATTTCGGTAGCCAGTAATACGCTGCCGCCATAATCGAGAACACCGCCCCCGACACCAGTACATAGTGGAAATGCGCCACAACAAAATAGGTATCATGGTATTGGAAATCCGCCGGAACAATCGCCAGCATCAAGCCAGAGAACCCACCTATGGTGAACAGAATAATAAAGGCGATGGCAAACAACATCGGTGTTTCAAACGTCATCGCCCCGCGCCACATGGTCGCCACCCAGTTAAACACTTTAACCCCAGTGGGCACGGCGATCAGCATGGTGCAGTACATAAAGAAGAGTTCAGCAAATACTGGCATCCCAGTAGTGAACATATGGTGAGCCCAGACTAAAAATGACAGCAATGCGATACTACAAGTTGCGTAAACCATCGAGTGGTAGCCAAAGAGCTTTTTGCCACTAAATGCTGGGAGAATCGCTGAAATGATACCAAACGATGGCAAAATCATGATGTACACTTCCGGGTGACCAAAGAACCAGAAGATATGCTGGAACATCACCGGATCACCACCACCTGCCGCATCGAAGAATGAAGTACCAAAATACTTGTCGGTTAACACCATAGTGACGGCCCCGGCGAGTACCGGCATCACGGCAATGAGTAAGAAAGCGGTAATAAGCCATGTCCAAACAAACATTGGCATTTTGAACCAAGTCATACCCGGTGCGCGCATATTAACGATGGTCACGATCACATTGATTGCACCCATGATCGAGCTGATCCCCATGATATGCACTGAGAAAACAAACAGGGCGGTACTGTCAGGTCCATAGGTAGTAGAAAGCGGTGCGTAGAAAGTCCAACCGAAATCTGGGCCACCACCTTCGGTAAATAACGATGCCAGTAAAATGGCAAAAGCAAACGGAAGAATCCAGAAGCTAAGGTTGTTCATCCGCGGCAACGCCATATCTGGCGCACCAATCATCATCGGGATCATCCAGTTGGCAAGTCCGGTAAAGGCTGGCATCACCGCACCAAACACCATAATCAAACCATGAACTGTGGTCATCTGATTAAAGAACTGTGGCTCGACAAGTTGTAAACCGGGCTGGAATAATTCCGCGCGAATGATCATTGCCATCGCACCACCAGTTAAAAACATGATGAAGCTAAACCATAGGTAAAGCGTCCCGATATCTTTATGGTTAGTGGAATAGAGCCAGCGCGTGATCCCTTTCGGCGGCTCATGGTGATCATGTTCATCCACCTCAGCCGCTATTGAACTGTTGGCGCGGGTAATATCAGCGTCGGTGACTGGTGCGGATTTGGTTTTATCTTCAACTACAGAATCAGGTTTGGACGTTTTCATTGTCCCTCCTTAGACGCCTTAAATTGGTTCACATCCGATGCTTGAACCATATCTCCGACACTATTTCCTAGACCGTTACGTTGGTAAGTCACTACCGCAGCAATCTCTTTTTCCGTCAATTGGTTTGCGAAGGCTTGCATCGCGGTTCCTGCTCGACCATTCACCACCACGTCGATATGTTCGTCGACACTGCCTGTCGCGACACTACTTCCGGTAATCGCCGGGAACGCCCCAGGAATCCCCGCGCCACTCACTTGGTGACAAACGGCGCATCGGTCGACATAGACTTTCTCACCGATGGCCATCAACTCATCCATCGACAAAGAGGCGGTCAGTGATGCGGCGGCCTCTTGCTTGGCTTGCTCTAGCTCGGCTTTCTTCGCCAATAGCCACTCGTCATACTCATTTTCTTCCATGGCATGCACTACTACCGGCATAAAGCCATGAGCACGACCACACAGCTCAGCACACTGCCCTCTGTACACGCCCGGCTTATCAATGCGTGTCCAAGCTTCGTTGATAAATCCAGGGATGGTATCTTTTTTAACCGCAAAATCTGGAACCCACCATGAGTGAATAACATCATCAGACGTCATCAAAAAACGCACTTTACGATTGATTGGCAACACCAGTGGGTTATCAACTTCGAGCAGGTAATGCGCGCCTTTTTCTTCAATACCGTCGATGGCTTTTTGGCTGGTCGCAAGCAGACTAAAGAATTCAACATCCTCACCGAAGTAGCTGTAATGCCACTTCCATTGAGAACCGGTGATTTTGACCGTCAGATCAGATTGGGAGGTATCTTCCATCGCCACCAAGGTTTTGGTCGCAGGTATGGCCATCAAGACTAAGATAATGATCGGGATGACAGTCCAGATGACTTCGACTTTGGTGCTTTCATGGAAATGAGCAGCGACCGCACCTTTCGATTTACGGTGGTGGTACATGGAATAGAACATCGCACCAAATACGATGACCGCAATGACGCAACAAATGTAAAAGATCAGCATATGAAGGTCATAGACCTTTTCGCTGATGTCGGTCACACCTTGCGTCATGTTGTAGGCGCTCTCTTCTGCAGCAACAGAAGCGGTAAAACCAACCAACAAGATACTACTCAATCGCCACAGTGAAACGGGTGAACTTTTCAAAAGACTTCTCCTATGCCAGAGTCATCAACCGTGATGCTAGTACTCATTCCCGCTTGGAGTGCCTAAATACGCAAGAAAGTACCAATCAGCCTTTGGACTTATTTATTTCCTTTCAAACAGCAAATTCAATGTAATTTGTTATATTTATGTTAATAAAACCTAGTTGGCGTTTTTAAATTGTGCAAGAAAGTCCAATTAGAAATGACAACTCAACTAACCAAGTAAGTTTTAGCGATTGCGCTCTCGCAAATGATAATCAATATCAATTAAAATCTAACAACTTTCTGTAATTAACATAGACTTAAGTTAAAAGCTGACTTGAGGCATGAAAAGGTAAAAACATCATGATGGAAAAAGTGACCCACTGGTTAGAAAAAGATCCCGACCCGCATACAAGAGAAGAGCTACAACACCTTATTGATGAAAAAGCATTTACTGAACTTGAAGATAGATTCAGCCAGCGGCTTGAGTTCGGTACTGCCGGGCTACGAGGCAAAGTAGGTTGTGGTCCAAATCGAATGAACCGATTGGTAATCCAAGAAACCGCAACAGGGCTTGGGCACTACCTGATTGAACAAGTGGACAACGCAAAGAATCGTGGTGTTGTGATTGGCTACGATGGCCGCACTGATTCAAAACAATTTGCTCATGACACCGCCTCAGTCCTCACTGCACTAGGTATCAAAGTATATTTAACTCACGCAGTTGCAGCGACACCGATCGTGGCATTTGGTGTTAACCACTTTAACGCGGCAGCAGCGGTTGTGGTGACAGCCAGCCACAACCCACCGGAATATAATGGCTTTAAGGTTTATTGGGAAAACGGCGCGCAGATTATCCCACCGCATGATTCAGGTATTGCCGCGGAAATCGATATTGCGGCGACCAAGCCTATCCCATTAATGGCGCTGGATGACGCAGAAAAACACGACTTACTTGTTTGGCTCAAAGATGACTATTACCAAACCTATCGCCAAACAATGAACAGCAACGCTCTGCTCACCAACCACAGTCAACCAGAGTCTATTGGGATCGCGTACACTGCAATGCATGGCGTAGGCGCAGATATAGCTGAAACTCTTCTTGCTGATGCTGGATTTACCCAAGTGTATAGCGTCAAAGAGCAAAGAGAGCCTGATGGCACCTTCCCAACCGTTAACTTCCCCAACCCAGAAGAAACGGGCGCAATGGACATGGTGATGGCCCTCGCTAAACAACACGGCGCCGAACTAGCATGTGCGAACGATCCCGACGCAGACCGTTTTGCTGTCGCAGTCCGTAAACCTGATGGTGACTACCAAATGCTCACTGGTGACCAAGTGGGTTCTTTGTTTGGCCATTACTTATTGTCGAAATCTGACGCAGCTAAATCGCTGGTTGGTAATACGATTGTTTCATCAACTCTGCTTAAGAAAATTGCGCAATCCCAAGGCGCTGAGTACTACCAAACTTTGACCGGCTTTAAATGGTTGACCAACATCGCGATGCAAAAGCAAACTGAGGATCGCGCGTTCTTATTCGCTTACGAGGAAGCGCTTGGTTATACCGTCGGTAATAAAGTCTGGGACAAAGATGGGTTGTCAGCTCTGGTCGCATTTGCGCAGCTGACCGCAGAGCTCAAGAGCCAAGGCAAAACCATTTGGGATCAACTCGAAGCACTCTATCGCCAACATGGTATGTACCTAAATGCGCAGCGCAGTATTGCCCTTGATCCTAAAGCGCCGCCAGTGGGTGACAAACTTCGAGCGAACCCGCCCACTATGATTGCAGGCAGTAAAGTTGTGGTCACCGAAGATCTCAAATCACTCACTCGTCAGCTTGCTGATGGCAGTAGTGAAAGCATCGACTTACCTGCCAGTGATGTATTGATCTACCATCTTTCTTGTGGTGCTCGCGTGATTGTTCGACCTTCAGGGACAGAGCCTAAGCTTAAGTGCTACTACGAAGTCATTGAGTCTTTCGATGAATCAGACACTTTTGAACATGTTCAAGATAAAGCGTCTGAGTCGATGGGCATGCTGATTTCTGAGCATCAACATAGCTTGATCTAACCCTCAGCAACGAATGCCCCTGCCACTGGGGCATTCAGCCAAATCCTACATTCCTCTGCTCAATAAATGTAATGCTTATCCAAAACAGTCAATTAATTGCTGCATATATGACCAATTAATGAGACTTTACAAGAAAATAACAATTCACCGACACAGAATTCATAAGAGTGAACTTTACTAATCAAGCATTGCTGATAACTATCAGTTTTTTATTGTTTTTTTTATTTTTGTTTAGGGACGATTATGAACAAATATATCGCAGAGTGTTTCGGCACATTTTGGCTGGTTCTCGGCGGCTGTGGTAGCGCTGTACTGGCTGCTGCATTTCCAGATGTCGGTATTGGCCTGCTAGGCGTTTCTTTCGCATTCGGTTTAACCGTTCTAACGATGGCTTACGCGATTGGCCACATTTCTGGCTGTCACTTAAACCCAGCAGTCAGTATCGGCCTATGGGCTGGCGGTCGCTTTGAAGCGAAAGAGCTAGTGCCTTACATCATCGCTCAAGTACTTGGTGGCGTAATCGCAGGCGGCGTTCTTTACGTGATTGCTAGCGGTCAAATGGGCTTTGACGTAGCAGCTTCAGGCTTTGCTTCAAATGGTTACGGTGAACATTCCCCAGGTCAGTACTCATTAACCGCAGCGTTAGTGACTGAAGTTGTAATGACAATGGCATTCTTGGTGATCATCTTAGGTGCAACAGATAAGCGCGCACCTCAAGGTTTTGCTCCAATTGCTATCGGCCTAGGTCTAACGCTTATTCACCTAATCAGTATTCCGGTAACAAATACTTCTGTAAACCCAGCACGTAGTACGGGTGTAGCAGTATTCGTTGGTGACTGGGCAGTATCTCAATTGTGGCTATTCTGGGTAGCGCCAATTATTGGTGCCCTACTTGGCGCGGTTGTTTATAAAGCGATGGCAGGTTCAGCTGAAGACTAACGCTTCAAATACTCCATGCAAACATAAAATCCCTACCATCTAAGTAGGGATTTTTTATGTCTAAATCAGTCAATCAGTTGCAACTCATGCAGTTTGGCATTGACATTATTCACCAAGTTTATCTGCGCCAGTTGCTTGTATCGAACCTATGCACCTAAAACAAAGGCGCCAGGTTACTAACCTAGCGCCTTATCTAAAGGTTCATTGAAATTAGCCCTATTTGCAGCCTATCAATGTGATTATAAGTGCTCTTTTAACGCGTCTTCTAGCTGAGCGTAAGGTACGTAACCCGGAATAACTTGCTCACCATAGATTAACGCTGGCGTGCCACGAAGGCCTAAAGCGTTAAACATCGTATAGTTGTTCTCAAGCTGCTTCTTAACCTCATCACTAACGTTTAGCTGATCGGTTGTTCCGGTTTTTTGCGCAATTTTCATCAGTGATGTCATATTGTGTACGCCCGGTTTGGCAATCAATAACTCATTAACTTGCTCAAACTTTTCTCGATCGTTTTTCCAAACATTAAGCGCATAAGCCGCTGAATTTAGAGAGTCAGTCCCTTCCTTCAATGGCACATAGAGGTTAACCACCTTGATATTAGGGTAGTTTTCAACCAGCTTTTCTAGTTCCGCATCCAGCTTCTTACAATATGGACAGCTAAAGTCAGTGACGTTAATCAAAGTAAAGTCACCGTTCTCAGCACCCATATAAGTATGACTAGGGTCGTTAAGGTACTTATCACTGCTTTCCAATAGCTGGCTAAACTGTTGTTGCTGCTTGATATACATACCTAGGCTTTCGTGCAAGGCATCGACTACCTGAGGGTTGCCTTCTAACATCTCAACTATTTCAGCAATCTTTTTGTCTTGGGGAGCCGCAAACGCAGGCAGTGAAATAAGCGAGCTGATAGCTAAGGCTAACGTAAGTTGTTTTAACATGAATTCTTTTCCTATTGATTTAACCAAAGACGAGCCAACAATCCGGGCGGAGTGGTAATGCCTGTAGTAACGAATTGGATTGTTCCATCTTTGACTATAAATATGGTTGGCGTGACAGTAATACCCCACTGTCTAAACAGCGATGAGTCTTCATCATTGATATTGGTAAATTGATATCCCTTTGCGGCCTTGAAAGCGTATACCCTAGCGGTCGAGCCGGAAGCTCCTGATACCGCTACCACTGGGTAATATTGGCTAACCCAGTCAACGGTCGGACTAACAAAGCGACAGACAGAGCACCACGTTGCCCAGAAGTAGACCACTACAGGTGATTCGTAGCTCATCGCTACCACATCTACCATTTCCCCGTTTTGGTCATAGCCGACAAGTTCTGGCGTGTTATCCATAGGCACATTCTGACTGCGATAAATATCAACCGCAGTCGTAATAACAATCGCTAGCAACAAGTAGAGAGACAGCTCTCTTGCCCAACGTAGTGCTTTGGTTTTCATTAGCTTCCCTCACCACTCGCCGCTTTCAACGCCGAGGTCACAGCATCTGATGTTAAGATCACAGGTAATGGAATGCCCTCTGGAGCATTTGGGCCGTAGACAATGTTAAACGGCACGCCAAAGCGCCCATTTTCCTTCAAATAAGCAGTGACCGCTCCATCAGGATGTGTCCAATCACCTTGAATAGGGACTACATTTGGATTCTTAAGTGCAGAGTAGACTGGGTCTTGTAAGATCACTCCAATCTTGTTTGCTTTACAGGTCACACACCAATCAGCTGTCACATCGACAAACACGGTTCTCCCTTGCTTAACCGCATTATCAATCGCTTGATTTGATAAAGGTTGCCAAGCAAGATCTTCTGGCAATGGCGTAGACCAATGATCCGCAGTCACACTGCCCAGAATTAACCCTCCAGCTAAAAGCCCTAAAGAGAGCGAGCCAGAAATCGCTAACGCTTTATTACCGTATACCTGTTTGATTCGCGCTAAGATCCATACGAATGCGATTACGACAATCACCACTATCCAGAAGATAGGCAAGTGATTAGCAAGAAGATAAACCAACCAGCCACTGGTGATAAGCATCATCACGCCAAACAGTAACTTGACCTTGTTCATCCACGCACCTGGCTTAGGTAGGTAAGAAGCCAAGCCTGGGAACAGCGCAACAATGATCCACGGCAGCGCCATACCAATGGCTAACGCAGTAAAAATCGCGATCATATCTAGCGCACTGGCCGCTAAAGCGAAAGCGACTGCTGTGCCTAAGAACGGAGCCGAACATGGCGTCGCCAATAGCGTTGCAAACATACCTTGTAGGTAGTGACCACCGTAAGAGTTATCACCTTTTGACGCGAGCCAAGTGTTGGTACCGGAAGAGAGTCGAATCTCAAACAAACCAAGCATGTTCGCACCAAACAACGCGGTCACCATCACCATAAAACCGATGAACCACGGGCTTTGGAATTGAATGCCCCAACCAATTGCACTTCCGGTGAGTTTCAAGATCAGGAGGAATGCAGCCAGTAACCAGAACGAGGTCAAAATACCGGCTGAAGACGCTAAGAACTGCAAACGAATCTTACGACGCTCAAGCCCTTGTGCTGCAATGACACCGCTGAGCTTCATACCTAACACTGGCAGCACACAAGGCATTACGTTAAGGATTAAGCCACCAAGCACAGCAAATCCAATCATTTCAAGTAAGCTAAGATCTGAAGTGACCGGCGATATGGCACCAACGGAAACCGGAGCAACCTGTTCGGCAATAAAGTCGGTATCTTTTATCGTCACATTAAGAGATTGATCACTTAGGTCGATGTCTCCAAGCCATGTCGATATATCAAACACCGCGGTGAGCACATCGCCGTCAATATTCATCAACGTTTGTACATAGCTATAATCGCTAATTGCTTCGTTAGTGCTATCAACAATTAACTCTGGTGATTGCCAACCCAGTGATTTGGTCAGTTTTACTTCAAGCTGGTTGGTCGTTTTATCCCACGTCGCTTGTTGACTGGTAACAAGCGGAGATGGCTTAGGCACTGCGCTAATCGCTTGAGCATGGACATACATCGCTTGCTCAGAAACCGTTAACTCATTGGGTGTAAACGACAGTGAAAGCGGATAGTCGGTCAATACACAAATCGTGGTGCACGATGACAACGTCAACTTCGCATCAATAAAGACAGGTTGATTAAAGTCGTCGACATGCAGCGTCATTGGGATAACAACATCGCCTTTATAGCCAAGGGTATTAATGCCCAGCAAACTATAATGCTCAGGATGAGGCCAGTGCCAGTCAACGTTGTTTAGATTAGTGGATTTATCCCAATTAATGCTTGGGGCAATGCCGCCCTCTCCCGGCGATCGCCAGTAGGTCTTCCAATCTCCTGAAAGGTCGACTTCTAAAAAGCCTTCAACGGTTTTGTTGGCAGGGTTCATTTGCCCGGTTAAAACAAACCGTGTTTTCACCGGAGGGTGATTAGGGTTGGTCAGCCAGCCCGTTTCAGTCTGAGCGAAAGACGCCACAGAAAATAACAGTGCACTCATCAGCAGCAACATACGCTGAGCGGCACGAAGTAAAGAATTCGATTGATTGTTCATTTATGTGTCCAAATACATCACCCAAAGCGGGTGAAAAAATAACAGATAGAGTAGTGCCCTAACAAAAAGTTAGTCGGAGCTATCGTTATTCTCTAAACACACAAAAAGTTAAATGCAGCCGGCGCCGAGGGACAATCGGCTCGGTAAATTGAGGAGTGGCGCTTCGCGTTAAAACAAACCATGCGACGACAATCAGAGCAACAACAAACATAGAGATGACGACATGCTCTAAGTTCACTTGCGCGCTGCTCAATAACTTTTCAGTCAAATCGCATTGTTCACCAATATCAGAAGGAGATTTAGAGATATGGGCGAGGTCAGCAAGAGCGGAATATTTAAACTCGCATACGGATTGCCAGCCTGCATTTTGCGACAAACAGATAGCAAAAACCCATCCGATAAGAATCAGAGTGATTTTCGCCGATTTAGTCGTAGCAAAGTGTTTGAGCAAAGTAATCAATCGCCAGTTAATAATGCCTGCGGATTATGACAAGCTAATAAGAAACATTGTTAGTGTATTGCAAGAATCGACCTACACAATTTTCTTTTGTAAGAAAACCTTATCGATATCTGATGTCGGAAAGTCGGTGTATCTACCCACTTCGATAAAACCAAGCTTCTTATAAAAATCAGGAGCTTGGAAGCTATACGTATCAAGATAAAGATCCGTTACGCCGAATTTGACCGCTTCTTTTTCTAATCGTTCCATCAGCATTGAGCCGATACCCGCATTACGCTTGCGATCATCAACCCACAGAAATTCAACAAACAAGGTATTGGTAAATATCTCACCAGTTAAGCCACCGATAAAATCCCCTGCGTCATCTTCGATATAGCAAGCCAAACTAGTCACATCTTCATCTGGAAAGTGCTTTAAGTTGAATGCTTTAAGCCCATTGTAGATGACATCTTTGATGTTCTTTGGCGGGTTGAGGGTAAACTGCACATTCATAATTACTCCCTTTACTTCCTATCCCTTAAGTACAAAAAAGCCAGCGAACGCTGGCTCAATTTAACTGTGTCAGGCTGAGTTAGCTCGCAAATGAGCTTAGCATCCAAAGGGCTAGAACGACAAATACCGCCCCCATAAATTTATGCTGATAAGTACGAAACTTTGCGTTTTCTAACAGAGGCTTACCTAAGGTTCCAACTAACGCAACCAATAAGAAATTGAACAGTAAGCCTAACACATTGAGCAACAAGCCTAGCGCCAGCATCTGCTCGCCTGAACTTGCGGCAATATTGCTCGATACAAATTGAGGCAAGAACATGACAAAGAATACCAGTGCTTTCGGGTTCAGTAGATTACTCACCAAAGCGCGCTGATAAAAGGTGGCGGCAACTTTACTGCTTCGGTCCATTTCAGGCGCATCGGCGGCACTTGCACGTAAACAGTCCCAACCCATCTTCAAAAGGTATGCACCACCAAGTAAGTGCAGAGCTTTCAGCGCAAGAGGGCTCATTGCGATAAGAGCAGAAACACCTAATGCAGCAAGTAAGGTTAAGATGATGCCCGACGTTGCGTTACCTAAACTAGCAAAAATACCCACTTTACGACCGTAGCTCATACTTGAGCTAGCAATCAATAACATATCAGGCCCCGGCAGCAAAAGGAGCGCGACGACTGCGGTGAGGTAGACCGGCAGCACAGAAAAATCAATCATCGTTATAATTTCACAGGAACAGGAAGGGGCAGGATTTTAGTTCAACAAAATGACAAAATCCATGATAAACAGTAAAAACAACATCACTAAATCGGTATATAAATCGATACGCATAATTAAAATCACTTCAGTAACATTGAGCAATTTTGTACAAAAATAACGGTTCGCTTTAAGCTAGACTGAACAGTCCACCGAGTAATGTGAAAAGCGCAAGGAGAGCTCATGACAAATCACGGTAAGAAAGAGTCTGCCAGCTTTCAGTTAGCGAATGAGCTAGGTGGGCTTGAATTGCTTGATGCGAAATACACCAATCAGAACTTTTCTCGCCATAGTCACGAAGGCTATACCATTGGGGTAATCGAAAAAGGGGCTCAGCGCTTTTATCGAACGGGTGGGAACCACATTGCTCCGCAAGATAGCATCATTCTGGTCAATGCAGACGAAGTGCATAATGGGCAGACGGCAAGCGAAGGAGGCTGGGAATACAAAGCCATGTACCCGTTACCCGAGCAGTTTGAAAAAATAACTGAAGGGCTTACCCCTGGGTCATCTATTCCTTACTTTCCGGAGCCTGTGGTCTATGACCCAGAACTTGCCCAACAGCTTCGACTAGTGTTCGATACGCTTGCGCAATCTGACAATAAACTGCTTAGAGAGACGTTAATCTACGGCGCACTCGTTAAGCTCGTCTCTCGCCATGGTAAAACCAAACTTGATTGGCAGCCAAAGGCTGGCAGTCAAAAGCAATTGCTATTGGTGAAAGAGTTTATTGATGATTTTCCTCAAGCTGATGTCAGTCTAGATGACCTATCTAAACTTGCAGGGCTGAGTCCGTATTATCTCACCCGAAGTTTTCAGCAAGCGTTTGGATTACCCCCTCACGCTTATCAGATCCAAGCAAGATTAAGAGTCGCCAAGCAGCTTCTTCGCAAGGGACTGACCATTTCCGACGTCGCGCAAGAATGTGGTTTTCACGATCAAAGCCATTTTCATCGACACTTCAAGCGTGCCATGGGCGTAACCCCTAAACAGTTCATTGGCACCTAAAGTCCAATAAAGACTAGGCAATAATGTACAAGCCCATACACGGGTTCCATGAGTAAATAGTGTGACCAATCACTAATCCAGAAAACAACCATGAGCACCATGACTATCGAATCCAATTTACCCTTAAGCCGCTCACAGCTCTTTTGGCAAGGCACGCTCGCGATGGTGCCATTAAGTGTCGCAGTCATTCCTTGGGGATTACTGGCGGGTTCTTTTGCCATAGAGTCAGGGCTAACCATTGTCGAGAGCCAAGCACTATCGGCGATTCTCTTCGCTGGCTCTGCACAATTAGTCGCCACGGGAATGTTCAAAGCGGGCGCGTCGCTTGCCACCATGTTACTTGCAATACTGTTTATTACTTCGCGTCATCTACTTTATAGCGTCTCCATGCGAGATCGCATCGCGCCACTACCGTTAAGATGGCGATTAGGGCTGGGCTTTCTGCTGACAGACGAACTGTTTGCCATATGCGGCCAACAATCAGAAAAACGGTTTAATCGTTGGTATGCATTAGGTGCGGGGTTGAGTTTCTATCTGTGTTGGAACATGGCGACCTTTGCCGGAATCGTTGCCGGCAGTTATATCCCAGCCCTCAATGAGCTAGGGCTAGAGTTTGCTGTAGCGGCAACCTTTATTGCGATTGTCGTGCCCAATGTAAAAACCTCTCCCACCCTGATAGCGGTCGCCGTTTCATTGGTGACATCTGTCTTTTGTTACGCTCAGGGGATTGAATCAGGATTAATGATAGCAAGCGTGGCTGGCATGTTAGCTGGCTACTGCGCGGAACAGTTAAAAGGAGGCCAATCATGATCATGTGGTCAATTCTAGCAATGACAGTATTGGTCTTTTTAAGCCGTTACCTGTTTCTTGAACCCAAGCTGCCTTTACGCTTAAATCCAGCTGCTCAAAGATTGCTGGCATACTCTAGTCCAGCGGTGCTCACGGCTATTTGGGCGCCGATCGTGTTTATGCCAGAAAAACAGCTATGGCTGGCACCATCAAACCCCTACCTAATTGGCGCGATCGCGGCAGCGCTGCTGGCTTGGAAAACCAAGAACGTTTTGCTCACTACGATTGTCAGCATGGTACTTTTTCTGTGCTTAAAACTGCTCTAGCCAAAGAGTGCAGCCAATAAAAAAAGTATTGTGGCCAATACTGCGATACTTTTAATCAACAAACCAAGATTGGTACTTCCACCTTTAGGCGCTTGATTACAACATCCCATTTTTCTGAGTCCTATGATTGATGCTTTATTTGAAGATAAGGCTTAACCATAGGGGAAGGTAAAGCGGGATTTACTGTGCGACCCACTCAATTTCAATCAGCGTGGTCTCGGCTAACTTCAAACGCGCTAAGAAAACATCATCGGTGTGTACTTCGCCGACACCTTGCGGTGTGCCAGTCATGATGATGTCACCATCACAAAGGGTGGTATAGGTTTTTAACTCATCTAAGATCGCTTGCGGTGGATACATCATCTGTTTCACCGAGCCTTTTTGTACTCGAACACAGTTAATGAACAGCTCGATTTCGAGTGACTCAATATCAATCCCATCGAGCGGGACAAAACGGCTAAATACCGCAGAGCCATCAAAGGCTTTTGCTCGCTCCCACGGTAACCCTTTCGATTTCAAGCTCGACTGAAGTTCACGTTTGGTTAGATCTAACCCTAAGCCGACGGCTGCGAGTTCGCCTTGTTTAACAATAAAACAGATCTCGCCTTCGTAGTGTAGGCGTTCATGATGGAAGGCATTTAACTGAGAGGAAATAGATGTCGGTGGTTTAGAAAACACCACCATTTGCTCAGGAATGGCATTATTCAGTTCTTGGATATGCTCTAGATAATTGCGGCCAACACAAACTATTTTTGTCGGCTTAACATGGGTATTTCCAAGTTTAACTGAAGTCATCTCACCATCCTTGATGTCATTGATAAAGTGCTCGTATTCTAATCGAACTAAACGTTAAAGTGTTGCTTTAGGGAATAAAATTAAGAGCTATGCCAACAATATTGATAGTTATCGCGACAAGATAAGCTTTGCTCTCTATATAGAAAAACGCCTACCCAAGTGTGGATAGGCGTCAACACGATTATTGTGTTAAGGCAGTAGAATCGTTGTTATAGGAAGTAACGTGCACCAATCGTCCATTTATCATCATCTGTAGAGACGTCATCTCCTAAATCAATCTGGTAGCCGGCAAAACCAACCAGTTTCGGTGTGAAGCTATATTCAGCTTGCAGCGCGCTTTGACTAAGCAGAGTTTGCTCGCTAGAAGATGACGTTGCTTTTGCATCAACATTTTCATAGTTCACACTTAGGTTAAGTCCGTTGCCTAGACCGTAAGCAAGCAAGGCTTCCGACTGCTCTGACTCATAATTACCAGCGTAGAAGTTTTCGTTATCACCATAAACAAGCGCTGCGTAAAGTCCATCTCCGTAACTGCCGTATTTTAGCGAAACAACGTGCGACTCTGCGTCAACATTATTTACTTCACCGCCGTTATAAACGTAGCCTAGAGATGCTCCCATCATCGAAAATGAAACCGCGATTTGACCACGCGCGTCATAAACGCCAGGGTAATCACCAGTAGTTTCAGTATGCTTGCCTTGCCAACCTAAGCCAAAGTTCAGTGACATATCATCACCAAAGGCGAGACCTTTACGGTAAGTGACCATCTTATCCCCACGACCTGTTGCTAGGTTGCCATGGTTGGTATAAAGAAAGTCATTGGCAAACGCAATTGGCATATCAGCCACGCCTGCGACGTCATAGTAAGGGGCCCACTGTGTACCCAACGCTAGACGACCCGCCTGATCATGCGTCATACCAATGTAACCAAGACGAGTTGTGAAGGACGTATCACCACCATCAAGGTATTTGATCGCCCATTCCCCTTTGGCATCGACTGTGATGCCGTTACCAACATCTTGTGTCCCTGACACATTCAGTCGAGGAGATACTTGGTGGACTTCGACTTCGTCACTGGAATATTCACCGATGCCGACATCGACATAACCACCAAGAGAAATTGTTGAACCTTCGCTGTTGTAGATTTCGGCTGCGAAAGCGTTTGTACCACATGCTGTTGCCGCGATGGTTGCGGCTAATAATTTAGTATTCATTTTTAATGTCCGTATTTGGTTTAACCCATGTTCGAATTAGCCAGTAAAGACTAAAAACTGCACGAACAACTAAAACGTAGTACGGAAACAAGAAAAATGAAGTGCAACCAAGTGCTTATTAATGGTTATTTCGCAAAATAACCCAATCAGCAAAAATATCAGTACTTTTTAACCATATGAATTACCTATGATTTTTAAAGCGATATTTACACCAAAAATAATAAGTGACACATGTCACGTTTTTATTATTTTATGGGAACTTTCCTAGAATATGAGTCGCAATAAATCAATATTACGACTCAATATTCCACATTTTTCATACCTTATTGAGCGTTAACCGCTTTAATAAACACTTGCTGAGCATCATCAATTTTTAATGCTTTTGCTTCTTCAAGTAGAGCCAAAGCTTTGTCTAAATCATTCGATTTCACGGCAGCAGTGATCGCGTTGTGATAATAGGTTTGTGTCTCAGGCTGAATAACTTCTGGCGTTGGTGCTAATGACGGCTTAAGTGGTGCATCATCGGTTGTTGGCCTAGAGAGTGAAAACAAGCTGACACGATCAATTGACACTTCTATTTTACCCACCAATGCGTTTGGTACAGGGATGTCTTTGACTTCAGGTAAATAGTTACCGCGACCTTCTGCATCCAATCGAGCTGGGTGGATGACATTAGTAAACTTGCCTAATTCAGAATCATCACTGTAAACCACTAAATATACCGACTCGGTACCCGTCGGCGGGAAAAAGTCGAATTCAGCGACTAGGCGATTACCTAAATTTAGGCGGGGTTTCTCATAAACAAATTGGGTCTTATCGTAGGTTTCTAGCACCTTGCCTGATTTATCGACGATAACAGCTCGTGGAGAGAATGCCGTGTCACCAATCTGACTGGTAATTTCAATCGAAAACTCACCGCGGTTTGCTGGCAGCTCGAAAACCGCAACCGGGCTATCAATTCCTAAACCTTTAAAACGTTGAGAATTGTCAGTGACCTCTACCGTAGCGGAGCTTGGCAGCTTCATTGCGACAGATTGTAAATTGGAAATAGAGCTAACTTGCTCAGCTTGAGATAGCTGAACATGTTCAGGAGTCGGGGCAGTTTGGCAAGCAGTTAATGCAACACAGCTGCTAAGAACGAGGGCACGTAAATACATAGTTTGTCCTTTTGTTATTTTGCTAAGAACTCGAAGGGAGGCTAGCTTGTAGCAATCAAACCCTACCAGCAAATACTTAGGAAAATAGCCGGCACATTAGAGCCGGCTAATAAATTATGGACTAGACGATTAGGACAGTAATCCGTCTATTACCACCAAGCTTCAACCTGAATACCTACTACGTACTCAGAATCTTCACCAGTGCCAAATGCATCGTCATTTTCAGTATCAGTAATGTATGAACCGTACACGCGTAGTTCAGGACGAGCCCAGAAGCTGTCACCCATTGCCCATGCTTGAGCAACAGTCAGTTTTGTATTACCGAAGTCTTCTTTCTCTACACCGTTTTCCGCAATCTTCTCGCCTGCGTTATAACCCGCTTCAAAGACAGTGCGCATTGTATCATTCCATTTGTACATTGGACGAACAACAACTGAGTACTGGTCGATATCAAGTTTTTGACCTGTGATGTTGCCATCTTTGTCAGTGCCACCGATATCAGAACCTGCTAGATACGCTAGCTGATGACCCATTTCCCAACTTTCACCAAGGTTCATTACACCCCAGTTAATAATACGGAAACCAGTCGCGTCGTTATGTGCGCCCGAACGGTCGTAGTAAGTGCCTGCACCCCAGAAGTTAGCAGCTTGAACACCGTAACCCGCTGTACCATATTGGAATACAGTTTGGTTAAAGCCATTACTCATACCTTGGTGGACAACTGCTGTAGCAAGAACACCATCGTCACCGTCGTAGTTCTTATCATCTTTTTCTGTCGCGAAGTTGTACGCAAGTGCTAGTTCTAGTGAAGCGTCAGACCATAGGCCGATGTTTGCTAGACGCGCATCAAAGATGTAACCTGCGCCATTGTCATCTTCACCATCTTGAATTAGAGCTAAAGATAGCTTTTGATCACCAATTGATAGGTTCTCAATACCACCACCAGTACCTGACGTATTTAGGTAGTAGAAGTCAGTGATGTGGATGTCTTTACGTTGGTAGTAAGTCTTACCCGCCCACATTGTTGCGTCTGTATCAGCAGCAATCAATCCTTTTGCTTTAACAGCGAACTGAGCAACGTTGAAATCGCCATCTTCCCAGCCGCTTGCACCGCTATTGCCCTGTGCAATCATAGACTCTACGCGCCAAGTTTGCTCACCTGTTTTCAGCTCTTCAGCAAAGCCAAACTCATAGTAGTTGTCGTTTTCATTACCAAGACGACCAACACCAGCTTTGTTGACTGCCAGATCAGACTCACCATTACCACTAATGCCAGTACCAGCACGGAAGTAGCCATTAAAATCCACTGCGAATGCTGAACCTGCAGCTAGAGTCGCAGCCACTGCAGCAGCAATTACACTTACTTTTTTCATTATTAACTCCATTTAGAGATTTTTATTTTTCGCTCTCTTTTCGGTCCATTCTGTAAGGCAGTAACAGAGTGTTGCTAAAGAGAGGTAAGGCGGGACTAGGGCTCATGACTTAGTCCCTCTCTGTTTCAACTGCAGCAAGATTAACTGGGGAGTAGAAAAACCAACTCATCCAGATGAGAAATAATTTAGGGGGATGAGAAGGGATGAGAAAACTTACAGAACGATATTTTTACGCACTAAATCACAATAATAGGGGTGAGTTCGAACGCCAGAGGAAAATTAGTTAGCTCAAAATGCCAAGTAGCTCACTATTTATATAAATAACATCAAATTAGTGAAACAAAATTACAGTTATTCTTTTTTAGAATGGTGCTTGACCTACTGTTAGCAAACCTATTAACTAAAGCTAAAGTAATAAATTTAATTATTAGTAAGCCATAATGATGCAGTGCTCTCGTCCGTACCCTTTGGGTGCCACACCAGATAGTCATGGGTGTAACTTTTCCATATTCGCTCCAAAGGCTAAGAACATCCAACTCGCTATTTTTGACGATAGCGGAGAATTCCAAACCTTCACATTAGAGCAAGAATACGCAGGCGTTCGGTTCACCTATTTACCGAATATTAAAGCTGGCCAGAAATACGCTTATGTTGTTGAGGAAAACGGTAAGCCACTCCTCATTGCCGACCCTTATGCCAAAGCACTAGAAAAACCGCTTCACTACATTCTCCCTTTTGACAGTGAAGCCAGCTTTACCTTGGCAAAATGCGTCGTGGTAGATGATAGTTTTGATTGGCAAGGAGTAGAGAAGCCGAACCGCCCTCGTGAAGAGATGGTCTTATTTGAGACTCACGTAAAAGGCATTTCAAAGCGCAACCCAGAAGTCCCGGCACAAGAACAAGGGTGCTACCTTGGCCTTGTTAGCCCTGCAATGCTTGAGTTCTACAAACAGCAGAACATCAATACACTACAGTTGTTGCCTGTTGCGGCGTGTATGCATGAGCCTCACCTACTTAAAATGGACAAGGTAAACTACTGGGGCTACAACCCTTACCTCTTTATGGTGCCAGATCCAAGGTATGCCGAAAAAGATGCGGTCAGCGAGCTAAAAACCGCGATTCGCGAGCTCCACCGTCACGGTATCGAAGTTATTTTCGACGTCGTCTACAACCACACTGCGGAGGGAGGTGCTGATGGACCTACCTTCAACTTAAAAGCATTAGACGATCATTACTACATTAAACATGGTGAGCATTACGCTAACTATACTGGCTGTGGTAATACGGTTGATCTTTCATATCAACCTTCACTAAACCTCGTGATGGATACACTTCGCTACTGGGTTAACGAGTATCAAGTCGACGGCTTCCGTTTTGATTTAGCGGCGACTCTAGGCCGACATGGTGAGCACTTTAGTCCTGAGTCCGCGTTCTTCAAAGCCGTGGCGCAAGATCCGGTTTTACGTGAAGTGAAGCTAATTGCTGAACCTTGGGATATCGGCCCAAATGGCTATCAAGTGGGTAACTTCCCGTTTGGCTGGAACGAGTGTAATGACCGTTTACGCGATATAACACGGAGTTTCTGGCGTGGCGATCAAGGCTTCCTAAAAGAGTTTGCGACTCGAATAATGGGTTCTCGCGATCTCTATAGCGCAGCAAATTGGCCTTATAAGCTTACCGTCAACTACATCACTTACCATGACGGCTTCTGCATGCAAGATTTGGTTTCTTACAAGCATAAACATAACGAAGCAAACGGTGAACAAAACCGCGATGGCCACGGCGACAATCGGTCAGATAACTATGGTGTAGAAGGAGCAACGGAAAACCCAACTGTTTTGGAAAAGCGTGAAAAGCAGAAACGTAATTTTATGGCGAGTCTACTTTTTGCTTTTGGTATTCCACATATCTTGACTGCCGATGTCCTTTCTCACAGTCAGCAAGGTAATAACAACGCCTACTGCCAAGACAATGAACTCAGCTGGTTAGACTGGTCTAATTCAGAATCGAAAGATACGTTTAAAGCTTGGTTAGCCGAGATGGTCAAAGCCCGACAAGAGTTTATGGTGCCATTTATTCGCGCGTTCAGTGGCGAAAGTCGTAATAACAACCGTATCTTCTGGCGCAGAATTGATGGTAGCTTCATGGAGCATGACGACTGGAATCGATTAAGCTCTGTCGCCCTGCACTTAGGGATTGGTAGGCACGGTAATGAGCTGTTTTACTGCATCAACCAGACTAACGCTCCTGCTCGTTTCACTCTACCTGACTCAGAAGGTAAAGAGTGGACAATGATTTGTAATACCGATGATCACGAACTGCATAAAACCATCGACAACAAACAAGTTCTTGTTGCCCCATCTTCATTGGCGATCTTTTTCGCCAACGCCTAACTTCACAAAATTGAGTGATATGGTGACATATCACTCAATTTATGAATAAAGAAAGCCCATTCGCTAGATTAATATGCATTGATGTGCTTGCGAGATCCGTTTACTATACGGCGCATAATTACAATACTTTCTAATCAATCAGTTGGCACACAATGGCTTTACCCAAGTTTCTTATTCGCACGCTCAGGCCGTATATCATACTGCTCGTAATAGGAATGATTTACGCAGCCTATCAACAGCTCAATAAATCAGAACACATCGCTTATCAGCAATCCTATTCCAATCTCAAAACCGGTTCTGAGCTTATCTTTTCCCAAGTTGAAGCGGCTTCAAGTAAACTCTACTTATTGGACGACACGTCTTCAGTCTCTGAGTTCGACTCCATCGCCAAACGGATATTGAAACACACGCCCACATACAGTGACATTATCTATGTCAATCGTGAAACTAACCAATATCGTTCTGCACTACTCAACTCTACTGATGCTGAAAAAAATCCTGATATTACTTGGCGCCCTCTCGACGGTATCGCTGAGCACTTAGCCGTCTCATCCATCTATCAAAAAACACCCAAAGAGTGGGTATTCGCGGTCAAATACACCCAAGACAACGCTAACGAAATTTGGTTGGAGTTCGACTTAAAGTACACCACACAAAGTTTACGTGGACTACGTACATTGAATGAGGGTTACGTTTTCGTCGTGGATAGCACCACAGGCAGACTCGCCTTCCACCCGGATCCTAACCGAATAGGCACTCCTTCAGTGAGTTACCACGCCGGGATCAGTGAACAAATCAACCACGGTTTGTTGTTTGGCAAGTATGAGTACTACTACAAAGGTCAGTTCAAGATGTCTGTCTACGACGGTGACAATCCATACAAGTGGGTGTTCATCTCCGGCACAGATCGCTCAGACATTCTCTCTTCTTCTTACCAGTTCTCATTGACTGCCATCGTGATTGCGTCACTGCTGTTTTTAGCGATTGTCATCAACTACTTAACCTATCAGCTAAACACCGGTTTGGCCGAACTTAACAACAAAGAAGAGCTGGTCGACTTTAAGCACAACTTAAGAGAGATCTTAGATCGCTTCTGCCACCACAAAGGCGTCCAGGTCTGCTTCTATGATGCTGATTACGGACACTTCACTACCGTCGATTATCATGGAAACACTAATATAATCCTCAGAGATCGAGACTTTGTTAAGCACTTTTCGCCAAGTTCACTTAGCTACACGGGTAAGCGATACGCCGATCCTTTAGCGAAAAAGCTGCAGATTAACTCGCGTCACTACACCATTCCGCTGTTTGATAAAGAGAGTCTGATTGGGGTGATCTACATGAAAGCCACCTTTCCGACCTATCGCAGTATTTTGCGTATGATCCGAGATTACTCCGAGGTCGCCCTCACCAATTTACTGCTGCACAAAAAGCTGCGCAGTAAAGATGTCATGACCCACTTAGACAACAAACTCACGCTGAGAGAAAAGCTTGATAAACACATCGATAAAGAAGATGTTTACTTAGCCATCGTCGATATTGATCACTTCAAACGTGTGAACGATGGCTTAGGTCATTTGGTTGGCGATCAGGTGATCATCCACACTGCTGATTTAATGAAGAAGTGCTTTCCAAAACCCAACTCATTGAGTGTGGCACGCTTTGGCGGAGAAGAGTTCTGTGTGCTGTTTAGAGCAAATGATGAAAATGATGCGTATGAACAATGCGAAATGTTTAGGCACTTAGTCGAGCAATCAAAGCTTATTTGTGATGATGTTCCTGTGCAATACACTGTCAGTATTGGTATTACGCTCAACCGAGACAGCCAACACATCTCGATTGGTCGAGCGGATAAAGCGCTTTATCAAGCTAAGGGGCTAGGTCGAAACCAAGTGGTGTTAAATACCTTCCAAGCGTAAAAAATTAAGGGAAGTGCAACTGGCACTTCCCTTTTTCGCTTAATTCACACTGTCGATATCAATCACCATAAAACGAATCTCGGTGCTGGATGTCGCCTCATAAATCACACCAATATCTTCGTTTCCTGAAGCCCCTTTGTCTTGAAGCTGAATGAGATCAGAATAGGCACTATAGCCATCTCTAAACTGAGTTCTCTGAGTAAAGTTATAGTTGCCAGCACCATCATCTACCGCACTCCAAATCGCGAGGTCATTTCGGTCTGAACTCACGGCTGAATTTCCTTGAGGACCTGACATTAAGACGCGATTATCTCCGTAGCGCAGTAAACCAATATCCACTTGATCTAACTTGAAGAACAACGCACCATTTGTCGAGTAACGCTCTTCTTCTATCATCGTCCAGTTAACGCCTCGGTCTGAGCTCACAAAGTGATAACGGTTGAAGTTGCCAGTGCCCGTTACTCCATCATTGCGAGCAGACATCAAAAGTCGACCATCGTTGAGCTCAACCATATCTGCTTCACTTGGCTCAAGCGCATACGTTGGTGTTTGATTCCCAGCGTGCCAAGTCACGCCATAATCATCACTGTAAATGGACACGACCGACAACTGAGTAAACGCATCCAGTATAATTGCAGGGAAGATCAGTCGGCCATTGGTTAACTGAATACCCTGACCTGGGCCAGCATTGATACTCTTCCACCCCGGATCACCACGACCATTTCGTGCACTGGTTTTCGCCCAGCCTTGTTCAGCAGGGTGTTTAATAATAGTCCCATTGACCCGCTCCATTAAGCTCGCATCAAAATAGAACTGCTGATTGTCTGCAATGGAAAAATCTATCGTGTGATAAGCAGAGGCACCTTTGGTAGATGAACATCCATTCCCCCACGTCACTGTTTTACTAGAATGGCTTTGACCAGACCAATTTGTCGCAACGAGAGTTCCATCGACATAGAAACTAGCCGTGCTACCTTGACCGACAATTTTATAATCATGGTAGGCGGAGATATCGAAGTCCATTGGAAACTCAAGGTTAGCACCGTCAGAGTACAACACGGCTTTTACTGATTTATCAGCATTGACTTGAAGGTCGGCTAAGAAGCGTTTACTACCGTTACCGTAGTACTGCACATTACAAGAACCATCTGCAACACGGGAATTCCAACTCAAACTCCAACCATCACTATTCGCTTGTTCGATCTGGGCTTGTGACGGTGTCGCAGACCAAGTTGCACGTCCATCAATACTGTTGGTCCCATTCGCCATCCAGTTAACGTCTTTCACTTGATCTAACACATCAATCGCTGCGGACCATGTCTGTCCGTTGTCATCACTGGTTCGATAAAACAGTTTGTGTTTAGGATCATCAAACGGAACACAATTCCCGTTTTGGGCACAGTTGTTATCCCACTTAGTGTAGAAAACAAACATTCTCCCTGTGGTCTTATCAACAAGTGGTCGAGGATCCGAATAGGCTTCATTATCCACTTCATGGATAACGGTATAATCACTCCAAGTCACACCATTGTCAGTGGAACGTCGACTTTTGATGCTAGTCGGATAGCCACTACCGGGATCTTTATTTGAAGCACGCCCCTCAGCAAAAGCGACTAAAGACCCATCTTGAGCAACAACTATTGACGGTATGCGATAGTGGCTACTTCCACCTTCACCACCTTTGAATACCACTACATCTCGCAAATTAGGTGCAACGGCATGGGCACTCATTGGGGCGACAATCATCCCAAGAGTTAGTAGTCCTAACGCCAAAAGTCCCTTCTTTTGAAATTGTTCCATTACTGAATGTCCTCTTACTATTTCCGTGTTCGAACGATGTGTCAAAGACAAATAAAAGGTGTAAAAAGCCCCTACATCATACGAATATGATGCAGAGGAGAATTGTTAGGTCTTTGACTGTATTAGCGAGTTATCTATAGGGGGAGAAAACTATCGCCAAGTTAATGCATAACAACTTGATTGAGCTTGTCCGTTACTACCTTCACCTCCTAATAAGTACATTTTGTTGTTAGTTGAAATCGACACACCATAAGCAACACCTTCAGGTATTGAGGTCGCTTGGTGCCACTTGTTGCCATCGAATCGCCATACTTGATTGTTGTAGTGTTTGGTCAATCCTTGATGGCTGTACCACTGCCCTTTCAGGAAATTTCGTTGACTGCCGATGAAGAACGCTCCGCCGGCTGCAATAATCTGGTTATTCACCGTGCCACAGAAGTGACCAGCTAAGCCTTCATGGTTGTTAGCGGCTTGCTGTATTGAGGGCAATTTTTTCGATCTGAGGCTATGTGGTGATTGAAACTCAAATCGTTTGGTTTCTAAGCTTCTAAGCCCTGGTTTAACTTCACCTTCAACCAGCGTAATACTGTTACCCTGACGCACGATCCCTGCACCACAGTTAGCTGGAAATATATTATCCGCGACGATCGACCACTTCTGCAGAGTCGTTTCGAACTGCCAGATGTCTTGATTCCACCCGTAAGCTTCAATTGGGCGAGCCATAAACTCCGTTAACATAGCGCGATGTTTTTCTGGTTCAGATTCCGGATTAACTTGTGAAATTGCCGCGAGAAACGTATCAAATGTCTCTTTACAGTAACCACCGAAAAACACCAACCGACCCGGCTCTAACTCGCATACTGAAGCGCCTAAGAAACCCACTGGTGTTTGGGTAGTCAGTTTGTCCCACTGATCTATTTTCGGGTCATAGACATAACCATCATCAAGCACCACAGGCGGCTGTTCTGCACTTAAACATCCAGCTCCCGAGAAAACATACAGTCTGTCATTACTCACTGTGTAAGCCGCGTCATTTCGCGCCACTCCAGGGAACTCTGCAGCGCTTTTCCAGCCATGTTCAGGGCAATCTAAATCATAGAAAAATAGGCGCTTCCCTGCGCTCCCTAAACCAGCATAGAGTGTGTTGCCGATAACACCTCCTACCCCGTTTTTCACCCCAAATGGCAAGGGTGGAAAATCTTCAATGAGTAACGACATTTTATGAGCTCCTTAATCGTTAATGTCTACTGATGAGCCATTCCACGACAGCATATAGACCTTATTGCTTGCACTGCGATCGCTCTTTTCACCACCTGCAATCAATACCCCTTTCGACGCATTGAATGACGCGCCATAAGCAAGGCCCTCTGGCAGGTTATTCACTTGTTTCCACAAGCCTTCTTTTTGCACATACATCTCTGGGTTGAATGCTTTGCTGAATCCGTCATGAGCGAACATTTTGCCGCTCTCAAAAGCAGATTTAGCACCATGGAAGTTGGCTCCACCAGCAACAATCACCACACCATTGCTCTCACCTGCAAACGCTCCTGCTACCCCTTCTTGCACATCTAAAGACTTAGGTGCAGGCATCGAGTGTAAGCTTTGCCACGGTTGCTGTTGGCCAAATTGATAGGTTTTAACCTCTGCTGTTCTTAGACCCGGCTTTATTTCCCCGCTAATCAAAAGTGCCTGTTCACCCTTAGCGACTAGCGCACTACCACAATTTGGCAGGTAGGGTGACTGGCCAAGATCACTCCACTTGCCTGTAGCAGGTTGGTAGCTTAAAACTTGGCGATTCCATTTATAATCTGTCGGTTTCATCCCCATGTAGTCATCGACGATTTTCTGCCAAGCTTCTGGCTCTGCTTTTTTGTCCGTTGTCAGCACGTCATGAAGGTATTGGTCAAAGTAAGCTTTGTTGTATCCACCGAAAAAGACCACTTGTTTGCCATCCGGCGAATAGGACGCGGCGCCTAGTAGGCCCACTGGAGAAGTCGTATTCGCTTGCGCCCAAGAGTCTGACTCAACGTCATATCGATATACGCTATCAAACAAGATTGGCGCGGCATCAGACGCGTTGATTTTGCCCGAGCCACCAAAGACATAAATTTCGTTGCCAATCACAGATGCCGTTGCCCCATTACGGGCAGGGCCACTAAAGTCAGCTCTTTTTTGCCAACCTTGAGATAGGTTATTTAAATCAAGCATGTAAAAGTCCTGTCCCGCAGAACCGAGTCCAACGAAGACTTTATTGCCCGCTTGGGCGCTCACGCCACTTTTAATACCTACAGGAAGATCAGGCCACTCATTGGCAGCCAGTGCGTTAACACTCAACACCAGAGAAGCAGCAAGCAAAAGTGTATGAAGTATTGAGTTTTTGATAGTCATTATTGTTATTTCCTTATTGGGTGACCCTACCACTCATTCGGTCATGGATTGGCGCAGTCATTTCCCGTTACGCCTTTGTACAAGATTCATACTAATTATTGATCAATGAAAAAATATTTCTTTGATCAACTTAACAATAAAAAATATTTTCACCATTAAATAAAATAAAAGCCCATCATTTCGATGAGCTTTTAATAATGAATTTTAAATCAATAATATAGAGTTACTTCATTAATGGCAGAACCACTTCCGCCGTCTCCATTACTGATTCGGTATATTCAGGGTAACTGTCTAATAAGGTGTTGATCAAAGCATCAACCAATAAGAGAGCGCCGACTTTGGAAGCAAATGCACCGCCGGTCAATGGACCTTCTGGCCTTGCTGCAACCAGCAGTTCATCGGAAATGGCCGATAGCGGGCTGTGGCTAATATTCGTCAATGAGACAACCGGAACACCGCGTCGATGGGCTTGTGTCGCTGCGTGGATAACCTCTTTAGTCGAACCTGAACTCGACACGGAAAACCACATATCGCCACTGTCACTGCGGCCCGCACTCATTGCAGCCAAGTGCGTGTCCTCATACATAATGGCTTTTTTGCCAATACGCACTAAACGGTAAGCTAAGTAACGCCCGACAATACTTGACGCACCAACACCGACGCAGCCGATGAAACGCGCATTATGAACCAGCTCGCAGATACGTGCCAATGATTTACGGTCAATCAGTTTGGCAGTATCTTGCAGGCTATCGACGGCACTTTGCGCTGAGATATCGCAGATATCACCTTCCATTGGAGTTTGATTCTGCGAGGCCGTCTGACTTAAATCAACCGCCAGTGCCATTCTGAAATCAGAATAACCTTTGTAGCCCATGTCGCGACATAAACGCACCACCGTTGCTTCACTCGTTTGAGTATTACGAGCAAGATCGGTAATAGTTTGGAACTGAACGTCATGAGCGTTTTCTAGCACGTAGTCCGCAACTAGTCTTAGTTTTTTGCTCAACGGCTCAATATTAGAACGCAATCGGACTAATAGATTTTTAGGCGAATTCACGAAGGCCTCTTTACATTTATATGGCTGAGCTAAAAGTATCAAACTCAGTCTGTTTTGAACACCAGCATAGGCTTGATAATCACATAAAGCTATTGAAACTAAAAGTTTCAATCATCGTGTTAATCTTGCTTTTACCTTCACTATCTAGCCCAAGGAATGGCGCTCTGCATTCGCCATAGTCGATACCGAGTTCTCCCATCGCATACTTAATGCCTTGGTAAACCCCAACATCAAGTAACACTTCCGTCACTCGATTGACCCGCTTTTGGCGTTCCAATGCCTTGTCTAAGTCACCTTCAAGCACCGCTTGGTAAAGTTCAACGTATTGCTTTGACATCAAGTTATAGGTACTGCCGATCCCGCCACTGGCTCCCATCTGTAAGCCACTGACGAGCATGGTATCTTCACCATGGAAGATAATACTTTCCGGTTTTGCCTGACGTAATCTCTCGACAAAAAACATATCGTTAGTGGTATGTTTGATACCAACCACGTTCTCTAGCTCTGACAGTTCGAGGAGTTCTTTGTGATCAAAGTTAACACCCGTCGTACCCGGAATATTGTAGAGCAACAAAGGAATCGGCGAGTATTGAGCAAGACTCTTGTAGTAGTGAATCACTTCAGACTTACTAAAACCATAATAGAAGGGGGGCGTTGCCGAAATGGAGTCATAGCCCGCTGCAACTGCACTATCGATTAACTGTAAAGCCTCATGCAATGCAATAGCGCCAACATGCGCAATCAGTGGTACACGTCCATTATTGACAGATGAGACCGCATTGAGCACCTGTTTACGCTCATCAATGCTCATCAGAAAACATTCAGATGAACTCCCGCCGATATAGAACCCATGTACACCTTGCGTGATATGGTGCTCGACCATCGCGGGGATTTTATCAAGTTGCAGCAAACCATTAGGTGAAAATGGTGTCATCAAGGGAAGGTAAATGCCCTGCATATAAACCTCTGAGAATTAGAAGCATCAATATGAGGGAGGCAAACCTCCCCCTATGACTTAATTAGAGAAAGTTTGCGTCGCGCAGTTTCGCCAACACATCGGCTTTTTGGTTTGCGCTTAGTGCACGGATTGGTTGGCGAGGGTCACCAGCATCAATACCGTGCAGTTGCATCGCCACTTTACCTGCGGCAACACCGCCATACTCAACCAACACGCGAATAATCGCAATGACTTTATCCATCAATGCAGCCACTTCATCATGCTTACCTTGGTTAAACGCTTCAATGATCTTCAAATAAAGCGGCGCGGCATAGTTATAGGTACTGCCAACCGCACCAACGGCGCCTACCGCAAGGCCTGCTGGCAGAAACTCATCGACACCGAAAGGAATATCAAACTTACCACAAGAAACGCGGACGCATCGTTGGTACTCATACAGATCAGCGTTATTGAACTTAGCACCTGAAAGGTTTGGAATGCGCTGCTCACCTTTGATCAAAAACTGTTCTAGATCGAGATTTACCCCAGACATGCCAGAGTGGTAGTAGTAGAAACCTTTCGATGGCGCGGCAGCCGCAACCTGCGCGCAATATTCGACAAGATCATCAACGCTACCTGGCTTAAAGAAACATGGCCCGATTGCTGACGTCGCTAAAATATCGAGGGTTTCCGCGTGCTCAGTTAAGTTCAGCGTATCAACAATACTCAGAGCGCCTGTATGCAGAATCAAATCAAGCTTTCCATCTGCCGCTTTCACCCAACGCTCCGCTATCGCTTTACGCTCTTCTACTGAACAATGAATCCCTTCTCCAGTGGTACCACATACATATGCCCCCTTTACGCCTTGCTCAATCAGTAGCTCAGCAATTTGGTCGATTGCTGCAAAGTTGACTTTGTTGTTTGCGTCAAACGGGGTGTGAGGAGCGGCAATTAGACCAGTTAACTTATTCATTTTTAATACCTTTAATAATTTTGTTTCTACTGTCCGTAGCCCAAGAAGATTTCAGGAAGCAACAGAGTGAATTGAGGGAAAACAGCAACGAGTGCAAGTACGATAAATAGCGGCACAAGCAATGGAATCACACCGCGCGTCAACACGTGGAATGGAATGTCACCCACACGTGATACGACGTATAACGCCATGCCCATCGGCGGAGTTAAGATACCGATCATCAGGTTCAAGATAGCCATTACACCAAAGTGAACTGGGTCGATGCCCACCGCACCCGCTACAGGTACTAGGAAAGGAACCAGCAGCAGCAATAGCGCCAGTGATTCAATAAAGGTTCCCAAGAACAGTAGCAGTAAGTTGATAAGTAGCAGTAGAACGAGTGGGTTCTCACTGATGGTTAAGAAGTAATCCGCCAGCATTTGTGGCAGCTGTTCACGCGCAACAATCCAACCAAATACCGTTACACCCATCACCATTAACGCAACCACAGCCGTGGTGTTAACCGTTTCTCTTAAAATTTCAACAAAGCCGCTTAGCGTAAGTTGCTTGTACACGACTGTACCTAAGAACAAAGCGTATAGAGAAGAAACGACCGCCGCTTCCGTTGGCGTGAACTTACCTGAGAAGATACCGCCAATAATGATCACTGGCGTAAGCAAAGATAGGAAAGCTTCTTTAAAGGATTTCAACTGCGCTTTACGTGATGCACGAGGCAATGTCATATAGCCACGCTTCTTACAGATAAAGTAACTCATCGTCATCAGAGCGACACAACACAATAGCCCAGGGATCGCACCCGCCAAGAACAAAGCACCGATGGACGTATTAGAAACCACACCATAGATGACCAAAGGAATTGAAGGGGGAACCAATGGACCAATAATACAAGAAGCCGCAGTCAAACCACCGGCGAAATCATCGTCATACTTTGCATCACGCATCGACTTAATTTCGAGTTGTCCTAAACCACCAGCATCAGCCAAAGCCGAACCCGACATACCAGAAAACAGTAAGCTCGCCATGATGTTTACGTGGCCCAAACTGCCCGTAATATGACCAACCATAGATTTAGCAAAGTTAAAGATTCGCTCTGTAATACCCGCACTATTCATCAAGTGACCAGTCAAAACAAAGAACGGAACCGCTAACAATGTGAAGTTGTCGATACCACCCAGCATTTGTTGAGCAGCAAAGTTAATACCTGTGCTATTGGTAACAAGCAAGAACACCAACGCAACGAAAATCAGTGAAAAGCCTACTGGCATACCTGCAAACAGCAGCCCTAGCCAGCCAAAAATTGAACCTGCCATAAGGATTCCCTACCTCTGTGCCATTTGCGAGTTAGACGCCTGAGCATCTTTACTACAACCAAAAAGTTGCTTTGAAAGTCCAAACATTTTCTCAAGCTGTCTGAACACCATAAACAATCCACCTAAAGGCAAGCTATAGTTCATCCAACTGCTTGATACACCTAGAGTAATCAGCTCGAAGAACGCTGTACGCTGAACGTGTTGGTAGCCTAAATAGATGATGGCGATGATAGAAAACAGCACCGCGACTTCTAATGACAGCACTAATGCCAAGCGGGCTTTTTCAGGCAATTTATCTGAAAAAAAAGTGATGTTGACGTGTGTATTGCGCTTAATCGCAATCGCACAGCCAATTAACGACATGTACATAAACAGAACTCGGGCGAGCTCTTCACTCCAAAGAGAAGGATCATTTAACAACCAGCGGGTACCAATTTGCCATGTCAGAACCACCAACAGTGCCACCATTAAAGGTACCGTTAAGATCTCTTCAATATTTTCAATTATCTTCTTAAACATCTTGAGCTCCATGGCTGGCCAAGTGCGGCCAGCCTGAATAACCGAAATAAACTATCTCGTCTATTTCCTTACATAGCTGCGAGTTTCTTAACTACAGGCTCGCCGATCTTATCTTCAAACTCAGCGTACAGCGGCTGCATTGCTTCACGGAATGGAGCTAAGTCTGGGTAAGTAACGTTCACGCCTTCTTTTTCAAAGAACGAAATCAGATCCGCTTCTTGCTGTTTCACAGATGCAGTGTGTGCAGCGCCCGCTTTAGCAACAGCTTTGCTCACGATCTCTTTTTCTTCTGCTGAAAGCTTTTGCCACGTCGGCTCAGAAATGATCACCATCTGGTCATTAACGATGTGATTAGTCATCGCCAAGTTGCCTTGAACTTCATAGAACTTCATGGTTTTGATGGTAGGTAACGGGTTCTCTTGGCCATCAACAGCGTTAGTTTGCAGTGCTAGATAAACTTCAGAAAAAGCCATCGGTGTTGGAGATGCACCTGACAGTTTTGCATAATTCAGATTTGGCTTCGCGTTTGGAACACGTAATTTAAGACCTTTAAAGTCTTCAATGTTATTTAGAGGGCGGTTAGAAGTGGTTTCACGCGTACCATTGTACCAAGTATCTAGCGCACGCCAGTTAAACTTAGTCAGCATTTCTTCACGAACACCTTGACCAAATTCAGAGTCAAACATACGACGTAGGTGATCATAATCGCGCGCGACATATGGCAGTGTTACCGCTTCCGCACGCGGGATCCAAAGACCCATTCGACCAAACTCAGCGTAAGTGATATCCAAATCACCCATACTCAGTTGCTGAAGCATCGCTCTGTCATCACCCAGTTGTGCACTTGGGTACAGCGCCAGCTTCAATTCGCCATTACTCATCTCTTCGATTGTGTCCGCTAAAAACTTCGCCGAAGTGTACTCCACAGAACCAACAGAGGCTTGCATGCCCATTTTTAGTGTCGTTTCAGCATTAACAGAAACGGCACAACCAAGAGCCAGCATAGCGATAGTAAGTTTGTTGATGGCTTTCATATTATTCCCTTTTATTCGATTTTTACCTTGTTTCACCAATTTCAAAAAAAACTTTTATTTTGTTTGAAAAAAATCTTCGTTATGGATTATTATTGCCGTGAAGATTATTTTCAAACCAACTTTTTGCAAAATGTGATCGCGGACAAAAATTCGCCAGAGTTATCAATTGGCAGACTGATTAGACGAATTGTGATGGATCGTTTCCTTCCCATCACTCCGCAATTCAACGCTTAATTTATGAGGCCCGTCGTGAGAACAAAAAATCTAAATATCAATGAGTTAAAGTTATCTTTACTAGGTCAAACAGTGGTTTCTATCCAACCTGTTGTTGGTAGTCCATTAGAAAAAACAGAATTTATCGTCGCGATGGCGCTGGCTGCAGAACAAGCAGGAGCGAAAGCCCTTCGTATCGAAGGTGTCGAAAATGTCGCCGCTGTGGCTGCAGCGGTCAGTGTACCAATTATTGGAATCGTGAAACGTGACTTGCAGGACAGTCCTGTTCGCATCACACCTTTTGCCCGCGATGTTGATAACCTTGCGAATGCGGGAGCCACGATCATTGCCTTTGATGCCACCGAGCGCGTTCGTCCAGAAAGCCGCGAACACATTGCGCAAGCAATTAAGAACTCAGGGTGCTTTGCGATGGCAGACAGTTCTTGTTTTGAAGATGGTGAATGGGCCAACTCACAGGGTGTTGAAGTCATTGGTTCAACGCTATCTGGCTATGTTGGCGATGTAGAGCCTACAGAACCAGATTTGCAATTGGTCAGACAGTTTTCCCAAGCGGGATTCTTTACAATGGCAGAAGGTCGCTACAACACACCAGAGCTAGCAGCGCAAGCGATAGAAGCAGGCGCAGTGGCCGTCACTGTTGGTTCAGCGATTACTCGCCTAGAAGTGGTCACCAACTGGTTTAATGCCGCGACACAAGCGGTAGGGGAAAAACAATGCACACACTAGCCATCGACATTGGCGGAACCAAAATAGCCTTAGGCCTAGTCAAAAATGGTGAGCTAATCGAACGCGCCCAGATCCCGACACCTAAAGCGCAAAATGCAGCTCAGTTTGCTCAAGTCATACTGGCGTGCGCAGAGCAGTGGCTGCCAACGATAAGCAATATCGGGGTGTCGACAACGGGCTTGGTCACCAAAGACGGGATCTCAGCCATCAACCCAGATACCTTAGCTTTTCCAAGCCCTTTCCCACTTGCTCAAGCGCTGGAGTCACTGACGAATAAGCCAGTCGCGATGCTCAACGACGCCCAAGCAGCGGCATGGTACGAGTTTATTAAACTTGATACACCAGTGAAAAATATGGCGTTCATTACTGTCTCTACCGGGGTTGGTGGCGGTATTATCATTGATGGTAAGTTACATAAAGGCGGCGCAGGCTTAGCCGGGCATGTCGGTCATATCACTATTGACAGCCAAGGCACACAATGCGGTTGCGGCCAGACCGGATGTGTGGAAGCTATCGCTTCTGGTACCGCGATTAAAAAAGCCAGCGATGCTGAGTTTAATCCACCCATTAGCAATATCGACCTTTTTGAGCGAGCGAAAAGCAACCCTGACGCCGAAGCGATCATCTCTCACAGTGCCCAAGCCATTGCTACACTATGCTGTAACTTAAAAGCGACGCTGGATCTGGATGTGATTGTTCTAGGTGGTGGAGTTGGACTCGCCAAAGGCTATTTAGATCGTGTAAGACAAGCGATTCAAACGCGACCGAATGCCTTTCAAATCCCAGTGACTGAAGCAGTCGGCAACTACGATGCTTGTCTACTTGGCGCAGCCTATCAACTTAAGGAGTAAAGAATGGGACTCAAAGCCATCTCGGCCCCACGTATTTTTGACGGTAATCAATACCATACTAATGCTGCGTTAGTTTGGGATGAAGGAGATATTCACACCATCATCCCGATATCTAAGCTGACCGATGATATTGAGCACCAACACTTTGCTGATGCACTTATCGTCCCTGGCTTTATCGATATTCAAGTTAATGGCGGCGGCGGAGTAATGTTCAATAATAACATTACTCCACAAGGCATCGACACCATCTGCTCTGCTCACCGTAAACACGGCACTGCCTATTTGCTACCGACTTTGATCAGCTCTACACCTGAAAACATTCAATTGGCACTCAATGCAACAGAGCAAGGAATGAGCGATCAGATTGCCGGCCTATTGGGTGTCCACCTTGAAGGCCCCTGGCTAAACAAGGATAAGAAAGGGGCCCACGATCCCAATTTGTTTTATGCGCCGAGCGTTGAAGACCTTAACCAGTTTACTTGGCCAAACCAGGGTAAGGTTTTAGTTACCGCTGCAGTAGAGAACATCGAACCAAGTGCCTTGAATTGGATGAAAGCGCAAAACTTCACCTTATCTTGCGGTCATAGCAACGCCAAAGCATCACAGTTAACCGAAGAAAAACTCAGCTATGTCGACGGGTTTACCCATCTATTTAACGCCATGTCGCCTTTTGAAGGCAGAGAACCTGGCGTGGTAGGAACAGCGCTAAATACCGATAGCGCTTGGTGTTCAATCATTACCGATAATATCCACGTTCATCCGCAAAGCTTCCTACTTGCCCATAAAGCCAAACCGCAAGGCAAAATGTTGATTGTCACTGATGCGATGGCGACAGTGGGTAGTGAAAAAGATTATTTCGAACTGGATGGCGAAGTGATCCGTGTTGTAGACAATAAATTGGTCAATAGTAGAGGCAGCCTCGCTGGCGCACATATTGGTATGGATGAGTCAGTCGCAAACGTCATTGAATGGGGTATTTCAGAGGACGAAGCGCTCAAGATGGCCTCAACCTACCCCGCGCAAGCATTGCAATGCGACAAGCTTGGTGAACTGAAAAACGGCTTCCGTGCCTCCGCCACCGTATTAGATCAAGATTACCGAAGTCAGGCGGTGCTCGTAGATGGCAAACTGTACTAAAAAAGGAGGCCATCGCCTCCTTTTTGTTTATCGAGCCAGCTTCGCCACCAGCAATACCGCGCCAAACACACTAAGTGCCATACCAAGATCTTGCATTACCCCAACGGCTGACAAACCAAGACCAATCATCAAATAGTACATCAATCCAAACAGCGCACCTGCGCTGCCCGCCTGCGCTTTATAGTTGGTGAGCGCGCCGCTTAATAGATTAGGAATTCCCACGCCAAACGAGGCAACAATCACTAACATTGGAACCAACAACCATAAGCTTGATTGCAATGCCCATACACCGAGAGCACCGATTAATGCACCGCTGACCGCTAGCATGACCAACAAGCCAGATCGCCATTCACGCTGCAATAAAGTCTTATTGATGATGCTGCCGATAAAAGTGCCTAAGGCTAATACCACGCCACTATAACCAAATTGTTGGCTCGTCAGTCCCATAGCTTCAAACACAAACGGACCTTGAAGATAGTAACTGAACAACAAGATGTTAAAGCCAGCAACCATCACCGCGTCAAGCCAAAGGCTCTTATCAAGCATCATCTGCTTAGCTAAAGCGACGATGTCAGGCTTGCTAATATGTTCCGCTTTGGTTTCAGGTAAACAGCAACAACATACTAGCAGTAACACTAAAGCCAATAACGACAAAGCAGCAAATACGCCTTGATAGCCAGCGAGTTCAGACAACAAGCCGCCAGACATTAAGCCAAGCACTGGGCTAATCGAAATACCCATTCCCATGTAGCCGAACACTTTGGCGAGTCCAGGCCCATCATAGCTATCACGCAGCATGGTTTGTGTCACCACAGAGCCCACAGCTGCACCAAAGGCACTCAATGCTCTAAACAACATCAAGTGTTCAAATTGATTGGCAAACAAAGCACCCAGCGCCGCCAACCCATAGACGGTTAAACCAAGTAGCATCGCGCGCCTACGACCAAGATAATCTGCCGTAATACCCCAGAACACCACGCCAACCGCAAACGCGCTAAAATAAATGGATAACGTTTGGCCAGCCATACTATTGCTCACCGCAAACGCTTGGGCGATATGAGGCAATACCGGGCTATAGATCGTCTCGATGATTTGCGGAAACATCATCAACGCCACCATTAACCAAACTGAAGGGATTTTATTCATCTCTTACTCACTAAGTTTTTAAAAAGTGAGCGCAGTTTAATCAAGAGTGCTAAAGTCCAGATAACGACATTAAAACAATAAACTTCAAAATAGAGACAAATGGCACTAATTGATGAATCTACTCGCTTCAATGCGGATGAGTTAAGCAGCGCAGTCGTTGGTATTGCAGCAAGAATTGGCAAGCATGATTCTGGCATGCACACCCACAACAAAGCTCAATTACTCTATGCACCACAAGGGTGTATGAGCATTCAACTTAAAGGGAAGAAAAGTGTTTTGCCACCCACGCGCGCAGCTTGGATCCCAGCAGGCGTCGAGCACTGCGCAACCATGAATAATGTCGTCGAGTATCGTTCACTCTATTTTTCACCAAGCGTTACCCCACCTATCGATCAAATCAAAATTGTTCAAGTGACCCCCTTGCTGCAAGCCTTAATTGAACGCATGGCTTTTTGGCCGTGGGATAAGCCAGAGCCAGAAATGAGTAATACACTCGCCCTATTTGTCGAAGAACTCGAACAAGCGCCAGAGCAATCCCTATCATTGCCGATTCCAACAGATCCACGACTTAAAACGTGGCTTAACTCACTCAGTCACCCTACCTCTATTGCTCCTGCGCTCAACCAATTAGCCAATCAAGTGGGGGCAAGCAGCAAAACCATCAGCCGTATTTTTAACAAAGAAACCGGTATGCCCTACCAGTCTTGGCGGCAACAATGGCGATTATTGAGATCGATGGAACTGCTATCACAAGGTTTGCAAGTCAATGACGTCGCCTATCAGCTAGAGTTTTCCAGCGACAGCGCATTCATTACCTTCTTCAAGCAACAAACCGGGGCTACACCTCTCCAATATTTTCACTCATCTGCTTGATTAAATTGGCCTTTGCTCCAACAATATCGATATTGAATCGGAGGTATCCATGTCTGACAAAATCTCAACCACTGCTTTAGCCAAGCTACGTAGCCTAGAAGCAAAAGAACTCTTCAACGAGTTAAAAACCGCTGGTTACATTAATCGTGGCAAAGATGGCTGGGTGCTTACCGAGCTAGGCAGTAAGTTTGGTGGCGAATACGTGAATCACACCAAGTTTGGTCAATTTATTGTCTGGCCTGAAAATCTACTGATCGATACCAATGCCACCAGCGGCAAAACGCTAAGTGCAACTCAAATTGGCCAACGCTTCTCTTTAAACGCCAAGAAGATCAACCAACTACTGCAAGAACTCGGCTGGATAGAAAAAACGGACGATGGTTGGCATGTCAGTTCCTCTGGGCTTACTGTTGGTGGTTATCAACGCGAAGACAAAGAGAGTGGTCAAAAGTTCGCTGTTTGGCATGACTCTATTGTGCGTAACAAGCGATTACGCCAATCTGTGGTCGAGTTCTCAGGACAAGATGCCGAAGCGCACGCGACGGATAAATCTATTTCTAGCTTCAGGCAAAAATTTGAAGCGAAGCACCGCACCTTAGACGGCCATTATGTTCGCTCCAAAGGTGAGCTCATCATCGACAATTGGCTGTATATGAATGGCGTGGTCCACGCATACGATAGACAACTCCCGATCGAACAAGATGTATTGAGCGATTTCTACCTACCAAGCGGGAAGGTCTATTTGCAATATTGGGGCAGTGATACTGGAGAGGTATCAGAAACCGAACGACAGGCAATTCGACAAGTCTATGAGCAGCAGAACTTCGCCTTGATTGAAGTTCTGCCAGAAGAAGTAGCCCAATTAGACGATGTATTACCTGCGCGGCTAAAAGCATTTGGTATTAAGGCCTATTGAATTGATACAGAAAAGCCCGCTTAGATCGCTCTAAGCGGGCTTTTATATACTCTTTAATTACTTACTGTAGCGCGCGATAGCCGCTTCTTCTTTCGACACAACTGTCTTACCAATCGGTGCTAATGAAATGTACGCCAATTTCAAATGCTGTAGTGCGAATGGAATACCGATGATGGTAATAAAACACGCAACAGCAGACATGATATGGCCGATAGCAAGCCAAATACCTGCTAGTAAGAACCAAACGATGTTACCTATCGTCCCAAGTGGACTGGTACCAATATCCATCTCTTTGGTTAACTCGTCACGGCTAATCACTTCTTGACCAAACGGGAAGAAAGAGAAGTTACCGATAACGAAACACGCTCGTCCCCAAGGGATACCGATAATACTAATAAAGCAAATCAAACCAACTAGCCACCAAGCTAGCCCCATGATCACGCCACCACACAAAAACCAAATTATATTGCCAAGAACTCTAAGCACTCTATTTCTCCTATCAAAGTCTAACTGTAGACCGGCTTATAATGCTCTACAGTTGGGAATGGATCGTAAAAATGGTGTAAAAGAGCCTTCCATTCCTGATATTCAGCAGACTGCCTAAAACCCTGCTCGTGATCTTCTAATGTTTCCCAATTTACCAACAAAATATAGCGACTTGGGTTTTCAATACAGCGTTGTAGCTGATGCGACACATAGCCTTTCATACTTGAAATAATAGCCTGTGCCTTTGCAAAATTGTGTTCAAACTCTGCCTCTAGGTTTGGCTTTACATCTAAGATTGCGACTTCCAGTATCATGATCTTTCCTTAACGTAAGATGAATATCACCTAATTTATTGCAAACCTTGCCACACTGCAGTAGCTCCGCTTATAGAACAAAGCAGCAGCGCGCCAATGCGAATCTTCTCTTTAGGTAATGTTTGTGTCGTGAGTCTTGCTAATTTATACCCCAACCAAGACGCAGGAATTAAAGGGACGGTAATCCACACATGGTGCATAGTTAGAAAGCCAGCTGGCATCTGAATGATCAACGAGATCATCGAACTAAACACAAAGAATGCGGATAAATTACCACGCAGTTGATTCGCTTCTTGATGCTGCAATAGTAGCGCCATCGGCGGACCGCCAATCCCCGAACTGGTCCCAAAGAAACCAGAGAAAAATCCGGCTATAGTCATGCGCGCTGGCGTTGGTTCAATACGAAACGGCAGTAGGCTTACGATAACAGCAAACAGCACCAATGCGCCCAGCCATAAAGCCAACAAGTCTGTTGAAACCATCACTAGCAGTACGCCACCAGCAATCGAGCCCGGTACTCGACCGATGAGCGCCATTTTTAAACCACCAATTTCAACGCTATCACGATGCTTAAGCGCATTGAGTATTGAGATAAACAACGCGACAAGGCAGATCGGTGCAGGCACGTAGTCGGGTGAAATCAAAAACAATAACGGGGCAGCGACAATCGCTAAACCAAAGCCAATCGCAGTCTGTACAAAAGAGCCTAAGAAAATGAGCAAGGCCGCAATCAATGCTTCAGGAGTCATCCATTCAGCAAGCATATTTAATTTCATTAAATGACAAAGAAGGCATTCATCATAATGTAAAACCTTCTTTGATAAAGAAAATAATCGCCCAATTCATCAACAATTTTACAGGAGGGGCGCTATAGTTCGTTGAGATTATCCAAATACGATTCGGCTGTATCAATCACTGCTTGCTGCCCATCAGGATCCATGTTGTCCCACGAGCGATAAACGACACCGATTCGGGGATTTTGGGCTAATAATTGACGATGTTTGACCATAAATCGCCAATAAAGACTGTTGAGTGGGCAAGACCCATGGCCAGTTTTACGCTTATTATCGTAGCGGCAGTTCTTGCAGTAATCGCTCATTCGATTGACGTAAGCACCACTTGCGGCATAAGGCTTAGTGCCAACAATGCCGCCATCGGCAAACAGGGCCATGCCACGAGTATTTGGCATCTCAACCCACTCGATCGCATCAACATAGATACCCAAGTACCACTCATCAACTTGATCAGGGTTAACCTCAGCTATTAAGCAGAAGTTGCCGGTAATCATTAAGCGTTGTATGTGGTGAGCATATCCATACTCTAGAGACTGGCCGATAGCACGCTGCATGCAGTTCATCTGAGTGTTACCCGACCAGAAAAAATCAGGCAGCGCATTACTCGCCGATAGATGATTCTTCTGTGCGTATTCCGGCATGTTGGTCCAGTAAACCGCTCGAATATATTCTCTCCAACCCATAATTTGTCGCACAAAACCTTCAACCTGAGAAACATCGATGTCAGGATTATTTTCATAAGCAGACAGCGCTGCATTAACCACCTCTAATGGGCTCAGCATTTTGCTATTGAGCGAAAAAGCCAAACGACTGTGGTAAAGGCTCCATTGTGATGGATGCTGATCCGTCATCGCATCTTGAAAACGACCAAAATTGGGTAAGCATACTCGGCAAAAGTGAGCCAATAACGACAAACTCTGATTGCGATTTATCGGCCAAAGTAAACGTTCACTGACACTGCCAATCGTCTGGACATTGTTTCTGTTTAACCTAGCGATAATCTCGCTAATGTTGTTCTCGAACATCAACGGAATGGGCAACTCATCGACATCAGCGGGTTTGAGTTTGTTGCGGTTATTAGCATCGTAATTCCACTTACCTCCGAGCGGCTTGTTTCCTTCCATCAAGATATTGAAACGTTTACGCATGCGGCGATAAAAATGCTCCATCATCACATGCTTACCTTTCTCAAAGTGGTCGCCAAACTGGTCATATGACAGAAGAAAGTGCTCGCTTTCCACTGAGCTGATCCGACAATTTTCTAGCCTCAACGCTTCCAGTTGTAGCTTAAGTCGATACTCATCCGGGTGTTGATATTCAAAAACCTCAACGCCATGTTCTGTTACCATCGCTGTTATCAAGTCGTTTAAATCACCGTACTCGACCGTTAAATCCAGGTTCAAATGGAGAACTTGATGACCTTCTTCTTGTAGTTCCGTCGCGAACGCCTGCATCCCTGCAAAAAATGCACATATTTTCTGTACATGATGTCGGACGTAGCCTGTCTCTTGGTGAAGTTCTGCAATCAGGTATAGCACCGAATCATCAACGTTAGAAAACCAAGAGTGGTTATGGTTGAGTTGGTCGCCAAGAATCAAACGAAGTGTTCTATAGCTCATCGCATATTCTCCTGATCAGCTTGCGTCCACTTGCGAATGAACTCTCCGTCTGGATCGTACATTTCCGTTTGTTTGTGCAAATTGAAGTGGCGCGATGATCTTAGGTCAGCCCCGATACCAGCGAGATATTGCCAATTGCCCCAGTTCGAGCCAACATCGTAGTCAATCAGCTGGCTTTCAAAATAAGCTGCCCCGTATCGCCAATCGAGCGCCAACTCATGTATAAGACAACTCGCTACTAACTGACGTCCACGATTTGACATATAGCCGGTTCGTTGAAGTTGCTTCATGCATGCATTAACGATCGGGTAAAATGTCTCGCCTTGTACCCATGCTTCAAAGCGCTGTTTATCAAAGGAGCTCGTTGGCGTTTGATCAGTAATACCGCTAAAGCAAAACAATCGATCTTGATACTTCCTGCCATACCAATAAAAATACTCTCGCCACAGCAACTCGAAATAGATCCAATAGGTAGAATCGTTGGCTCCTTGTTGACGCTCATAAGTGTTCAGTCTCTGCAAGATATAGTGAGGAGATAAGCAGCCTAACGCGAGCCAAGGTGAAAACTTGGTCGAGTAACCCATCCCCTCTAACCCATTTCGGGTTTGTTTGTACTCACTGGCTAAATGAGTCGAGTAATAATGACCGCAATGGCTTTGCCCTGCGCTCTCGCCACCTAAAAAGTCGTCATCATGCAGTGAATCTAACGATGCAATCGTCAGTGAAGAAAGCGGCGATTCAAGCTTTTTAGGTAGTGAAATTGCCGTCTTCGGCTTAGCCAAAGGCAGCGATTCGACTTTCTTTCGAAACTGAGTGAATGTGTCAGGCAAATCTTTTAAATCAAAAGGTAATTCCGCCAACTGAAATAGTGAGCCAACGCTACGCTGGGCCACATTTAGGTTTGGAAACTTCACTTCGATGTTCGCAACTACGTGTTGCTCATCACTACCGGCTGTGTGGGAACAATAAAAATGAGTCACGTTGTGCTGACGAATTACCTGTTCAAGAATCGACGTTGGCTCAGATTCGAACAGCCAAAGTTGTTGGCCGAAACGCTGTAAAGTGGCGTTAAGGTTATGGGCTGACTGAGCCACAAACCTTTGTTTGGGTGCACCAAGTTGATGCTGAAGCGAGAAATCGCAAAGAAAGGGCGTAAGGGTGGGCAAACAGTATAGGCAAATAAGAACATCAACTTCTTCACTGGCTTGATGCAGCAAGTCGTTATCTGACACTCTCAAATCATTGGTAAACCAATACAGTCCTGTTGTTGTTGGCAAAATCTGCTCCTCTCACTCGTCGATTAACCAAAACTCTTTTTGACTAATACGAGGTGATAGGAGCAGATAGCTCACCGAATGGAACAATATTATGCCGTACTATGCCGTAGCCAAGCGGCGAACTGGTTGATCGTTAATCGGTAAGTGAATTAAGGCTGCAGCGAATGCCAGTACAACCGTCGACCACCAGATTGGATCGTATGAGCCGTAGTAATCATAAATACGACCGCCAGCCCAAGCACCCAAGAAGCTACCAACTTGGTGAGTAAAGAACACCAAACCATACAAGGTCGATAGGTACTTCGCGCCGAAGATCTGTCTTACTAGACCTGACGTAAGCGGTACCGTACCTAGCCAACAAAAGCCAATTGCACCGCCAAAGATTGCGGCGGTGTGCTCAGTTACAGGCAGGGTTACAAAGGCACCAATCACGACCGTGCGCATTAGGTATAGAGCTGACATCACGTGACGCTTACTGAATTTATCTCCCATCACGCCCCAGAAGTACGAGCCGAAAATATTGAAGATACCGACATACGCAAGTGCCATCGCCGCAGTCTGAGCCGATAGGTTTTTATCGGCTAAGTAACTTGGTAAATGCGTCGCAATAAACATCACATGGAAGCCACACACAAAGAAACCCGCATGAATTAGCCAGTAACCTTTGTGGCTAAATGCCTCTTTTAACGCCTGCTTAAGCGTTTGTTGTGCTTCTTCTGTCTGCGCAGCATTATCTGACGGCTTAGGCGAGCGCATAAACAGCGCAAAGGCAATCATGGTCGAACAAAGAATCGCAAAACCCTGTAGCGCACCCTGCCAACCAAATTCAGTCAACATAGTCTGTGCGCCCGGGATCATCACAAACATACCAAATGAACCAGCAGCGGTCGTCAAACCGAATGCTTTTGCAGCATGTTCAGCAGGTACTACTTTCGCCACGGAACCCAGCACGATCACATAGCTTGTCGCACTTAGACCAAGGCCTACTAACACGCCCAGTGATAGATACAACATGCTTGGCTCTACCGCGATGGATGTTAGATATAAGCCTAACCCGTATGCGATAGCACCCATGATGACGATACGTTTAGCGCCAAATCGGTCAGCAGCCATACCAACAAATGGTTGGAAAACACCAAATAATAGGTTTTGTAGGGCAATTGCAAAGCTAAAGAACTCACGGCCCGTTTGAAAATGGTCCGAAATCGGCATCATAAAAATGCCAAAAGATTGTCTGATACCCAGACAAGTAATTAGGATGGCGATCCCTAGCCAGACAATGATTGGAAATCGAAAAATGCTCATCGCATAACCTTAGTGATGATGGTGGTGAGAATGATCGTTTTCACCACCAGTCGTCTGGTGGCAACCGCTATTGATCGCTTGTTGTGCCAACAAATCCAACAACTTAGGAGAGTTGTGAACCGCAACAAGCGACAGCACGAGCAATAAGGTCATTCTCATCAGCTGAGCGAAAAGTGATTGAGAAAACATAGTTCTAAATCTCAGCATGGGTTTAAAAAGAGCGCGAAGTGTAGAGATCTCCGCGCAATGACTCAAATGACATTTAATCAATTAGGCTATGCGTTTTTTGCATACATCGAATTCTTGCTTCAATTCGAACCCTTCATCTAACCAACCCGTTACTCCACCAATCATCTTCTTCACTGGTCGACCTAATTTTGCCAGTCGAATTGCCGCCTTCTCAGTACCGTTACAGTGTGGCCCCGCACAATAGACAACAAATAACGTATCTTGAGGAAATTCAGCAAGTCGCTTTTCATTGAGCCTTGGGTGAGGAATATTGATTGCACCATGAATATGGCCTTGTTCAAATAGGGTTTCACCGCGTACATCCACCAGTACAAAGTCTTGCAAGTCGTTGGTTAACGCATGGTGCACATCCCAACAATCGGTCTCATATTTTAGTCGTGATTCAAAATGCGCCAGTGCTTCTTCACTGGTTGCCGCTGCCACTCTTGATACTGCACTTCCCATATCATTTCTCCTTGTTTGCTTTTGACACCATCTATAATGCGGAGAAACTTCAAACAAAAGAACTGGCTTAAAAGACAAGGTTCGTTAATATTAAGCCAAGTTATTATTCTCCAAGGATCGGAAAATGAACCGTGTTGCCATTCTCGCTCACTCGCATGTCACCTTATTTGAGATGTCTTGTGCGATAGAGCTGTTCGCCCTTCCTAGACCAGAGTTTGAAGATTGGTATATGACCGATGTGATCAATATGGAAGATAAGCCGATCACCACCACAGGCAATATCGTTTTCACGACCCAATACACGGATTGCCTTGAAAAATACGACACCTTAATTATCCCTGGCTGGCCAACATGGGGCTACCCAACCCCTAATATCATAAAACGCGAAGTGTCTAAGTTTGTTTCTAACGGTAAACGTGTACTGACGCTATGTTCTGGGGCTTTCTTACTGGCTAAATTAGGTTTGCTTGATGGCAAAACGGCCACAACACACTGGATGTATGAAAAAACCTTTCGTGAACAATTCCCAACAATCCACTATCAATCAGATGTCCTGTACGTTTTTGATGGTAGCATTGGCTGCTCTGCGGGTAGTGCGTCAGCTTTAGACCTTGGCTTAGCTGTAATTCGCCAAGACTACGGATATGCGATTGCTAACCAAGTAGCAAAGCGTTTAGTGGTATCTGCACATCGACAAGGTGGCCAAGCGCAGTTCGTCGAAACGCCGATATTAGAAGTACCGAACCAATTCTCTGATGCTTTAGATTGGGCAAACCAAAACTTGGATAAGAGTATCAATGTGGATGCGTTAGCGGCCAAAGCCAATATGTCGCGCCGCACCTTTGACCGCAAGTTTCGCGCCAGTTTTGATCTATCACCAAAAGAGTGGCTGATTCTGCAGCGAATCGAGCGAGCTAAAGGACTACTCGAAGGTGACAATCATTCTATCGAGCGACTTGCAAGCCTTGCTGGATTTGAGAATGCGACAACGTTGCGCCACCACTTTAGACGTATGGTTGGGGTATCGCCAAACCAATATCGGCAGCAGTTCAAAACTCGTTAGCTCGTATACTTCTTGACCCAAATCAAGCGTATGGCGTTTATACCCTTTAGTGCGATGTATTAATGACAACGGCTTGTTAGGATGCCTGCAAACCTATACTGCAAGGCTTCTTCAATGCACCAGAACATGAACAAAGTGCTGCTTGATATCGCACTGAACTTAAGCTCGAATCTAACCAGTGAAAAGCAATATCAACATCTGATTGATGGAATTGATCAGGTCTTTCCCTGTGATGCGAGTGCTTTGTTTATTTTTGACGAAGATGGGTTCTTAACCCCAGTTGCGGTAAAAGGATTATCAAGTAGCGTTCTTGGGCGACGTTTCTTCCCAAAAACTCACCCTCGCCTTGAAGCCATAATGCAAAGTAGGCAACCGGTGCGTTTTGACGCCGACTGTGAATTGCCTGACCCATTTAGTGGCGTACTACTCAGTGAAGAAGCCGAATTGGATGTTCATGATTGTTTAGGTTGTAGCTTGCATGTCGATGGCCAGTTGGTTGGGATACTGACACTCGATTCAATGACCGTCGGAGCCTTTGACGCCATTGAGTCAGTCACCATTGAAACCTTTGCTGCTCTTGCGGCCGCAACCCTTCGTAATATTGGCCAAATCAAAGCGCTGAAAGCACAAAACAAAAAGCAGAAGCATGTAACCGAAACACTTATTCAGCAAGCTCGCTCTAAAGAAGGCGAGATGGTTGGACTCAGTCCACAGATTAACCAACTGCGCAATAACATCGCCACCGTTGCCCAGTCTGACTATGCGGTACTGATCACGGGTGAAACGGGGGTTGGTAAGGAGTTGGTTGCTCACAGCGTCCACGCTCAATCACATCGCAGCACCAAACCGATGATATACGTAAACTGCGCAGCACTGCCTGAAGGACTGGCAGAAAGTGAATTGTTCGGTCACGTCAAAGGAGCGTTTACTGGCGCAAATAGCTCGCGTGCGGGTAAGTTTGAATTAGCCGATGGCGGTACCATATTCTTAGACGAACTGGGAGAGCTCCCGCTCCTTTTACAAGCTAAGTTACTGCGTGTGATTCAGCAAGGTGAGTTACAGAGAGTCGGCAGTGATAAGCACCTACTGGTTAACGTTCGAATCGTTGCTGCGACAAACCGAAACTTAGAAAAAGAGGTCGAAGAAGGGACATTCCGCGCCGACCTTTATCACCGTCTAAATGTGTTCCCTATTTCCGTTCCTCCGCTGCGCAAGCGTGCAGGCGACATTCCAGTGTTAGCTGGTTATTTACTCGAAAAAGTTCGCAGCCAGTTCAATATTCCAAACCTGCACCTGCACCCGAAAGCGTTGGCACAACTAGAGAACCAACGCTGGCCTGGCAACGTACGTGAACTGGAGCATACTCTGACTAGAGCTGCGCTTAGAGCGATTCAAGATGACGAGCATATTATCCACATCGAACACTTTGATCCTGACGCCAAAAGGCAAGATGTCAAAAACACATCCAAGTATTTTCCTGACCAAAGCCAAGGTATGCGTACATTAGTAGAAAGCTATCAAAGAGACCTAATTATTCATGCTCTTGATAAATCGAGTAGAACATGGTCTAAAGCGGCAGAATTCTTACAGATGGATCGCGGAAATCTCTATCGAATGGGGAAAAAGTTTGCGATAGAAAACTAAGCCAATATGCAGAGAGATGTAATAAACACAACAATCAAGTTGTATTTATTACATCAACCACTCACGTAAAATAACCATATGCTCATAAAAATCAACAACTTAAAAAATGGCACACAACCTGCTTTAGTAGTCTCAAATAATACTAATGGGTCTATCCCACTAATAACTATTACTACTGGAGACGCGCAATGTTCTGTATTCAATGTGAACAGACAATTCAAACCCCTACCGTTAAAGGCTGCTCTTTCGCACAAGGTATGTGTGGTAAAACTTCTGAAGTTTCAGATCTACAAGATGTATTGGTTTACACGCTACAAGGCGTATCTTACTGGGCAGAACAAGCGAAGAAATTCGATATCATCGATGATCAAATCAACCAGTGGGCACCACGTGCATTTTTCTCGACATTGACCAACGTTAACTTCGACCCTGAGCGTATCCTTGAGCTATCTGCGCAAGCGGCACAATTTAAAGCACGCCTAAAAGAGCAAACCCTTGCAGCTGCGAAACTGGGTAATGTTGAACTGGAACAAGCACCAAGCGTCGCTGACTTCGAGCTTCCAGCAACAGCAGAGGCAATCTTAGCTTACGCTCCACAAGTTGCGGTAAACCGTGGCTACGAAACGATCAGTGAAGATGTAATTGGTTTGCGTCTACTTTGTCTTTACGGTCTAAAAGGCGCAGCGGCGTACATGGAACACGCTCGCGTTCTTGAACAAACGAATAATGATATTTTTGCTGAGTATCACCAGATCATGGCTTGGTTAGGTACCGATCCTGAAGACTTAAACGCACTGCTTGAATGTTCAATGCAAATTGGCCTAATGAACTACAAAGTGATGGAGATGCTTGATCACGGTGAAACTGCGACATTTGGTCACCCAGAGCCAACGGCGGTTAACGTCAAGACAGTCAAAGGTAAAGCAATCCTAGTGTCAGGCCATGACCTGCACGATCTAGAAAAGATCCTTCAACAAACAGAAGGCAAAGGAATCAACGTTTACACTAACGGTGAAATGCTACCTGCACACGGCTACCCAGAGCTTAAGAAGTACCCTCACTTAGTGGGTAACTACGGTAGCGCTTGGCAAAACCAGCAAAAAGAGTTTGCGAACTTCCCTGGCGCAATCGTGATGACGTCAAACTGTCTGCTTAACCCTAACGTAGGTCAATACGCCGATCGTCTGTTCACTCGCAGTATTGTTGGTTGGCCTGGTGTGGCACACATCGAAGGTGACGACTTTAGCCAAGTGATCGAATGTGCACTTGCGCAAGACGGTTTCCAGCACGATGAAATTGAGCAAATGATCACGGTAGGCTTTGGTCGCAACGCACTGATGCAAGCAGCCCCTGCAGTGGTTGAACAAGTCAAAGCCGGCAACATCAAACACTTCTTCCTAGTGGGTGGTTGTGACGGTGACAAATCAGAACGTAGCTACTACACCGACTTCACAGCAGCGGCGCCTGAGGATAGCGTCATCCTAACACTGGCGTGTGGTAAATTCCGTTTCAACAAGAATCAATTTGGCGACATCAACGGCATTCCACGTCTTCTTGATGTTGGCCAATGTAACGATGCCTACTCAGCAATTCAGCTTGCACTCACACTATCTAAAGAGTTCGACTGCGACATCAACGAACTACCGCTAACCTTGGTTCTATCTTGGTTCGAACAAAAAGCGATCGTGATTCTACTGACTCTATTCGCTCTAGGCGTAAAAGGTATTTACACCGGCCCAACGGCTCCTGCGTTCTTAACGGACAACCTAATCAAGGTAATTCAAGATAAGTTCGATATGCGCAGCATCGGTAGCGTAGAAGAAGACCTAAAAACTATCCTAGCGGCTTAATCCCTTCACTGCTCACGCCCAGTATTTAGAGTGCTTAGCTCTTGGTATTGGGCGCTTTTGTACGAGAGAAACGATGTTTATTGAATGGCAAAATAATCAACCTGCAAAAATGCGTTGCGTCGATAAATGGAACGAAACAGACGATACGGTTAGCATCAAACTTGAGGCGGCCGATGGCAGTCACCTTCACTTTAGTGGTTTTAAGCCCGGACAGTTTGTATCACTCGGCTTCAAGTTGAATGGGAAAATGGAATACCGCGCATATTCCCTCTCTTCAATGCCTGGCGATGACCATCTTAAACTTACGATAAAACGAGTTGAAGATGGTCTTGTGTCGAATCACGTCATCGACCAATTTAATATTGGCGATTCTGTCGATGTATTGGCACCAACAGGACCATTTAATAGTGTCGATTACCCACCAAAGAAAAAGGTCGCTTTACTTAGTGCAGGCTGTGGTATCACCCCTGTGATGTCGATGGCTTCAACTTGGCTACGTGATAAAGAGAATATCGATATTACCTTTATCCACATGGCGAAAAGCGCAGACAAGACTATCTACTTTGATCAGTTAGAGTCGATGGATGCCGCCAATGACAACTTCGATTTCAAACTACTGCTTAAAGACAATAGTGGTACGCGTCATCCTCAGGGACGCCTCGACAAAGAGTGGCTAAATACACTTTGCCCAGATATTGCTGAGCGCACTGTCTACCTCTGTGGCCCAACTCAGTTTATGCAAGATATGGAAAGCAATGCCTTAGCGCTGGGTGTCGCTCCTGAGCAATTCCACCAAGAGAGCTTCACCCCGATCGAGGCTCATTCCGAAAACGAATCCGGTGGTGTGGTTCAATTTGAAGTGCCTGCATTTGGCGTCGCAACCGACGTCGCTCAAGGCTCTACCCTTGCGGACGTATTGGAAGAGAACGGCGTGCCGATCATCATCGCTTGTCGCAGCGGTATGTGTGGTTCGTGCAAATGTAAGGTGACCAAAGGTGAGGTCTCACGCACCAGCACTGAAACCTTGAGCGAAGAAGATATTGCCAATGGTTACACTCTAGCCTGTTCTAGCCAAGCCCAAACTGACGTGGAAGTCGAACTGGTTTAGATTAAATTGGCACTGAGTTAACTTTATAACTCAGTGCCACTAGCCTAGCGAACCAATGAGGTCTTATGGCTCATGTTGATTGAAGGCGCCTTAGCAGGTTTAACGATCAACCCTATACCTATCAAAAACAGTCCAGATGCAACGATCTGAGCTAACGACAACACTTCATCATACATAAAGTAACCGCTAATCAAGGCAAAGACTGGCACCAATAAAGTCAAAGGTGCGGTAGTACTTAACGGGTACTTAATCAGCATCATATTCCACACCCAGTAACCAAACAAGGTGGTCGGGTAAGCCTGAAACACTACGGCTATCGTCGTATTCCAATCCCATAGCTCAACCGCTTGCCACAGAATTTGCTCACCATGTAGAGAGACTGCAAACAACACTAACGGAATCGGCGCAAAAAGCATTCCCCAGACATTAAAAGCAAAAGCTTGGGTTGTTTGTGACTTTTTCACGATCACGCCCATCAATGTCCAACTACACGCTGCAATCATGATTAAGATAACGCCGTTAAGCGTGACGTTGCCTGTGGTCGCAGAAACCAATACCACCAGCGCGCACAAAGCTAGAGCCGCACCGGCAAGTTTTCGAATCGGCGACTCTTCTTTGAAGATCACAATCCCTACCGCCATGCCAATTAATACGTTTCCAGACAGCAGTACCGACGACATCCCTGAAGATAGCCCCGCAGTAATTGACCAAGATGCCATGCCCCAAACCCCGACGCCAAAGACCAGCCCGTAGCTGACTAAGTAACGCCAAGCGACTTTCGGCCTAGGAATAAAGAAAATCGCTGGGAACACTGCCAATGCAAACCGCGCAGCAGTTGCCAGCAAAGGGTGGACATTGGTGACACCCATTTTAATCATTGAGAAGTTAAAGCCCCAAATCGCCATAACAAAAACGGCCAACAACAAATCATTTCTTTTCATATTCATCCCTCCTATGTTTTTCAGCAGTATCCCTTGAGGCACCAATCAGATACAGATACAATTTTTAAAACAAAAACCAGTACAGTTGAGTTTGAATATACGGATGAGTATCTATAGGCAGCTAGCCGAGCAATTTATTGAAGAGATTGAGAGCGGTAAACGCACAGAGGGTGGCAAAATGCCCTCATTGAGGCAATTGGCTAAGCAGCAGTCTGTCAGCATGTCGACGGTGGTGAGCTGCTATCAAGAATTAGAGTCTCAAGGATGGATTCATGCCCGGCCGCAAGCAGGCTATTATGTCTCGCCGCGTCAACCCTCTCACCTTACCCCTGACTTGGTGCAGTTTGTCAGTAAGGTCTCTCATGTTAAGAGAAGCGCACCCACTCACAACGCACTCAATGGTCCACTAGGTGTCTCTAGTACCGCCAACGACGCGCAGTCCATCACCGAGTTAGAGCGTAGCTTTCGACGCTCACTTCGACGTATGGGGGATCGCATCAATCATTACCCTAACATCCAAGGTGAACCGTCTCTTCGCGACGCACTAGCTGGTCATTTCGCCAAATTTGATCATCATTTTTCTTCAGACGAGTTAGTGATCACCGCGGGGTGTATGTCAGCAATCAAAGCGGCATTAGAGTCTTGCAGTGAAGAGGGCGATACCATTGCTATCAGCTCTCCTTGCTTTAATGGCATCATAGAACTTCTCGGTCAGATGTCGCGCAAGATTATCGAGATCCCATCACTGGACGACGGGGTCGATCTGGAGCAATTGGAAACCCACCTTAAACACCAACGTGTCGATGCCGCGATCTTCTGTACCTCACATATGAATCCTCAAGGGATCAATATGTCCGCCAACCAGAAGCAAAAACTCGCCCAATTGGCTAACCAATATCAAGTCCCGGTTATCGAAGATGATGTCTATTTAGAACTCTCTTACTCATCCCATACCCCACTGCCCGCCAAATATTACGACAAAGGCGGTTACGTCTTATGGTGTGGCTCAGTATCAAAGAGCCTATCACCAAGCTACCGACTAGGCTGGTGCTTACCGGGTCGATATTTTGATCGGTATAAAACCCAGTTCGCCGCAGCCAGTTATGGTGTCGCCTTGCCGACTCAATTAGCAGTGGCTGACTTTATTGAGTCCGGTCAGTATGCCAAACATGTCAAACGCAGACGAAATCAGCTATTAACGCTCAGGCAAGAATACCTCACTTACCTAACCCGTAAGCTGCCTAAACAGATCAAACTGAGTAACCCACAAGGTGGCATGGTGCTGTGGATTCAGATCCCGCATCTCGACCATAATGCGTTTGCTGAGCAAGTTGATAAGCTCCAATTGGATATTCGTCTTGGTAGCTTGTTTAGCACTTTAGATCTCTACACTGACTGTATTCGAGTCAATATGGGCTTTCCACTGCAAGGCAAAGCGAATCAGGATTTGGACAAGCTAATTGCCTTGATGATTAAATATTCGAAACGGAATTAAAAACAAAAGCCCGATAGGCAAATGCGTATCGGGCTGGCAGTTACAACACGTTCTAATTAGAAGATAGCGTGTGCCACTAGAACAATAATTGGTAGTGTCACTAATGTTCTTAGCAGAAAGATAGCCATCAGCTCTAGGAAGTTAATTGGCACTTTACTGCTGAGAATGACAGAGCCTGTTTCAGACATGAAGATAAGCTGAGTTACCGATAGCGCTGCCACAACAAACTTAGTTAAGTCCGTGCTAATCGTCGATGCTGCAATGATCGAAGGGACATACATATCGGTAAAGCCAACTAACATTGTCTCTGCTGCCGCGGCTGCTTCTGGCACATTTAGCATATCTAACAATGGAACAAACGGCGCACCCATTAGTGAGAAGATTGGAGTTGCCTCAGCAACGATAAGACCTAGTGTACCAATCGCCATTACTACTGGAAGTACACCAAACACCATATCCAGCGCGTTACTGAAACCTTCTTTGGCAACTGAACCTAAGCTCTTCACTTTGTCAGCACGTTTTAGCGCTAACTCAAGACCATACCCTACTGTTGATTGACCTGCAGGTACTAGCTCATCGTCACGGTTTGGCGCGCTGCCATCGATGTAGAGATCTTTCTTGTATGACAGAGGCGGTAGGAACTGAATCACCATTGCCGCCACCACGCCCGATAGACAGATTGCAAAGTAGAAGGGTACAAAATAGTTCGCTAAACCTACCTGAGTAAGAACAACGAGCGAGAATGAAATACCCACGGGTGAGAACATGGTTGCTACGACAGCAGCTTCACGCGCTGTGTACTTTTTATCTTCATACTGCTTACTGGTCAGGATAACACCAACAGTACCATCACCTAACCATGAAGACATACAGTCAATCGCGGCTCTACCCGGTAGACGGAAAATTGGGCGCATAAACTTACTTAGCAAGGTGCCTAGCAGTTCTAAAAGGCCAAAGTTCAGTAGTAGTGGCAGCAGTAGCCCAGCTAAGAAAAACGTCACAAGCAGTGATGGCAGAAGATCGTTTAGAACCAGTCCACCAGTATTGCCATTCCAAATGATCTCAGGACCGATTTGATGCAGCGCTAGCAGAGTAAATACCGCACCTAGAGTACGAATTGCCAACCAAGTCGGTGTAAGAACAAAAAGTCTAGTAAGCAGAGGAGATTGAGTAACAAAAGTTGGCTTAATAAGACTTGCAGCAATCGAAGCAATCGCAGAAAAACAGATCACTCCAGTTACGGTTGGTAGAATTGCATCACCAAGAACAGCTTTAAATGCTTTCGCCATTAAGGCTAAAGGAAAGGTAAAGCTACCATCGTAAGTTAGTGGCGCAAGGAAAAAGAACAAACCCAATAATGATGGAATCGCAAACATCAGCAGGTTTCTGCTTGATTTGTGGCTCTCTTGGGCAAGAAGTGTATCGCTCATCTGACTACTCCCTAGATGACTATAAACTCATAAATAGTGAATAACTTTTCAATGAAATTGATTATATCCGCAAAAAACGCCAAAACAAGATAATAATGAAAATTTATTCACCATTAATGAAAATAAAATCAAAATCACTCTCCATTTAACATTCACAAACCAGAGTTTTAATCTTTTATTTACATGAGAACACTTTATATAGATCGCCAAACAAACTTATCCCTGATAGCGGGCTAAAGGCTGACTCTAGTTGAAGAGGAATTTGAATATTTATACAAAACAGGAAGATTTATAGAATCGAAACAACATAAAAGGGAGGATACCCAACACTGGCAAAGTCAGGTATCCATCAATGACTAATGAATCAGTCGAACTACCAGAGATCCGGGAGCACGTACCGATTCAACATTGTGACTGATCACTGTACCTTGTGTAGGAGACAAGTAGGTTTGAATTTCATCACCAAAGCTGTTGTATTGCGTTGCGAGCTTCTGACCGGTTTCAACGGACTGCATTAACTCAACGTGGCAAATCACAAATCCGCCTTGCTCAGCTCTGACACTGGTAATGGTATTGCCCTCAATACAGTTTTGCTCAGGGGTAATCACGTCACCGTCAAGCAGTTGATAGTCACGCAAGACATTCATTACCCCAGCGGTCGCGCGTTCTACCATCTCTAGATCAGTATAACGCCCTACGCCGACCTCGATGGTGATCGATGGAATACCTGCGCGGTTATAAACGGTTTCTAGGATGCCTGGATCACCAGGGTCGTTAAGAATAACGTCAGGGTTAATAAGCCTCGCCATGCGAATCGCATCCTCAATTCGGTAATCAGCAAAAGCGTACAGAGGATATGCGCTACCACTGGTTTGAGAATGAAGATCAATGGCTAAGTCTGCATTGGGTTTGAGTAGGTTCTCCCACAGGCTATACGCATAACGACTGGCATCATCCCCTTGTGGATTGCCGGGAAAGATCCGGTTTAGGTTCGCCGATGAGCTGTCTGGCGCAGCAGAGTGAAAGTCTCGACTGTGACGAGCGATACCCGATAAGTTCACAGCAGGGACAATTGTGATACACCCTGAAATATCCTGCCCTTCAAGCTCACGCGCGATTTTCTGCGCGCTTAAAATGCCATTTTGCTCATCACCATGAACACCAGCGGTAATCACTATACGCTTACCCGGTTTGGCGCCTTTAAATACTCGAACAGGAAGTGTTTGTGGATGACCAATCGCGTCGGTGGCAACCGCAAACCAAAATTTGTGCTCCCCTGCTTCAAGCGCATCCACATCCAGAGCTTGAATAGTTGGGTACATAGGCACAATGCATTCGTTTAATGGTTTGGTCATGGTAATCCTCAAAAACAAAAGGCGAGCACATTGGCTCGCCTTTCTAATCATCTCTAACAAGCTGAAGCTACTTTAAACTGTCTTCGCGTGCTTGAGTAGTGAACGTGACATTTTTGTGATGACTAGATGCCCTCATCCATAAGAAACTGTACGTCCTCTTGAGGGGCAAACGTCACTGCTTCGCTCTGATGTCTGAACAATTTAAGAGGTTTGCTATTCGCTGAATGGTAAGTTAACTGGTCTCCCTCTACTTGCAGCATGGTTCCTTCAGGAATACCCACCACCACTTCTGAAGGATTCATCACCAAAAACTCTTCAATACGTTCATCACGAGTTTCTCCCATGTGACCAGAAATAGAGCCGTCAATATAGTGAGGGTTAATCTGGAATGGCACCAAGTTCAGTGCAGGAAGAATGGCAGCGCTAACAATCGGCATATCATTCGTGGTTCGAATTGTTGGCGTCGCAACGTTGGTCCCAGCACTCCAACCAATAAAGAGTTTGTCTTGCTTCAGCACTGCTTTACGAATCGCGGCGACAAGACTATTGTCATGTAACGTTCTGTTCAGAACCCACGTATTTCCGCCACTGATGACAACACCATCCGCTTCTTCAATCGCTTTGACTGGGTTATCACAGGTATGGATACCAACAATCTCACAATCAAATTGAGCAAATGATTGCTGAACTTGCTCCGTTCTTTCGTCGTAACTTCCGCGTATAACCGCATAAGGAATGAAAACCAGTTTCTTCGCTTGAGTCTTTTCGATCATTGGCGCAATCCACTCAAAGCCGTATTCTAAAATTTGAGTGTTTCCCGCAATTTTGCCATTACTAAAAAGCATTACATTCATAGTATTACCTGCTACTGACTGAATTTATTATGTGTAATTAATACGATTTTCTGTACGACCTCACTGGCGGCTCTTAGTGAATTCACCGGCAGATACTCGTAGATGGAATGAAAATTGTGAGCACCAGTAAAGAGGTTAGGACAAGGTAACCCTTTCTGTGAAAGTACCGCCCCATCATAACCGCCTCTCATTGGTATTTGACGCATCTCTATATCGCAATCTTGATAAGCTTGCTGAGCAATATCAATCGGGTAACGGTTGCTTCCTTGCAAACTATTGGAGACATTTTCATAGCGATCACTCAATTCAATCTCTACACCGCCATAAAGGTCGTTCATCTGCTGAGCCAATCGACCAAGGAAAGCCATGCGCTTGTTGTAACCCTCTAGACAAAAGTCACGAATATCAAGCTTAAGTATGGTTTTAGCACTGTTTCCTGATAGCTCTTTAACCCAGTAGTATCCTTCTCTGTTTTCGGTATACTCAGGCGCTTCACCCGGAGGCAACATAGCAATAAACTTGTGGGCCATCAGTAACGAGTTTTTCAGTTTCCCTTTGGCTGACATCGGATGCGCGGACTGCCCGGTAAACGTCACCACAGCATTGCCCGCATTCCAGTTCTCACAGACAAATTCGCCAATACCGCAGCAATCGAGCGTGTAACCAAAATCGGCGCCGAAACTCTCCACGTCAAAAGCTTTTGCTCCTCGAAGCCCCTGCTCTTCATCAGGCAGGAATGCCACTTTAACAGGTCCATGTGGAACATCAGGATTCGCAGTGAAGTATTGCAACATATCCATGATGGATGCGATCGCCGCTTTGTCATCCGCCCCCAATAAGCTAGTACCATCAGTCACTAAAATCTCTTGCCCGCGGTATTGGGCAAGCTCTGGGAACGCTTTCTCGGTTAAGTGAATATCCAGCGCTTCATTCAAGCAAATCGAGTCACTGCTGTGAGTCGCAATCTGTGCATTGGTGTCGGCTTTTTGCTCTGCACTTGTATCAAGGTGGGCGAAAAAGGCAACCGTCGGAGTGTGTACATCAACATTGGCTGGCAGTGTCGCCGTAACAATTGCTTTGTCGCTAACCTGAACATCTCCTAGACCGAATGAAAGTAATTCCTGCTCGAGTTGTTTTGCCAGCACCATTTGCCCAGGCGAAGAAGGCATGATGCCCGCGGCGCCCTTTTCCCTATCGGTAGTGGTATTAATTTTGGTATAGCTCAAAAAGCGTTCAACAATATCCATAATCCTTTCCTGTTACACCAACATCTGAGAAACGACTAGCACCGTCGCTAGACCACCTAGCATCGGAATTGCGGTTCGTTTTGCCAACTCAATTGGCGATACATTCGCAACGCCAGCACACGCAATCACTACCCCTGCAACCGGAGAAGCTGAGCGCATCAAACCAGAGGCTAACTGCATAGGTAAAGCAACTGCCGCAACCGACGCACCGACTTGGCCTGCCACATCCGGCGCTAAGTTAGAGAAGCTAAAGAACGACGCATTACCTGAACCTGACAGCAAGGTCACGACAGTGATAATCAACACCAGTACTAACACCATTGCTAAGTAGCCAAAGCCAAGGCTAGATGCTGAGTTAAGCAGCATTGAGATGAAGCCAATAGATTTTAAACCCGTTACGAATACTTGGGCAGAGATGATCAAACTCACCACACTCGCAAATACTGCGCCCATACCATCCAAATACACCTTAAGAGAAGCAGCGACCGATTTGCCGTCACGAGTCACGATGTAATCTGCAACCATAGAGACAAATAAGGCAATAAACATAGCGGTAACCACGTTCATCTTGATACTGGTGATGGCGAACTTGCTGAAAGTCAGGAGTAATAGAAGGGGTAGAACAGGCAAAATCGCAAACCATTTTGGTACTTCTCGCTGCTCTTTCATCTCTAAGTTAAAGTCATGCTCAACGCCATTTTCTGCATCTTTACGGTCAAAATAACGCTGACAAACAAAGTGCAATCCGGCAATAACAAACATAGCAACACCTGCGACAATCATCTGGTAGCTGATGAAGTAAGTCGCCACATCAATGCCCGCCACTTCTGCGGCTTTATTCGCTGCTGAAGACGCCGGACCTAAGTCCAAACAACCCGTGGTCGCGACAACCGCTGCTGCAGCCGCAGGATTACAACCTACACCGACTAATACTGGGTACATCGCCACTAATAGTAGTAATGCTAAACCTGTTGCACTAGGAATAAAGATATTAATCAACTGACCAGTGATATACGCCATAGCCAACACAAGGTATGGGTTCTTTATATGTGATAGCGGCTTAGTGGCAATTTTCACCATCGCATTCGCGGCGCCAATGTGACTCATATACTTAGAGAAACCACCAACCGCCATAATAATTAGGCCGAGTTTCGCTAAGGTTGAGGAGGAAATGACTTTAATAACTTCAAAGAAATCGACAATAACCGAACCGGTCGGTTTGCCTCCTTTCGGCATGAAGTCTTCATGCCCTGTAAGCACGCCTAAGGCAATCATCAAAAGGCCTGCCAGTAATAGAACGGACTGAGTATTGTACTTTTTAATTATAAAATACCCGACAAAAAAGATAATAGGGATCGCTAGGTAAGTAATCATGTTACACCTCGAATAATAGGGCTCAGAATTTAAATTTATTTATAAGCTAATTAGTTTTAAAGAAATCAAAATCTCCAAATGTTTTTTCTATCCTTGAAAATCTATCTTCTTTATTTTCTACGTTTGACATACCTTTAATAAAAGCTTCAATTAAAAATAAGCCAGATGTTCGGTTGTTAAATATCCCTTCGCTTTGACTTTCTACTGCAAATAATATGTCTGCGTAAGATACAAATGGGTTAACTGCTTGGTCAGTAAGCACGACCACCTCTCCGCCATGTTCTTTGAACCACCTAGCGAGACGCAATGTAATATTGGAGTAGCGATGATATGAGATCGCAAAGAGCGTATCATTTTCGGTGACATCAACCAGTTGATGAGGCAGCGTGGAAGGGTCCGCTTTGATAAGAACAACGTCTTTACGCAAGTAACGAGCGAGAAGGTAGAAATAGTTCGCTAGCGCCTCCGCCGACGCACTGCCGATAACATAGAGCTTACCTTTCGGGTCGGTAAATGCGTTGATGGTACGTTGAAAGTCTTGATGAGATAGCTGATTAAACGTGCCTTCGAGATTAGACTTAACCTCTTGATAGTGCTTAGTTATAAGACAACCTGACTGGCTTTCTACCTGACCACTCATGCACCTGTCTATTGGGGTTGATAACTCTTGAACTAAATCATCAGAAACACACTTTTTAAATTCAATAAAGCCGCTAAATCCAAGTCGGTTAAGGAACCGTCCAAGGGTCGCTTTACCAACACCGACTTGCTTACAGAGCTCGTCGATTTTGGCAAAAGGGAGCACAGTATAATTGTTGCTAAAGTAGCGAACGATCAACTGCTCAGCACCACTTAGTGCCCCTAGTTGATTGACCTGCTCTCCAAACTGCTTTTTATTCATCCCGTTTTCCCATAAGAAAGTTCTTATGGGATAATTTTCCTACAAATAGAATGAGACAAACAAGGGAAGCTATTTTTCCCATACAAAATGTGTGACTAATATAAAAATAGAATGGAGATATGAGATCAGGGACACAATATATGCCCCTGAATTGGTAAACGAATGGTTAAATAAAGGTTTAATTATTGAGTTAATATTCTCAATGGGAAGTAAAGATTAAACTTGCCTCACCAATTTCTGCAGCAGGCGAATCAACTCTTTCTGCTCACTAGCTTCTAAAGCACTGAGATACTGTTTGTTAAGTCCTGCAGGAATAGGGATAAGTTCACTTTTAAGGGCTCGGCCCTCATCTGTCAGGTAAATACGAAAAGAACGGCGACTTGCAGGGTCAGCTTGACGCTCTACTAAGCCGAGCTTTTCCAATTTATCTAGAGTACGTGTCGTTGTGGAGTTTTCGACTTTTGATTTCTTGGCGATATCACGTTGAGTCACCCCTTCTTCTTCCCATAAACACATCAAAGTTGGCCACAATGCGATGGTCAAGCCATGTTTTTTAAGCTCATTATCAAAGAGTTTGGACGCATCATTCGCTAAAACGTTAATCAACCAGCCAAAGCTCGTTTGTCTATCAAAATCGTGACTCATGGTACTACTCACCTTCCGTTTCACTAAGATGAAAATGCAATTATTGCCATGGTAACTGATGCGCTCACAACAAGCATCAACAATGCACGCAGTTGCGACACAAATTTTACCGACACACCATCAGTTAGGCGGACTTGTATACCCGTGATCATCGCTTTGGTCAGGGGCTTACCACGTAGTTTATAAAACAGCACAGCACCAACATGTAAGCCAATCATGGCTGGAAGCAGATTCACTAAACCAAAGTGGATGGACTCTAAAGCACTAAACAGACTATCCGTTACCCAATATTGTGCCAATGGAAGACCATCCAACAATCCTGCTAAGGCAAGACCCGAAATACATTGCAGCAATAAAGCACTGATCATGATCATCACCATCCAACCACCTGCTGGGTTGTGCCCCGCAGCTTCAGGTTGGCGTCCTAATAAGTAGAGCACTACCGTCTTTGGTGAGCGTACAAATTGGCGAAAACGACTGGTTTCACTGCCAATGACTCCCCAAACAATTCGCCACACTAGCAGCGTGAATAAGGCTAAGCCCAGTTGAACATGTGGACCATTTCCGCTAAATCCGCTCGCCATCAACCCTACAAACAGTCCCGCTTGAGCCCAGTGATAAAGGCGCGTTGCTAAATCCCATACTTTCATTTCTTACTCTCTTGTTTCATTCATTTCAATCGATTTGCAATAATTTACACAGCAATAGTTGCAATTGCAACTATTGCTGTGTAAATTACCTTCAACAACGAGGAATGATCCTCAGTTGATCAAACAACTAAACGGGATAACAAACGTGAAAAAGACCCTAGCCACTCTACTTGCTGCTTTGCCTTTATGCGTATTTGCTCAGCAAAGCGTCATCGAGCAACGCCAAGATGCGTTTAGCGACATTGATTCACTCACAAAACAAACTGAAAAAGCGTTAAGCAAATCAGACATCAACTGGCCACTTATTACAGAGAACAGTGAATCATTAAAAAATCATAGCCATGCCTTGCTGTCACTCTTTCCTCAAGGAAGCCAGGAAAACAGTAAAGCTAAAGCATCCGTTTGGAGCTCCCCAGACAAGTTTCAACGACTGCTTAAGCAGATGGACGACGGCTTTCAAACCCTCTATCAAGCAAGCGTGGATCAAGACTATTCAGCAGCAGAGCTCGGGTTAAAGAGAGCGCAAGACACATGCGGCAGTTGCCATCGCAGTTACCGTTCGCGCTGGTAACCACCAAGCACACACATATTCAGCCATCAATAACATAGGAAATAATTATGAAAACACTAACTTTTGCAGCACTTATCGCATCACTCTTTACCACAACTATCGCAACTGCCGCTGATTTTGGCGTCGAGTTGGCTTGGAACACCAACGACGCCCAACAAGTGTTAGATACCATGCCAGAACAAAAAGCCGCGTTTGGCGAACTGATCGAGAAAGGGGAAATAAAAGATATGTTTGTTTACCGCTCAGAGCTCGATGGCCGCTCAGTACAAATGCTTCGTTTTGTAATTGAGGCCAATGACCAGCAAGACGTGAGCAACAAACTAAAAGATCTTCCTTTGTACAAGAAAGAGTTGGTAAAAATCGCCAATGTCCAACCTATGGGTGCTAAATGGCTAGATAACACACCGGTGTACAACAACTATGGTGTGACAATCACTTGGAAGGAAGGAATTGAGGCGCTAGAGATGGATCGTGTGCTCGCAATCGACTTGCAACGTGTCATCAGCTTAAATCAGGCGGGGCTTGTCACTGCATCTTACCTAGATACGCAGAAACTAGGCAATGGCGTAGTACGACCAATCTACTCGGTATCGTTTCTTGCTAAAGACGCTAAGCACGCTAAAGATCTAAGTCAGCAATTTGAAGCCGTGACACTGGGTTATGCGTCTACTCAAATCATGCACTTAGGACATAAAATCAATATTCAATAATTCAAAACTAAAAGCGGGCTCTATTGAGCCCGCTTTACTTTTACGATTCTTTGGTTGAGGTCACTATCACACTAAACAAAATCAATGCCCCACCGATAACTTGCACAACGCTGAGCGATTCTTGTAACCAGACCATGGCAAATATGGCCCCGAATAAAGGTTCACTGCCCATCAATAGTGAAACTCGCGTTGGCGATGTGCGGCGTACTGCGTAGTTTTGCACGTAAAAGGCAAACAGAGTACAGAACAGCACCAAGTAAGCCACAGTAATCCAAAATTCGGTACTGGTAGGAATAACAAATTCTGCTGCTGGTAAGTAAGTCACCGCACAAACAATCGCGACAGAGGCAACCACTAACGACTGCAATGACGTCAGCGTACTGGTGGTGATCTCTTTTCCTTCCGTAAAGCGCTTAGTTAGCGTGACCATCAACGCACGTAATAAAGCGGCTGCCAGAATAAAGTAATCGCCGGTATTCAATGACAACTCGATACCTTGATTGCTGGTCAGTAGTAACACACCCACAACACTACATAGAGTGAGCATCCACAGAGTATTGCTTACGCGCTTCTTATTAATGATTAGCTCGGCAAACGCGGTCAAGATGACAGACAAGCTGATTAAAAACGCGGCATTCGATGCAGAGGTCTGTGAGACCCCAAACACTTCACAGAAAAAAATCGCCGAGAGTATAAATCCGGTCGGTATGGCGATCTTCCAGTCTTTATTTAACCCTCGGCGAAAGTCTCGGATCACTACAGGTAGCATACATAGAAAAGTGATCGAGAAACGAATCGAAATGAATACCAGCACACTGGTGTAAACCAATGCACTCTTTGTTAAGCCGTAGCTTGTTCCCCAAAATACCGCTACTAACAGCAGCAATGATTCGGTTAACGGAAACTTAAAACTTCCTTTTTTTAGTAATCCCGTAGCCGTTGACATCCTATTCTCCTATTTTTGTAAACGCGATAACGAGTACGTCCCTGTACGCGCATTTTTCTGAATTATCGGGTTGTATTGATGACACTTCATGCATGGTTTTTTCATCGTCTGCCATGACAATATCCAGTGTCTTATCTAGAGTAAGCCGCTCTAGAACCTCCTGTCGGTCATCAGTGATGGTTGTTTCACCACCGAGCATATTGACCTTATTGATCAATAATGAAGCGATATAGGTCACTCCGTCTCTATGAAGCCCTTCCGGTGTGGGTTGGCCCACTTCTGATTGGTTGGCCACAATTCGGTAAGGATGAAGACGAATATTCCAATCCGTTTTTTTGCCTTCAGATGCGTCGTAGACATCACTCATCAGTAACAACAACTTTTCCAATATCGGTGAGGTAACAAACTTACTGGTTAAAGGCTCAAAGTGACGTTCAACATCGCCATTAAGGGTATTGATATAGACAGGCTGAACATACGGTTCATGGGGCAATATTGTTATCTGACGCCCTTGACCAAGCTTATTGAACTGGCCATAGCGGCGATAACGATAAGTCCCGCCATCCGCCATATAGCGGTCTCGCTCTAGTTGGTTCCAACAATTCTTGAAACGAATCACTTCGTCAACATTCGTCGTGAGCATGTTAGTCATCTGTTTACCACTGATAAACACGTAGTTGTTTTGCACTAAAAGGCGTGAAATAACCGAAGCATGTCTATCGACTGGTGTTTTGATTGTATCCATACCGACCTCTCTATTTGGTCATTTGATGAACTTGGGTTTTGATAACGGAGTCCAACCTGCGCAGACTTCTCTTCTTCGCGGTTTGGATCTCCCAATGGTCTCTATCACGTATGTATTTCGGCTTGTCAGCTTTGATACTGGTCGCCAATACTTGACCGCGCGAGAGACTGAATAAAACACTGCCAGAGATAGACTCGGCAGTGTGGGCGATGAACGCATAGCTCGAGCTTTGCAACAAACTTCCCCATCGGCCTTCGACAGCTTCTTGAGTCCAAATGTCGTTATGCATTGCTTTTACTTTGAGAACATCAGTAGGTAGCGTTGCTGTTTCCAGCAACTTATATGCTTTCATAAGGATGTGTGCAGCGGGTGCTTCTCGCACCTCTAAGACTTTTTCATCCTCATCTAGGTGGTCGAATCCTACATATCGACCGATTTCATACGCGCCAACGTGGTTGTTAATGAAAGCAATTAGGTCTTCAAGTGGCATCGGTAAATCATTGATCGTCACCGGATACCCCTTGCGAAATCCAATTTTCACTTGGTCGTTATCGAGTTGTTTTTCTTTATCCCATTTCGACCAAGTAAACAGTGATTCAAATAAGGTGAAGGTTTCAGGGTCATCAAGAATTCCTGACTCAAACTCACGGCACCAAAGATTTGCATCTCCGCTGACATTGCGTGACTTAAAGCCAACTAAGCCAGAGTGAAACAGCTCCGCTGCTTTATCTTCACGAGTTAATGCCGAGTATTCATATGGCGAGCCATAAAAACCTTGATAGCCACTCGCTTCGATCGCGCCATTTAAGCGCCTTAAACTGTTTTGCGATTGGTTTGCAGTGTGGATGATCGCTCCGCAACCGAGCATTTCGGCCAAAGCTACCGCTTTTTGGACAATGATAGGGCGAGATAATGACGAACTGACTGGGTAGTCTCCAAGGTAAAGCGCCTGCGCCTGAATGGCAGAGACAAGACTGTGCTCTACAAATTCCTGTTTTGCATCGATTATGCGTAGATCAACGCCATAATGATCAGTAATCAGCGTTAGGTGGTCTTCATCAACTCCCTCACCTAAATCGATCGCAATGGCGGTCACTTTCACTTTTGACGTTTTCAGCAGCTCCAGTAGATAGGTGCTATCTAAGCCACCACTAAACAGGGTAAGTACGTGGTCAACGGACTTTGAGATGGTTTGAATATCTTCAATACTTCTTAGCTTTTTCATGGGGTCCTTTCCATTAGTCTCGCTTTCATTGACTTATTTAGTATCCATAAGTAACTTAAACGAAACAATACTGCGATTTTGCAAAGGATTTTTGCACTATGGACACAAATAGACTTATTCCTCTGCTTTCAGAGATGGCAATCTTCGTTAATGTGGTCGAGTCTGGCAGCTTTTCAAAAACGGCTAAAAAGCTTGGGTTATCACCTTCTTCAGTCAGTCGCTCAATCACGCGACTGGAAAACGCACTAGAAGAAAAACTGCTAGAACGCACGACTCGTCAAATGCGACTGAGTACAACAGGGCAAGAAGTCTATAGCCTATGTAGTGATATGATGAACTCAGCCAAGATGGCGGTTTCTGCCGCGCAAGCTGACAAAAGTGAAGTGTCTGGTTCTTTACGAGTGGCTGCGCCAAAAGCCCTCTCTCGCCAAGTATTAATGCCGATGATTCTGGACTTTATAGATGCATACCCAAATGTAGCGTTGCAACTTAAAGTCGCCGACCACTATATTGATCCTATTGGCGACGAAGTGGATGTGATTATTCATATTACCGACAAACCAACCGAAGGCTTGATTGCTAAAACCCTCGACGAATGCCGCCTGATCATGTGTGCAAGTCCAAACTATATCAAGCAACATGGTATGCCAATTCACCCTGACGACATTGCCCAGCACAACTGCTTATGTTTAGGTGAGAACCCACGAGACCGAGTCTGGGATTTCACCCATAACTTAAAAAAGGTATCAATTAACGTCAGCGGATCGTTTGCTGTCAACCACAGTGAAATAAGACGCGAAGCGGTGATTCGCGGTGTCGGCATCTCGGTTTTCCCAGAATTTGCGATTCGCTCATATATAGATGCAGGGGAAGTGGTCGAAGTATTAAAAGACTGGCATGTAGGCGGAAACTATCAAGGGAAGGTCATTGCTCAGTACGCTCAATCGAAATTCATTCCTGGGCAAATTAAAACCTTTGTCGAGTACCTTCAACAAAGGTTTCAGGCTTAGCACTTTTAACCTTGGTTTATCCAAAGCTCATTCAACTGACACCAGCCAAAGCCATCGACGGCACTACCTTTAATACGTTCAGAGACTTCAAGACGAAAGTTTTCTTGTTTTAACTCAGTCATGATCTGTTGCTCATTGAGCCATATTCCAAATTCGTTGAGCAGGCTTAAAGGCTTTCTTCCATCGCTCTAAGCTAAGTAAACACATACCTTTCAGTCACATGCCACAAGGAAGCGAGCTGACCAACCTGGCAGCGAGACTCGCCTGGGCCAAACATACGAAATAATTGTTCATAGAGTTCTAACTTACGCTTAAGGTTTTTCATTCCGCTTTAGGGTTCTCCAGGCGCGTTAAATGACCAAATCCATTGTCGAACAGCGCTTGCTCCATGGTAGTGAGTACGCGCTCGGTCACTTGATGTAAAAGCACACCTGACTTTAGTTCCTTGTCACTCACCAATTGCGAAAAGTGATCGATTTCGAATTCGAACCCGTTGCCTGACACTCGCGATTCAATGATAGTGGTTTTGCCTCTATGCTCGATCTCAATCAACTGCGGATTCCACCATTTATCCTGAATCGTAATAGTAAGACCCTCAGCTTTTAAAACCGCACTACGCGACAGGTCGGTTGTGATTGAAGAGGAAATCTTACCTTTTACCTCACCATCAAAGATAAAGCTGGCATCAGTATCGACATGGCATTGTTCTAACGTATTGCGCATTGTTACCTGAGGTGGTGAAACATCGACACTCATACCATGACATAAATCGTAGTAAAGCCATAAGCTATACACACCTACGTCTAAAGTCGAACCACCGGAAAGCTGATCATTAAAGATAAACACATTGGGGTCATAGTCGTTATGGTTGCCAAAGCCAGCTTCAATAGAGGTGAGTTTAATATGGTTGTTTTTAAGGTAGGATTTCAGCTCTCGGTAGGCAGGAAAAGTCACTGTCTTCATTGCTTCTAGCAGTAATACACCGTTCTGCTTAGCCAACGCTTTCATCTCTAACCAATCTTGAAGATTTGTAAACGCTGGCTTTTCAACAAGTACGTGCTTTTTATGGCTTAGAAATAGCTCAGCCAAGGACTTATGATAAGGGTGTACCGTGGCAATATAGACAGCTTCTACATTAGGATCTTCGGCCATATCTCGGTATGCCCCATACTGCTGAGAGGCACCAAATTGTTCTCCGAAGGCCTGAGCTCGCTGCAAATCTCTCGCAGCCACAGCGTGTAACTGGCCATGTTCACTAAACTGGGTCAATGCTGTTGCGAAACGCTGAGCAATATTCCCTAAACCAGCAATGCCCCATTTAACTCTTTTCATTGTTTATCCTTTTTCTCTTATCTTGGATTAAAGAGCATACAGAGGCAGAATAAAACTAAATAGAGTACAAAATTTCAAGTCTGTTCATGGTTTAGTGGTAATAGCGATAAACTCAGTCACTCAAAGACATTAACATAAGGTCATCAACAAAAATAAAGGCGCATTGGAAGTCAACGCGCCTTATTTCATTCTTTCACGGAAAGTGTGGATAAAGTGGCTAGACCTCAGGTCAATGTTAACTCCACTTCAATACTCGAACTTCATTGCCCTCTTCAGGTACTCTTGGAATATTGCGCGAAAGTAATAGGCTCACCATTGCCATTCCGGCACCGATGTAGAAAACCGCTGCTGGTGACACTAACCAAATTAAACCAAATGAAACCGGTATGAACACTGCTGCAATATGATTAATGGTAAACGACACTCCCGCTGTTGATGCCATATCAGCAGGATCGGCAATCTTTTGGAAGTAGGTTTTAATTGCCAAAGCTAAGGCGAAGAACAGATGGTCTATCACATACAATGCTGCAGCCCACTCTGCGGTTTCAACCAAAGCGTAACCAACAAACACACCTATTAAGCCGACATATTCAAATGTTAGTGCCTTACGTTCGCCCACTTTACCGATAAATCGACCGATACGTTTCGCAAACAAGAAGTTAAACAAATAGTTGATTAGAAACAGCAAAGTAATATCCGCCGCCGAATAGCCAAAACGCTCAACCATCAAAAATCCGGCAAAGACAGTGAAGATTTGACGACGGGCTCCGCTCATAAATGTAAGTGCGTAGTAAAGCCAATAACGCTTTCTTAGCACCAGTTTCTTATTTTGCTGTACATGCGTTTCGAACTGAGGAAACGCAAATGCCATCCAAGTGACCAGCAAAAAACCTACCCCACCAAAAGTCAGGTAAACCCACTCGAAGTCCATTTTTATAATTTCTAAACAGAACCATAGCGCGCCATATGTCAGCAACGACGCTAATGCGCCAACCGAGATAAACTTGCCGAGCATCTCTGGCGCTTCATCTTTTGTAAGCCACTGCAAAGAAAGTGACTGCTTCAAGGTTTCAAAGTAGTGAAAGCCTGTCGACATCAATAGTGTTGTCAGCAGTAGCCCCATTACTGAGGGAAAGAAGCCGGTAATGGCTGTGCCTAGGGTTAATGCTCCCAATGACAGCAGCATGAATCGTTGCTCACGAATGAACAGCAGGACGAATACTGCAGTAAACGCAAGAAATCCTGGGATTTCTCGCACACTCTGAAGCAAGCCAATATCAGAACCATCAAAGTTGGCGCGTTCAATCACGAAGTTATTCAGGAGTGCCATCCAGCTTGAAAAAGCGATAGGCACGACAATGGAAATGAGCATGAGGAAATTTTGTGGCGTTTTCCAGCTCGCTGAGTGGTTCATGTTTCGATCCTTATGTGAATAGCCTGTTACAATAAAACGCCTCTAGCTAATAAACAAACTTATTTACAATTTATACCTAGCAGTAAAAATTCTGAGAATTTACACCACCTTTAGTGTAAAAAACTAAGTGAGTAAAAATATTAAAAACAATGCTTTAAATATTGTTAACTTCTCGTTATGGTGTTTTTATGTTCAACCAGTCGAGAGAGAAGAAAAATGGAAATAATCGTACGTCCGACACAAGTGAGTGATGCAGCCGCATTATGTGAAATTTATTCACAACCGAAAGCACAGCGCGAGACACTCCAACTGCCAAAACCATCGGTAGCAATGTGGACGCAGCGACTGGAAAACATACCTCAGGGTGTTTATAGCTTTGTTGCAGAAGTGGATGGAAACGTCGTCGGGAATATAGGATTCGAGCACTCACAACGTCCAAGAACGGCACACTGTGGCAGCTTTGGTCTTGGTGTCCATGACGACTACCACGGGCTAGGTATTGGCAGCAAGTTGATTGAGACAGTTCTAGATTTGGCAGATAATTGGTTGCAAATAAAACGAGTACAAATCGAAGTCAATACTGACAACGAAGGGGCGATCGCTTGTTATAAGAAGTTTGGCTTTGAAATTGAAGGCGAATCAAAATTTGGCTCGTTCCGCGATGGTGAGTTAATCAACACTTACTATATGGCTCGCATCAAACCTGGCTTATAGCCCAAAACAACCTCAAGATTGATAGTAAGGCTTACCTTTATGGGTAAGCCTTTAACGTATCTAGAGCGTGGACAGCAAGCGCCTCTGTATATGGGGTGATCTTCCAGTGGTCAGGACTCCAGCCTTTAACAAAGCGCTGAAAGTCTGCCCATGCAATGGAAAACAGTGGTCGCCACTCGGCTTCAACATCAACGGCATCTATAGAAGGTTGGTACATATCAAGTGCTCGGCTTAGATGAGCAAAATATTCATCTAAAATCCAACCTTCCATCCCTTGGCATTTCTCTGGCTTTACCGCACTACTCATAAACAGCGCCACATCTTTCATCGCACACCCGCGGCCAATATATTGAAAATCGACCGCCGCAGCGCGAGTGCCATCCGGATAAAAACAGAAATTAGCTAACTTAGCGTCACCATGGACGAGAGTCTGGTATCGCGCCTCTTTAAGCACTCTATCTATCTTAGATGCAGTTTGTTTGAGTGATTCATCGTTGAGCGCTGCCAGTTCATCAGGGCGTGTATCTAAATGCCAATACGTACCGGACTCCCAAAGCCCTTCTCCTTGATGCCCAATATGTTGAGCATGGAAATATGCGAGCCACTCTAGACAAGCGCTTAGGTGGACGTAAGTAGCTTCAGTAACCACATCGGTAAAACCCAGCGTCGACAAATCTTCCATTGCAATCAGCAGATCTTGCCCTTGCTGCTCGACTTTAATAGCGACAGGAACTTTTGCCTGACAGAGATTGGCCGCTGATTTATACCAGTTCAATTCAACCTGATACGAGCGAAGCTTTCTTTGGTGCGATAACTCACTGTTCCAGCCTCGTGGATGGTGTTCAGGCTTAGGCAACTTAATATGCTTAACGATAATGCTTCCACCTGCACTATGCAGTCGAACAAGCTCCCCATAACCACCCCACAAAGATTGCAGCACCTCTGTATGGGTTAATGTTTCAAACCCCAAAGAGTCGAGTAGTGATTGATAGTCGTATTGTTTCATCATTGCGCTTTCAGGTGAGACCACTGCGGATAACGATTAAGGTAATGTGCGACATAACTGCAGATCGGCTCAATTTTTAAGCTTCGCTTGTCTATTTCAGGTAAGATCGCTTCCATCACTACCTTGCCATATCCCTTACCTTGTAGCTCTTCTGGCACCTTAGTAGAAGTAATTGCATACGTGCTTCCCTTGTCCACGAACTTTATTACAGCGTAATGATCGCCCTCTAAGTGGACTCGAAATTGTGAGTTTACTTCATCAAAAATCAGTGAATGCGACACAATAGCTCCCAAAAATGATACTCAGATCATGTTAATGCGACATATTGGTGTTTGAATAAACATCAAAGCACACATAAAATTTATAATCCTCGAATCAGGCACATAGAGATTCGAAATGTATACGTCAACCTACCTCTAAAACAATAACATGGTGGGTATAATGGAGGCTAGATGAATACCCAAGCAGTCGCAGTGAAAGCGCAACCAGCGCGCTCTTCTTCTAATGACAGAAGTATCTCAACACTCAATAGCACTGATGCACTTGCGATGATTGAGCATGGGGGAGAACTTACCCTAGGTATCTCTACGCCGGTTGGTACCACTTTCCGTTGTAAATCCTCTTTTATCGGTTCGCACTCCAGCAACGTCATTCTTATCGAATTACCTAAGATCTCTGAAGATGATCTGAGCTTTTTCTTTCAAGAAGGTTTTTGGATCGCGATTCGCGCGATATCTCCACGTGGCGAAGGGGCGATTGTTTCCTTCAGAAGCCAAATTCAGCATGTGCTTAAATCACCAGTAGCCATGGTGGCTCTATCGGTTCCACAAACCATGCAGGTCACTCAGCTGAGAAAAGAACCGCGCTTTGATGTAAACCTTGCAGCGAAAGTGGTTGCTGATAGCCATAAGCTGGAATGTGAAATAAGAGATTTATCCAAAGGCGGCTGTCGCTTTGTCACCGCACCGTTAAGCCGACCATTTCAAGTTGGTGAAGAAATCGCACTACACGTACGACTCGCAACGAGTAAAGACAGTCACTTCGAACCGCTGTTTGGCACTGTGTGTAATTTGCAGCGTTCCCTTCACTATGCTCGCTACGGGATCGCTTTTAACGAGCATGGAAAAAATAATGCGAAGGTGTTGCTCGGTCACCTCAAGTTCAATGGCACTAAGCTCACTTTAAAGTAATCTGCCAGACATTAAAAAAGCCCCGCTACATAACATGAGCGGGGCTTTTTCGCTGTCTAGTGTTATCCAATAAAGGAAATGTAACCTTGAAGGATAATCAGGTTAACGATGTCGATAAAGAATGCACCAACAATAGGCACCACCATAAACGCCTGCGGTGATGGACCGTATCTATTCACTAGAGAGCCCATGTTCATAACCGCCGTTGGTGTCGCACCTAAACCAAATCCGCAATGTCCGCCAGAGATAACCGCCGCATCGTAGTTTGAACCCATCACTTTGAACGTCACGAAGTAAGCGAACACACCAAGCACCACTGACTGTACTGCCAGAATGATGAGGAAAGGAATCGCAAGATCAAAGATGTTCCATAGTTTCAGGCTCATTAGTGCCATCGCTAGGAACAATGACAAAGAAACCGTACCGAGAATATCGACCGTTTCTGTATCCACTTTGTGAACCTTAGTCACCTCAATCACGTTAGTGATAAACACACCGATAAATAACGCGTAAACGAAGTCAGGGATCATCAACCAGCTGATATTAAAACTGCTAACCCACTGCTCTAAGTACTTCGCACCGGTAACACAGATCAGAAGAATAAATAGGACTTCAACGACTTTCTTAGCCGTTACCTTATCTTCTTCATACTCGTTATACGTCACCAATTCAGGGAAGCGTTCGTGAGTTTTTGTTCCTGTGCCGTATTCAGACTCAAAACCATTTTTGTTGATCAACTTCTGCGCCACAGGGCTGCCAATGATGCCGCCAATAATCAAACCAAACGTCGCGGAAGCCATTGCTATCTCAAGCGTATTGGACAACCCATATGTCTCTGAAAACGTCTGTGACCAAGCAGCACCTGTACCATGGCCACCAGATAGCGTGATTGAGCCTGCGATCAGTCCCATCAGAGGGTCTAATCCTAGTGCAGTTGCCATTGAGACACCGACACCGTTTTGGATGATGATATAGAAAGAAGCAACGGCGAGGAAAACAAACACCTTCGCGCCACCTTTCATTAACTGGGTATAGTTCGCAGCGAGTCCGACAGTACTGAAGAACATCAACATAAAGATTTTTTGAAGCGGTAAAGAAAACTCTAAGTCGATACCATAAAAATGCATTAGCGTTATGATGAGCGCGACAATAAGACCACCAACGATAGGTTCAGGGATGTTGAACTTTTTAAGGATGGGAAGCTTTGCGTTCACAAAATGTCCTAAAAAAAGAACACTGATTGCGATCAAGAAAGATTCTAGCGGTCCGACTGAAATTATCTGATTCATATAACCTCTTATTAGTTATTAACTCATCTTCCTTAACGAGTACAAAGCCCTACAGGCTCTGATGAGCAATGCTCATAGATTCATTTTTTCTATTGAAATTAGTCCTTATACAAACAGCCTCAAGATGCTCGTTTCAACAGTTAACCCTATAAATTTAAGCTAGGGTTTAGAAAAGAAAGCGGACATTATTAATAATCTTGACCCTATTTGTCGAGCCTCAAGGGCAAAATCCTGTCGATATTCCGAATAAATGTCCGTAAATAGAGGTTATAGAAGAGGAATTTTGTCTATCCAACAGGCAAAAAAATAGCCAACCGCAATGGTGCGATTGGCTTATATATTGTGTGAACAAATTGTATTCACTAACAACGTCAGTTGGCTAGGTGACCCTCGGCTTAAGAAGGGTCACTCATACTAATGCAGGTAGTGTGCCAACTTTATTTCCACGATTTTTTTGTGCTCATTCGCACTTTTTTGCCATTTCCGCCTCCCAAAATGCAATTTGAAAATCGCATTTTGCAAATATTCGCAAAAGCATATTAAACTCGATTCTTATAGATACAATTGTCAAAGAATGATTTTCATACTTTTTTTACGTCGGAGCCGATATACTCACTGCACTTTAATTTACGTATCAACAAGAATGAACTACCTAACAACATTTCTAAAAGGCATGGCGATGGGTGCTGCTGACGTGGTACCCGGCGTGTCAGGCGGTACCATCGCATTCATTACTGGTATTTACGACACCCTGCTTGAAAGCATTCGACGCATTAACCCGTCAGTTCTAGGTATCTGGAAACGTGATGGCTTTAAAGCAGCATTCCAACATATCAACGGTTTCTTCCTTATCGCATTATTTGGTGGTGTGCTTACCAGTATTGCGACTCTTGCTAAGCTGATTTCGTGGCTCTTGGTGACTCACCCGATTCCATTGTGGTCATTCTTCTTTGGCTTAATATTGGTTTCGGTCTTCCATATGCTGAAGCAAATCGAACAAAGAAGCCTAAATCGTCTTGTCTTCCTACTGTTAGGCGTCGGCTTTGCCTACAGCATCACCGTCCTTAACCCACTGCAATTAGAGCCCACCAGCATTAATGTGCTGCTAGCCGGTGGTATTGCCATTTGCGCGATGATCTTGCCTGGCATTTCAGGCAGCTTTATCCTATTGCTGATTGGTATGTATACGCCGGTACTTGGTGCAGTAAAGTCATTTGATATTGGAATTCTTGCGCTATTTCTGTCTGGCTGCGTTATCGGTCTACTGACTTTCTCGCACGTTCTGTCTTGGTTACTCAAACGTTTTAGAGACCTAACTCTGGTATTCCTCACTGGTTTGATGATAGGTACGCTACCTAAGATTTGGCCATGGAAAGAGACCATCAGTTGGAGAACTAACTCACACGGAGAGCAAGTTCCATTAATCCAGCACAACCTAATGCCCACTGACTTTGAACTGATCAGCTCTCAACCAGCACAACTTGGTATAGCCGTTGTTATGATGCTATGCGCGATTGCATTAGTGCTTGGGTTAGAGAAATTTGCTGAAAATCGCGATCTGTAAAGATGGCGCATATCATTACGAGCGGCTTTGAATAAGCCGCTTTTTTTATCGCCAAAGAGAACATGGAAATAAGAATCAATTGCAACAAAATTCAGATCAGATTACTCTTGTGTGCGATTTTTACCATAGAAGCATACCAAGATGAGCGGCCAATCATTCTTTGAACATTTGTTCGAACATTCAAAGCAAGTTACCCCTTATTTAATCGGCTCTATCAATCATCAGCCAAATGAAAGCCCTGAACACCCTGTTGTACGTATCGATTGCTCTAGCGCTGCACAGATACAATCCCTCTATGAACAGCTAAAACTACTTCACCCTGAAGCAGGCGCCCCTTACTGGCTAACCAGAACTTGGACCTTGCTCTGCTGGCAGCCTATTTATGTCGCTTTTATTGCCATTTATTCATGCCGAGGGCTTCCTAATATCTCGACCATGGCTCAATCCATACAGCCCGGCTTTGTTAGTGGCTATCAATTCGAATCAACAATCTATCAACAAGGCAGCGAGCAAGAGCTCATCACCAAAGCGGGCCATGAACTCAACCTACTGTTTGATTATTTCAGATCCGAAATGAGTCAATGGACGCGAATCCGCCCAGGTTTTACTCGCCACTTATTTGCTGACGGCATACTCGGTTGCTTAGTCAAGTTGAGCCAATACGCGCCAGAACTCCCAGAGCACTACTTACTTGACCAAGCGCGTTTATGGCTGCGGGCTTGTGATTTGTCAGAAAAGTTCATCGATAGGCTCACTTATGATGACTCAAATAACCAGCTAACGCTTATCAGAACCAGTTGCTGTTTAGTCTATAAATGCCAAGGTCGTAAACTGTGTGGCGACTGCCCTCGTCATCCAAATAATAAGCGCTAATCTCTAGCTCACACAACAATCAATTATGATACGTATTATCATTTGCATTTTAATATGCTAGCATCGCTGCTTATTTATCAATCCTCGGCTCTGAAGTTAAATCATGTTCCAACTTGTCGATGCGTCGTTCGAAATCGACGGTAAAAACATCCTTTCCCCTACCAGTTTAGATTTTTCGCGCGGCAAGGTAACGACTTTGCTTGGCCACAATGGCTGTGGTAAATCGACTTTAATCAAACTGTTAAGCCGTCAAAACTCGCCTTCTCAGGGCGAGGTGCTGTTCGACGACCAACTGGTTTCTTCCTATACCAACTTAGAGTTCGCTCACCGAGTGGCTTACCTGCCGCAACATCCTCCTATAACAGATGGCGTGACGGTCCGTGAATTGGTCTGCTTTGGGCGCTATCCGTGGAAAGGCGCATTTGGGCGCTACAGCAAAGAAGATTACGCGATTGTCGATGAAGCGATCGATAAAGTGGGATTGAACAACTTTTCACAACGATTTGTCGCTACTCTCTCTGGTGGTGAGCGCCAAAGGGCCTGGGTCGCGATGCTACTGGCTCAGCAAAGTGAGTGTATTTTGCTTGATGAACCTACCTCTGCACTCGATGTTGCTCACCAACACGAGTTACTGGCGCTGATCCGAGAGCTCAACCAATCCATGGGCCTAAGCGTCATTATGGTGCTTCATGATGTCAACATGGCCGCTAAATTCAGCGATGAGTTGATTGCGCTTCATTCAGGACAAGTCATCGCAAGTGGTTCACCTGCTGAACTGATGACACCGGACACTCTAATGAAAATCTACGGAATGGAGTTAGCTCTATTCCAACACCCTCAAACAGGTCAACCCATTAGCTACATCCCCTAACTACAAGGAATTCGTTGTGAAAAGATTCGTACTTATGTTGTCAGCACTACTGACATTCAATGTTTATGCGTTGGACATCACCCACGAGATGGGGGTCACCACTTTTGAATCAACACCTAAGAAAGTCGTTGCTCTCGATTGGGCACTAACGGAAACCGTCCTGAGTTTAGGTGTCGAGCTTACGGGTATTGCCGATACTAAAGGCTATCAACAATGGGTCGTTGAGCCTGCTCTAAGTGGTTCTGAAATTGATTTGGGCGCACGTCGTGAACCTAACCTTGAACTGCTTATGGAGCTTAAGCCAGACGTCATCTTAATCAGTAAACATATGGCGCCAGCCTACGAACAACTACAACGTATTGCGCCCGTTCTAGTATTCAGTATTTATAGTGAGAAAAAGCAGCCATTGAACGCAGCAAAATCGATCACGAAATCATTAGGTCAGTTATTCGATAAAGAGCAACAAGCGGAGCAGGTCATTGCTCAGACAAATGAAGTTTTCGCCATTAACGCAGATAAAGTTCGCCAATCAAGCAAGTCGGATAAAGCGCTACTATTCGCGCGTTTTATTAACGACAAAACCCTTCGAATCCACAGCCAAGGCTCACTGGCTCAAGCAACTATCGATGCCATGGGTCTAGAAAATGACTGGCAAGAAGAGACTAACCTATGGGGCTTCACCACAGCTGGGACAGAGAAACTGGCTGAACACCAAAGTGCGACTGTGATGATCTTCGGCCCGCTCACTCAACCTGAGCGCGACAAACTCACTCGCTCACCGCTTTGGCAAGCGATGGAGTTTACCCGTACCAATTCCGTGTATGAACTGCCAGCAATTTGGACATTTGGCGGCTTAATTGCAGCACAACGTTTTAGTGATCATATCACTGAGCAGCTTATTACAAATCAATGAACACCTTAAAAATACATAACCCTCCACAGCAACGTATCCACTTCACAGCGGCTGCCCTATTCGCAGCCGCGCTTGTGAGTGTTGTCGGCTTACTGGAGATCACCGCTCCTTATACACAAGGTATTCCGCTGATATGGGATACCTTGTTTCACTATGACCCTGCTAACTATCAACACCTTATTACCCACTTAACCTATCTTCCTAGGTTATCTGTCGCCATTATTTGTGGATTCGCTCTCGCTGTTGCGGGCTGTGTGATGCAGTTTGTACTGCGCAACCCAATCGCTTCACCAACCACCCTAGGTGTCGCTGCGGGTTCAGAGCTTGGCATGGTACTGGGGATCCTTCTTATCCCTGCCAACATGGCTATACCTAATTTTGTTCCTGCATTCATTGGCGGGTGTTTAGCTACGGGGTTAGTATTTGCGTTAAGTTCAACCAGAGGTTTCTCTCCCCTTCATATGGTGTTATCCGGCATGATCGTCAGCCTGTTCTTAGGCTCATTGAATACCATGCTTTTGATGCTGCATGAACAACAGCTAACCAACATATTTGTTTGGGGGGCCGGAATGTTGAACCAGAATGACTGGACGAGTACGCAGATGCTCATCCCCTTAGTCACTCTACCAACCCTATTATTACTGCTGTTACAACGCCCGTTATCTGCACTCCAATTTGGTGACAATGTCGCGACCTCATTAGGCGTAAACATCAAGCAAATAAAGCTACTGTGTTTATCTCTCGCTATCTTCATTACAGCGGCCGTCGTAAGCGAAGTTGGGCTGATCGGATTTGTCGGCATTGTTGCTCCGGCTATCGCAAGAATGCTAGGCGCCCGAACCTTAGTGAAGCAAATCCTTCTTAGTGGATTGATTGGTAGCCTTATCCTTTTGACCGTTGACCTGCTGATCCAACCATTCTCTGGCGTTGGCGGCGAGCTGTTACCAACCGGAGCGATGACGGCATTGATCGGCGCACCCTTTTTACTTTGGCTACTACAGCGAACTAAGCTTCAGGCCGATCTAAAAGCACGCTCTGAACATGTAGAACATTACCGCCATGTTGATGCTGCCAAACTTATCACCGCAATGGTTGTTGTCCTTATCCTAGTCACTTTATTTGCGCTGACCGTTGGTAAAACACCGCAAGGTTGGCAGCTAAACGTTAATCGCTCAATTTTTGATTTGCGCGCGCCACGAGTGTTAGTCGCACTATTGGCAGGTGTCGGCCTTGCGTTTGCTGGTACATTGATTCAGCGTATTTCTAACAACCCGATGGCAAGCCCTGAAGTGCTAGGGATCAGTTCAGGTGCTGCTTTAGCGCTGGTGCTAGGGACAGTTTTGGGTATTACCGTCGGCCGAGAACAGCAAATGCTTATCGGAACTGTAGGCGCGCTATCCGTTACGGCTCTTGTTTGGTTGATGGGGAGAAAGCATAACTTTGCGCCAACCCAAACCTTATTAACCGGTATTGCACTTAGCGCCGGGCTCGATGCCTTACTGCGTATTGCGATGAGCTCAGGCCATGACAATGCCACAACTTTGCTCACCTGGTTATCTGGTTCAACTTACCTAGTAGCAGGCCAAGATATTCTCATTCTTGCGGTTGGCGTCACGCTCACCGGAGCCATCGCTTTGTCACTCAATCGCTGGGTTGAGCTGATTGGAATCGGAGAAGTCACAGCCAACAGCCTAGGGATGAACTCGACGATCGTAAGATTAGTACTGCTACTTTTGGTCGCGGCATTAACCACTTTATGCACCATCGTGATTGGCCCACTCAGTTTCATTGGTTTACTGGCCCCTCATATGGCGAGATCTCTGCATCAGTATCGCGCAGTACCACAAATGCTCACTGCCGCGGTACTGGGCGCGATTATTATGGTTATCGCGGATTGGATAGGTAGAACCCTTTGGTTCCCGTGGCAATTCCCGGCTGGCCTTCTCGCCTCTTTGATTGGCGGTGGATACTTCTTGTATCTAATGAGACGCTAGCTCTAGAGCCCTCCAATTTGCGAGGGCTTATACCCCTTTCCTAACTAAACCTCACATCGTACTTTTGCTACCAAAAGACAATAAGTGACATTTCTACCCATTTGTGTTTACCATGGCGTTAACAACAACCAATCGCGATCAATTCATGGAAAAGATAGCAATCACTCGGCTTCAACAAGGTCTGTTAGTGAAAGTCGTATCAAGACTGAAAGAGCAAAACGCACAAGCGGGTGATAGCCTCAATGAATCTTCTCTAGCGCAACACTTTGAAGTTTCAAGAACACCGATGCGTGCAGTGCTCAAACATATGTCTGCGCTCGGGATCACCAAGGCGATTCCTTATAAAGGTTTTGTTTTGCAGACTCATGCACAAGAGATTGATATCGACGCTCCTGAGGGTGATGAGCAATGTCGACAAGAGCAGCTCTACCTGCATATTTTGATCGATCTCTTTTTTGGTCAGATTGACACCACATTCTCTGAGAACGAACTGCAACAGCGCTACAATGCCAGCCGCGGAGAAATTCATAATGTGCTTCGACTATTAGAAACGGACGGTATATTTCGCCATGGCCCTGGCTATAAATGGCACGTTGACGGCGTCTTAAATACGCTTGAACGACACGCAGAAAGCTATCGTTGCCGACTGATTTTCGAGCCAGCAGGCTTACTTGAACCCACGTGGAAGCTCGATACCGAGCAGTTTGTCCTATGCCAAAATCAGCATACTCTGGCCATTGATACGCCAGATGCAGTCTCAGCGAGCAAGCTATTTACGCTGAGTGCCAATTTTCATGAGTTACTTGCATCTTGTTCCGGCAATCGATTTTTGCTCAGCACCATGCAGCAACATAACCGACTGCGTAAAGCGACAGACCTTATTTCAATGCATATTCAATCATCAGTGGTGAAGTCTTGCCAACGCAGACTAGAGATTATCGAATTGCTGCTCAGAGGTAAAAATCAAACTGCGGCGGACAAGCTGACTCTGCTGCTCGAAAATGATATTCGAGTCATGACTCGAACATACAACGACGTCATGAACATCTCTCAAGACCAACGTGACAAAATCATACAAAGTCTTACCCACTCGCCACAATAGTCATTCCAATAGCAGCTCTAGATAGCTGCTATTTTTTTCCCTTTTCTTCCTTACATCACCACCATTCGTCCAAACCATACGGTTATCGATATAAGTATCAAAAATAAATCACCTTTCCATATTGTTTTTTCGCAACAAAAACACAATAATAGCCCCAATCATTTGTAATTGATAATTATTATCATAATCATTAATAAGGCTACCACATCGACACCGACTGTGCGGCCTAAGAAAACATAGAGAAAGAAATGAACGTTATAAAAGGAATTTTTCCACTGTCTTCTATCGCGTTAGCCATTGCAGCAGCAAGCACACCAGCGATCACCTACGCTCAAGAATACACAGAAACTCAAGAAAAAATGGTCGTGGTTTCTAGCCGCACTCCTAAAGCACTCAGCGATATTCCAGGCACTGTTTGGTACATAGATTCGGAACAGATCGAGCAAGAATACCGCGGTGGTAAATCACTCGGCGATATCCTTGCTGCAACCATTCCTTCTTTAGATGTCAGTACCGGCGGCCGAACCAACTATGGCCAAAACCTACGTGGCCGAAAAATGTTGGTGATGATTGATGGTGTGTCACTGCAATCTTCTCGCCAAATCAGCCGTCACTTAGACTCTATCGATCCGTTTAATATCGAACGTATCGAAGTACTTTCTGGAGCAACATCGATCTACGGCGCAGGCGCATCTGGCGGTGTGATTAACATCATTACCAAGAAAGCACAAAGCGAGGAACTCGAGTTTGAATCTTATGTAGGCGCTTCTTCAGGTTTCAATTCGAGTGAGGATTTCGACTATAAGCTGGGTCAGGCAATTTCTGGTGGTAACGAAAAAGTAAAAGCAAGAGCGTCAGTAATTTATACCGAAACACAAGGCTTCTTCGATGCCAATGGCGATATCGTGGTTCCAGATATCTCACAAGGCTCTCTGCAGTTTAACCAGACCGTCGACTTCTTAACGACTGTCGGTGTAAATGTCTCTGACACCAAGAAGATCAATTTCTTAGCGCAATACTATGACAGCCAGCAAGACTCACCTTATGGTCTGTATATAAAAGACAGGACCTTCATCGATGTTAGAAAAGGCTTCAACTCAGATCGTGAGCATGGCACTGAGCGTATTATGCTGAGCGCATCGTATGTGGATGAAGCGTTCTTAGGCCACCAGCTTATCGCCGAAGCCGCCTACCGTAAGGAAGATCAAACTTACACTCCTTACTACCAATCTTCAGGCCAGCAGATTACCGACGTGCTCTCTCTTAAAGCAGCACTAGCGAAAAGCTATAACCGCTTCAATTTCGTTTATGGTATCGACGCTTATCAAGATTCATTGGAAAGTAATCAAGCCCTATACGATCCGACTATCGCCAACAACTCAGGCGATCTGATCAACAAGACTTATGCGCAAGTTGGCCGTTATCCAGGTGTTGAAGTCGGCTCAGTCGCGGGGTTCATTCAAGCAGACTATGCCATTACCGATAGTTGGACCGTCGAAGGGGGCTATCGCTACCAGTACATGGTCAATAAGATCGATGATTTTGTCGGCTACACTCAGCAAAAGAACATTGCTAAAGGTAGTGGCAGCAGCGCTGATGCCGTTCCAGGAGGAGAAACCGATTACAGTGTGGGCTTGTTCAACCTTGGCACCATTTTCCACATCAACAATAACTCTCAGGTGTGGGCAAACTTTTCCCAAGGTTTTGATCTCGCTGACCCTGCGAAATATTACGGTCAAGGTGACTACACCCTAGTTGGCGATCATTGGCAGCTAAACGACAGTATTAATGTCTCTGATTCGAAGCTCTCTGGCATCAAAACCAACAGCTTTGAACTAGGTTATCGCTTAGATACTGGTGAGCTCAACTTACAAACGGCGGCTTACTACTCTCAATCTGATAAGAGTGTGAAGTACAACAAAAATACACTATTGATTGAAGACGTTGAGGACAAGAAACGAGTTTACGGCCTAGAAGCACTTGCTGCTTACTGGGTGCATGACAACGTACAGATCGGTGCATCTGCTCATTACGTGATTTCTGAACTCGATGGTGACAACGGCTGGGAAGATCTGTCAGCTGGCGAAGCGAGTACTTCAAAGGCAAGTGCTTGGGCCGGTTGGTACGATGACAACTTGGCGCTAAAACTGCAAAGCCAGACCATGTTTGATTATGAAGATGAAGCTGACAATAAGCTGGAAGGCTACACAGTATTTGACCTAGTGGGTAGCTATCAGCTTCCTGTAGGTAGCCTAGGCTTTGGTATCCAGAACCTATTCAACGAAGACTACACCACAATTTGGGGCCAGCGAGCACAAATTCTTTACTCAAGCCACTATGCGCCTGAAGCGTATGACTACAAAGGTCGTGGCCGCACCTATACGCTAAACTACCAAGTTAAGTTCTAATCTCTACCCATATAAAAAACGCCCCTGTGACTTTCTATATTCAGTCACAGGGGCGTTTTATTCTATCTAAAATCGATTAAAGCTGTTTCTGACGGCTCGGCAAAAATACCTCACCCAACATACAACGTACGCTGCCACCACCAATATTCTCAATCGTTTGGACATTGAATGGCAGTAATTTACCGTGACTTGAAAGCTGTGCACGTTGCGCTGGAGAAAAAGCATCATAGGCAGACTGCGACATCGCAATCACTTTCTCGCCATTGATGGTTTCCAGTTGAAGGATGTTGCCACAGAAGTTATTCATCTGTTCCAATGAAATTGAAATCACTTGCTTATCTTTAGCCAGAGATTTGATCACAAAGCGACGTTCGAACTCTGGAATCACTTCATCACAAATCACGCAGAAGCTTTCCCCAATCGCCATCATCACATTGGTGTGATAAATCGGCTTGCCTGAAGGAAGCGCCGTTTGGAACGAGACGACTCGGTCATAACCAATTCGTTTTGAGTAATCTTCCAACACTTCACGATCACAGCGCTGTGACAAGGCGGCATAAACAGTTTTATTAACGTGATCTTTAACCATCACGCCAGTACTTTCTAAATGCGCGTCTTCTTGTAAATAGTCAGTCAAAGAGTCTTGAAGGGTAATCGTACGACCGGCTTGTTGCAGCGCTTCAGCCAATGCATCGACTTTCACTTCGTGCTGGCGGTTCTTACATGCCATAGGAAAGGTAAATAGCTCGCCTTTCGCTGTCGTACTGAACCAATTATTTGGGAAGACTGCATCTGGTGTTTCTACGTCCCCTAGAGGGTAATCAAACTCAACTACTTGAACGCCTGCTTGGCGCAAAGAAGCCACCATTGCTTTGAATTCTTCCATCGCAGCAAGACGAACTTGGCTCGTAGACTCAGTCACTTGATGCTGAAATTCATTGTCTTGTGCAGTTTCTGCGTTAAACGCAAACTCTTTAGGTGGCACCATCACCACACAGTTAGCGTTTTGTACTGTTGATTGTTTTTTTTGTAGTAGGGCTTGCTGTTTCAACATTAGGACAAACTCAATTAATCTCACTCAATAGGGCTAATTGTAGACATAATGTTAAAACAAGATTTACTGAAATAACCTACTAAACACTCACATCAACAGTAAAATCAAGTGAAAATAACAAATATGACAGCGTTTTTTATTGTCACCATAACTTTTAAGCAAAAGCCTCTGAATATTATGCATCGACAGGAGTAATAAACTGGTTACATTTCACACATTAACGTTATACCATTGGTTTTCCTTCCTATTTATGGACGTACACCAATGCCGCACGGCATAAATCCTGTCTTTTGTGTGTTTAGGAAATAACTATGTTTAAAAAATTTGAAGGCTTTACCAAGCCTTTTCCCGAGCAAGAGCCAACCCAGCCGCCATCAGGGGTGTTTGCTTTTTGTCGCCACTACACGCGGGGCTTTGAAGTTCCGCTGATCATCATGTCTATCATGTCGACGATTGTCGCGATAGTAGAGGTGTCTCTGTTCGGTGCGATGGGTAACCTAGTTGATTGGCTATCGACCAGCAACCCAGAAACCTTTTGGCAAGAAAATCAAAGCGAGCTCCTATTTTACGGTACTCTTTTACTCGTTGTGATGCCGATATTGGTGATTGGTTACTCTCTATTAATTCACCAAACCTTGCTTGGTAACTACCCAATGTCTATTCGTTGGTTAGCACACCGCTACCTGCTAAAGCAAAGCCTCAACTTTTACCAGGATGACTTTGCCGGTCGAGTGGCGACTAAAGTGATGCAAACCTCGCTGGCAGTGCGTGAAACCGTAATGAAGAGCATGGATGTATTTGTTTACGTCTCGGTCTACTTTACTTCCATTGTTGTCCTGTTAGCTCAAGCAGACTGGCGCCTAATGATTCCAATGGTGGTTTGGCTATGCTGTTATATCGCCATCCAGATTTACTTTGTACCTAAATTAAAGAGCGTCGCATCAGAGCAAGCGGATGCTCGCTCAACCATGACGGGTCGTATCGTCGATAGCTACACCAACATCGCCACCGTGAAACTGTTCTCGCACAGTAAACGTGAGACTGAATATGCCGAAAAAGGCATGAATGGTTTCTTAGATACGGTATACCGCCAAATGCGCCTGGTGACTGGTTTTGATGTCGCGGTGGAAATCACCAACTACGTTCTAGTGTTCTCAATTGGTGCCCTGTCTATTTTCTTATGGATGGATGGCTCGATCAGTATTGGCGCAATCGCCATTGCTATCGCGTTAGCCCTGCGTATCAACGGCATGTCGATGTGGATCATGTGGGAAGTTGGCGCTCTGTTTGAAAATATGGGTACGGTAGTAGACGGGATGAAAACCCTATCGAAACCCATCGACATTCAAGACAAACCTAACGCTAAGCCTATCGTAGTACAACAAGGTGGCATTGAGTTTGATAATGTCAGCTTCCACTATGGCGATAAAGAGAAAGGGGTGATCAGTAACCTCAACCTCAATATCAAACCAGGCGAAAAAGTGGGATTGGTTGGGCGTTCGGGCGCAGGTAAATCGACTCTGGTTAACTTACTGCTACGTTTCCATGATGTGGAGAGCGGTAAGATTAAGATCGATGGCCAAGTTATCTCTGATGTTACGCAAGATTCACTACGCAGTAAGATTGGTATGGTGACGCAAGATACGTCATTACTGCACCGCTCGATCCGCGACAATATCTTGTATGGCAACCCTGATGCCTCTGAAGAAGACTTGCTGCGTGCGACTAAGCAAGCCCATGCTCATGAGTTTATCGAAACGTTGAATGACCCATTTGGCAACGTTGGCTACGACGCTCAAGTCGGCGAACGTGGCGTTAAACTGTCAGGTGGTCAGCGCCAACGTATCGCGATTTCTCGCGTACTGCTTAAAGACGCCCCTTTACTGATCCTTGATGAAGCGACGTCCGCGCTCGATTCCGAAGTCGAAGCGGCAATTCAAGAAAGCTTAAACGAGCTGATGCAAGGCAAGACTGTTATCGCCATTGCTCACCGACTATCAACGATTGCTGCAATGGATCGTTTGATCGTACTGGATAAAGGTGAAGTGGTTGAACAAGGTACTCACCAAGAGCTAGTTCAAAGCGGCGGAATATACGCTCAGCTTTGGGCGCACCAGACTGGAGGCTTCATTGGCGAAGACCAAAACGACCAAAAACAAAGCGCTTAGGTCATGAGTCTATAAAATAGTTAGGGGGTTAGGGCCTCCCTGACTATTTTAGCGAAAGGAAATACAAAATATATCTTTACATCACACAGTAATCAGGTACTATCTAGATCGCTCTGCAATACAGAGTTATTTGTGAAACTGCAAGTAAAAGTAAATCCTTAGAATTCTGCGTTACCGTTGTTATCCTCAGTGTTTCCCTTAGCTTCATTGTTTACACATTAAATAGTTCGATTTTTCAGCGCACTACAATTTAATTTTTTATATAAGGGACACATCATGTCTAACAAAACTACTGGTATCGTAAAATGGTTTAACGAAGAGAAAGGCTTCGGTTTCATCACTCCAGAAAACGGCGGTGCTGACGTATTCGTTCACTTCCGTGCTATCACTTCAGACGGTTTCAAAACTCTGAAAGAAGGCCAACAGGTTTCTTTCGAAGTTGAACAAGGTCAAAAAGGCCCACAAGCTGCTAACGTAGTACCAGCTTAATTTTAGATTGACCTAAGCGTCAATTACTAAGATTTCGAAAAACCAGCCCTAGTGGCTGGTTTTTTTATGCTTATAGCTCACCACTGTAACCAGTTTTCCTGCTACAAAAAAAGCCCTACCGTAAGTAGAGCTCTTTCTAAGTCACTTAATACGTAATTACCACATCAAATCATCTGGCACGACGAAGTCAGCGTATGGGTCATCTTCTGCCGAGATATCTTCTGCTGGTGCATTTTGTTCGATGATAACACTCTCATCACGCATCGCAATCTTGTTCGCTACACTGCTCGGGATAATCACGTAAGTTTCATCAGTACGCGCAATAGAAAGAATACCTTTTGCTAACTGATCGCGAATCAGTTGCTCAACATACAGTGATTTTACAAGCGTACCATCAGTGAAGTTGTATTTAATATCGCCATCTTTTTGGTCGATTCTATTCATTTCGATCAGTTGCTTGATTTGCGCTTTGATCTCTTTCGATAGACGCTGCTCTTTTTGCTCTTCGCTTAACGCTTTATCACGCTCTTGCTGCTGGCGTTTGCTCTCTTCAACCGCCGCTTTTACTTCACGTGCTTGCACGCGAGATTTCTTCGAGCCCTTTTTGGCTTTCTTTAATTTTTTCTCGTTTACCAAGCCCGCTTTCAGCATTTGCTCTTGAAGTGTCAGTTTTGCCATCGTAGTTCCAAAGGTAATCAATTTGCCCTCATTTTAACGGTTCAAACCAAGCAAATAAAGGCTACAAACAAGATAAAATCATCAGCGAAACTGCATAGAAAATCATCCGAAAAAAAGGCTTTAAAACCTTATCGTAACGACAAATCTATTTTGTTAGACTCCGCTACCTTTTTATCCGTTAATGCGCTCGACGCGGAAGCTTAGAGAGCCAAATTCAGACCCGTGTCAGGTATGACTCAGCTCCACTGGGTCATGTATTTCTCTCCCTATCTTTGTGAGATTTGAAGTGGAAAACAATTCCAAACTTGATCGTGTTCGTGCTGATTACAATGTTCATTACTGGAGCCAAGGCTTCTACGGTATCGATAACCAAGGTGAAGTGTATGTGTCACCTCGTAGCGATAACGCACATCAGGTGCCTCTGAGTAATATCGTCTCTAAGCTAGAACAAAAGCAGCTTAATTTACCGGTACTGGTTCGCTTCCCACAGATCCTGCACCAACGTGTGCACGGTATTTGCCAAGCGTTCAACCAAGCGATTGAAGAAAACCAATACGACAACAACTACCTACTGGTTTACCCAATTAAAGTGAACCAGCAAAAAGAAGTGGTTGATGAAATTCTAGAAAGCCAAGCGCAGCTAGAAACAAAACAACTAGGCCTAGAAGCGGGCAGTAAGCCAGAACTATTAGCGGTACTGGCACTGGCGCAAAAAGCGAGTTCAGTGATTGTATGTAACGGCTACAAAGACCGTGAATACGTGCGTCTTGCGCTAATTGGTGAAAAGCTTGGCCACAAAGTATTTATCGTATTAGAGAAGCTTTCTGAGCTTGATCTGGTACTGAAAGAAGCAAAAAGCTTAGGTGTAAAACCTCGCTTAGGTATTCGTATTCGCCTTGCGTCACAAGGTGCGGGCAAATGGCAATCAAGCGGCGGCGAGAAATCGAAGTTTGGTTTAGCAGCATCACAAGTTCTTACGGTTATCGAACGTCTGAAACAAGAAGAGCAACTAGACGCAATGCAGCTTGTGCACTTCCACCTTGGCTCACAGATGGCGAACATTCGTGATATCCGTAATGGTGTTAATGAGTCTGCGCGTTTCTACTGTGAACTGCGTGAAATGGGTGCGGACATTAAGTACTTCGATATCGGTGGCGGCCTTGCAGTCGACTATGATGGCACTCGCAGCCAATCGTCAAACTCAATGAACTACGGTTTGATTGAGTACGCACGCAATATCGTTAGCACTGTCGGTGATGTTTGCCAACAATACGAACAGCCGGTTCCTGTGATTATCTCGGAATCAGGTCGTTCATTGACGGCGCACCACGCTGTGTTGATCACTAACGTGATTGGTACTGAAGCTTACCATCCAGAAACGGTGGTTGAGCCAAGTGCTGAAGACCCTACGCTACTACAAAACATGTGGCGTAACTGGGAGAACTTACAAGACGGTAGCGATGCGCGTGCGCTGATAGAGATCTACAACGATACACAAAGCGATTTGGCAGAAGTGCACTCGCAGTTTGCAACAGGGGTACTAAATCTGCAGCAACGCGCGTGGGCTGAGCAGCTTTCTCTGCGAATTTACTTCGAACTAAGCCGCCAAATGAGCAACAAGAACCGTTTCCACCGTCCTATTTTGGATGAGTTGAATGAGCGACTAGCCGACAAGTTCTTCGTCAACTTCTCGCTATTCCAGTCTCTACCAGATGCATGGGGTATTGATCAGGTGTTCCCTGTCCTACCGCTATCTGGTTTGGAAGAAGTCGAAGAGCGTCGTGCTGTGATGCTGGACATCACTTGCGACTCAGACGGTGCGATTGAGCAGTATGTTGAAGGTCAAGGTATCGAAACGACGCTGCCAGTACCTGCGTGGAATAAAGACAAACCATACCTAATGGGTTTCTTCCTCGTTGGTGCGTACCAAGAAATCCTTGGTGATATGCATAACTTATTTGGTGATACGCACAGCGCAGTCGTCACTGTTGATGAAAATGGCGAAGCGATCATTGAACGCATCGATGAAGGTGATAGCGTGGAAGACATGATGCGCTACGTACACATTGATGTAGATAAGATTCGTAGCAACTATCGTGAGCTGGTCGCTGAGCGTGTCGCTTCTAACGAACAGCAAACTGTACTACAAGAACTAGAAGGTGGCCTAACCGGTTACACCTACTTAGAGGATTTCTAAATGAATGATTTGTTTACGAAAACTGATTATTCGCTTTACTCGAATTCAATGAGCTTTATGCGCAGACCTTACCTGCGCAACCCTGTCTCGGCAGACGCAGATCTAGTTGTACTTGGTGTACCGCTAGATATGGCAACATCAGGCAGACCAGGCGCGCGAATGGGCCCAGACGCGATTCGCCGTGCATCAGTGAACCTTGCGTGGGAAGGTAAAAAATTCCCATGGGATTTCAATGTCTTTGACCGCGCAAAAGTCATTGATGCGGGTGACCTAGTCTTTGACTGTGGTGACGCTGAAGACTTTACCTACCGACTAGAAGCCGCGACAAGCGAGATTCTAAAAAGTGGTAAAACCATGCTGGCTTTGGGTGGTGACCATTTCATTACTTTGCCTATTCTGCGCGCATACGCGAAACACCATGGTGAAATGGCATTGATTCACTTCGATGCCCACACTGACACCTATGCGAATGGCAGTAACTACGATCACGGCACCATGTTCTATCATGCGCCAAATGAAGGTCTAATTTCTGCTAAGCACTCGGTGCAGATCGGTATTCGTACTGAGTATGAGAAAGACAATCATGGCTTTAACGTGATTAATGCTATGGAAGCGAACGATCTTTCAGCGGAAAGCATCGTTGCACGTATCCATGACATTATCGGTGACAAGCCAGTTTACGTAACGTTTGATATCGACTGTCTTGACCCAGCATTTGCGCCGGGAACAGGCACACCGGTTTGCGGCGGATTGAACTCAGACAAAGTTCTGAAGATTCTACGCGGACTTGCGGGTGTAAATATTGTTGGTATGGACGTTGTGGAAGTATCACCCCCATACGACCACAGCGACCTTACCGCCCTAGCAGGGGCAACTGTGGCACTTGAGCTTATGTACGCATGGGCATCAAACCGCAGCAATGACTAACTAAATAGCCATTCAAAAGCAAAGCTGACCTAAATTAGGTCAGCTTTTTTTATATCTATTCTCGGATCAGTTACCACCAAAACAGAGGTATTTCACATCGAGATATTCGTCGATGCCTTGCTTGGCACCCTCTCGACCAATACCCGATTGTTTTACGCCACCAAAAGGCGCAACTTCTGTCGAAATGATGCCTTCATTGATGCCAACCATGCCGTATTCGAGTGCTTCCGCAATCTTCCACACTCGGTGGATATTCTGGCTGTAGAAGTATGAAGCCAAGCCATAGATGGTGTCATTGGCCATTTCAATCAGCTGCTCATCGCTATCAAACTCAATCACAGGAGCGACAGGGCCAAAAATCTCTTGAGAGACGATATCCATATCGTGGGTAACATTCTTAAGCACGACAGGTTGCACAAACAGTCCATCTAACGATGTCAGTTCAGATACAGGCTGAGCACCCTGCTCAATAGCGTGGTCGATCAAAGCTTGGATATTCTGTTTTGCAGGCGCACTGATCACCGGACCAACACTCACCCCATCTTCGAGACCATCTCCAACCCTTAGCTTTTGAGCTGCTGCATCAAACTTAGTCACAAACTCATCATACACCTTGCTGTGTACATAGAATCGGTTCGCGCATACACACGTTTGACCTGCATTGCGAAACTTAGAGGCCATAGCACCAGCCACTGCCGCATCAATATCTGCATCATCAAACACGATAAACGGCGCATTGCCACCAAGCTCCATAGAGGTGCGCTTAATGTCATGGGCACTTTGCTGCATCAATAGGCGACCGACTTGGGTAGACCCAGTAAACGACAGTTTTCGAATTAATGGATGTGAGGTAAAGATATCGCCCACCAGCGGAGCACTCTCACCCAATACAACTTGAAGCACTTGGCGCGGGATCCCTGCTTGATAAGCAAGTTCAACCACAGCAAAAGCAGACAGTGGCGTAAGCTCCGCAGGCTTGACAATAAAGCTACAGCCTGCGGCCAGAGCTGGTGCAGCCTTGCGGGTAATCATTGCAATTGGGAAGTTCCAAGGCGTAATCGCACAGGCAACACCAATTGGCTGTTTGATTGTCACCAAGCGCTTATCACCACTAGGCGCAGGAATCGTTTCACCGTAAGTCCGCTTGGCTTCCTCAGCAAACCATTCAACAAAGCTCGCACCATACATGACTTCACCTTGAGCTTCAGCCATCGGCTTACCTTGCTCAAGAGTCATCAACCGAGCTAAGTCGTCTTTGTTTTCAATTAACAGCTGGTACCAGCGGTTGAGTAGTTGAGAGCGAGTTTTAGCTGACTGAGCCGCCCACTCTTTTTGCGCTAAATGTGCTTGCTCAACTCGACCTTTAATCGCCTGTTCAGAATAGATAGGCGCATAACCTAGTACCTCTCCCGTCGCAGGGTTGACCACTTCGATACCTGGTTCTTTTTCTGACACCATGAATGAGACAAGGCTTTGATTATTAATATGTTGCATGGTGGTTCCCCTTGGTATCAATTTCATCACCCAACGTTAGGTGATAATCATGTACAGTTTACGGAAACTGACTAGCAATGAATATAGAAAAAGCGACCCTATCTAGGGCCGCTTTATTGAGTTTAGTGAGAGGTTTATTTACATTGATTATGCTGGCTGCTATTCACTTTACGCCAAACGCCCCACTGACCACCAGAACCAGGCTCGTTACCTTGTGTCCACCATTGGTTGTCCCACTCAGCCCCTTGCCACGTCACTCGTTGACATGGAGTAGCGTAAGTTTTGCCCGCTTGCCATAGAGGAGATTGAATCACCTCTGGAATTGGTGACTGCACGACTGAAACTTCTACACTATCGGAAAGCTCACCATCACTAATAGTTAGAGAAAATCGATACGTCGTTTTAGCATTAGTGTCAGCGAAACGAACTACCGTATTCGCTTCAGTTGGTGTCTCTAGTACCGCTAACGGGAATGTCGGCGCAATCTGTTGCCATTGATAAACCAAGCTATCACCATCTGGGTCCGTTGATTTATCACCGCTTAACAATAAAAAGCCCGCACCTTCCAATGTGTTTTTGTCGGTTGTCACAATCGCATTTGGCGCTTGGTTTGTCTCTGTCGACTCCTGAATTAGGATCTGTTTTTCCTTAGTCGAAGCATCGAAAGACCCCGAGACCACTGGTGAAGACCACTGCTCAGCACTGTTACTGACGTACAAACGATAGTCTTTGATTGTGCCGTTAACATTGCCATCCTGTCGAGGAAGATAGTTGATCTGCGATAGTTCAACACGACCACCTAAATCAATCACCATCTCATGAGGTGGGTTCACTAATGGAGATTCACTCCAACGACTATGCCAAAACGTTTTTGGATCCCATCAATCGCTTGAATAGCGTAGCGAGGATAACGAGTCTCTTCACTTGAAACCGACACTATGGACAACTGTTCTGTTGGTACAAATGCCCCTTGGCTATCCACAAAGCTCAGCTCCGCAGCGGATGCAAAGCTTTGGTCTTTTATCTCTGAATCAGCGACTAATCGAACATAACGGAAACCTTCGCCCATCTCGTCAGGGGTCTGGTCCGCAACATTCAGTTGCCATTGACGCTCATTGACCAATCGTCCGTTAAGATCAGACTTCACTTGACTGGTCATATCCTTTACGATTGCTTTTAACGTATGGCTACCAGATTCCAGTTGCTCTGAATTGAGTGCCAATTGAGTATTCTGACCAGAATCCATTACCTTTCCATTCAATAGCCAAGTAACCTCCAAGCGATCAGGTGGAATCGGTGTTGAAATTGAGAAAGATCGAATACCTTGCATATCAATGCTCTGCTCAGTTGGGCTGACTGAGGCTAATGGCTTGATCGTCTCGTACATCTTCAAGATCAGCGCTTCAGTGTTGACTGACTCAAACTCTCGACTGTCACCTAGCGAACGCATTATAGAGTTTTTCGTTGGACGGTATTTCCCTTCAGAGCAATACTGTGCACCTTCAAATATCCCGACGTCAGGATCATGTTCCATCCAGTGTGCCCATTTGACATCGCTCGATTTCATCGTGACATTCTTGGCATTTGGTTCACGGTTTAAGTTACAGCTCCCATAGCTATACTCATCGGCCAATTTACCAAACGTATGCCCAACTTCGTGCAAAGCTAAGCTAACTGCACTGGAGTGAGTCGACATAGTTGCTATGTTTTGATAACCCGCACCACCGTATTTATCTGTATTTGAGACGACTAAATAGATTTCATCTGCATCATTCGGAAGTACCGACTTCGCTTCATCAATCGATTGATAACGATCTTTTAGCAACAGTAAGCGATCTGAAGCACTACGGAAATAGCTCTTAAAAGCGCTGCCCTCTAACGGACTCCCGTTCTCTGCTACGCCCGACAGCTGACTTGGCTTTTCAATTAACCACACATTGAAGTAGTCGCGATAGTCGCGATAAGGTGTTTTGGAAAAAAAGCCGTCCATCACTGAAGCTGCATCTTGGCGAAATTTTTCTTTTTCGTCAGCTCGATAACCATCGCCCAATAAAACTAGGTCGATTTTGTCTTGAGGAGCGCCATTATCAATAAGCTTATAGGCTGAAGTCATTGCACTTCGCACCATTGGCGAACGCATCGCTTTATCACCACTCAACATAAGCTCTACTACACTGCCATTCTCATCCAAGGTATAAGCTCGAAATGTCTCACCCTGATTTAAAATCACCTGCTGAGCTGCATTTAATGTCAGAAATCCACGTTCAAACCACTGCGCTTGAAAAGAGACAAACTCGCCGGTCTGTTCATCAAATTCTTCAAATTGAGTATAGAGCGGGTTTTCAAGCTCAATAAGACCAATACGCTCATACGATCTCCCTATCACTTCAATAACCATTTGTTGCGGTGTTTCTAATCCCAGCTCTGGCGCGGTATATGGCACAAAAGAAACGCTTTCTGACGCCGTCACTTGCAGTTCGTGTGGAATATCTGTGTTAGAGAAAGCACTCGTTGACACCATGCCTGAAAGCGAGATCGCCATGGCCAGTGTTTTAAGTCCATGCTTCATCATAATTTCATCCTTTCAATTTCTATTTTTCTTCCATCCACTTAAACAGAAAGCACGCCACGACCATCCGATTAGTCTGGGGTCATGCGATCACTTAAGCGATGCGAGTATGTCGGGAGAAAACCTCTTCTCCCGACAGCACTACTACCAAGATTTACTCAGTAACTAACAGGCTGGGCCTTGTATAGCCCATACACCACTCGCATCAGGGCGTTCACCTTTTGTCCACCACTTAGCTTGATACTTAACCCCTTGATAAGTGACGACATCACCACCTGTGTAAGCTCGCTCACTAGACCAAGGTAGGCTCACATCGCTGACCAACTCCCAAGCAGCACTTTGATCTGGCTGATTGTTGCGAGTCCAGTGTTTTGCTTTCCAAACCAAGCCGTTGTAACTGACGGTATTACCGCCAACGTAGGTTTGACTAGAAGACCACTGGGGATGGTTGCTCGCATTGGGATCATTGACATCACAACTGCCTGTCATCGCTTTCACATTTATGCGCGTCGTCGCCTGAGATTGAGCGCCATGAGGGTCAGCAACCACGACTGAGATTGAATACGTTTTGTCGCTTTGAACCTCAGGTAACGTCACTTTTATCGCACCTTCACCAATCACTTGATAAGCTAAGCCTGAAGTATTCCAACGGTACGATAGAGCATCTCCGTCTTGATCAAATGCCGAAGCTCTCACGTCAACTGACTGCCCAGAATTGCCATTTAGCGATGCTGGTAAGGTTACGATCGGAGCACTGTTTTCAATCAGATTTGGGGTAGTTGAAATAATCACGGTGTCGGTTGTACTCGCTTTTCCATCAGAAACAGTCAGCATAAAGGTGTAGATTTCTGATTTTGCTGAATCAGGCAGAACTACTTCTGCAGTCGCTTCGCGGTCAAATCGGATCGTCACAGGATCGCCAGCTACCTGTTGCCACTGGTAACTTAAACTATCACCATCAATGTCTGTTGAAGCCAAGCCAGATAAAATCACCGTCGAACCTGAGTTAACCAATTGATCACCACCAGCGTTGGCAACGGGGGCCGTATTGCTGTCTGGTTGAATTGGGCTTAGAGAATCAGACTGAATAATTGAAACTTCTAGTGGCTGTTTTGGCTCACTGATTTGCAGCGTGCTCAGTACATTGTTATCACAAATGATTTCCGCTTTCGTCGGGTCATCAGACTGTCTGATATTAATGTGTAGCTTGTTCATCAGATTGGCATCGTAGCGGAACCCTGTTAGCAGATAGTTATCAGTGTCATGGGTTTTCCCATTGTAGACTTTGACATAACAGCCTTGAGTATTTAGCTCACCCAACTGAGTTGGTTCATAGACAAAGCCATACGCGCCATGAAGAGCTGGGAATAAATAGCTATCGAGTTGCTGCATCGGATCGTAATAGCCGACAAGCGTTGTTACCGGTACGCCAAAGTCGCTCGGAACTCGCGCTGGCAAGTTATTAGTCTCGTCATCTGGATTAAATTCAACCCACGAGTAGTTGTCATTCACATAGTGTTTCGTGTCACCTCGATTCAAGTTTATGCTTTGACCATTAACATAAACGGTCACGCCGTAGCCTGAATATCGTGAAACGCTGATCTTCTTACCTAACGCCACTTCTTGTGCATTTGGCAGGTAAATATCCCTGATCCAGCGGCCATCATATGTTTGAATGCCCAGAACATCGTACTTGCTGATATAGCCTGCAAGAACCTGCCCTTGAATATCTCCTTGGAGCGTGTCGAGTTCACTTTGGCTCGCGATGGTCTTAAATTCCACCAGCGGAGGCTGTACAAACTCTTCCATTTGCTTGGTCATACTATTCCACTTTTTAAAACCAGACTCAGACGTTTCGTCAAACACTGCTTTGCTCTCTAAAAACGTCTGTATATCACTCAGCACGTAAGGTGTATGAAGAGTATATTTAGAAATAGGAGACGATGGTTCGCCGCCCGCCATCGCATCACGATTAAACTTGTAGCCTTCAAAAGCGGGGATACCGATACCGTCACTACAACAAACTTGATCTTCTCCTGTCTGCTTATTCCACATAAAGTTAGCAATGAAGCGCTTCTGAGATACATCCCAGCCCCAACCTGAGTTAATGTCCGTTGATGGCCTATGCGTAGAACCGTCCGTCCCTCCAGGGTAATGGCCAATACCGAAGTTATGACCGATCTCGTGACTCCATTCATTTCCTAGTGTCTTGGTTAAGGTAACCATTCCCGCACCGCCACTACCGCCATGTACTACGACGCCATTTTTATAACGACCAACTGGCGTCACTGCGGTTAACTGAGCAGAGGTAAATGGGTGGCCTTTTCCGGTGGCACCTGAAGCGTTAATGCCATAGTTAGCATTGTTAATACCGTGAGCGACCAGAACTTTAGAAATATACTCGCGCATATCACCTCGGTGCCAAGTCCCCATACTTGGATCGTATTCCGTAAGCAGCACCCCAGTTGGTAACATGACTTCATCAAGTTTGACTGGTTCATATGGGTTGACGACCAATTTGCTGACTGGGATTTTTTGAAAGTAGTCCTCGTGATATTTCGTATCTTGCATGAAATCGAAACGGTCTCTTGGAGCCGTTAACATGCCAAGATCCATGGTATTAATCATCAATTGGTTGGGTGCACCAATCTCAAGATCGATTAGCTGACCAGTTCGTTCACCGCTTGAAAGCTCCAACGTTAAACCTGGCTGCATCCAAGAAGCTGGTAACGTCACCGACCACATATCGTTGGCATAAACAATATTATTGTCATGACCGTCATGCGCAGGAAGCTGTTCTGGCGTAGCGAGGGCTAATTCACCGAGAATTTCGTTGTTCGCATCACGACCGATTACTGACACGCTATTGCCCGCGATTGGCATATCAGCCACAGGTTGAACCATTAACAAGGTGTCACGTAACGCCGTCAGATGAGGACGCGGGTCCCCTTTCGTATTGTGGTGAGGCATGGTGATATTTTGCGCGTAGCTAATCATCGCCTCAAAGTCACCCTGCAAGTCGTTTGCGACCGTTGTGGTGTTGAATGCCACATTTTGTGCAGATGCGGCCATGCTTAACATGATGCTGCCCGCGAGCAAGCTTATTTTGGTTTTCCTTTGTTTCATTTTTTGTTCCTAGTTATTGATATTGCTCAGTTTTCCACTGCGTATGTAAGAGCTGTTAACATTGTTTTTTGGATGTCGATATCGGCTTGCAGTCGTTTCAATACAAAGACTACTGACTTATTTCACGACGATGTTGATTGTTGAGTCTTGGTAGGGGTTGCTCAGCCCTGAGAAGAAGATATTGTTGCGCCACAGAACGCGCTCTCCTCGCTTTGCTTCCACTCGAACAAAGTACTTTGCATCTTCATCTAGCTGATTGGTGTTGTACTCCAGAACATAGCGAGCTAAAAAACCCGTCTCGTAACTCGCTTTTGTTGTGGTAGTCGCGACGATTTTGGCCTCTCCGCTCGAATTAAATTCTTCTAAAGCTACGTTCACAGGAACCTCAACAAACTCAAGATCAGGGCTACCTGGTTTGAGCCAACCTTGGATTGAAACCGGGCTATTTAGGGGTTTCGGCGCAGTCGCTTTTTGCTCTGTCACCGAGACTTGTGAAGTCACAGTCACTTGCTTGGTGGCGTCCGAGCTATCGCACCCTGTCAGCGCTAATAGCGGCAAGAATAAAGCGCATCGTTGGAGGATGGTGATCATGAAATTACTCCTGAAATAAGGGGGAAGAAACCTCCCCCTTTTCTTTACGGCTTAAGTGAGCATTAGCTTACGTTGGTGAAGATTCCGGAAACCGAGCTAGTATTTCCGCCATAAGGTACTGACGTCCCCATCGCTTGAGCTACGGTGGCCCAAATACGCTGTTGATCAACCTGACGCCCTGCCGCCCAGTGATTTCGGTCCCCTTGAGAAGTAATGTTCAAATAACGACCTTGACCATCACCACTCTTCAATAGGCCAGAAGCACCACCAACAAATAACATCGGTTGGTTGTACTGGTGCTCTGGGGCGCCATCGGACATTTCTGAGGTAATCACCACGAGTGTGTGGTCCAACAATGAATCTGAAGGGACATCAGGATCGGCATGGCGAGAAAGCTCGTCCAAGAACAGTTTCGCCTGACGTGCATACCATTTACGGCTATCTTTCCACTCCTGCTCACTCTTATAGCGATGGGCTAGGTCATGTGGATTCGCATTCAAACTGGCATCTTTTATCACCACTTGGTCAGCCGAGCGACCGACTTGCACCGTTGCTACTCGAGACACTCCACAACTCAGTGCTGTCGCCACGACTTGGTGGTGGCTTGACTGAACTTGGTTGCGGAAATCAGCCGACATCATCGGGTGATTGCTTGGCATGACAGGAGAACATTCCGCCGTAATTGGCAGTGTCGCATCCATATCAGCAACCACTTGCTCCATCGAATCCAAGTGGGTATCCAGTTTTTGTCGCTCACTGCCAGATAGCTTCGAGCGCAGCGTTTGAATATCTTGGTTGATTGGATCAAATAGATGCGTCCCATTGTTGTTTTGAGCCGTACGCGCTTTTGCGCCGCTGTAGTTAGTGCCGAAAATGTTTTCGAATAACAGCGTCGGGTTACCATGAGGAGTACGCTTGTTCTTACCATCCCAAGAGACATACCAGTTCACGCTATCTGTCGCATGAGGACCAGCAAATATAGAACGTTGAGAAGGGTCCGTTCCCTGCATAGCTCGTCCTAGCAAGACATCGATCGAAGAGTGACTTTTGTTTTGATCTCGCAGCACTTCTGTCCAACCGTTATGACCCGCGTTGCCTTGACCTAAGATGATTCCTTGCAGGTATAAAGAGCGGTTTTTATACGCAGCAAGCTCTTGGCTCACTTCATTTAACGTAAACTGAGTGGTATCACTCGCATTCGCTTGGGCTGTTTTTGGAAACCATAGCCCTTGGTTAAATCGACCGTTAAAACCATCCGTTGCAAGTCCATCTGGCACGACAAAGAACACCACTTTGGTTTTCGCTTGGCCTGTTGTGCCTGCATGAGCGATGCGGGTAAGTCCAGGCAATGACATTGGAGCTAAAACACCTGCCCCTGCCGCGGCTTTTAGAAAACGTCTACGACTTTTTAGAAAAGACATTAGTTACTCTCCTTTTTGAATTTGAACATTTGCGACGTTGCTAGGGTTTCCAGCATTTCTGTAATCGAGCCACTCTTCTCTAGCTGCTTAGTCATGTCTTGAATGCCCGCATTCGAGTTGGCATTCGCCTCTTGTCCCATCGCATAACGGAAGTAGCTGTCCGCTAAACACTGAAGGACAGTGGCATTGGTAGGGAAGTGAGCAGAAATATCGCGCACATTGTTAAACTCAAGCATCACATGAGAACCAGAGTTATCCACCAGTGGACCTGACGCATCAATTGGCAAAGTAACACTTGGGTCGTTGTACGCTGGTTCGGTCGTTCTCCATTCACCCGTCTGGCTGTAGTTCTCCATCGAAGCGCCGGTGTCATTCATGAACTCATGACACTGCCAACACTGTCCTGCCGAGGCATCTTGACCGTTAATGGTGTCCCAACGCTCACGAGTAGTAATTGGCGACTCAGGTAGTTCGATTGAGTCGGGATCAACGTCAACAGGTACACCGATGGTGCGACATAGTAAGTTCTGACGGATCATTAGGCCGCGCTTGACCAATGAGGTTGCCGCATAGTCTGAGTTCACAACGTGTGTCAGACCTTGTTGTAACAGACCACCACGCTGGCCATTGTCGACCACGACTTTTTGGAACTCTTCGCCCGTAACACCACTGATTCCGTAGTGCTGAGCGAGTGCTCCGTTGACAAAAGTGAAGTTCGGGTTAAATAGCTCTGCGACCGTGCCTTCCCCTTCGGTTAGGAAGTAACGAATAAACTCCGCCTGTTCCTGCACCATAGCGTTGACTACTTCAGTCGTTAGGCCCGGCTTTTCAGGTAGCTCTTGAACTTGGGTATGGATGTAGTAACCAATAAAGTCGGTAAATCGCGCAATACCTCTTGAACTGGTCAACATACTTGCCACTTCGGCAGCAACCTGTTCGTTGGTTTCTAGTTCACCATGGGATGCCTTCGCTAACAGAGACTCACTTGGCGTTGTACCAAGGAAGCTGTATGAAAGCGCGGTAGCAACTTCGTACTGACTCAGCTCATACACGTGAGCCTCATCCGTCAAAGTACCTAGCTCTGAGCGGTACAAGAAATTCGGCGACAACAGCATCGACGCAACCAGATCTCTGGCTCCATATTGACCAAGGAAGGTGCTAAACCTTGATTGCTCGTCAGCGGTTAATGGTCGACGATAGATTTTCTGACCGAGTTTAGAAATGAACTGTGCTTTGTTGGCATTATCACTGTAACCAATGGACGCTAAATCAAGACGACTTGCGATATCGACCGCCATCGCGTGGTACTGTTTCATGTCCTCAGTTAGGATGATGCCCTGACTAGATTGACCAGCGAATTTAAATTCACGTTCATATTTGTCTTTCGGCAGTTTTTGCTTATCAACTGTGATGGCAAATAAATCTTGAATGGTATTGGCATACTCAAGGTAGGTAAGCAGTCTAACTTGTCGATCACCATACGATTCCGTTTGACCGAGGTACTCGCTCCACACTTCATCAAATAGGTAGTCGGCAATTTCTTCTGCACAGGTTAGATCACAGTGACCCGCCACCGGCATCGACATGATTTTGTCGAGCAGTGCATCGTATCCTGCGTTGTTCCACGTGTTTGCCTTATTCGCATTGTCGAAGAACTCTGTTGAGTGACACGCATTACAGTTCTGCGCCATAAGATCTTCGCCAGAGTTAAAGCCGATAAACTCCACATCTAAGTTGTGCTCTAAAGTGGACTCATTGATAGCCACATTGAGCTTAGATGGTTGAGGGAAGTAGTTCTTTAGATATGGGAAACGAACTTCGTACGAACCGTAGTCTAGCGTTTCTTCTAATGACGCTCCCCAAGCGACTTCACGCTCAAACGTTTTGTTTTGCGCTTTATCAATGAAGGTAAGGCGTAAGCTAGATTCAGTGGCATTCGCAGGTTTCGGCGGTGCAGTAAACCTAACGACACCTACCAAATCTTTCGGTTTTTCAACATACTTCAGCTCAATCGTAGCCGTTGCAGCACTGTTAGAGATCGTAATCGAATGAATACGTTGCTCTGGGATGAACTCATCAACATCATTTAAACGAACTTGATAAGTTCCATTTTCTAGACCATCAATATTCATTGAAGGTGCATTCCACGCAACATGGAACTTACTTTCGTGACCATTCGGATGAATCAGAGCGCCACTGACCAACTCATCACTTAGGCTGCTATCCGGTGCTTCAGTGGTCGTGAACGTGATCTGTTTCTGGTTTGCTCCTGATGCATCATAAGAGACGCGGTAAACTACGCTCGCCTTATCATCTGACACCAGCATTGAGCCATCGTCTAATTCGAGGAACTCGACTGGACGACCAATACATGCATCGGTTAAACACGCGTAAGATTCAACCGCTTGACGATCTCTCATCCAGCCCGTCACCAATGGGCGCTCATGAATCACATCGGTACCATTTTGAATAGTCACCATACGAAGCTCTAACCCTGGGTGCTCAGGCTTACTGTTACCATGAGTCGCGTAAACAAGGTGCTGAATATTGTCTGACTGCGAGTAAGCGTTCCAGAACTTCACCCCTAATGGCGCGCTGTTGGTGAACACATCAAACTCAGCGCCAGCGTAGTCTGTTGGTTTAACCACGTCATAATCGATCTGAGGCAAAATCGCTTTCGGTGGGATAATTGGGTAGCCATCACTGCCCTCCCCACCAAGGAGTAGGTCTTGCCAGTTCGCCATCTCATGATCCGTTAGACCACGCGTATCTTTACCGAAGAAAATTGGCGCACCAAAGTTTTGATTACCTGGGTTTGAGATACGGTTGATCTCATCTGGGTTATCAAACTGCTGGCGGTTGTTGTCACTGAACCAGATCTCGCCCGTTTTAGGGTGCCAGTCAAAACCTACTGAGTTACGAATACCATTGGCTTGGATTTCGTACTCACCCGTTTCCAAGTCAATCGCAAAGATGGTCCCGTAAAGCTCTTCTTCTGGTGTGGTACAAATGTTACATGGTAGACCAGCAGCGGTATAAAGCTTCTTGTCCGTCGGGTCGACGGTATTGAACTTTAATGGATGTTTTTGGTGCTGCATCCGAGTCCACCACTGCGTTGTAGGGATCGGCGTTTTAGTACCATCAGCAGGATAGGTGAAGATCTTTTCAGCTACAGGACGTGACTTAAAGGTTTCATTGATGTTCTCAATCTTGTATAGAGCACCTACCGTGCTGTAGTAGAGATTGCCATCGCGATACGCGACACCATGAGGCTCTTCGCCTTCCGCCACAACATAAGTCCCGATCGGCTGTTTCGTTTGAGGATCAAGTTGAACGGCGTAAATAGTGCCACCTAAAGGTTCGCTATCTAGCATGATTGAAGAGGAGCCAACGAAAATCATGTTGTCACCCATCGCCATAGAGCGAGGTTGATAAATCCCTTCTAGATAGGTTTCAACTTTCACTCCACCTAATGGGAAAAGTGCTTCGGTCGCAATCGGTGCTCGATACAGAGCATTGATATCAATTTGTCGCTCTTCAGACTTGGAAAAATTCACTACCCAAGGTGAGAAACGGGCAACGTAGCCACTGAAACCATCAAGGTTCAGTTGATACAAACAGTCTTCACCTAAACCATCAATATTGACAGTTTCGCCCCATGTCCCTTCAATTTGAGTGGTCGTGCCATCCGCTGGACAATAAAGCGTGCCAGTCAAAACTTGGCCTTGCAGTTCAGCAGGAGGATTCAAGAGATCTTTATGATCAAAGCTAGGGAAAGTGATAGCTAAACGATTGCCTTCAAAGGCTTGCTCAACATTGAGCGCCACATTTTCTGAACGTGTTTGTGCACCTTTATCATCAGTAGCAACAGCGAAGAGTTGATAATCGCCTTCACTCAAACCTTGGTGACTTAGTGTAAATGGAGCCTGACTCGACGTTCCCGCTAAAATACCATCGATGTAATACTCTACCTTTGCAACTTGACCATCTTCATCGTTGGTATTGGCACTCAATTCAAACGCTGAGTTCGCTGTTACATTAGGCTGCACGACTGAGATAGAAGGTGCGACATTTGGTTGCGTGTCACAAGCCCCTTCAACGTCCCATGCATCCGTCCAGAAATCACTGCCATTCCATGAGACACCTGGCTCATAGGGAGCTTGCCCACACCAGCCAAACTGCTTACATACGTAGATAGAGCCATTGTTCTGAACCTTATCGCCAAAGGCATAATTACCACCATTTTGGTACTGAGGTACATCACAGCTTCCACCAGAGCTCTCCCCACCAGACAAGGATTTTGCAGTGATATTGATTTCTGACGTGCGTGTTGTATTGCCTGCGGCATCAATCGCTTCAGCTACGATAGCCGTTGTGCCTTCTTGGGCGATAACAACAGCGGTATATGGCGCACTTTTCTTTGTCGCAAGTAACTCACCATTGGCATAGAAACGCACCTCAGTGAGATCACCGTCTACGTCGGAGGCCTGTGCTGCCACCACGATTGATTCGCCGGATAGAGTGTTAACATAAGACTGTGGTGAAACAATGTTGATGACCGGTGGTGTCGTTTCAACAACTGGAGTCGTGACCTTAAATGCCTGAGGTGGAGATTCCGTTCGGTTCCCTGCGATATCATAAGCCGCTGTATGGAATGAATAGAGACCTTCATTTACAGGAGTAAATTGGAAATTAAATGGTGGCTGTGTTTTTGTCGCTAGTTTTTGTCCATCCACATAAAACTCTACGCCAGCGAGATCGTCATCGACGTCACTAATACTAGCAACGACATTCAAAAAATCGCCTAATTGCAGTTCGACTTGGCCCGTTGGCTGAGTAATGCCAATTTCAGGCGCAGTGCCTTTGTTTGGTTCAACAGTAACCGTTCGAGTAACACTTTGCGTGATATTCCCTTTAGAGTCGTATGCTTTCACGTAAACCGAGTGCATACCTACCCCGAGATCGGCAAGATTAAACTCGTATGGTGACGTTTTATCATCAGAGATCTGACGATCATTGACGAAAAACTTAACGCCTTCTAGGTCGCCATCAACATCGGAAGCCTGCGCTGTTAACGTTACAGACTGGCCTTCTACGATGGAGATATTTGAACTAGGGCGAGATAGAGTAACGCTAGGCGCATTGTTAGGCTCGACCACGTTGTCATCACCCGCAAAACGAAACGAAGCCTCAATCAACGCACTGTCCAAGGTTCCGCTATAGCCAAAGGTCATCGAGACTGACTCACCAGGCTTAAGCAAACGAGATGTGCCGTTGTATGACACAAATACCAACGTATTGGTGAACATATCACCATTCGCCTTTGAAGATTTCAGGGTCACACTAGCCCCGCTGACTCCCCATGGCGCGCTATACATAGGCGATGGAGTATCAAAACGAAACTCGTTCTGATGCAATTCAATCGCACTACTTCCGTTGTTTTTGAGAGTAATCTGATAATTATTCCAATGTGATGAAGGTGACGCAGGTTGAACCAACTCCCCCACCATTCCGCCATTTAAATTCACACTAGCGACAACATCTGTCGCTAGAATTGACATAGGCAGTGTTAATAGAACACGGTTTTTCAACATTTTTCTCCTAGTTAGGTTTATGTTTTTATTTTCTACCAGTGAAACACCTGGGATTATTAATTCTTATTGATTGTTCACCTATAAAAGTGAACATCTTAAAAAACCAAAAACACACGCATAAAGTCAGGCAAATTGAATCAATCAATTAGGTAATACAAAACTTAATCAGTAACAGGCATAGCCATATAAAATAGCTATATCCATTAACTAATAAAGGCACTTTTATTGACAGTTAATACTTATGTATTTTCTTCAACGAAAGACATGGTTTATAAGTGAAGGCATGCTGGTTAATAATGCAGTCCTCACTGGTGGAGAATTACGCCATTGGTTTTTATAGATCCCTTCAACCTCCTTGTAGCATAAAGGGCAACAGTGTCTCTTTGCCGTAAAATGAGCCTTTGGAGTTTGACGAAAGGCATGCTGATGCTTCCTACAAACAATTGTCACAGGCGTACGGCAATTAATATATTCAACTTTGTTGTAATCGTATTTCAATCCCCATCGCTTAGTCGCTTTGGCTATAAAACTCTTAGTATTATCTTTAGCAAATGGCATGTTAGCCCCTACCTATAATTGTTAAAAACAAAACAAAGCTGAATCACGCTTCCGTCTATTAATAATTATTATCAGAGATCATTCATATGATTCATATACGATAAATCCCCACTCGATGTAGTAAACAAGGAGTGTAAGGTGTAGGCTCTTTCCGACAAATTTACGTGAATTATATATAAATCCGGAACTAGATATATTTATATGGAGATCTCGAGAAAAAAACACCAAACTTTAGAGTAAATACTTAATTTTTTACATAGCCACAACAAAACAACGAAGGCCAGCTTGACCTTGCCAAAAACGGAGAAATTCGATAAGAGCTAATTTAATTGATGACCAATAGTGGAATCTGTATGACATAGCAATACGAACTATCACATGTTGATATAGGATCAATAATCGAGTGATTAGTTCCAAATCAACGTTCGTAACTATCGAGTCAAATCAAAAATATGCGAAAAGTAACAGGTAAATTACTTACATCAATTTTACAATGCGATAATAGTAATTCATTAGAAATTATCTCATGATGATCATTCTAAGTAAGTAGTAATATCACGATTGCTACCCAACTTAATTATTACTTTTTAACAGGTCAAATCGATGCCTAAAAGTACACAAAAACAGATAGACAATGTTATCAATAATATGCTTCGCTTTAATAAAGAACCCTCTTCATCCTGTGTTCGCACGCGGCTCGAATTTTTGGACCTGAACAAAGTAGACATAGAGCATCATATCGATATGCTCTACCAGCAAGGAAAAATAAACGACCGACCGAATATTGAAAAAGATGCACTAAAATACTTACGCGCATTCTGTGGCCGTCAACGCGCAAAAGAGCAACTCAAAGATAGCCAATATAACGTGATACAAATAGAACAAGTTCTCGACTCTGTTTATAAAGATGTCGATGAGTACCAACTAGCAAAAAAATGTAAAAAGGAAAAGTTTGGTCTAGGACAACCGGAAAATGATGAGCACCACTCACAAATCGTGTTCTATTTACAAAAGCTAGGACATAAGATGCCAACTATTATGAAGCTGCTTCAGGAAAGTTAGCCGGCACGGAATGCAGGTCATACCCTAGTCCTTGGCAGTCGGGTTATTTTTTAGATAATGACGACGAATTAGCGGATTAGATAGCGCCGTATAAGGAGGAAACAAATAAAAACGAGCAAGAAGATCAAACGATGGATGAGGGTGGGCATAGATAGACTCACCGCCATAGAGTTCGTAGACGCTATTCCACATCGCAGAATGCGATTTTGCTAACGTATGGTACGCACACAATTTCGTATCTTTAAAATAGCTTTCATACATAAGAGAGATAACTTCACTAAAAAATCGGTGCTCTGGAATAACACAGCAAGATAGTAACTTTATATGACTGTGAGGAACCACCTCTAACGCCCGTTGAACATGATCATAATACGCTTTACCCTTTCCAATGATTTCCTTAGGGACAAACGCTGTCATGATGTGTCCCACAACACGACTATCGTAAGTCAGTGTTGCCATTTCCAAGTTGAAGTTTGCGAGCAATTCATCAACTGAATAATGATCACAGAGATACTCGAATTCACCATGGATCACCTGATTATGGTTACGCACGCAGCACTGAAATACGTTCTCAATATCTTCTTTAGACGTTAAACGACGAAGAGAGCGAGTAGTATAGTAGGTGAAAGGAAACGGGCTCGGGAACAGCTTACTGAGAAGTAACTTCTCTTTATTTTTCTTAGCAAGGTTCTCTTTAAGCTCAATATCCAATACGCACTCTCTCATCCCGAGCTCTATGAGCATAATGATTTTTCTTTCATTAGAAGGGATGGATGCACCGTTCTCCCAACGAGACAGTGTGCCAACATCAATACCATTGAATGTTGAATGCACAGCATAAAGACGGTCGCAAAATTCTGACTGAGTTAAGCCTAAGGCAATACGCCCTTCTTTAAGTAAATGACCGAAGCTCTCTTGCATATCTTTTATGTTTTGGTTTCCACACTAACTATAGAGCGTAAAACATAAAATCAACTAAATCCATCGAACAATTTTATCAATGTTATCATTATATGTTTTTTCGATAATAAAGCTGGTCATAAATGAATACGGCTCGAAAATCTGATAGTTACATGGCTGACCATGCTTAATAAATGCTGGTAGTGACTTTGAACCATATAAATTAAACAGCTTGCGCCACAAATAACTGTGAACTTGAGATACCGTCGGACTTCTCAACCAGTTCGAATTACTAAAGTTCTTTGAACAGATGTACGCAATACTGAGATGCATAAAGTCTAAATCGGTAACTACACTACTTGAAAGTACATTCACGTAATCTGTGCCACTGCTTTTAACAATGATTGAACGAAAGTACTCACCATTAGGTACTCTATTTGTAATGGACTCAACCGGAACCGTTGCTAGTAGAACATGATTAATGAGTAAGCCGTCGTAATAGTAGCCGAGTAGCTCCATTTCAAAAGAGTTTACCATTTCTTCAAGTGAGTAGTTATCAAATAGCCACGAAAAGTCATCTACGACTTGATGGGTATGTCGATATACTCTGCCATCTCTTAACACATCCTCGATTTCAGGGAGTGTTTTTAATACTTTGAACTCACTATCACTAAAGTAGGTTTTGACACCATCATCTGGAAATAGCTTGTGTAGTAGTTCTGCATGTACTTTAGCTTTCGCTTTATTAACAGAAGGGATGATCGCATCATACGAGCTCAGCTTTCCTAGTATATCTAACATCGCCGCTTGCTTTATTGGAGCTGGTACAATAATTCCCTTTTCCCACCTTGAATAAGTCGTTGTATCAATCGACTCAAACTGGTTGCTTTCACCGGCTAGAATCGAACATACATCAACCTGTTTCAAGTTCCTCATCAAACGTATATCACGTATCTTCTCTGCAAACTTATTCATGACACTCTCTGACAATACATAGAGGATGAAATGGTCATTGGTTTACCAAATGCATATCCCTGGACAAGAGAAATGTTCATTTTCTTAATCCTTTCACATGCAGCCCGATCCTCGATACCTTCCGCTATAATTTGAATACCTTTTTTTTGACTTTCAAGCGCTAACTGTTTGATTATTCTCATGGCATGGTCGTCTTCTAAGGTCACATCCACGAGGCTTTTGGCCAATTTAACTACGTCATACCGGAACTGAAAGAGATCGATTAGATTGGAGTTGTCCATTCCAAAATCATCTAAAGCAATAGCTAGGTCAGCATCCTTTAATGTATATAGGCCCTCCATTTTATTCTTATTCAATGAGTCAGGAACAGATGTTCTTTCCGTTATTTCAATCATTGTTTCGCCAACATTAAAGCCTTTTATTAAGGTAATAAGTGATGCTATAAAATTAGGATTTATCAACTGAGTTGATTCTAGGTTAAATGAACACCGAAAGTTTAGATTATGCGATTTCATCGTATTAAATGTATATTCAAAAAACTTTAAGGTAAAGTCATTGATTATATTCATATTAATCAACGAATCAATTACCCAGCCAGTGTTAACTAATCGTCCACTTTCAATGTCTTTAAATCTTGCTAATGCCTCATAATAAACTGGCTGGTTATTACCTAGATCACAAATAGGTTGAAAAGCAACATCAACCTCATAGGCTTTATTCTCTACAACTATTAATAACATAATGCACCTCGCCAATTAATTATCTTCTATTATTTAAAACAGAATAGTAATTAACATTCAAACACAGAATAGCATGTAAATATTTTATATTTTCAAGTGACAAATATAGGAATAAAGGTAATAGTTTACCTGATGATAGCTTTAATCAGCTCCCTCCAATTTAATTGGAGGGAGTATCATCGATGCTATTCGATGATCATAAACTCTTCACTATCTAAGTACTCACCATACTGAGAGTAGAAGTAAACTGTAACGGGCCCGGCACTTTGCCCCTCTAGATCGATCTCGTAGCCTGACTCCCTTACGATTTTTACATTGTTATTACTTGGTGCCGCTTTCGTTCCTCTTAAGAAGTCATAGTAAATACCGCCACCCGGCTGATAGAAACCACGTCTGATGTATAACTTAACTGATTCCCCTACCTTAATTTCATCGACTTTATTCCAGTCAAGCTTGGCAATCCAAAGGCCAGATGAAATTCGGCTATCGACACCTATTCTATTTTCTGCTTGGTGGAGCTCTCCGTTGAGATAAATGCTTCCAACAAACACCGTATATGCGTATTCTCCATCGTAGATTTCGTTGTACTCGAATTTGAATCCTTGCAGGCTTTGCTCATACTCAAGATCGGATGACCTAATCGTCCAAGATACATCTTCATACGAATAAGTCACCACCGTCCCATCAGACAAAGTAATCTTCATATATGGCTTATGATAGGCGTCAAGAACCAACTCCCCTATCGAGTTTTTTTGTGGATAGTGGATAGCTGAACTTTGAACGGTAACGTTCTCTTCAACGTCTAGCGTGATATTCTTGCTTACACTTACCCCACGATAAGTAGCCGTCAACTCGATATCTCCAGATTGGAGTGGATAAAGAGTGTCCCCTTGAATATCAAGGTATCCCGCCGGTGTAACACTATAGGTCACTGAGTCAACATTTCTGGTTTGCCCATCCGTATATGAAGCTGTCACGGTGGGTGTAATATGGCCACCTAAAAATGTGCTAACGGTGGCATTTACACTGACGTCAATCGACGTGAGTGGGTTGTCAGGAACAGTGATAGTTATACTGTCAGAGCTCGCACGTCCATTTTCAGATATTGCCTTAACGTAATAGGTCTCAGGTTGGAAAAACTGTAACCTTGCTGAGTAATTCGGGTCTGTTAAGTCAGCAGAATAGTATTGATTGCCCAGTTCCTCGTCTGCAGCGTTAGTCACAACAATTCGGCATGTGGTACAAGGTTCACTCATTCCATTATCTACTTGATTATAAATGTAGAACGGGTAACCCTGCCCACCCATCAAGTAATTGTTGGTGTCTGTGTTATAAGCGGTAAGTAACAAGCTCTCAACACTATCAGTCTCGACGACGATTGCTACTGAATTAGTGGCATCATCAAAGCCATTAACCTTCGCGTATACATCGCCCGAACCCGCTTTTGTGATAGAGACTTCTCCTAACGAGTTGCTGTCTATCATTGAGCCATAAATAGATACTTGAGACGGGTCAGTCACTTCACTTCTAAGGCCAGAGTTAAAGTTCTTAAACACACGATATTTAAGTTTATCTCCAACACGGTAAGTGGCTCGTTCGAGCTGCAATTCCACATTCGATAAGCTCATATCGACACCACCCACTTCAATGTCAGCACTGACCTCTGGGCTAGAACTTAACTGAACATTTCCATCGACCGCAGTTGTTCTATAAGCATTTAGAGTAAAGCTCTTATTGTTTTCTTGGATGTCGAGTCGATTGCCATTGATCGTTACACCAGACTGGGGAGAAGACAGTTGCCATACAATTGTATTATCATCAGCCACACTTCCATCTTCATATTGAAGTTTTAGGCTCAAATCAAAGCTACCTGCGCCCGGTAATTTTGCTGACTGACCGCTTATAACAGAAAGCTCACCAATAGTAAGACTTCGTGAGCTCACAGAAAGCGGGGCTGCCACTTTCGTTGTTATCTCTTGGCTTAATTCGCCATAACGAATGTTTAGCGTCGCATCTCCAGCGCCATCGAAATAAAATACACTTGTTTCGCCATTCAGTGGCTTAATACTTCCACTAATATTCCAGTCGACTGAATTGGTTATATCTCGACTAACCAGCACCCCATCAACATCAAATGTACCAATCGCTTGATAAGCGGAAATATTTCCTTCCATTGCGACTGTATCGCTCGTTTCCCTCACTTCAAGGCCAACCAAACTGGCATCAGTGTTTACCGAACTAGATGCAACGACAGCTCCCGCTTGGTCGTAAGCAATAATTTCAAAATCACCAAGTTCATTGGGCGCGTAAACATTATTGATGTCTTTATATTCAACGCCATCTACGTCAATCCGAACGATTGAAGTATCGGTACGGCTTTGACTGTAGGCGGCTATTGCCCCGCCTGTATTTTGTGAGTTGATTGCAATGGAAATTTTTTCTCCTGGAAGGGCGTAGTAACGACTCTCAGAAAACTTAATCACTTCTTCCGCAGATTCTATTTCTTCCGCAGATTCAACTCGCGTTGGGCTATTAGCCCCCTCATCACCATTACATCCTATTAATCCAAAACTAACCGTCGAAAGTAACAAAAACTTAGGCTTCATCTCTTATTCCCCTTAATTAACTAGGGAATAATAAAAAGCGTACAACTATTTAAAAATGGCAAATAAAGTCATTTTTTTTTCAAACATCAAATTGCTGTTAACCTATATTTGTAACCATTTAATACAGCGGTAGGTGCAGTCGCCCGATCACCTTGTACATCAGACTTTTACGCACAATTAGTCAGTAGCTACTACCACAAAGTCCAGAATCCACCACTCTTAATCATCAGAAAAATCCCACACACTCTTAGCCAGTGCAATCCCATGGCAAATACTCACATTGTCTCGCAGCCAGTACGTGATTGATTGCAAAGACACCAAGAGGGTAAATTATGTAGGTCCAATTATAGGTTTGTTAGCACCAATTGCTATGTTATAACATTTCAATAAAATGGTTTGCATGTCGCATAAACACATCCAGATACACACCTAACACCGGAGGTTACACATGACAGCTCTAGCAGAATCCTTTGACGTCGAGATAGGCAATCAAGCTTGCTTTAGTATCAGTGACAACCCAAGCGTACTGACCGATATCTACCAAGATGGAATTAACATCGCTGTCTGGCAACGTCGCTTTGACCAAGCGACCCAAAGCGATATCACTCAGTTTATTGAAAGTCACCCGAGCCTAAGCAAGTCACTCAACCTGTCACCTGAAAACGCCTATGAGTCACTCGACTTTGCATTAGATGGACAAGTGCCTAAAGCGCTACTTGAAAACATCGCTGAACTGGTTGATATGTTTTGTTGCTTATTCGATCTTGAACATGCTGGGCTTAGACTCGCGACACTAAACGGCGCAATGTGCCCTCGATTTCATGTTGATCATGTGCCCTGTCGATTGGTCACCACTTACCAAGGCATAGCGACCCAGTGGCTGCCAAACGAAGCGGTAAGCCGCTCAAAACTTGGCAAAGGGAGTAATGGACTTTCAGATGAAGCGTCAGGTTTGTATCAAAGATCATCAGATATAAAGCAGCTCGAAAGTGGTGATGTCGCGCTACTCAAAGGGACTCGATGGGAGGGAAATGAAGAGACAGGTTTAGTTCATCGCTCACCAATCGCTGAGACCAATGAACCAAGGCTATTACTCACACTCGATTTCGCTTAACACCTACACTTTCAAAAGTGGGAGAAATAACCGATTGGACGAAAAGAATTTAATCATCACGATAAAATACTCGATTAGTCCAATTGCATCATTGCTGTTTTAATCCGCGCCGAGAGATTTTTTATAATCGAATAATTAACTTCAAGGTGTTCCCATGTTTGCAATTGATGATGTAGTTGTAGCAAGTAAAGGCGTTGATTTAGGTCAGATGGTTGTTGTTGGTCTAAGCAGCGGCGGTTACTACGTTCGTGTTACTGTAGACGGCATGATGCTAACTTACCCAGCACAAGACCTGAAGAAAGCGTAATCGCCCAAACAGTCAAAAAAAGCCCCGACAACATCGCTGTTGTCGGGGCTTTGCATTTTTACTTATTTATTCAATTGTTTAGCGAGACAGTTTTACTGCCTCTTTCGGCTTATCCACTTCAGTAAACAAACCCTTCACCAAACTAACACAGCCCAGCAGCAAGATAATCGTAAACGGCATAGCCGCAATGATGGTGATCGATTGCAGCGCTTGAATCGACTCAGTACCACCAATCCACAGCATCACGATCGCAATCAAACCTGAAATAATCGCCCAAACAATTTTCTGCTTCATTGGCACTTCTAACTTGCCGCCTGCCGTCATGCTATCAATAACAATCGAGCCAGAATCCAGCGTCGTAACGAAGAAGACAATAATCAGTACCACAGCAATAATCGATAAAATATTGCCTACTGGGTAAGCTTCTAGCATGTAGAACAAACTGAGAGAGACATTACTCAATTGCTGCTGAGCGCCAAGTAAACCGACTTTGTCGATCATTTGCTGGATCGCGATACCACCAAAGGTCGACATCCAAGCGGTGGTCACTAGTGTTGGGATGATCAGAACGTAAGCTAGGAACTCGCGAACCGTACGGCCTTTAGAGATGCGTGCTACGAACATACCAAAGAACGGCGCATAAGCGACCCACCAAGCCCAGTAGAACACTGTCCAACCATGTAAGAAGGTTTCGTCTTCGCGGCCTGAGGTTTGGCTCAGTGGCAAAATGTTTTCCACATAGCTTACGACCGATGTTTTCATAGAATCGAGTACCGTCGTGAAGTTCAAAACAGCCATCAGTCCAAGGAAGATGAAAGCAATCGCCATATTGAGGTTACTCAGCAGCTTAACACCGCCGTCCATGCCTCGCAGTACTGATAGGATCGCCAGACCCATAATCAATACAATAATCGATTGTTGCAGCAGCAAGCTATTATCTAAGCCAAACACATGGCTGATACCGCTGGCTGCTTGTGTACCACCTAAACCTAGCGATGTCGCTAAGCCAAACAGAGTCACCAGTACCGTCATGATATCAATGAAATCACCGATTTTACCCCAAACTTTGTCACCAAGTAGCGGGTAAAATACTGAACGCATAGAAAGCGGCAGACCTTTGTTGTAAACAAAGTACGCTAAACAAAGTGCCGTCACACCATAAATGGCCCAAGCGTGGAAGCCCCAGTGGAAAGTCGCTGCACCTAACGCGAGCTCACGAGCTTCTAGCGTGTGCGATTCCACATTCAGTGGTGTGCCGTACCAACCGGTGTAGAAGGCGGTCGGTTCCGCAACACCCCAGAAAATAAGACCAATACCCATACCCGCAGCAAACAGCATGGTAATCCACGAAATCGTCGAGTAATCCGCGGTTGCACCTTCACCTCCTAAACGGACTTTACCGAATGGAGAAAGAGCGATAACAATGGCGAACACAAGTAGGATGTTTGCTCCCCACATAAATAGGAAGTCAAAGTAAGAAAGAACGGCACCTTTTACCGAATCGATGGCCGCTTTTGCATCTGCTGGAGAGAGTAGCAGTAACGAGATGATGAAGAGAAGAGATAAGCCGACAGAAGCAGTGAAAACCGTGTTGTGGACATCCATACCCCACTTACTAACGTTATCCTGACCGACTTGATAGTCTGTAGATTCAATACTGTATTTTTTTGATTTAAAGCTCATATATCATGAGGTTTACATATCCGACTCAACGGATATAAAGACCAACTCCATGTTAGTTAAAGTTTGATAAGCAACAAAAAGCTCGCATCATGCTGATGAAAAACACCCTTTCCAATAAGGCATTTTTGGCTCTATTGCTCATCCCCGGTACGCTATACTAACACAGAGTTGATTATTTTTTGCCCGAACGGCGCGTGTACGCCCTCGAGAAACCAGTACTAGTACCCCTTTCGGGACATAACTATCTGGTCTATAAGCGATTTAGCAACTTCATTAAATTTTTGCAAAAATTGCTCAATTCCGCTGATTATTGGTACTTTTCACCTGCCGCTGCGACAAATGCCATCTCAACCAATAGGTTTGGATCCGCAAGTTCTACTTTGACGCAAGCGCGGCTTGGGGCAGTACCTTGCTCAAACCATTCATCCCATATTTCGTTGAGCGCATCGAAGTTCGCGAAGTCAGTTAAATAAATCGTCACTGATAGAATACGTGTTTTATCGCTATCAACCAGAGCCAACATTTGTTCTGCCTGATCAAAGATTTGTTGTACTTGGCCTTTGATATCGGCGGAGGTGTCCGCTTCAGCGACCTCGACAAAATTAGCCATACCGTTAAAAATAGTCACATCTGACCAACGTTTGGTTGGGTTGATACGGTGAAGTGTCATCATTGTTCTCAATTAATTATGTTGTTCTACTAGACAAACTGGCGCATCTATTTGGCATTGATAACCACTCGCTTCCAGACTGCCGGTGATTTCGTTACGGCGATAGCTGACGAGATTATTAGAGTGTTGGTTCGCTACAATCAGCCACTCGCCGCAAGAGGTAATGGTAAAGTCTCTTGGAAACAAGCCACCAGCGTCGGTCATGCTAAGCCATGTAACTTCACTGCCTGATACATCAAAGCAGCTCACCGCATTTTGATGGCGACAAGAAACGTAAACGAAACGCTCATCATCAGACAATTTTATCGCTGCTGCGGCCTCGCCTTTGTCAGCATCCGGAAGTAAATCCAGTTGTTGCTGCACTTGCCAACCTTGTTCAGTTTTGCGCAATACTACAAGAGTTTCACTTAACTCACACACCACATACGCCTTGTCTTCAGCGCGATTAAATACCAAATGTCTCGGACCACAACCTGCCGGCATTGCCAGTTGTTGTGCAAGAGTAAACGTGCCATTTTCTATCTGATAAAAACGAATCGCATCACTGCCTAAGTCCACACTGACGAGCACTGGCTCAGTTTGTTGAAACACCACTTGGTGTGCATGAGGTGACTGCTGACGATCTCGGTTTGGTCCTTGTCCCTCTTCAAACAAGTCGGCCACTGAGCGTAAAGGAATACCTTGGCTATCGAGCAAGTAAATCCTCACATTACCTGAGCCATAGTTGGCAACAGCAAGGTACTTTTTGTCAGCAGAGATAGCCAAATGACATGGATAGTCACCGGCAATAGGCAGAGCGTGAGTATGTTGCCCATCCAAACAAACCAGTTGAGCACCATCTTGTTGCGCCACTTCACTAAAGCTATAGGTCTGTTGCTGAGATTGAATAAGGTAGGAAGGGTTGCGAAGAGGATAGTAGTCATCAAAGCGAATCAGCTCGCCTGTTTGTTGATTTAACCCAACCTGAGCGATTCCTCTACTTTGGCTCGGTAAGTCTGTGTATGTACCTACGAGAAAGCGTAAGTGACCACTTGCTTGCATAGCGATGTTCCCAATCAAATATCTTTGTAAACACAATGCCGCCAGCAACAGCTGGCGGCAATCAGTTTCAACGCTATTTAACTAAAGTGTGGAGTAGGTTCTCAGTTGGTTTCACTATCGCGACAATGGTTTCGTCGAGAATGATAGCGTTCTCATCAATGACGCGCTGATATTCAGCCGCATCCGCCGCCCTGACTGACTCGCCCTTGTTAGCAAGATCAATCAAGGTATTGGCTAACTCTGCCACTTTAACCGTTGCCTGCGCGACTTTGACCGTGTCAACCGAGGCCACATTATTGGCAAAAATAGGTTCCGCTTGCTTCGCTGCTAAAGCTGCGGTTTGGTAATGCAGCGCCAGCTTAGCCAACGCCGCTTTATCACCTTTGGCATACTCAGACACTAGGTCATTCATTTCGTAAACTGCTAAGCTTTCAACGGGTAGCGCATCAGCAAATCGGTTCAAACGCTCGTACTGGTTGTACAAATCACCTTTGTTTGGTGTTGAAATCCACTTCTCCCAATGACGCGCATAGTACTGAGCAGGCTCAATGTACTTGGCGAGTGTCTGCAGTGGCGTCACATCCGCACCATTTGCCAGACGTTTTAGCATCATGGTCGCATCCGTATGGTGACGCAGACCCAATGAGATCTCAGACCAAGTGTCCATCACATTCATACGTTGGTACATGCTGCGCTCATCGGTTAGCTCTTGGCTTGACCATAAACGCTCTGCAATCGCATAGCTGCGCGGCCATAGACGTTGCTCAATCGTCATTGAGTCTAAGTTCTCACCCCAAATCGTGATTTCACCACCCAAGATCAGATCTTTTTCGTCACCTTTTAGCTCTGCAGGGTAACCGCCGTTTGGCTCTGGGATAACGCTACCTTCGATCGCACTTCCAGCAATAAGCTCACCCGTGGCTGGCCAGCGAACGTTACCAATGATCTGATAACTGCCCTCTTTTAGCTTGCCACCCGCAAACTCATAGTTGAATTCGGTGTACGACATGAAGTTATCGAAGTGACCGCGGAATTTCACACCCGGCACATACTCTAAGATATGCACTTCTTCACGCGACTTACCGTTGTAGTCAGTAAAAGCGCGGAATGTGCCATCTTTTGCTTCAATAATGGTCAAGTTGCCTTTGCGTGGGCCGCCCTTATTACGTGGTTTAACCCAATCATAAGTTTCAAACTTTTCACCGCTGTGCAGCTTGTCATCGACCGTAATACCAGTTGGCATGGGGTCGTTGCGGTAGTGGTAGCTGGTCGGTTGCGCTTGGTCTAAGTAATAACCCGTTGAAAGCACACCCTGGTAGCCCTCTTTTGCTGCACGGCCAATGCTGTCGTGACCTCGCCAACTTTGAATAACGATCGACTTAGGTAGGTCTTTATGCCAAATTTCATCCCAACCAGACATCTTCTTACCGCGCTCTTCCAGCATCTGCTCTACTTTAGTGTTGAGGTAAGATTGTAGGCCGCGTTCACCATCTAGATTGTTGTCAGCGATGAACTGTTGAATCTTTGGATTCTCTTTCCATTGCTTGTAGTTCGGCTCATCACCGCCGATGTGGAAATACTCGTCAGGGAACAGCTCTACTACCTCGTCAAATACGCTTGCTAACATGGTGTAGAGCTCAGGGTTGGTTGGATCCATTAATGGCTCAAAGACACCCCATCCACGCTGCTGCGGATAAGATTGCTCGCCCATTCCCGACATGAGTTCAGGGTATGCATGAGCAACTGCTGAAGCGTGCCCCGGCAATGAAATCTCAGGGATAACACGAATACCTAGATTGCGTGCATAGTTGACCACATAGCGAATTTCATCTTTGGTGTAGTAATCACCGTCAGCCGTCTCTTGCCATAGCTTGGTATAGTTATCAAGCTGAATACGGATACCTTGGTCATCCCAGATATGCCAGTGGAACATGTTCATTTTCGCCGATGCCATCGCATCCAATTGGCGTAAAATGACATCAAGTTCGATGAAGTGACGTGAAGTATCATAAGAAACACCACGCCATTTAAAGCGAGGCTCATCTTCAATCGACACCACGGGTACAGAATAACCATTCGCGTCAGTGGTCACCAACTGTAAGAAAGTCTCTAAGCCGTGGAATGCTCCGTATGGACGCTCTGATGAAATACGAACTTGGCCGTTAGTCACTTCAAGCTGGTAAGACTCATCGCTATCAAGATTCTGCACTTCATCTTTTGGCCCTTTGCGAATATCAATCACCAAGGTGGCTTCTTTTTCAGACTCGGCCTGCCAGTGGAGCATTGGCAGGCCTGTCTGACGGTACAAACGTTCCATGGTGCGTTTCGCATTGAATTGCACTCGGTCTGAATCGTAGCCTTTGATAAAAATACTAAATTCTTTGTCGATGCTGACAGTGCCTGAACCTAACTCCACGTCTTGTGGGTAAGGCATAAGGTTAAGGTCAGTATTCGGAGCCATAGCCATCGCGTTAGTGCTCAGTAGTCCAGAAATCAATAGAGTTAGAGTCGTTCTTTTCATACGAGTATTCCTTTAATTTTTAACTTTTGAACTCTGTTATGCGACTAGCTCGACAGCTTCACGCACTAAGCGGCCAATCTCATCCCACTGCTCGTTTTCAATCAGACTTGGCGCAACCATCCACGTACCACCGCAACAAACCACGCGGTCAATCGCTAGGTAGTCATTAACGTTACCTTTACCAATACCACCAGTTGGCATTAGAGAAACATTTACGTAAGGAGCGAGTAATGACTTAACCATTGGTACACCGCCAGACGCTTCAGCCGGGAAGAATTTCAGGAAGTTAAGACCCAGCTCTAGCGCTTGCTCAACCTGACTTGGGTTATTCACCCCAGGTACGATTGGCATACCGATTTCTTGGCAGTAACGCACGGTATTTGGGTTAAGACCTGGCGCAACCACAAACTCAGAGCCAGCGGCCTTAGCTTGATCCACTTGCTCAGCATTTAGCACAGTACCGGCGCCGACACACATTTCAGGGTAAGCATCGCTCATCGCCTTAATCGATGCAGCCGCCGCTTCAGTGCGGAAGGTCACTTCAGCAACAGGTAGGCCGTTATCGACCAGCACTTTCGCCAATGGGATAGCGTGCTCAACTTTGTTGATTTGAATTACTGGAATTACTTTGAACTGCTTTAGTTTATTGATCATTTCGTTTGTCATTGTTTTTACCAATCAAAAAATTTAAGAAAGAGTGAGGTGCGCCATTGCCGATTTAGGAATGATTGCGCCTGAATATTGAATTACTGTTGATGCCAGTTGGTGGCCTAATATCGCTGACTCAGCTGGAGTTTGACCATTTAAGCGAGCCGCTAAGTAACCAGCGGCAAAAGAGTCACCCGCCGCGCAAGTATCGACCACATTTGCGACACGCTCAGCGCTAACGTAGGCATACTCAAACTCGCGCTCTTGTTGCCAAATCACTTTGCACGGTTCACAACCACGTTTAATGACTGTCTCTTTGCAACCGAAACGGGTACTGCGCTGCTCAACGCTTTCGTCGGTTCCCCATACAAGCTGATCATCATCTTCCGTGATCAGCGCAATATCGACGATAGGCAGCAGTTGGCTATACCAATGCTGCGCTTGTTGGGTATTCCACAGCTGTGGGCGGAAGTTGTTGTCAAAAATGACTTGGCCACCCGCCTGTGAAAACACCGTTAACGCCTCAATAAGCCGTGTCTTACTTTCATCATCAAGAATCGCTAGGCTGATGCCACTGAGATAAACAGAATGGAGCTCACCTTGAGCCATCGCACGCTCCAGCTTGCTCAACTCACTGCCAGAGAAATAGCTTTTCACGGCGGCACTATCTCGCCAGTACATAAAGCTGCGTTCACCTTGCTCGTCCGTTTCAACCATGTACAAACCCGGTAGCTTGTCGCGATATTGTTGAACCAACGCGGAGTCAATGCCTTCTTGTTGCCAAGCGGAGATAAGCTGCTGAGAAAGAGAATCCTCGCCTAACCCTGTCGCATAAGAAACAGAAACGGGGGTGTTTTCAGTTAAGCGGGATAAATACAGTGCGGTGTTAAGTGTGTCGCCGCCAAACCCTTTTTTGAGAGGAAGGCCGCTAAGTTCGATCATGCACTCACCAAAGAATGCGATATGAAGAGGATGTGTCATTGCGAGGCTAACCTTGTCAGATAAGGTGGCTCATTGAGCCACCTAGTTTGAGTGTCTAACTATGATGCGCTTTGTGCGGCTTTACGATTTTCAAGAGAAGGATCTTGTTCTATCTGACCTTTGTCTGATAATTCCATCTCCATCAGAGCGCGTTCGTCATCAAGAATTGCGCGTGCCATCTCTGGTGTTACTTGGTTTGCCGGAGTCAGCAAGCTCACTACTACACCGAGTGTCAGAGCAAACAGACATGATGGGATAACAGGGTTGCCCCAGAAGGCTGTTAGGTCAGCGCTTAGCATTACAGTGAATGATGCGATTGATGCACCTGCTAGCGTCGCCAACGCACCTTGCCAGTTGTAACGTTTCCAGAAGCGACCTAGCATTCCGCACACAAACATGCCTGACATAACCGTCGAGATCATCTTAGTGATGTAGCTGATGATATCGTTCGACGTTAGAGCGAACAGCAGTGCAAAGCCAATCACAACCACAAGAGCAAGACGAGAGTAGTTCAGCATCGACTCTTTGTTTGGCACACGACCTGTGAACATCACGTATACGTCACGCAGTAGAATCGATACACCGGCAATCGCATCAGAACTCGCGCTCGACATGGTCGCAGAAAGACCCGCGATAAGTACGATTAGGCCAACACCTACTGGTAGCACTGTCGCCGCAATGTATGGGAATGAGAAGTTAGGGTTATCTAGCGTTGGGTCAATTGCATGGGCTGCCATACCAATGATCGCAGGGATGATTGAGAAGAATAGGTACAGAATACCTGAGCCAACAAATGAACGACGAATCGTAGAGACATCTTTACCTGAGTAGATGCGCTGACGGAATGATGGAGTAGCCAGTACGCCGACACCAATCACTACCGCTAGTGAAATTGCAGGTAGAAGACCAAGTTTCTCAATCGCAAGGAAGCTTGTTGCAGCTGGGTCCATTGCGTCGTATAGGTTATCTAGGCCACCAATGTGCTGCACTGACAGCACTGCCATTAGGATGAAACCAACGAACAAGATGATTGCCTGAATGGTATCAGTCCAAACAACCGCAGTGTAACCACCAATAACCACGTAGATAGTAAATGCTGCTGCAATCACCATTTTCGCTGTGCTGAGCTCAATATCGGCAATCCACGCTAGGTACATCCCACCACCAAGGATGTGCGCGCCTAACCAACCAATAGAAGCGATGAAAATGAGTAAGCCAACGACGTTTTTAACGATGCGATTTGCACCCACATAGTAAGCGAGCTCTTCACTCATCGTCATGAAGTTGAGTTTACGTACTGGCGCAAACCATAGCGCGAGTAACAAAATACCGATGGCACCACCGATGCCATAAAGTGCACCAGCCCAACCATTGGCGTAACCAAAGCCAACCGCGCCCATACTTGAGCCCGTGCCAACCATGGTTGCAACTGTGGTACCTAAAACAAGAAACAGAGGAAGGCCACGACCGCCTAATAGAAAATCTTCACCTGATTTTTGGTTACGAGAAACGAACCAACCAAGCCAGATTAAAAACAGGACATATACGCCAAAGCCAGTAAGAAACAGTGTGCTATTCATCGAACACCTCTTGGGAAAAATCCGTATTAATTTCGATTTATTACAACAGCTGCAATTAAACCTTATTCCTATATAAACAGTTAGAAATAAAATATATATTTAACTAACCATTTATAGCGCTGTTGTTTATTTTATTATTGTAGGAGAGGAAGCGCCGAGATAATTCTAACAGGGATAAGAAATACCCCGACACTTGATACTAATTATTTGTGATGTTTATCTACGATCTTCACGGTAGCAAGTCACATCAACTTCAACTTTCACATCGACCACAAGATCACAAACCATACAGATACGTGCAGGTGGGTGCTCGCCGAAGAACTCTTTAAATACTTTATTGAACGATTGGAAGTAACGAGAGTCCGTCAGCACTACCTTTACGTGCACAACGTCTGCTAGTGTGTAGCCTGCTTCTTCCATGATGTCGACGCAGTTTTGAATCGCTAAGCGAGATTGATCAACGATACCACCTTCAACCACCTCACCGTCCGTCATTGGCGTTTGGCCAGATACATATAGGAAACCACCCGCTTCCGTTGCACGAGCAAATGGAAGATGTTGACCGCCAGTACCTGTTCCACCTTCTACACCATAACGCTTAATAGACATATTCTTCTCCAGTATTTAAAAATTTAATTAATATAAGTAATATTTGATATTTGTTTTAGAAATTGTTTATCTTCTATAAATAAACGTACCATTTCTATTTTCGCTAACATTGCCTTCAAAATAAGACAACTCGCCATTTACAAATACAGATTCAATACCTTTTGCCATTGAAATAGGATTTTCAAAAGTTGCGGTATCTTTAATTGTATTTGGATTAAATAAAACTAAGTCTGCAAATGCCCCAACGCGTATTTCACCACGACCTTGCAGGTTGTATCGTTTCGCCGACATACCCGTCATTTTGTGGATCGCTTCTGCCAGCGGGAACAGTTTTTCTTCTCGGCAATAGTGGCCCAACACTTTCGGGAAGGTGCCCCATAAGCGCGGATGCGGATGCGGATCATTAGGTAGGCCATCAGAGCCAACCATGGTCAGCTTGTACTTCAGTACGCGCTTAACATCGTTTTCATCCATGCAGTGATAAACCGCACCGGCTGGTTGCAGCGCTTTAGCCGCTTCCATGATCGGTAAATCCATCTCTTGAGCGATTTGCTTAAGCACCTTACCTGCATGCTCTGGGTGAGATTCAGACCACGTGATGAAGATGTCGAAATCTTCCGTCACTTGCTTAAGATCGAGGGTTGAAGAGCTTGCTGAATATGGGTAGCAGTCACATGACACATCTTGATGCTTAGACACCTTGTCCATCACATCCAATACTTCAACGGTGCGTCCCCAGTTACCTGCTCCAGCACACTTAAGGTGGGAAATAACCACTGGTACTTTGGCGAACTGACCGGTTTCAAACGCTTCTTCCATCGCCGAGATGATTTCTTCAAATTCGGTACGCATATGAGTGGTGTAAATACCACCGTGTTGACCAAGAATCTGTGCTAAGCGCATCACCTCATCGGCGTTGGCTTGCTTGGCACTGGCGTAGGCTAAGCCGGAGCTTAAACCCAATGCGCCTTCTGACATTGCTTGATCGAGCGCAGCGCGCATCTGAGCAATCTCTTCATCGGTCGCCGTGCGCTGCAGATCATCCATCACGTTGTTACGCAGTGCAGTATGGCCGACTAACGCTGCCACATTCACAGCTGGCTTTGCTGCTTCTACCGCTTTGGCATAAGTAGCAAAAGTTGGGTATTTAAAATCTTTCTGGCTACCTAATAGGTTCATTGGATCAGGCGGGTCACCTGCGAGCACAACTGGGCTTGCACTAATGCCACAGTTACCGACAATCACTGTCGTCACACCTTGGCTGATCTTTGGTAGACACTCAGGAAAACGAATCACATTGGTATCATCATGAGTATGAACATCAATAAACCCAGGCGCGATAGCGAGCCCTTGGCCATCAATAATGCGCTTGGCTTGCTCTTCACCTAGCTGGCCAATTTGTTCAATTCGATCATGACGAATCGCGATATCAGCCATGTATGACTGGGCGCCGGTACCGTCAAAGACTTCTACACTTTTGATAATGGTATCGAACAACATTGTTAACCTTTTTCGTCTCTCGTTTGCATGAGTTCAATATTAATAATCCCCACAGTAATAACAGTGATAAAACACACAAAAAATACAGATTTGTTTGATAGTTTCTAACATTAATATTAATGTAGATAGCAACAAACACTAAAAATCAAACACTTAGATCATGTTAGAAGTGAGCTTGCGATGACAAATCAACACACAAATCGTGATAAAAACTATCACACAGATCACATCTGCCTACCGGGTATTGGAGAAAAATCTCAACCTTTTCAGTCTGCTACGGGTGATACCTTCAGCTTAATTGATGATGAGATCAGCTTACCGGCGGCTGTGATTCAGCAATCACGCTTGAAGAACAATCTCGATTGGATGCAGCGTTTTGCAGCGCAGCACAAGGTAAAGCTCTGCCCGCATGGCAAAACCACCATGACGCCAGACTTCTTCCGTCAACAGTTAGAGCACGGAGCTTGGGGAATCACCGTTGCAACAGCGGCACAAGCTCAAGTGGCGGCTATGGTTGGTGCAAAACAGATCATTATTGCTAACCAAGTGGTGGGCAAAGCCAACATGGCGATCCTTGCTAACCTAATTGAGCAACAAAACGTTGAGATTTACATCAGCGTCGATTCCAAGCTCAACGTTAATGCTCTGGGTGCCTTTTTTGCTCAGCGTAAAGTAACGCTGAATCTATTGATTGAGTTTGGCGTTGAAGGTGGCCGCTGTGGATGCCGTAATGAAAACCAAGTGGCTGAACTGGCTCACACAATTGCTCAACATGATTATCTGTCACTACGCGGCATCGAAGTCTATGAGGGCGTAATCAGTGGCGAGAATGCAGAACAAACCATTCGCGCCTTCTTGACTCAATCACTCACCATGGCGCGATCGTTACAAAATGATCAATTAATCAAACACAAGCCAATCGTCACTGGTGCGGGCTCAGCTTGGTACGACGTAGTGTCAGAGTGCTTAGCCAATCTAGATGATGTTGAGGCAATCATCCGCCCAGGCTGTTACGCTATCCATGACACAGGTATCTATCTCGAAGCGCAAAACAAAGTCATTACTCGCGCGAAAAAGAACCAAGGCGTAGCGTGTGATCTCGGCGGCGACCTACAATCTTCATTGGAGGTTTGGGCTCATGTGATTTCACGTCCAGAGCCGAATAAGATTGTTGCAGGGTTGGGCAAACGTGATGTCGCTTTTGATGCTGGACTTCCGATCCCAGAAAGAGCCTATCGAGATGGTCAGTCAATCGAAGTAGGTAAAGCAGTGACAACGGCGGTAATGGACCAACATGCCTTTATTGAAATTGACGCTGATAGCGAACTGAATGTCGGTGACATTATCGCCTTTTCTACCTCACACCCATGCCTAACCATCGACAAATGGCGCTCAATTGCGATTTGTGACGACGAATATAAGGTCACGCATTGGGTAGAGACTCGTTTCTAACCCAGTTCGCTTTAGTCACCCTGCTTTTTGGGTATACTAATCAGCAAAGTTTTGGTGGCGCATAACCTCGCCTTGGTTATTCGCCACCAGCAAAAAGAATAGGAAAATACGTGAGTTTAGAAGTCGATATTATTTCGCGGATTACCGAGCGATTCAGCGCACTACGAGATGCGGAAAAGAAAGTCGCCAAATTGATCATGGACGATATAGAAACCGCCGCGAACGCCAGCATTACCGAACTAGCAGAAAGCGCGGAAGTGAGTGAAGCGACCATTACCCGGTTTGCCAAAGCGGTAGGCTGTAAAAATGTTCGTGATATGAAAATCAAGCTTGCTCAAACTCTAACAGTTGGTCAGCGTTTTATTCTTGAGCCACCCGATCAAAGCGGTTACCAAGGAATCTATGAATCGATCAAACAATCGCTAGATATCAACCGTAATCTGGTTAATGAAGCCGACATTGAAACAGCGGTAGAGTGGCTGCACGGTGCAAGACAGGTTATCTCCATCGGTATGGGCGGCGGCTCTACCATTGCTTCACAAGAGATGCAGCATCGTTTATTCCGTCTTGGCTATGCTGTGGTGTCTTACAACGACGGTCTCATGTCGCGTATGGTGGCCTCGACCGCTGACAGTAACGACGTGTTAGTTATGCTCTCCGCGACAGGCTATACACCAACGATTGTTGAAACCGCTGAGCTTGCCAAAGAGTATGGAGTGAAAGTGATTGCAATTACTCCTAAATCGACCCCACTCTCAGACATCGCCGATTTAACTCTGCCGATTGAGCACCAAGAAACCGACTTTATCTACAAACCTTCTGCTTCGCGTTACGCGATGCTGGCGCTGGTTGACGTGCTCTCTATGGCACTAGCAGTAAACCACAAACGCCGCTCACGCGATAAGCTACGTCGTCTTAAATTGGCACTCGACTCCTACCGTGGTGGCTTAGACCGCCAACCGCTTGGTGATTAACCCTCGCATTATCCTAACGCCAACTCTCTCTGTTGGCGTTTTCGTATCCCTATCTACCGCTGTAATAAAGAGGAAGTAATCGCGACTTAGTTTTTCTCTTTTTCTTTGCCCTATTCGGCGTATATTGAGGCAATTACTTCTAAAGCAAAACTCGCCCATGAATGAACTAGAAAAAATGATGTCTGGCCAAATATTTGATGGCGCAGCGCAAGAGATTGACTCGATTCGCACTGCAGCTACTCGCACTTTGCAACAATTCAATACCTGCGTAGATGAAAACCAAAGAGCTGAACTCCAAGTACAACTGTTTGGACAGGTTGGAAATAGTCTTATTCGACAGCCTTTTCATTGTGAGTTTGGCAAAACCATTTCTATAGGCAGTGATACCTTCATCAACATGAATGTGGTTATGCTTGACGGCGCACCCATCACCATTGGTAACAACGTTCTTATTGGACCAAGCGTGCAACTCTATACGGCATCACACTCGCTTGATCATTTAAGTCGCCGAAAGTGGGAAACCTACTGTCTACCTATCACCATCGAAGACGATGTTTGGATCGGCGGTAATAGCGTCATCAATCAAGGCGTCACGATTGGCGCTCGCTCAGTCATTGCCGCTAATTCAGTGGTCAACAGTGATGTCCCGCCAGATTGCCTTTACGGCGGTACGCCAGCGAAGTTGATTCGTAAGCTGGAAAATCGAGAAAACGACTTAACACCTAATATTGAGTAACAATAGAGCACCTGACTCAAAACTAGGCATCACAATATTACTTAGATCAAGCATGCCTTTTACTCATCACCGCAGAGCATTTATTGTAACAACGTTGTGAAAGTTCTATCCCCATAGAGGCTTTCACTTTATACACTTACCTTGTCCCCATGACAGATATGTTCATGGGGATTTTTTTCACCCCATGAAACTCACACGAAACCAAAAGTATCAATATTAACTAATAATAATCACTATGAGATACTTACTGTAATACTATCATTTAATGTTAGGCGTACACTGATTCTGAACTTACAAAAGGATCACCACTATGCAAGTAATCACTAAATCAGTATTGGCACTTAGCTTATTAGCCGTTGGCTCTGCACACGCATTTGAACTTACCAGTAACGATATTCAAGAAGGCCACCCTATGGCTAAGACGTTTGAATACAATAGCTGGGGCTGTGATGGCGGCAACCAGTCTCCACAACTGATGTGGAAAGATGCTCCTGCAGGGACCAAGAGTTTTGCCATCACAGCTTATGACCCTGATGCGCCAACTGGCAGCGGCTTCTGGCACTGGGTTGCGTTCAATATTCCGGCTAACGTCAGTGAACTACCACGTAGTGTGGATATGAGTAAACTGGGTGCTACCGAGTCACGTATTGACTACGGCAGCGTTGGCTTTGGTGGCGCTTGTCCTCCTGAAGCCGATGGTATGCACCGTTACCAATTTACTGTGTGGGCGTTGCCGACTGACAAACTCGAACTCACTAAAGATACGCCAGCTGCAGTAGTAGGCTTTACATTGAACAGCATGGCGCTAGACAAAGCCAAACTAACCGCGACGTATACCCGTTAAATTGAATCACAAAGGGGAACTGATGACTCATCCATACCAAGTGACGATATTTCGCGCTGAGCAACTGCAAAAGCTCAGAAATGTGAGGATTCATTCCCCGAGTATTATTCAGATAATTACTGGCAGCAAACGTCTTTTTTGGAAAGATTCAGCGTTGGATCTTTCCCAATCAGAGCTGCTACTTTGCGAGGCTTCAGCATCATTGAGCTTCGAAAACCTGCCACAAAAAGGACGGTTTCTTTCCCGCGTGTACAGCTTTCACTACACACCGAGTGATGCGATGCTTGAGTTAAGCAGAAACAATGAGAGTGAAGCGCTAAGTCCACTACTGGCCAGCGATAAAGCAATGCAGGACACACTCAATGCGCTGTTCTCATTCGATCAACAAAGCATGAGCAAAGAGACGCAATCTTACTGGGTGCAAGGTCTCTATCAACAGTTAGCCGAGCACGGGGTATTGCACCATCTTTTTGCTAACTCAAACGCGGCCTTCAGTCAGAAAGTTAGCCGTTATCTCGCCTACTCGCCCGGAGAAGAACACCCATTAGAGGCCGTTGCCGAGCGCTTTGCTATGAGCCGCGCTACCTTGATAAGAAGACTCAAACAAGAAGGCACCCAATATCGAGAAGTACTGGCGGAAGTGCGTTTAAATCATGCCTTATACTTGATGCAAAATGGTCATAGAAACGTCGCGCTGCTATCGCAACTGTGTGGCTATCAATCTGAAGGGCGTTTTAGTCAACGTTTTAAAGGAAAGTTTGGTTTGACCCCAAGTGATTACATTAAAACCGTGGTTGCCCAATAATAGTGAGTATTTGACGGCAGTTTGCCAAGCCCTTGAGCACTCAAAGGCTTGGCAATTTTCTCGCTAGTTAAGCGGTTTGAACTTCACGCAGCAAAGGAAAGGCTTGATTGATGTTGTCTTTAGTGACAACAAAGCCGGTTAAACGCTGTTGTTGATCGTACGCTTTAGCCACAATACCTTGCGGCGAAAGCTCTACTTTCCATTGAGAATCCACATCGTGAGCGCCACCAATCTGAATCGGATAGTTTGGCGTTTTCACCTTTATCATCATCGCGGGCATGGTCAGCGTCGAGCTTTCTGACATTAAAGTGCTCGCCAATGTGTTAGCGCTCAAAATGATAGGTTGCAGATACGCCATCACCTTGCCATCAATCTCAGCGCAATCCCCTATCGCATAGACACTATCAGCGGATGTTTTTAGCTGTTTATCCACCACGATACCTTGATTGACCTGCAAACCCGCTTGGCTTGCTAAAGTCAGGTTCGGTCGTAGCCCAGCAGCCGAGATCACCCCATCAACCTGATAGGTTAATCCCTTATTGCTAGTCACTTGGATGGTGCCGTCTAGGTACTTCATCGCCACTGCATAGCTTCGGCACTCGACACTCACCTGCTCCTGTCGAAGCTGCTTCTCCAAGGACGTTGAGACGAAGTCAGGTAGAATACTTGCCATCAACTGCGTGCCCGGCTCCAGTATCTGCACCTGTTTACCACTTGCAGCAAGATCCATCGCTAGCTCTGTGCCGATTAAACCACCGCCCATAATTAGCACTCGCTTGGCAAGCGCGATGCGTTGCTGCGAGCAGCGATACTCATCAAGGCTATTTAGGGTAATGATCTCTTGGCTGGCATCCCCTTCTAACCTAGGTACAAAGGTAGTCGCCCCCGTTGCCAATACCAAAGCCGAATAAGGATAGCAAACACCATTGGCTGTAATCGCCTTAGCCTCAACATCTATTGCTTCTACACGAGTGTTGGCAAACAGTTCAACCTGATACTGCTGAGCAAACTCTGCTCCTGTATGAGAAATCAAATCATCAGCATTTTGCTGGCGGGTGAACACATGGCTTAAATCGGGCTTGTTGTACTCATCGCCACTATTCGCGGTAAATAGCATGATTGGCCGACCACTTTTTTTACGACGCAAGTTCTTAACTAACTGATAAGCCGCAAAACCACTGCCGATAATAATCAGAGGGGCTGTCATTACGCGGCCTCCGTTTTATCTTTGCTGTATTCGGCAAACACCTCTTTACCTAAATGACAGTCAGGGCAAAGGAAGTAGTCAGGCACATCATCCCACGCGGTGCCAGGCTCAACGCCTTGATTAGGCTCGCCGATAGCAGGGTCGTAAATCCAGTTACACACAGTACAAATCATGCACTGGCAATCGGCAGGGTGCTCATCCGCTGTGATAGGTGCCGCGCTTGCTGGTTGCTCATTAGTAACAGGCTTAGGCTCTACCAACGGGATGGCAGGAATCAGGCTCGCGCTATCTAACGTCCACTGTTTAGCAAGTTGTCGTCCGTGCTCACGGCACTCACGCATCGCTTTTCCATCTGGTCGCCATTTAGTTTTTAAGCTCACCGCAGTTTCAAAGCCAGCATCAGTAAGGCGGGCATGAATACGGTCGACGGCACCACCATTCCAACCATAACTACCAAACGCAGCGGCTTTCTTATCTTTAAAGCGCAGCCCGGTGATTTCTTCCAACATGCCAGCCACTTTTGGCATCATGACATTGTTCATGGTTGAGGAGCCAACAAATACACCTTTTGAGCGGAAGACATTGGCAAGAATCTCATTCTTATCATGTTTAGAGACGTTAAACACTTTTACCGCCACTTTCGGATCAACATCGTGAATACCTTGTGCAATCGCATCGGCCATCATGCGGGTGTTATTCGACATTGAATCGTAGAAGATGGTGATGCGATCTTCTTGGTAATTATCCGCCCACTCTAGATACTGATGGATAATTTGAGTTGGATTATCACGCCATACGATACCGTGTGAGGTCGCGATCATGTCGACAGGCACATTAAAACTGAGCACTTCTTTGATCTTCGCCGTCACTAAACCACTAAATGGCGTCAAAATATTTGAGTAGTAACGCAGGCACTGATCCATTAACTCATTTTGATCCACTTCATCGTTAAATAAATGCTCGTCACAGTAATGCTGACCAAAGGCGTCGTTGCTAAACAACACTGCATCACCCGTTAGATAAGTCATCATGCTATCTGGCCAGTGCAGCATCGGCGCTTCAATGAAGATAAGTTGTTTATCGTTACCAATATCGATCGTATCGCCGGTTTTAACGGTCTTGAAGTTCCACTCAGGGTGATGATGGTGACCCACAATTGAATCAATCGCGGCTTCTGTACAGTAGATAGGCGTGTTAGGGATTTTTTCCATTAACACAGAGAGTGCGCCAGAGTGATCTTCTTCAGCGTGATTAACAACAATGAAATCAATCTCTTTTAGATCGATTTCCATTTCTAGATTCTGGAGGAATTGGTGGCTAAAGCGGTGGTCAACGGTATCAACCAGCACGGTTTTTTCTTCACGTATTAGATAGCTATTGTAACTGGTTCCTTTGGTCATTTTATATTCGGTGCCATGGAAGTCTTGCACTTCCCAATCGCGCTGGCCAACCCAATGAATATTATTTTTAACGTGAATCGTCATTTGTCTTACCTTAACAAAATAAAAAATCTGCTTTAGTAAGAGCACATGGCATGCCAAAAGTTAAATTACTTAAAATTCAAATAGTTAATTAGAGTTAAGTTAGAGAATTATCCTAATGATAATGCCCATTTAGTTATCATCAGGATAATTATTATCTTTTTGATAAACTAGTTTAAATTCAATCTTTTGAGCAATCGGTGTAAGTTCGCAGGGAAAACTCCCAACTGTTTCGCCGTGGCCGACAGTTTTTGCTCGTTATCTAGATACGCCTTTTCAACGAACTGAAGTTTGAATTGCTCTGTCGCCTCTTTAAGGCTCAAACCTTGGTATCGGCTATCAATATGCTCTGATGCAGACTGAAGTTTAGTATCACTTTCTAACTGTGATTCTGCCGCCGTATTAAGCTGAAAATGACGAGGTTCTAACGTTAAGTGCGCTTGATTACTTTCAGCTTTGGCGATAACTGCCGCTCGATTGATGGTGTGTTCAAGCTCGCGAACATTACCTTCCCATTGGTGGGCCAACAATAGTGGATGAATCGCTCGGCTCAACTGAATGCTGGCAACATTAAGCTTATGCTGGCAACGCTCAGCAAAGAAGCCGGCAAGTAAGATGACATCTTTTTCGCGTTCTCGAAGCGGCGGAACAAAGATTGGGAAGACACTCAAACGGTGGTAGAGATCGGCCCTAAACTTCTCTGCTTTGACCTCTTCATGCAACACTCGGTTGGTTGCCGCGATAATGCGAACATCCACTTTAACGTTACGATCATCGCCGACACGCTGAATATCGCCATATTGCAATGCGCGCAGTAACTTGGCTTGTAACGCTAAAGAAAGTTCGCCGACTTCATCAAGAAACAGTGTCCCTTTGTTGGCTAGTTCGAACTTACCCTTGCGGTTACTGATCGCCCCCGTAAATGCTCCTTTAACGTGACCAAACAGCTCACTCTCTGCCACCGACTCAGGCAAAGCCGCGCAGTTTAAGTAAACAAACGGTTCTTTATTTCGATGAGACTGGCGATAAATGCCATGAGCCACCAGCTCTTTACCAACCCCCGTTTCTCCCATGACTAGCACAGAAAGATCCGTTTGTGCGACCGCTTCAATATGCTGTTTGAGCTCAAGCATACTGGCTGAATTGCCGATAATTTCATGCTTATCGCTAACAAGTCGTTTTGAACGCTGACCTTGCGAGCTGACCTCTGTACCTTTTTCCAACTTCTCCATTAGCAATGCGGTATGCAAGCTATTAGAGGCAAGCGCTGAGATAAGTCGTAAATCGGTATCATCAATATGATTAAACTGCTCTGGGTCAAAGGCATCAATGGTGATCGCACCAATTAGACGCTCATCATGAAGTAACGGTAGGCCTATACAAGAATGCACTTCAAGATTGCCCTCATGGTTTGGAATTAACCCGTCATAAGGGTCAGCCAGTTCACTCGCGGCAGGGAAGCGAACGACGTCACCGGCACGAGCTATCGCTTCAAACCTAGGGTGTTGCTCAATCGCAAAACGGCGGCCAAGTACATCTTCACTCAAGCCATTAATTGCTAAGGGAATAAAGTTCTGATCTTTATACAGTAGTAACGCAGAAGCATCACACTTGAGCATAGTTCGAATCGTCGCCAGCAGCCGTTCAAAGCGATCTTGCTCTGAAATACCCGAAGTAATGTCTAGCGCAACCTGCAGCCATTGATTTTGATACAGCCCCATAACTTATGTCCCAGAAAATAATTTTATCCCTATGATAAATCATTTATCACAAGGATAGTTTTAAATTTATCCCAATGATAACTTCAATTATCAGAATTGTCACAAGCAATTGAAATTAAAGAACTTAAACTTCTGGCACGATTAGTGTAGCCCTTGTTAGTGTAGTTAATCACCATGAGTGAATAAGGGGACGATATGATAAAGCCCTACGCAGGATTTATCTCAGGAAAGGTAGCGGACAAGTTTGATTGGACGGAACGACTATTCTCACTGCGGATTCGCGGAATGTTCAGCCCATACATAGCAGGTCAGTTCGTAAAACTCGCACTTTATGACGAGCAAGGGGAGTTGATTCGACGGGCTTACTCTATCGTCAATCATCCGAATGATTTCGAGCAAACCAATGAGCTTGAGTTCTTAATTATTGCTGATGCCACTGGCCAACTATCTCCTCGACTTCAACAGTTACAAATTGGGGATGACATTCTTATCTCTGACACTGCGGCAGGCTTTATGACACTCGATGAAATCCCTCACGCCGCTTCGGAGCTTTGGTTGCTTAGCACAGGGACGGCAATTGGCCCATATTTAGCGATGCTCGATCAGCCTGAGATAAGTCAACGATTTGAAAAAATTATCCTAGTTAATGCAACGCGAACCCAAGCAGAGCAAAGCTACCCAGAGAAAATCCAAGAGTTCAAAGCAAAGTTTGGAGCGAGGTTTACTTATGTACCAGTTATTTCTAGAGAATCGGTCCGCGGAGCTCTGTCAGGAAGAATTCCATTGTTGCTCGAAAGTGGATCCCTGTTCCAAGCGGCTGGATGTCAGCCGGATAGCTCATCTTGCTTCTTCTATCTGTGCGGTAATCCCGCAATGGTTAAAGAGAGCAGCGAAAGTTTAAACAAACTCGGGTTTACCAAGCATCTACGCAGAAAGCCCGGTCAATTTAGTAGTGAAAATTATTGGTAAGTTAGCAGAGGTTTTATATGACACATTTACGTATTCCATCAAACTGGACAATTCAACGCTCTACCCCATTCTTTACTAAAGAAAATGTGCCAGCAGCATTACTTAATCATCACAATACTGCGGAAGGCGTCTTCGGCCAACTTTGTGTTATGGAAGGAACTGTCACTTACTTTGGTTTCGCTGACGCCGACGCAAGCGAACATGAATTAAAAGTGGTCATCGAAGCCGGCCAGTTTGCCACTAGCCCTCCGCAATATTGGCATCGCATTGAGATCAGTGACGACGCCCAGTTCAATATCAACTTCTGGTCTGACAAAGATAAGAAAAACGAAAAGATGTTTAATACTACGTCTTGATAAATAAAGAAATAAGACAAAAAAGCCACCGACAATGCGGTGGCTTTTCTTCTTTCACTAAGTCGTAAGCTCTAGTCAGCGTATTTAGCAAACCTTAAGCTAACCACTAAACCCAGTGCACCCAATAATGCGTATATCAGCAGATTCACCATGCCCATGTTGGCAAACGCACTGAGCGGATTTTCTGCCGTTAACATCTCAAATGGCAAGATTGAAATCGCTTCAATAAAGTGCCCTACACCATGAGCACCTAGTAGCGACTTTGACACTAGTTGAATCACAAACAGAGCCACTAACATCACCAACAATGGCGAGTTTACCTTCTGCGATATCGCTAGTGATACCGTTGCCATTGGGATCAGAGCGAGGCCAATCAGCCACATTCGGGCAATAAACTCTAGCCAGTTAGTAAACACATACAATACTGACTCTCCCGTAGCAAATAGTGGGAACTTATCACCGACAACCGAGTTAATCACCCACATTAGAAAGTCAGCACTGAGCACCAAGATTGAGCAGATCACTGGAATCGCCAACAAACCAAAACACAGCTTAACCAGATGGATCTGCATATCGCTCACTGGCATGCTACGCCAAAACATCAAACTGCCTTCTTGGCGCTCTTTGCGCAAAGTCTTCGGAAAGTAGAGCCCCGTAAGAATCAAAGACAGAATTCCGGCAAAGCCAAACACCAAGTGACTTAGCTGCTTGCCAAGTGCAAAGTTCGACTCAAAACCGTCGCTGTAGGTCAGTTCATAGGTCACGTTAGTTTGAATCGTGCTATTCATGATGATGCTAAACAGAAAAACCACGCCACAGATAAGCAGCGCCAATGGCACGCGAGTGACCATTTTATGCTCTAACCACTCTTTCTCTAACATATAGATATTGGCATTCATTACGCTGCTCCTTTTTGTAACGCTAAGAACAGATCAGCAAGTTTTACATTGTAAATTTGCTCGACATCATTCAGTTGTTCCACCTGCTCTGCACGTAACAACCATCGTGTGCTACCGAGTGCTTTCTCGCTCGATAATGGATTGAGGTGTTGGATTTTCTCTGCTTGTGAGTCGCTTGTTTCGACAATGACATATTCGTTTTCAATCTCACTCATCGCAGACTGCAGTACCGCTTTACCTTGCTTCAAGATAAGCACGTCAGTCAGCAAGTGCTCAATTTCAGACACTTCGTGGCTGGCAATAATCAATGCTCGTTCACCATCGTGGAACCACTCGAGCAAGTGGCGATAAAACGTGTCGCGATAAACCAAGTCCAAACCTAGCGTAGGCTCATCTAAAATCAGCACCTTAGTGTCGGTTGAAATCACCAAAGCCAAATGCAGCTGCACCTTCATCCCTTTCGACAAAGACTTAATTTTGCTGTTTGGTTTGATGTTGGTTTTTTCGAGTACTTGGCGCGCTTTCTCAATATCAAAGCTAGGATGAACGCCCGCGGTATAACGCAGCAGTTGGTTGACCTTCATCCAGTCTGGCAACACGTTTACATCGGAAATATAAGAGAGATGCGCCATCACTTTGGCTCGCTCGCTTACTGGCTCCATTCCAAGAACTTGGATGTCACCTTGATAATCATGGGCACCCAACAAGCTTTTAATTAGGGTAGATTTACCCGCACCATTATGACCAAGTAAACCGAGTACCTGACCCGATTTTAGCTCTAGGTTAATGTTTTTTAGTGCCTCACCCTGCTCTTTCGCTTGGCCAGAGTACTGTTTTGACACTTGAGTCGCTTTAACTAATACACTCATGATTTGTCCTCAGCATGTTGTTTTAGCTGATTAATAAATTCGTCTAGGGGGATGTCCAACTGCTGCAGCTTACTCGCGATGGAGGGGATTTGCTGCTCAATAAAGTCTCGTCTTTGGTCGCTTTTAAGCTGTCTTACTGCACCATTGGCAACAAACATCCCTTGGCCACGCTTTTTCTCGACTAAGCCTTCATCTACCAGTAACTGATAACCTTTCATCACGGTTAGGTGGTTAATTTTCAGATCGGCAGCCACACTTCTCACTGACGGAAGCGCTTCACCTTCGCACCAAATTCCCTGTAAAATCTGCTCTGTTATTCGGTCAGCCAATTGGCGAAAGATAGGCTGGTTGTCATTCCATTCCGTCATGGTATCGCCCTCATCAATTCGCTTTAGTGTTATACATAGGTATAACACTAAAGCAATTGGGCGATATTGCAACCATAAATATCAGTCAACGAATATATAAAGTACCAAATACAACAAAGCTCCCTGAGATTAGGGAGCTTTTGAAATATCGAGGTTGCTAGTTAAAACGCCTACGACTTAGAACCTATTTACCATCCCAAGCAAATGGCTGAAACATTGGGTCTAGCGGTGTTTTCGCTACATGGTTTACATAATTGCTGATCACTTTCTGTGACAAGCCAAGAATCACTTCTAATACTTGCTGCTGAGCATAACCGGCTGCATAAAATGCTTCTAAATCCGCCTGAGTGACATTACCTCGGCTACGAACCATGCTGAGTGTAAAGTCCTGCAATGCTTGAAGTTTCTCAGTCGGTAATGCAGAGCCAGTGCGCAGCGCTTCAGTAATCGCGCCATCTACTTTCATTGAGTTCGCAATCAAGGTATGAGCAGGGACGCAGTAACGACATTCATGCTCAACGTTGATGGTTTGCCAAACTACGGTCAACTCTTCGGCATCAAATGAGCTGTTTACAAAATGCGTGTGAAGCTGGTTGTAAGCTTTAAGCGTTTCAGGCGCCTCAGCCAGTGTAGCTAATAGGTTTGGTACTGCTCCCATGCTTTGTTGAGCACCTTGTAAGATCGCTTGTGCTGCTTGTGGCGCTGATTCAATCGTATGACGTTTAAACTCTTTCATTTTAATTTTCCTATCAATGTGATGTTCGTTGCTCGCTAGGCCTCCCCAGCGGATGAACATACGATAGATCCAATTGAACGATCGTTCAAGCATTGATTTGAACGACTGTTCAATTTAGCGTAAAGGTTTTAACTTAAGATTTTGAAACATAAGTATTTTTATTGATGAAATATATTTTGACGGCGATAAAGCCAGTGCGAGATTTGCCAGCTTTACCCTACAAAATAAAAAACCTATAATTGAACTAACGTTCAAAATGAGATTTCAAGAGAAGAGCATGGGTAAAGCCGCCAAATTCAATCGTGACCAAGTGATCAACCGAGCCACAGACCTCTATTGGCAAAAAGGCTTCCACGCTACCTCTATGCGAAATCTACAAGATGTCATCGACATGCGACCAGGCAGTATCTATGCCGCATTTGGCAGTAAAGATGGGCTGTTTAAAGAGGCGTTGAATAACTATACCCAGATGGGAATTGCGCATTTAAACCGTTGCTTAGAGGAGGCCGACTCTCCTTTAGAAGGACTAAAAGAGTTCGTAAAACATATCGTCATCAATACCAAACATGGCGCGCCAAACGGAATGTGTATGTTGGCAAAAACAATTGGTGAATTAACCGATGAGCATCAAGAGTTACTTGAAGAGGCTCAGGCTTGTTTTAAGAAGATGGAGTGCACTTTTACCGATGTCATTACCCAAGCCCAGCAGTGCAATGACATCTCTGCAGAAAAAGACCCTGTAAAGCTCGCTCGACACTTACAAGTTCAAGTAGCTGGGCTGCGCACCTATGCGAAAGCTTGCGACGACGATGAGCTGTTAGAAGAAATGATCGACGATATCTTTTTACATTATCCTTTTTGAGTTAGGTTAAACGCCCGACAAAAAATGCCTAAAATTCACTATTTCTACTAACGCTCCATATAATAGCTTTGACCACGGCCACTTCGCTTAGAGTGATATAGAGCTCTGTCCGCGATAGCAATGAGATCAGAGGCGCGCTTTAATTGGGCAGATTTGGTTGTTACACCGATGCTAACTGAGACTTTTTCATTGAGTGTTGAACCTCGATGCTCAATCGATGCAGTTTCAATAGCTGAAATAATCTTGCTTGCCAATTGTTGAGCCTCCGCTTTCTCTACCTCAGGTAAGACTACGCAAAACTCTTCTCCTCCATAACGAGATACATGACTACCGGGGCTAACCAGTTGCATTTGAATCATACAAGCAACTTGCTTAAGACACTCATCCCCTTGTTGGTGTCCATATAAGTCATTAAATGCTTTGAAGTAATCTATATCGATCATCAACAAAGACAGTGGGCGCTGCGTCTCTTGAGCCTGGACCCACTCTCTTTGCAACGTTTCTTCCAATGAACGACGGTTAGCGATTCCAGTTAAAGGATCGGTGACATTCAACTTCTCTAGAAAGTCACACTGCTTTTTAAGCCTCACATGATTATCGATTCTGGCTCGGACAATACTGCTATTGAACGGTTTTGTGATGTAATCCGATGCCCCTAAACGAAAGCCTAGCTCTTCATCATATTCACTGCCTTTTGAGGTAACGAACACAACAGGAATATGCTCTGTTTTTGGATCTTCCTTAAGACGCCGACACACTTCATAACCATCAATTTCGGGCATCATGACATCCAACACAATAATGTCGATGTCGTCTGTGTTTTGAGCACGTTGCAAAGCCTGATGGCCGTCCTTCGCCACTATGTTGGTAAAATCATCTAATATGTTTGCCAACATTTTTCTGTTTATCGCTTCATCATCAACAATGAGAGCTTTAAATTTTTCTCTGTCCATACTACTCAGCCAACTAACCGTTATGTTATTTTTAGACTATCGAACTGCTCTAAGGCTCGATCAAATTCACAATCAGTGAGATCGATTTTAATTCTTTCTAGGACCTTGGCCTGCTCGCCGGTGACACAGTTTACAAGCTGGGCAACAAGGTGTTCAGCTTCGCTGTTCCCTTCTTGAATATACTGACGCGCCAAACCCCAGCTCTCGTTAACATCGACCTTTGTCGTATCACCAAATGTCACCGAGCTATCTAATTGCTCAACAAACTCTTGAACTGCTTTCATTGACGATGTCAGGAGATCGAAATATTCCCCTAAGACTACCCAATCAATGTTCTCATTACACAGAGATTGCTCAACCTCACGAGACTGTTCACCTAATTGCGCCCCCAAGTTAGATAAACTCCCACTTATTGCATGACAAAGCGCGAATGCTGCTTGAAAGTCTCCCGCATCGACCAAACTACGCATATCCATCACACTATTTGAATGCTTCGCGAAAAACGTCTCAACCAACTCTTTATAGAGTGCATGGTTATACCCCACACGATTCAGGGCTCTTTCTTTATCAATTAGGCCACCAGACCATCCACCAAAATGTTTGATGCTCGGCTGAATCATTGGAGAGAAAGGAAGATGTTGCTGCAACACGTTATAGAGTTCTGCGGTATCTATGGGCTTTTCGATGCTCGTATTCATCCCAGCTTGTAGCGCAAGCTCTTTATCCTTGGCAAAAGCATTTGCCGTGACAGCAATAATGGGAAGTTGATCTGAAGTGAACCGCTGCCTAATCACCTCTGCAGCTTGCAAACCGTTCATTTCTGGCATCTGGATATCCATAAGAATTAAATCAAAGTGCTGTTTGTTCACCCTTTCTATGGCTTTGATACCGTTGCTCGCTTCGTAACAATGGATGTCTGAGCTTTGTATCAGTTCGCTGAGAATTTGTCGGTTCATAGCTTCGTCATCGACAACTAATATCGAGAGCGTTTGGCGCGGTTTAAGTGCTAGTGTTTCAGTGTCGACCACCTTGATACGTAGCTGTTCAGGGGGCGCAGAGAGAGCCAATGGAAGCTGGCATTCAAACGAGAAACAAGCACCTTGATGCTTTTGACTCTTAACCGTAATTTCACCTCCCATCAAATCCGCTAAGTCACTACTAATACTGAGACCTAGCCCCGAACCTCCATACTGACGAGAGGTCGAAGTTTCTGCCTGAGAAAAACTATCAAAGATCTGGGTCAGTTCTTCGCTGTTTAAGCCAATTCCGCTATCATGCACACTCACCATGAACCATAGCTGCCCTTCTCTTCTCTGCTCCGCATTAAGTGTGATCTTGACAAAGCCAGCGGAGGTAAACTTAATGGCATTAGTGATGAGATTAGTGACAATTTGTTCAACTCGAAGAGGGTCTCCTAGACTTAGAACTGAGGTTCTCGATTCGTTTTCAAAGGAAAAGTCCAACTCTTTTTCCCTAGCTAAATGAGCGAACTGCTGAAAGCTAGATTGCACAAGTTCTGCGATTGAAAAGGGGACACTCTCTAGTTCAAACTTGCCTGACTCTATGCGCGAAAAGTCAAGAATGTCATTTAGCAATCGCAACATTCCACGACTAGATTGATGGATTTGGTCAACATGAGTGTGTTGCTTATTAGTGAGAGGACTATTTGATAACAAATGACATAAACCAAAAACGACATTCATTGGGTTGCGGATTTCATGGCTCATTTGAGCCAAAAACTTGGACTTCGCATCAGTTGCAAGCTCAGCCTCTTGCTTTGCCACTTGCAGCTCTTGCGTTCTAGCCAACACTCTTTCTTCCAGCTTTTCGTTCACTTGGATGAGTTCTTGTTTCATTACCTGCCGCTTCAACACACTCTCTTTCATCACAGATAGCACTAACTTCATCTGACGAACTAGACGACCTAACTCATCATCACGTTCAGCCGCATTGCCTTTTATATCATCAGGAGAAGGTAGAACAGGGTTGATGGACTCCCAATCTTTGGTGAGCCTTCGAATGGGTGCTGAAAGCGTTGAATAGAAATAATAGAAAGCAATGGCGGCAATAATTCCGTTTCGTAAAACGCCAAGCAAAAAAGTCGAAATAGCACGATTTAAAAAACTTTCAGCACGGACATGAGGATGTGCCGTTACTTTGAGAATACCCAGTCGACGTTCTGGCTCTTCACTTAAAAATAGATCGAGTGAGTAGCTCTGCTCTCCGCCAAGCAACGATTCTGAAATAAAGCTCTTTTCGTCTGGAGTCAACTCGACAAAATCGCTAACCAGAGGCTCCGAGAAGCCATCGGCTCCGAGGTCTGCGATAATCTCTACACTTAAAATGGCTTTATCTAAAAAGAGGCCATAGGCAATTTGCCCTGCGAGATCAGGGTCAACATGGAATGCCGCTTTTGCAGCGGGATGTTGCACGGCGGTCAACTTATGTTGAATCTCAACGTCAAACGCAGTCAACTCTTGCTTAATGTCATACCAAAGCTGCCAACCACTAAACAAAATTCCTGTAACAAAAGTCATCAGTACAATAAAGCTTGCTTGCCTAAAGGCAATTTTATTGCTGACTAACGACATCAATCGACTTTTCAAACCATCATCCTTGATTGTTTTACAAGCTAAGTTAACTTAAATGCATACGCGTGTTAAATCTTTAACATAATAATAACCATTACATCGAAAATTTGAGAGAATGACTTTGCTTCGAACACGGATGTCTCGCAATAATCACGTCAAAACGAGCTTTATACGTAGCTTAATCGCCATATCGATTTTCAGCTTTCCTGCATTGGCGACCGAACATTTAAGTGCTGTAGCCAGCGAGTGGCCTCCTTACGCCCTCACTAAGACAAAACCTTACAGCGGCATTGATATGGATCTGACACACATTATTGGTCAGCGCTTGGGGCAAAAAATTGAGCTCAAACGATGTTCATTTAAACGCTGTTTAGCCGAAACCGAAGTCGGCTCGGTCGATATCATCAGTGGCATTGCAAAAAATAAGGAGCGAGAGCAATACCTCACTTACACCGAGACCCCGTATTCTCACGTTGAAGTGGTCTTTCTTGTTCGTAAAGGCGAAGCATCACTGGTTCAAAACTATGAAGATCTTTATAAGTTCAAGGTTGGGACTGTCGTAAAGTCTGAATACTTTGAACCCTTTAACAGTGACCCTAAAATTAACCGCTACCAAGTCAGTGAAGAGGCGATTTTGCTCCACATGCTGGCCAACAAACGTATCGATGTGATTATTGGCACCAACCCGAACATCGACTACCAGACGCTTAAGCTTGGTTACAGTGACAAATTTGAAACCGTGGAATACAACACCGGAGTCTCCGTTCCGATCTATTATGCGATCTCTAAAAAGTCCCCTCATACCAGCAAAATCGAGCAGATTGATCAGATCATAAAAGAGCTGATCGCTGATGGACAAATGGAACGGATTCACAGCAAATACAAATAGGCTCTACTGAGACATTATTTGTTTTTGACCCAGATTAATAAAAGGTTAACTAGTCGAACATCAAATGTATGAAACCCGTAAACTGCGTGCCTGATTTATGATGCAGTGAAAGAGACATACAGTGACACGTGATCAATTTGAGTTATTAGCACCCGGTGGTGATTTAGATTCAATCAAAGCAGCGATTGCAGCGGGTGCTGACGCTATCTATTGTGGCCTAGATAGATTCAATGCCCGTAACCGAGCCACTAACCTTACCTTAGATAACTTAAATGGCGTGTTGCAGCTTGCTCATCAGCACGATTGTAAGATCTTCCTTACCTTGAATGTATTGATTCTAGAAAGCGAAATCCCAGCCATCGTACGTTTACTTAGCCAGCTGAATACCACGGCCATTGATGGCATCATCGTGCAAGATCTTGGCTTAGCCTACATCCTTAAAAACTACTTTCCCGACTTGGATGTTCATGCCTCTACCCAGCTCAATACGCACAATGAAGGTCAGATCCTGTTTCTTAACCAGCTAACGGCCAGCCGCGTGAATCTCTCTCGTGAATTGAACATCAATGAGATTAAGCATTTAGCTCAGTTTGGTCGTCAACATGATGTGATGATGGAAGTGTTTGTCCACGGCTCATACTGCATTGGTTTTTCAGGTATCTGTTATATCAGCTCGGCTCGCAATGGCGCATCAGGCAACCGTGGTCGCTGCAGTCAGCCTTGTCGTGAGCAGTATGAAACCACCAAAACAGGCAATAGCTACCCGCTCAACATGAAAGATAACTCGGCGTTTGGCGATCTCGAAGCGTTAGTCGATGCAGGCGTTTACTCATTGAAAGTCGAAGGTCGAATTAAGAAGTCTCACTACGTTTACACCGTGGTCGATAACTGGCGCAAGCAAATAGATCGCTTCTACGATGGTGCCGAGTTGTCGAATGATACCACTGAGCTTTACACCGTGTTTAACCGTGATTTCTCCAACGCGTTCTTGCAGGGTGAATTTGGTAAAGCGATGTACATCGACAACCCACGCGATCACGCCGTAAAGCACTTCTCTAAGGTGTATCAATGCACCAGCACTGAGCAAGTTCAGCAGGTGAAGAAGAAGCTCTACGATGACAAAACTGCCATTATTGAAACGGTAGCTTCAAAGACCGATGCGATGGTTCTCACGCCAGCCAAAGACAATAGTGCGAGCCTAAAAGGGGCGATTGATGTCCCTCAGTTGAAGGCTCTGCCGCAAGCCAAGTCTGTCGATACAGCGAAACTGTCGGTGTTACTCTCATCAGCAGATGACTTAGGCTTAATCAACGGCTCTGATGCGAATTTCTATTACCAGCTCCCGATGGGCTTAGCAGCAGAGTGCGATAGCCTAATTGAGCGATTTGCTGCTAACCCGAGCCTGATGCCATGGTTCCCTGCAATTTTGATTGGCGATGACTTTGTCGCCGCTAAGCGCTTCTTACAAGTAGTGAAACCAAAGCAAATGGTGACGAATAACTCTGGCGTTGGCGTTATTGCCCAAGAGCTAGGGCTTGCTTGGGTTGCCGGTCCACAAATGAACATCACCAACTCTTATGCCCTTGCTTGCCTTGAAGAAGAGTTCGCTTGTGCCGGTGCGTTTATTTCCAACGAACTCAACATGAAGCAGATGCGACACATCAAGCGCAGTGACAATATGCAGCTGTTCTACAGTATTTATCACCCGAATACTCTGCTGACGAGCCGCCAATGTTTGTTCCAACAAACGGAAGGCTGCCGCAAGATTAAAGTAAACAAAGGCTGTTTGAAGCGCTGTGAGAAACGCACATCAATCATCAACTTGAAAGACAATCCTTATGTCATCCAGAAACATAAAGGCAGTCACAACGCGATATACAGCGAGCACAATGTGTTGAACTTAGAGGTGCTTGAACAACTGCCAAACCTGTTCAGTGACATTTTGATCGACTTGCGAGACATTCAGACTGAGACGCAAGTTAGCATAGAGAAATCAGATCTGATTCAGGCATTCTTAACCCTGCTTGATAACAACAATGAAGAGAATAGTCAGTCACTGCATTCAGTAATTCAACCAACGACCAATGCCCAATATTCGAAAGGGCTCTAAGCCAGAGCGCACCCACATAAAAGGCCGCGAATTCGCGGCCTTTTCGTTGTCGTTATTCTGTTAAAACACCAAAACCAACTCATCTTTTTACGCTCAGGTTTTAAACTCTGCCTCAATCGGTTAGCCTGAAACGATAATTCAGGGAATAAAGAGAACCTAAATGGGTGTAGACTATAAAAAGCGGTTGATTCCGGTCATCCGTTACCTCGAACAAAACTACAATCAACCTCTCAACCTACCCGAAGTGGCTGCATTAGCGAACCTTTCTCCCTATCACTTTCATCGCACATTTAAAGCGGTGCAAGGAGAAACACTGGCCGACTTCATTCGCCGTTTAAGACTCGCAGCAGCAGCCGATGAATTATTCAAAACCAAACAGCCCGTCCTCAACATTGCGTTAGAGTTTGGTTTTTCTTCTTCTCAAAGTTTAGCCAAGGCGTTCAAACAACATTACGGTGTTACACCGACCGCTTTTCGTGATTGCAAAAACTATCAAGAGTTTTCAACGCTGGCACAAAACAGCAAGATTGGACACACCTTGCGCAAGATTGGAAACGAAAGCGAGATGACGACTCCATATACTTGCTCTGAACCAACGACATGGAGAAAGACAATGGAAATGCAACAATTTGACGCAACTAAACTCGCCTACGTTAGAGTCACTGGCCCTTATGGTGAAGGCTATGAAGAACCCTCAAAGCGTTTGTATCAGTGGGCTGGAATGAAAAACTTGGCGGGTAATACCTGCATCTTTATCTATCACGATAACCCTGAAGTCACACCCAATGACAAATGTCGCACCGACATCTGTTTGATGGTCCCGGCTGATACACAAGTGCCAAGTGGGATTGAACTGCAAGATTTTCCTGGTGGGCAATATGCGGTCATGCGTCAACACATCACCGAACATAACCAATATGCCAAAGCGTGGGATGATTTGATGAGCAAGGTGATTGAAACTGGTGTTGAAAACGATGATCGCCCATGCTTTGAGCTCTATCACAGCTACGATCCGCAAACTCAGCACGCCGATGTAAGCTTTTGTACTGCGATTAAGTAACAGAAAGCCTGCGAATCTAATTGAATGGATTCGCAGGTCTCTAGCTACAAGCGATACTCTTTGAGCTCACCTTTATCTGTGATGGTCGCGTTAGCGAGCTTATTACCGTAGATATCTTTAAAGCCAATATCAATCGAGTTACTCGCGTGGACAATTTTAGTGATCAGGATATCGCCAACATCATTGTTCAAGGTGAGGTAGTAATGCACATTGCGGCTGCAAGGGATTACTTTTTCTTTAAAAGTTTTGCTGATGTAATACGTTGATTCACTGTTTAGCTCTACGCCGTGCTTCTTAACAATATCCACTAAGTTGGTGATGATAGTGCCGACTTTCTTCAATTCACTGGATAAGATCATCATTGCCTCCACTCTATCATTGAGCCCAATCGACCACCCGAGAATGGCAAAGATTGGGAGCATGGTTTGCTACCAAGAATAGACAGCTCTGAAACACCCATGGCAGCATAAAGAACATTCTTTTTATTCATCTGTATTTCTAATTATTTTGTTGTGTCCCATTCACGCTAGCTTGAGAGCATTTTCTGAAAAAGTAATTTAAAGTTGCATTTTTACTCGGTATTTTCGAAGTATTTTCCGCTAGTACTCAAAATTATGATGATTTTCAATCAGTAACCGAAAAAATCGGCCCTCTCCAAAAGGGGTAAAGTGCCGACGCGCCAAATTTCAATAAGCCACTTACTATGATCTTAATCAGGTTGTGATTTATTACTCTTAAAAAAATAAAGATAACTTTCAAGATATTAGAGGGTGAAAAGTTAGCTTTCGCAGATAGGCAATTAGACGAATAGAGAGCATTTTGGAGCAATAGAGGGGAGGTTCATTGGATAAATATTCCGCTCTAAACATAGTAAAAACACGATTCATCTATCGCTGAGATTCCCAGCAGTAAAAAGTTGGGTAAAACTTTCGTGATCCTAATTCTGAAATTTACCAATAGTGGAGAATCACCAAGCTGAGTTGAGAGTCCTTTCACAGTTTATTAATCGTTTGAATCTAAGCTACAAAATCACCTGTCTTACTATTCAAAATAAAAAATTAGGACTTCTCTATGAAGAAAAAATTCCTTGCCCTCGCTCTTGGTAGCGTCATTTGCTTAGCTTCTGCCCCACACACTTTTGCTGCTAATGATAGTGCTATTGTCTCTGACAATGACTATTCCCAACTCATCACTAAGCGCCAAGTGGTAGACCAACTACTCAATGACGCGGTGCAGGCGTTTAAATCCCCAGCCCGTATTTCTCACGCTGGGTTTACCGCCAAAATGCCAAGCAATATGGAAACCGTTACCGACCGTTTACTAGAAGCTTACCAACTGGAACCGTACCGTACTGATTTGCTTATCTCGGCAGCGAATGCGCAGATCTACAACAAGAATGTAGATAAAGCGATTGAGTTGTTTGAACAAGCGCTATCCGTTGCGCCGCAAGACGTCGACCTACACGCTTACCTCGCTGTTTGGCAGCGCTTTAACCGTAATCAGGCTGAGTCTGATAAACACATGGATACGCTTGCGAAGTTAAATGCGGGCAAGGCATCAGACATAAATCGAATCTTTGAAACCGTTGACCGCGTGTTAGCCACACCACTGAAAAAACAAGCCAGCAAAGGTCAACTAGATGATCATGGCGCTATTGTCACCTTAGGTTATGCATTGAACCCTGATGGCTCGATGCATCAAATCCTTATTGAGCGCCTAGAGACGACATTACAAATGGCGAAGGACAACCCAGATGCTTTAATTGTATTGACTGGTGGTGTACCTAAAAATCATAAAACCGAAGGTAAGCTAATGGCTGACTGGTTGATTGAAAAAGGCATTAAAAAAGAGCGAATCATCGAGGAAAATTACGCAACTAGCACGGTGGGTAATGCACTCTTTAGTAGCTATGCATTAGCACGCCACAATATTCAGCATGCGACTATTATTAGCTCCGCGAGTCACGTTCGCCGTGGACAAACCTTATTCGAAATTGCCAGTTGGCAAACAGGCCCACAAGACATTACTTTTGATACGGTAAGCTACCCAGACAAGCCCCTGAAGGAACTTGAAAAAGCCAGTGACAGTGAGCTGCTTGGGATCTACCGTGACGCTTTAAGAACTTACGGTATGTGGAGCTATCGCTCATACCCACTTGAGTCACGTTAAGCCAGCCGCTCTGAACGCCAAAAGAAAAAGCCAGCCCGAATAGGCTGGTTTTTTAATGTCCATTACTCTTAACGCCACACCCTTTAATGATCAGTTGAGTGAGAAACTCTGCCGCTTGGCGATAATCATTATCGTCGAGCTGATCTTTTTGCATTACATTACAAATCTGCCAACCAAAATCAGCGTAGGTTTGCGTTGCAGCCCAGATGCTAAACATCAAGTGATGAGGGGGAACATCGTCCATCAAGCCTTGCTGCGACCATGTTGCAAATTTATCGATGATCATTTGCGATTGCTTAAACAGTTCTTGAGCAATATCTTCCGGCAACACTTTCGCCCCTGACATCACCTCATTAGCGAACACTTTTGATGCGTAAGAGTGCTCTTGCGAAATTCGCAGTTTGGCTTGGATGTATTGGCTGAGCGCTTCAACCGGGTCGGTGAGCTCTTCAATCGGGCGAGACGCTTCTAGCAAAGGCTGCGTCACGGTTTGTAATACCGCGTAGTAGAGCTTGTCTTTGGAACTGAAGTAATAGAAGACGTTCGCTTTGGCAATGTCGGCCGCTTTTGCGATATCAACCATCTTGGTGGCCGCATACCCTTGCAATGCAAACTGTTCACTGGCGACTTCAATAATCAATTGCTGATTCTTCTGCCTAATGCGAGTCATTCTTCATCCTTTATAAATGTTTACGCTATTCCAGTGTAAACATTATGTTATCGAAGACAAGCCCTATCAATCACTCTGGTCAAATCCTTACAATTCTCTTATTTCAACTTCCTGCAGGTTACATTATCTACAATTTCGCTTCTCACACACCATACCGCGCGACCACCCATAAATAGCAAACCACCCCTATCGGCATTGATATTAATTATCATTTAAATTAGCATTCATTATTAATATTTTGCTACAAATTCGTTTGATGTATGACGAAATGCGTCGCAACGGACTGTGTTCTGTCCGCTACTGATTTGATATTAATGGAATGATTTAATGAACCGACTCAAACAACTCTCCTCACTCCTGTTAGCCGCAATGCTTTCATTTAGTGTCACCGCACAGGATCAGCGCTCTGTCGTTGATGAAAAAGGCACATTCACTATCACAGGGACTCCAACGCGCGTTGTAGCACTTGAATACTCATTTGTTGATGCTCTTGCATCAGTCGGCGTATCGCCTGTTGGTGTGGCCGATGATAAAGATGTCAATCGCATCCTTAAGTCAATTCGTGATCAGATCTCTCCTTGGACCTCAGTCGGTATGCGCCCTCAGCCAAGTTTAGAGATCATTGCTCAGCTTAAGCCAGATCTTATTATCGCTGATGTGCAACGTCACTCGCCTGCCTATGATGACTTATCGAAAATCGCACCGACCTTGATTCTAAAAAGCCGTGGGGAAAACTACCAAGAGAACCTTGAAGCAGCATTAAAGATCGGTATCGTTCTTAACAAAGAGACGGAAATGAAGCAGCGTATCAGCCAGCACAAATCATTGATGGCCGAATACAAAACCAAGTTCTCTAGCCAACAAACAATGCAGTTTGCGGTTGTGACACAAAAAGGCATGTGGATGCATGGTCCAGAATCTTATGCCGGCAGCGTACTAACCAACCTTGGCATTCAAAGTCCAATGCCGCAAGAGACCGAAAAGGCCTACGTAGAAGTGAGCTTAGAGCAGTTGTTAAAAGTGAATCCAGATTGGTTGCTCCTTGGTCCATACAGCGATGAGACCATCACCGATACGTGGAAACAAAACCCACTCTTTAATCTATTAAACTCTCAAAAGCAGCAACAAATCATCAAGGTTTCCCCTCAAGTTTGGTCTCTCAACCGTGGCATGAATGCCGCTGAAGAAATCGCACAAAATCTCGATACCATTCTTAATAAATCATGATCGAAAAAACGACCTCACCCCAGCAGCGTATGCTACTGGGGTGTTTGACTGCCGCCGCTATACTGGTGGCAGGTACCATCTCATCAATGGTTAGCTACTCCTCTTTTGATCTATCTATTGGTCACCTAGCCAACTACCTATTTCACTTTGATAGTGCAAGCATGGAACAGCAAATCCTTGCGACACTAAGAGCTCCTAGAGTACTAACCTCAATGTTGATTGGCGTTAACCTCGCGATAGCAGGACTGTTAATGCAAGGTCTGACTGCGAACCCATTAGCGTCTCCAAGCATCTTGGGTATCAATGCCGGTGCTTCATGCTTTATCGCTTTAACCTCAATGAATTTGGCATTCTTACCTGAGCTACCACTCTCTATCAGCGCCCTGCTCGGTGGAGCGTTAAGTGGCTTATTGGTGCTATCTCTCGGCGGCTTTTTCAGCGCCAAATCGCATCCTATTAAACTCGTTCTGGCAGGTATTGCAGTCAATGCTCTGCTGGTAGGAATCACGAGAAGTGCTCTGATATTAGCAGACGATATGGCTTATAGCGTATTGAGTTGGCTAGCGGGATCAGTATCCAATATCACCTGGCAAGATTGGGATGCATTCTGGCCCGTGAGCTTAGTCGGTATTCTCATCACCTTCAGTCTTGCTCGAAGCTTGAATTTACTCGCGCTGGGAGATGATATTGCCGTTGGTTTAGGTGTCAACATTTCCGCCACCAGAATCATTACTTGTATAGCGATTTTACTGCTCACCACTTCAAGTGTTGCGATTGCGGGCCCCATCGCTTTTGTTGGTCTATTGGTCCCCCACATTGCGCGTAAATTAGTCGGTAGCAACCATTTCATTTTGATCCCGACTTCAGCTCTCGTCGGAGCAAGTTTACTCCTGTGGTCTGACGTTATTTCTAGAATGGTCGCCTTTCCTGCTGAGACTCCTGTTGGCGTTATCACTGCGCTCATTGGCTCACCATTTTTCATTGCTCTAGCCGTGAGGAGTAAAATGTCATGATCCAGCTTAAACTCTCAATGTTAGTCGGCACTTTACTGATTTGCGCTATCGGCAGCTTGTTTATTGGTGGTACACCATTGGAGCCTAGCGCAGTCATACATACCTTATGGAATGGCGGCGATCTCGATTTCATTATCAATCAATATCGTCTACCTCGCTTTCTACTGGCGATTGGCGTTGGCGCGGGGCTTGGTATCTCTGGCGCGCTGATTCAAGGTGTGCTGCGTAATCCTCTTGCTTCACCCGACTTGATGGGCATCAGTGCAGGTACTGGATTCGCTGCAACATTGCTGTTGGTCTACATTCCTGATGCCTCACTGCCGCTCCTCGCCAGTGTGGCAATTTCTGGAGGTATTGGCGCTGCAATTGTGATCATCACGATTGCCTATAAGTACAACCCAACTCCCGCAAGGCTTGCTTTGATCGGCATTGCGATTAGTGCGTTCATCTCAAGTGGCATCGACTTTTTACTCATCGTCCACCCAGTTGAAATCAATACCGCTATGGTATGGCTAACCGGCAGTTTATGGGGACGAAATTGGTCTCAGATGCCTCTAATTTGGCTTAGCCTAGCCTGCTTGATTCCTTGCGCTATGTATCTTGCGTGGCGACTCGACCTGATGGGATTAGGCGAAGAAGCGGCAACAACCGTAGGTGCACAACCAGAGCGAACACGTTTCATCGCATTGATCCTGTCTGTGCTACTGGCCAGTGTCAGCGTCGCTGTGTGCGGTACCATCAGTTTTGTCGGGCTTCTCTCACCACACCTTGCCCGACTCCTATTTGGTCACAATCACAAACTCCTGCTGCCGATGTCAGGCGTCATTGGCGCTCTACTTGTAGTAACGGCCGATACACTTGCACGCGGTATCGATCCCCCCTTAGAGCTGCCAGCAGGAGTTCTCACCTCTCTTATTGGCGCTCCTTACTTCATTTTCTTACTTCAGCGTTATCAAGGTTGGAAATAATGATTACAACTCATCAACTGTCTGTTTCATATGGAACAGACACCATCATTCACGACTTAGACCTTGCGATCCCAGAAGGAAAAATTACTGCCTTGATTGGCCCGAATGGCAGCGGAAAATCAACGCTGTTAAAAACACTTTGCCGAATCAATAAGAGCTTTGAAGGGGCACTTTCAGTGCTGGGTAAACCCATCAAAAGCTATCCAGATAAAGAGTTGGCCAAGCATATTTCGTTGCTACCCCAAGTGCTGACCACTCCAGAAGATATTACCGTTCGTCGTTTAGTTGAGTATGGCCGCTCACCTTATTTGTCTTACTGGGGAAAGCTGTCTCAACAAGATCATCAAAAAGTCGATCAGGCGATTGAAGAAACTCAAATTCAAGATTTGGTTGATAAGAAAGTCGACGCCCTATCCGGCGGACAACGTCAAAGAGTTTGGATTGCAATGGTGCTGGCTCAGGACACACCGATTGTGATGCTAGATGAACCCACCACCTATCTCGATCTCTCGCATCAAGTCGAGTTAATGAAGTTAATCCAAAAGCTCAACGCCAGTGGCAAAACCATCATCGTTGTGCTGCACGATCTAAACCAAGCTTGTCGCTACTGCGATCATTTGGTCGTGCTTAAATCCGGCAAGATTGCCGTAACAGGAACCCCCGAAACGGTATTTACCGAATCACTGCTGAAGGATGTCTTCGATCTTGATGCGGTTGTCATGTCGGATCCAATTTCAAGTAAACCGATGTGTATTAATCGATAAGCCTCGGCGAAAAATAGCAATTTCACCCAACAAAAAATGGCCACTTAATGTGGCCATATTCATAATATGATGTCTCTTTCTAGGTTTGGTTATCTAGATGCCATCACTTCTATTTCCACTTTCACATCCATAGGTAAACGGGCAACCTCTACACAAGATCGGGCCGGAAAATCAGCACCGCGCTGTTCAAAAAAAGCCTGATAAGCCTTATTGATAGCCGAAAACTCATTGAGGTCTTTGACGAAAACCGTCGTCTTTACGAAGTCATGAATACTCAACCCTGCTTCTTCAATAATAGCCAATGCATTGAGTAACGAGCGTGTAGTCTGCTCTGCGACATCGCTGGGCATTTGTTTACTTTCTGGGTCTAAAGGAAGTTGACCGGAAGTGATCACAAGGTTGCCGAGTTTGACACCTTGAATGTATGGGCCAATTGCAGCTGGCGCTTTGTCTGTATTGATAATAGTCATCTAAACTCCTTGTCGTTTAACCGTTAAATGCTGGCAGAACTCCTGCCATTGCCATAAAGTGGAATACCGCAGTCAGTACACCAAAAGAAATAACCAAACCAACCATGAGCTTTCCTCCGGGTACGACAAAGCCTTCGTCACCGTTATCTTTAGAACGCGACTTCATCACTAACAGGGCAGGAATAATACAAGCCCAAACCGTCGCAGCAGCTCCGGCATAACCAATCGCAATCACAAAACCAAATGGGAAGAGGATAGAAAAAACCAATGGTGGTACAAAAGTAACAAACCAAGTTTTGGTTCGGCCTTTCTTGTTATTCTCAAAGCGGAACAGGTCGGCTAGAAAATCAAACACACCCAACCCTACGCCAATGAATGATGACAAGATCGCAGCCATAGAAAATGCATTGATTGCTCGCTCGACGCTTTGTGACTCTATAACCGAGTCAAGCGCCATAAGTAATGCGTCAATATTGCCGCCTTGTTCGATGACCGAGCCAAAGCTTTCGCGCGGTAAATTGCCAAAAATACTCACTAACCATAAGAAATAAAGCCCCAACGCAATGATGGTTCCGCCTAAAATTGCGTATTTAGCACGTCGCTCTTCACCATAGTAAGCACGCATGGAAGAGACAGAATGATGGTAGCCAAAAGAGGTTAGGGCCACAGGTAACATCGCCATGGCATAAGGAGCATACTTTGCATCAGGGTCTATCGTATCCAGCAATACAGACACGTTAACGTTGACCGCTAATCCCGAAACCCCGAAAGCGAAACTCAACACCATAAAAGCAATTAAGAGAACTGAAATTCGGTCAACAGCACGAGTTGAATGCCAGACAAAAATTGAAAATACAGCCACAAATAGTATCGATGCAATCTTGCTATTGATATCCAATAGATCTTGTAAAATAAGCCCTGAAGAGGTGATGTACGCGTAAAGCAATATCCCCCCCACAAAGTACACCGTAAGATTGTTAAACATGTTTATCTTTTCGCCCAACATGTCTTTGGTTACGGTATTAAAAGAAACTCTTAAGTCATAATGTTTGAACGCTTCAAGTAGCATCCAACCTGAAACGGTCATTACTAACATTGTCAGGGTAATGGCAAGCATAGACCAAATTGTCCACGCTCCCGCCCCCGCACTAGGTAGGCCTAACATGCCAGCGCCTACACAGACACTGGCAATGATGCAGGCCCCACCCAATAAGGAAGGTTTTGCAGTCATAGTGTTATTCTCTAAATTGATTTCACGTTATGTGGTGACTAGGCAAAAAAAACGCAGCTGATTGAGAGCTGCGTAATTGATGTTATTTGCTGTCCACTTCTTTTAATCGTGCGGTAAAGTGACGTAAAACTTCAGGCTCATATTCGAAATCGAGTCCTTTAACGTTATCTGCGTTTTCTTTAACCTTTTCAAAAGCTTCAATAATGAAGTCCATGTGAGTTTGGGTGTAAGTTGCGCGAGGAATGGTTAAGCGCATTAACTCAGCAGGACAAGGCATTTGTTCACCTGTGGCAGGATCACGCCCAAGTAGTAGAGAACCAATTTCTACCGCGCGTATACCTGCAACCTTGTAAAGTTCACAAGCCAAAGCATGAGCCGGGAACTGATGAGATGGGATATGAGGCAACAGCTTACCAGCATCAACAAACGCCGCATGACCACCCGCTTGCTGACAAACCACACCAATGGCTTCTAATCCTTCCACAAGGTATTTCACTTGGCTGATACGATAAGCTAACCATTCCTGACGCATACCATCGTAGAGGCCAACAGCTAAACGCTCCATCGCGCCGCCCTCCAAGCCACCGTAGGTAGGGAAACCTTCTTGAACAACACACAGGGTGCGACACTCGTTATAAACGTCAAGTAATGTGTCATCTTTAAAGCACAACAAACCGCCCATTTGTACCATGGCGTCTTTTTTCGCCGACATAGCCAAAGCATCGGCGTACTTGTAACTTTCTCGGGTAATCTCTTCAATGCTCCAATCTTGGTAACCCGGTTCACGCTGTTGAATGAAGTAAGCATTTTCAGCAAAACGAGCCGAGTCCATAATCACTGGAATATCATAGCGCTGCGCAATCTCATACACGGCTTTTAAGTTGGCAATAGAGACTGGTTGCCCGCCCGACGAGTTACACGTAATGGTACTGACTATATAAGGTACGTTTTTCGGATCGGCTGCAAGTATCGCGTGCTCAAGCTTTTCAAGATCAAAGTTGCCTTTGAAATCAGCACTCACAGCCGTATCAAACGCTTCTTCGGTATAGACATTTTTAGCGACACAACAGTTAATTTGCGTGTGTCCCTGAGTGGTATCAAAGAAGTAATTGGACAGTGCGACCATTTTATTGCGATCAAGACCCTTTTCTTTTTCACGCTTTTTAATCAGCACTGGAATGTATATTTGCTCAGCACCACGCCCTTGGTGAGTTGGAATGGTATGCTGGTAACCAAAGATATCACTGACCGCATCAGCTAAAGCGAAATAGCTGCGACTGCCACTGTATGCCTCATCGCCTCTCAACATTGCCGCTTGCATTTCCTGAGTAATCGCGCCAGTACCACTATCGGTAAGAAGATCAATAAACACATCTTCGCTGTTAAGAAGAAATGGGTTCATTCCTGCTTTTAAAATTGCCTGCTCACGATATTCTCTGGTGGTACGTTTTACTGGCTCAATAACACGAATACGAAATGGTTCTGGGAGATGTTTGAAATTTTCCATGATTAATCCCTAATATATAACTATAGCTTTCCCTCTCTACTAAATAATTAATTCAGCAAAGATTAAATATATAAATTCCAGACAAGTCAGTACCTTAGATAATTAAATCCAAAATAAAGGTGAACTGGAAAATAAACCCATGAACGAAATAATCAATGCGCCCCTAGAAACGTTAAAGGTGCGTCAAGATAAATACTGTTCAGGGTTGTGTGCACTGGACGTGCGAAGGCTATAACTTAGTGAGGGAAGAACAGGGCGATTTTATAATCAAGGGTAAACCAAACACTAGAATTATTGTATTTTTTCATGTTACCTCCTTATTGATAATAAAATGCTACGGGAACAGTTCTAAGATAATCATAATTTATATAATTGGTCATTTTTTAAATTCATCAAGTGTGACACTGTCGACAAAATAATGGCCATGGTAAAGAGAGCACCAATAATATCCACCAAGAATCCTACAAGATACAGGCTATTCTTACTCATTCATGAACGGATAAAAAGGTGACATTAATTGCAATGAATAATGTTTTATATTGAGTAATTAAGATGGCAAGTAAATTCAATTATTGACTCGCCCCTACCCACTAAGTTACTCAAATACCACTTTACCTCTAACGATCGTCATCCAAACCTCCGTTGCTTTGATTTCTTCTGGAGGCAATAAGGTAATATCACGAGATAGCACAGCAAAGTCAGCCGATTTACCTATATCAATCGACCCGGTGATATCATCAATCCCTAAACTCTTAGCCGCATTGATCGTATAGGCATCGAGCGCCTCTACCGTATCGGGTAAGCCGGTATCGCCCATGAGAATACTATTACCAATACCGATCAGTGGATTAATGTCGTGCACATTCCAATCACTGCTTAAGGTAACGTTAGCACCTGTATCGAAGAGAACTTTAAGGTTCAGCAACGCACGAGTTCGCTTGGCACCTAAGAACGCTTCTGCCCACTGATGTTCATGATAGGCGACATAATCAGAGCCAACTTGAAAATCAGCCGTCACATTAAGTTGAGCAAAGCGAGGAACGTCTTTGGAATTAACCAACTCTACATGGGTTAAGGTGTAATCTTTATCACTGCCCTGACTACGTACCGACTCAATCGCATTCAAAGACTCACGAATTGCACCATCACCTATCGCATGAATGTGAGCTCCATAGCCAATCTTATTAAGTTCTTTGAGCCATTTAGACATCGCTTTGGGCTCAATGTAATTAATCCCGTAGGGCTCATCAGGGACATAAGTAAATAAGTAAGGAGCGAGCAGCTTCGCCGTACCATTAATTAAGATACCATCGCTGTACATCTTGACCTGATCCACCAGCAATAACTGAGAATTATCGTCTGAATGAATCGATTTCAGATACTTTAACTGTGCTGGCATTGGCTCGGTTGGGTAGATCCAAGGTCGTAAAGAGACGCGAGCAGTGAGCTCACCACTTTCTTCGGCTTTCTGCCACACTTCATACCAGCCACGTTTCCAATAAAGGCGACCGTCACCTATGGTTGTAATGCCATAAGTTCTCGCTTGCTCCAAGCCTTGCATTAATCCTTGATAGCTTTGCTCAAACTGATCACGCAAGCTGTTCCAAGCCAGCTCAAGCACCAGATCACCCGCGTTGTCGAGCAAGATCCCGAGTAGCTCTCCGGTCTCTTCATCTTTAAGGATCTTGCCTCCTTGTGGATCTGGGGACTGCCTTGTAATTCCAGCTTGTCTTAATGCTGCAGAGTTTACCCACATAGAATGAGAGGTTTGCTCCATAAAAATTACAGGCTGCTCAGGAAATACGGCATCAATCACCTGCAGTGGTGTGCTGCCATCCTCATCGGCAAGCAATGACTCTATCGAGAAACCATAACCCATGATCCATTCGCCTCGTGGGGTTTGTTTCCGACAAGCTTTTAGGTAGGAGACTTGACCACGCAGTCCTTCATCAAGGCTTAGTTCACACTGAGATCCAGCGTCTGATGCGGCTTCAAAGACATGGTTGTGGTTATCGATAAAACCGGGGGAAACAAAGCCACCTTGCAGATCTATTAGATTGGTCGAATCATCGATAAGACCATCCATCTCCTCACCGTTTCCCACCTGCAGAATCTTACCATCGGCGACAGCAACGGAATTGGCGTTGGGATGTCCGTGTATCACCCCATTGGTGAGGAGCATATCTGCAACTTGTGCAGAGTATGCATGAGTGCTTATCGTCAAACCTAACGCTATAGCCAGCCTACCTTTCATTGCTTAACTCCTTTGATGCGCCAATCAGACCAATGACTCAAGTATAAGGGGATAATAGCAGCGCGAGCGCCCATTAACCGTGCCTTAACAAGCTTTTTCCGGTGAATAAATACAAAAACGGCCGCTAGATAGCGGCCGTTTACAGTGTAAAATAGGAAATTATTTGAACGTCATCGCCAATGCTGCAGCGACATTACGTGAAGTCATCTCGACATTAAATGCCGCTTCTTTAAGTGCGATTGGCAAGTCGGTTGCACCGAGTACCACACTGTAGACCGCATCTAAGCCGTGGTCATGCACCACTCGGCAATCTTGCGCCGTGCTTCCCGCAATGCCAATCACTGGAAGGTTATATAGCTTCGCCGTACGCGCCACACCAATCGGTGTTTTGCCGTGAATGGTTTGGCTATCAATGCGCCCTTCACCGGTAATCACTAAATCGGCATCTTTGACCACTTCAGCAAGGTTAACAGCATCCATCACGATGCTGATACCTGGGCGAAGCGTTGCATCGAACAGACCTAATAGTGCAGCGCCAAGACCACCTGCCGCACCTGCACCAGCTTGGTCAATGACATCATTACCGTTAGTTTGACGAATCACGCCAGCATAGTGCGCTAAGTTGGCATCTAGCTGCTTGATCATCTCTGGCGTTGCGCCTTTTTGCGGACCAAACACATGCGAAGCACCTTTCGGTCCGCACAATGGGTTATCTACATCACACGCAACTTCAAGCTCAACACTCGCTAGGCGAGGATCCAAACCTGACAGATCAATCGTTGTAAGATTGGCTAACGCTCCGCCACCGAAAGGCAGGTCGTTGCCTTTCGCATCCAATAGTTTCGCTCCAAGCGCTTGTGCCATACCGACACCACCATCATTGGTAGAGCTACCACCAATGCCAATGATGATATGGTTAACGCCTTTGTCTAACGCTGCTTTCACTAACTCGCCTGTACCATACGTTGTGGTGAGCAGTGGGTTACGCTGACTTGGTTCGACTAAGTGCAAACCTGATGCCGCTGCCATTTCAATCACAGCGGTAGAACCGTCACCGAGTAATCCGTAAAAACCTTCAACGGATTGACCAAGTGGGCCTGTCACCGCAACAGAGACAATATCGCCCCCTGTTGCGTCGACCAAAGATTGCACCGTGCCTTCGCCTCCATCCGCCATCGGCAGTTTAATGTACTCTGCGTCTGGCATGATTTCTTTAAAACCACTTTCAATCGCAGTTGCCACTTCCATAGCGGTTAAACTTTCTTTGTAAGAATCAGGAGCGATAACTACCTTCATATAAGTTCCTTTTTATAGCTTGCTAGAGTAGAACAAGACTTAGAATGTAAACCAGTGCCATTGCAGTCGCGCCTTGAACCAGCGTTGCCATGGTTTGAGCGCGATACGCTAACCCAACTGACATGCGGCTAAACTGCGAAACCACCCAGAAGAAGCTGTCATTGGCATGCGATACGGTCATCGCACCAGCACCAATCGCCATTACCGTTAGAACTCGTCCCATTTCAGAGTCTAGACCGAGTTGAGCCAGCATTGGCGCAACAAGTGCTGATGTTGTTACCAAAGCCACCGTCGATGAGCCTTGCGCTGATTTCAATGCCGCTGCGACGATAAACGGCATAAAGATACCCACGCCTAATGCAGATAATGTCGTTCCTAGGTATTCACCTAGCGGAGTTGCTTTTAATACAGCACCAAATGCGCCACCAGCACCTGTGATAAGTAGAATTGGCGCCGCGGCAGTAATACCTTGACTGATACGTTCGCCGAACTCTTCCACCTTGTTGTCGCTTTTCAGTAGGCGAACCGACAAGAACAGACCGATGATTAACGCTGTCAGTGGTTGACCTAAGAACGACAGCACATCAAACAATGCACCATCACCCAGCGGTAAGCTTGGGAATTTAGCAATAGAGCCTAAACAGATAAGCAAAATAGGAACGAAAATTGGGGCAAATGCTTGGCCTGCTGTTGGTAGTTCACCGTATGACGCTTTCAGCTCTTTCCAATCTTGCTTTACTTCTTCAGCGTGGTCGCCACCATCAGGTTCAACGTCTTTAAAGCGGTTGGCCCACAACATACCGGCAATCGCTGCCGTAGCTGCAACAAAGATACCGACGCCAATCACTAAACCGAGGTTAGACTCTAGACCTAGGTTACCCGCCGCCGCAATTGGGCCTGGCGTTGGTGGTACAAAAGTGTGTGTCGCATACAGACCCGTTGCTAGAGCGACACTCATCGCCACGCTGGATGTTTTTAGACGGTTAGCAAGAGACTCTTTTAGTGAGTTCAGAATAACGAAGCCCGAGTCACAAAATACCGGTACCGAAACGATGTAGCCGATGATGCTCATGGTTAACGTTGGGAAACGCTCACCGAGTACTTTAATCACCGTGTCTGCCATGGTAATCGCAGCGCCACTTTTCTCTAGGATGACACCTATGATGGTACCTAGAACAATCACTAGGCCGATGTAACCTAAGATGCCACCAAAGCCAGATGCGATGGTTTTCGCGATACTGTCAGCAGGTAGGCCATAGGCAAAAGCCGCTAAAAAGGCCGCAACAATCAGTGCGAGAAAAGGGTGTAGTTTAAATTTGGTTGTTGCGAGGACGATAAAGGCTATCACCCCCAGCAAGATTAAGATTAGACTCATGATAACTCCGTTTATTATAGTATTCGCTCTGAACACTTAGCCTCATGCCAAAGATTCAGATTGCCTGTAGGGACGGTGTTATTATTCAGTGAATCGAGCGTCATTCCTTTATGCAAACTGACAAATTTATCAATCATAAGTCACTCTACAATTGTCACTTTGCACAAAACACCTTACTAAACTAAAGGCATTCCATCGCCAAATATAACTGCACCTTATGGCCTAACTTATTGATCTTTAAATTAGTTACTTCTTCTATCTTCTCTAGTCGATATCGAAGTGTATTTCGGTGAATATGTAGAGCTGCACAAGTTTGAGCCAGATCGCAGTCCTGATCAAAAAATACCCGCAGTGTTTTCAACAGCACGCCTTTTTCATCTTTTCTTTGCAGTAATTGCAGAGGTTCTAGCAACTGCGCACGTCGCCATTGGTCTTGTTTTAAGCCACCAACCAACACGGCTAGCTTGTGTTCCTGATAAAACAATATCGCTTGCTTGCTGTTATCAGCCCCCACCATGGTCGCTTTAGCGGTTTCATACGAACGCGCGAGTCCATCAACACCGGGAAAGTATTGCCCCATGGCTATCTTGATCGAAAAATCAGCTTCTTGGGCAATCCGTTTAAGCAGCTTTTTGACTCGCGCTTTTTCTTCTTCTTGATTCCAAGTGCCATTGGTTACCGTCACCGGCTTTAGCACCACCACTTCATTCATCGATACCGAGACAATACCGACAATGTTGTCTCGTTCAGGGTATTCCAGTAAGTGCACCAGCTTTTGCAAATACTCTTGAGTTAATGGCTGACCCTGCTTAGGAATCACTTTGACCGTTGCCGCGATTCTTGGCTGAGATAAATTTAAATCCAGACGCTCCGCAATCGACAACAACTGGTTTTCACTTAAGGTAGAGCCTTGAATCAACTGCAGTAACAGCTCTTCACGATGACGTTTATTCCACTGAATCTGCGCCATCAAGGCTTCTTGTTCAATGATCAGTTCAGCAGCCATCTTGACCAGCTCACCATAGCTTCTCACTTCATCTGGCTGGCCAGAAATCCCCACCACACCAATCACGTTGTCTTGATACACAACCGGTAAGTTAATGCCTTGTTTCACACCTATCAGGGTACTGGCAACGGTCTGATTAATTTCAACAATACGATTGTCGTGTATCGCCAGCAATGCCCCTTCATGGGTACGATGCAAACGGGATAGATCACTTGAACCAATAATGATTCCGTTCTCATCCATCACGTTGACAGGAAACTGAATGATTTTCGTCGCTCGCTCCACAATCTGGCGGGCGATAAGGGTGTTTAACTGCATCTCTTTTGCCTTGTGATATCGGCCTCTCGGCACACCCAGTAAACATATCACATGCCTGGCTAAGTTGACTGAACGGCGATTTCGCTCAGGTCACATAGAAAGAAAAAATCCCGAAGTAAGCCCGCTAGGTGCCTGCTAAGACGGAGCCCGAGGATGCTCCTACCTATTGTCTTACAACGGGAACGCGTACAAAAGGAGACGAAAAACTACGCGATTTGATATCAACCTAACGAACATCCCTACAGTGGAGTCACCATGATTGATACAGTTATTGAGGTGGCAGGGAGAGGAGTCCTAACCACCCCAGACGGAAACGAACTCATTCCATCAAGGCGTACTAATCACGAATTGAGTGATTCGCACGTTTTTCAATCGCTTTGATAAGCGCAGAGTGATCCCAATCTTGGCCACCTAGCGCTGCGCAATCTTCAAACAGCTCTTGCGCCGTTTGCGTGTTTGGTAGTGCGACTTCGAGCTCTTTAGCACCCGTTAGAGCCAAATCAAGGTCCTTCTGGTGAAGCGAGATTCTAAAGCCCGGATCAAACGTACCTTCAATCATACGCTCGCCGTGTACTTCTAGAATCTTCGAGCTTGCAAAGCCACCCAATAGCGCCTGACGAACGCGCGCTGGATCAGCGCCCGCTTTCGAAGCAAAAACGAGTGCTTCCGATACCGCTTCGATGTTGAGTGCTACGATGATTTGGTTAGCTACTTTACACGTCTGACCCGCACCGTTTTCACCCACTAGGGTGATGTTTTTGCCCATCACCTCGAACAGAGGACGCGCCTTATCAAATGCTTGTTGTGAACCACCAACCATGATGCTCAGTGCCGCATTGATCGCGCCAACTTCACCACCTGATACTGGAGCGTCAAGGTACTGTGCACCACTTTCATTAATACGAGACGCAATCGCTTTGGTTGCCATTGGCGAGATAGAGCTCATGTCGATAACCAGTTTACCTTCTGCGCCACCCGCATTTAGGCCCGCTTCCACGCCGTTATCACCAAATAGCACATCTTCGACTTGTGGCGTGTTTGGTACCATCAAGATAACCACATCCGCCGCTTCTGTTGCTGCTTGAGCAGAATTCACCACCTGAGCACCAGCAGCAACAAGGTCTTGTGGCGCTGGGTTAAAGTGATCAGACAACACCAACTCATAGCCTGCTTTTTGTAGATTCGCGGCCATTGGGCGGCCCATGATACCTGTACCAATAAATGCAATTTTCATAATCTGTTCTCCGTAACGTTTGCCCACCGCTGTCGATGGGCATTCACCGCATTAGCGGTATAGGTTGATCCAATCTAGACCTTCAGTCGTGGTGGTTTTTGGCTTGTATTCACAGCCTACCCAGCCCTGATAACCAAGGTCATCTAAATGTTTTAGAACAAACGGGTAGTTGATTTCACCCGTACCCGGCTCATGACGACCTGGGTTGTCGGCCAATTGAACATGCGCAATTTGGTCGATGTTTGCCGTCATGGTTGGGGTAAGGTCCCCTTCCATGATCTGCATGTGGTAGATGTCATACTGGATAAACAAGTTATCGCTGCCGACTTCTTTAATCACCGCTTTGGCTTGCTCTGTGGTATTGAGGAAGAAACCCGGAATATCACGGGTGTTGATCGCTTCAATCACCAAGCGAATACCCGCTTCTTGCAACGCTTGCGCGGCATAACGTAAGTTGATGACGAACGCAGCGTGGGCATCATGCTCACTTACCCCTTGTGGAACGATCCCCGCGAGGCAGTTGATTTGGGTATTACCCAATACTTTGGCGTATTCAATGGCCTTGGCGACCCCTGCTTGGAACTCTTCAATTCGCTTGGGGTCCACCGCGATACCGCGCTCGCCCGCTTCCCAATCGCCGGCCGGAAGGTTGAACAGCACTTGGGTAAGTTGGTTTTCATCTAGCTTCTCCTTAATTTGCTTTGCTTCCAGCGCATAAGGGAAAAGATACTCCACACCTTGAAAGCCAGCTTTTGCTGCGGCTTCAAAGCGATCTTCAAATTCCAGTTCGGTAAATAACATGGATAAATTTGCTGCAAACTTTGCCATTGTGATTTCCTTTTATTCCTAATTAGTCACGATGAATCAGTGCGGTTGGCGCGTCATCTGCGTTTTCAGCCAATGCTTCAAATTCATTGATTGCGTTAATTTCAACACCCATAGCGATGTTGGTTACGCGCTCTAGAATCACTTCAACTACGACTGGTACTTTGTGCTTATTCATCAGCTCTTTCGCTTCTGCGAATGCCGCTTGCATCTGCTCAGGGTCCGTTACACGAATCGCTTTACAACCTAAGCCTTCCACAACCGTCACGTGGTCAACACCGTAACCGTTCAGCTCTGGGGCGTTTTGGTTTTCAAAGGCCAGTTGCACACAGTAGTCGATATCAAATTGACGCTGCGCTTGACGAATCAGACCTAGGTAAGAGTTGTTCACCAACACGTGGATGTAAGGCAGGTTGAACTGCGCGCCTACCGCTAATTCTTCAATCATGAACTGGAAGTCGTAGTCACCTGAAATCGCTACGATGTCACGATTAGGATCCGCGGCACGTACACCAAGTGCAGCAGGTGTCGTCCAACCTAATGGACCTGCTTGACCACAGTTAATCCAGTGACGAGGCTTGTAGACATGTAGGAATTGCGCGGCAGCAATCTGTGATAGACCGATGGTGCTGACGTAACAGGTATCGCGATCGAACACTTTGTTCATCTCTTCATAAACGCGCATTGGTTTGATTGGTGCATCCGTGTAGTGCGTTTTACGTAGCATGGTTGCTTTACGCTGCTGACATTCACCTACCCACGCGCTGCGGTTTGGTAGCTTGCCTGCATCGCGCCATTCACGCGCCACTTCGACTAGTAGCTCTAGCGCTGCTTTTGCATCAGACACAATGCCTAAATCTGGACAGAACACGCGACCAATTTGCGTTGGTTCAATATCCACGTGAACAAACTTGCGTCCTTTGGTGTACACATCCAGTGAACCGGTATGACGGTTCGCCCAGCGGTTACCAATACCAAATACGAAGTCAGACTCCAGCATGGTCGCATTACCGTAACGATGCGACGTTTGTAGACCAACCATACCTGCCATCAGTTCATGATCATCAGCGATAGAACCCCAACCCATCAAAGTTGGTACAACAGGTACGCCTGTAATTTCAGCGAACTGCTGTAGGAGTTCTTCAGCACCAGCGTTAATGACGCCACCACCTGAAACGATCAGTGGGTTTGCTGACTCACACATCATTTCCATTGCTTTCTCAACTTGAGCGCGAGTCGCTTTTGGTTGATACGCTTCTAGTGGTTCATAGGTATCGATATCAAACTCGATTTCCGTTAGCTGAACATCAAGCGGAAGGTCGATAAGTACAGGTCCTGGGCGACCAGAACGCATCAAATGAAACGCTTGCTGGAATGCACGTGGCACCTGAGCGGGTTCTAGAACAGTTGTTGCCCACTTAGTGACAGGCTTAGCAATAGATTCAATGTCTACCGCTTGGAAATCTTCTTTATGTAGACGAGCGCGTGGCGCCTGACCGGTAATACATAAGATTGGAATTGAGTCAGCCGACGCTGAGTACAAACCCGTGATCATATCGGTACCTGCAGGGCCCGATGTACCGATACAAACACCAATATTGTCTTGATTTGTACGGGTGTAACCTTCTGCCATGTGCGACGCACCTTCAACGTGACGCGCTAGTACATGATCAATACCGCCAAGCTTTTTCATTGCTGCGTACATTGGGTTAATGGCTGCGCCAGGGACGCCGAAGGCAATGTCTACACCTTCCTTTTTCAACACTTCTACCGCTGCTTCAATTGCCTTCATCTTTGCCATGTGAACCTCCATTTCGATTGTATACAATTCAAAGATACTTTGTGTACTATGAATCATATTCAGAATTTGGCAACCCCTAAATGCAACATTTTTTCAACATCGAATAGTTACTCTAAGTGAACACTAACCCTGAAAACCCTAGAAATCATTGCTTTACATAAAATATCTTCACGTAAAAATAATTTCCCAACGAGACAAATGAAAAATAAATGTTAAATACCCTTTGATTGTTTACATAAATTGAAATATAAGTATTCGTGAAAGGTAGATTTTGTACACAAAATCATTCGGTATTGTTTAAAGGAGACGAACAATGAGTCTGAACGATGTAGCAGAAAAAGAAGAAACTGCTTGTCTGCGCGTAGTCGGTAATATGGACAACCCAGAATACCAAACCATCCTATCTAAAGAGGCACTCTCTTTCCTAACCAAACTGGTCGAGAAGTTTGCCTCGCGTAGAGATGCCCTACTACAAGCCCGCAAAGAACAACAACAACGCTATGATGCGGGTGAATTACCTAACTTTCGCTCTGATACCCAAGCGATTCGTGACAACAAAAGCTGGAAGGTAGCAACACCACCTGCTGAGTTACTGGATCGCCGCGTAGAGATCACCGGTCCTGTTGACCGCAAAATGGTGATCAATGCACTTAACTCTGACGCGAAAGTATTTATGTGCTGTTTCGAAGATGCCTCTTCTCCGACTTGGGAGAATATGGTTGAGGGACAGATCAACCTGCGCGATGCCAATGCAAGAACCATCAGTTATCACGACCAAGCGAAAAACAAACATTATCAGCTTAGTGATGACCCAGCTTTATTGATTGCCCGTCCACGAGGCCTGCACCTGCCGGAGCAATCAATTCAATACGCAAACAAGCCTATCCCGGGCTGTTTGATGGATTTTGCGCTCTACTTTTATCACAACTACCTGACCCGCGCTGAGCAAGGGTTGGGCGTGTATTACTACATTCCAAAACTAGAAAGCATGGAAGAGTCCCAGTGGTGGGATGATGTTTTCTCGTTTACCGAAGACTACTTTGGCGTTCAACGCGGCACAATCCGAGCGACCGTACTAATCGAAACCTTGCCAGCAGTTTTCCAAATGGATGAGATGCTTTACGCCATGCGTGATCATATTGTCGCGATGAACTGCGGTCGTTGGGATTACATCTTCAGCTACATTAAAACGTTGAAAAATCATGCCGATCGCATTCTGCCTGACCGTCATGTGGTCGGTATGGATAAAGAGTTCCTCAATGCCTACAGCCAACTGCTAGTTCGCACCTGCCACCAGCGCGGCGCTCTCGCAATGGGTGGTATGTCGGCGTTTATTCCAGCCAAAGAGCCCGCTGAAATGTCGCGAGTGACCGCCAAAGTTATCGAAGACAAAGAGCGCGAATCTCGCAATGGTCACGATGGCACTTGGGTTGCGCACCCAGCGTTGGTTGACTTAGCTATGTCGGTGTTTGAGAAGAACCTTGATGGCAAGCCAAACCAATTAGACTTTGTCAGCCCTTCACATGAGATTGGCGCCGACATTCTACTCAAACCTTGTGATGGTACTCGTGATGAAGCGGGCGTACGTAAAAACATCCGTATCGCGCTTTACTACATCGAGGCTTGGATTCAAGGTCACGGCTGCGTACCTATCTACGGCCTAATGGAAGACGCCGCAACCGCAGAAATTTCGCGCGCCAACATCTGGCAGTGGATCCACCATAGTGTGGCTCTCGATGATGGCCAAATCTTTACTAAAGAGCTATTCCACACTTGGTTATACCAAGAGCTCGACACTATCAAACAGGAAGTGGGTGATACTCGTTATGCAGCAGGCCGCTTTGAACAAACTGCTGACCTTTTCTTCGAGTTGTCTACCGCAGAAGAGTTCGCCACCTTCCTGACCTTACCAAGCTATCAGTTTCTTCATGGGACTGAGTAATACCTGAGGGCTCTGTGAGCCCGAAAGGTAGCACACAACAGGAGATAACATGGGAAGTTTAACTCTAGACCAAGCATTGAGTGTCATTGACGGCACCTTTCAAGCCGGTTCAAAAACCAAAAGCGCACCACTGACAGTTGCTGTCCTTGATAGTGGCGGAAAGCTCATCTCTCTCCAACGTCAAGATGGTTCCAGTATGATGCGCCCAGATATCGCTATCGCCAAAGCTTGGGGAGCACTCGCACTCGGCTGTTCTTCACGCAAGCTGGCGCAAGATGCCGATAACCGACCAGCATTCATCTCTGCTGTTAATGTTCTTGCACACGGTAATATGGTTCCCGTTCCGGGAGGCTTATTGATCCGAGATGCCGAGCAAAACATCTTGGGTGCCGTGGGGGTAAGTGGCGATCTGTCAGATATTGATGAGAGCTGCGCCCTTGGTGGCATCGACCACGCACAACTCTATTGCGATGAAACGCCCTCTTAGTAACTTCCTAGTGTCTACCGACCAACAAAAACGCTCTCAATTGAGGGCGTTTTTTTAATCTTGATTCTGCGTTATTCGTATTGGGTCAGCCAACCCTTTAGCAAGGTATTGATCTGCTTCTTCTGGTTTGTGTTCATTCCTTTAACAAGCTTAGCCTGCACAGCGGCATGCTCTTCAATAATCTTATCAATCAGAATGAAGCCATCTTGAGTCAGTTGAACAGTAACACTGCGGCGATCTTCTTTACTGTGTTCACGGACAATCAGTTGTTTCTTTTCCAGCTTATCGAGTCGATTGGTCATTGCACCCGATGTCAGCATCATCGAATCAATCAATTCTGACGGGGTAAGGCAAAAAGGCTCTCCGCTTCGACGCAAAGTCGCCAGGACATCAAATTCCCCCAGCTTCAAATCATAGCGCTTGTGTAACTGAGCAACTTCCGTCTCCATATACTTAGCGATACGCATCAAACGGCCCATAATGGCCATTGGCTCAGTATCTAACTCTGGCTTTTCCTTAGCCCACTGCTCAACTACTCTTTCAATAGCATCCATGAAAATTTGTCTCCAGTAACAAAATGTCGTTCTAAGTATCTTAACATAAAGATACTTTACAAACATCGATTTTAGGCGTACATTCACCACAAAAGTATCTTAACGTAAAGATAAGTACCTATGAATATATTATTAGCCATGATACCGGCGTTCTTTTGGGGAACCACCTATGCTGTCACGCAATACACTCTTGCGGACTGGCCTCCCCTATTGCTGGGCGCAATTCGTGCGCTGCCAGCGGGACTGCTGCTATTGGTATTTAGACCAAGCCTACCGAAAAAGGGCGATTGGCAAATCCTATTTACCCTAGGGTTAATCAACATCGCAACCTTCTTCGGTTTGATCTTTGTGATGGCGTTGACGCTACCTTCGGCAATTTCAGGTGTCGGTATGATCTCGGTCCCTGTGTTCGCCATGCTTTATAACTGGCTGATCAACAAGCATCGCCCAGGCATTATTCAAGCTGTAAGTGGAGCTGCGCTAATCGGCCTAGCGTGGATGCTGTTTGATCCTAGCTCTATCAGCCTAAATCCTATTGGCTTAGGCGCAATGCTCGCCGCGATTATGTGTATTGTGGTGGGTAGTTCGATTACCAAGTCTCTTGGCGATCGCATGCACTGGTGGACGGTACTGACTTGGCAGTTGATTTTAGGTGGCGTAATCCTATCGATTGCAGCCTCTGTACAAGCGATATCACAGCCTGCAACCTACCTAGCGATCGCAGACAACTTCTCGATGAGAAACCTATCTGGCCTGCTTTGGGTGGTTGGGTTAAACACCGCTCTTGGCTACGGCATGTATGTGTGGCTACTACAACGTATGTCAGTGGTTGATTTCACGTTCGGCGGCATCGCTAACCCAATCGCGGGTATTGTTACTGGTTTAGTATTACTTGGTGAGTCATTCACCCCATTCCAGTACAGCTTGATGATCGGCATGATTGTGATGTCATTACTGCCACAGGCGATACTTGCACTGAGACAAAACCGACCCGCTCCTGCCGAATGTCAGACCCAATAAACAAAAAAACCGCGCTAATTAGCGCGGTTTTTTTATTACCAAGAGTGGATAATAATCAACGAGTATATATTTCTGAGCATTCCCAGTGAGCCACTGTCTCATCATTGCGGCTCACAATGAGATCCGCTGATGTTTCAATGTTCCAGCCGCCCACAACGTACTCGGTTCTAACAGTGCGAGAATTGACAACATACGAATACTGACCGTTGTTAAACGTCATCACGCGCTCGCCACCACCACTGAATCCATAATGTTCAATCGCGCTCTCAGAACTCAGTTCAAGCTCTATCTTAGATGGCAGGCCAAAGCGATAAATCTGAAGATTGTCAACGGAGCATACCGAAACTAGCTTGGTTTTAAGCTTGCATGAAAACTCATCCGTTTCTTGTTCCAAACACAAGTCTTGCGCTGCTGACCCAAAGCTTACTAGCCAGATAGCTAAGGTTAAATATTTAGTCATAAAAGTTCGCTGCTCCGGCTTGGTCATAGATAGTCTCCATTCTTCATAGTTAACGTTATCAACGGGTTAATGTATCTGTACGTTGATTATAAGAAAGGTCCAGATACTCGCCCCCTATCGCGTAGGTTACTTGAGAAGCGTTGCTGTAAAACTCAATTCTACTCGAATAGATTGCACGATCATCGTAATGCAAATAAGTGATTTTTCCTTGCTCAATATCCACCGAATACAAGTCGCTATCCGTTTTAACAAAAAATGAACTGATTGATTGAACAGTGTCGATGTTAACCACCGAAAAGACCTCTATTTTGCCCCTCGGAAAATAAGCTGCTTTAGTCCCGAATTCCGACTCAATTAGGTTCGGCGGATTTATCGTCAGAATATCAGTCTTACCTTCGATGGTTAGCGAAAGGCGCCCTGAAGATGAATCGACAGCATAGACCTCCAAATCCACCGTATCTCCATTAGAAAGTGTTTTTTTCCTGTTCCGTTTATTGAAGCTTGCTCAGCAATCATAATCAGATCATTAACGTTTTTCGCACCTAGGGCGCTCAAAATCCTGTCATTTGCAAACGTGGTCAATCGAGCCAAGTTTTCAGTTTTATAGGTTTGGCGATCATCGCCAACTAAATTGAAAATTGCACTATTCGCTTCAGTAATGACTTGAGGAGTGTAACCAGTTCCGTTGTTTTTGGCCCCTTTATCTTCATCAATATGTCCATCTTGGCAACCCAAAAGAGCGAGGGTAGATAACCAAGTAACAACTAACTTTCTCATACTTATTCCAACAAAAAGCCGCCCATTTAAGACGGCTTAAATTTTATGAATTAACTAATTAGAATTTGTATCTCAGACCAACATTTGCAGAACCGATTGAGCCAGCATCCGTATTTACCACTTCATAGGTTGTTTGCGCTGAAATATGTGGAGTAAAGTCATAACCAAGACCAAGGCCCCAAACCATGCTGGAGTCACTGTCTGATTGAGATAGCTTAGATGTAGTTGTAACAGTTTGGTCAATGCTAAAAGTATGCAGACCCGCTTTTGCGTAGATGTTGAACTTATCGCCAAAGTACATTTTAGGCATCACATTTACGCCCACAGATGTCATATCCAGTGTGTAACTCCAACTTGGCTGTATAAAAGTACCAGTCATTCCACCTAAATCTTTATACTCAAGTTCCGCGCCCAGTACAAAAAAGTTACCAAACGCAAAGTCATAACCTGCATTTACTGAGTAGCCGTTACGTGTATCCGTTTTTTCAATTCCAGTTAATAAGTCTGAGTAACCCATTTTTGAATAGGCAGCACCAATATAGAAACCATTGTGTGCAAAAGCTGCACCCGATAGCGTTGATGCAATAATAGATAATGTAATGATTGATTTTTTCATACTGCTTTTTCTCTTGGTCATATTGTTTGCTTGTGCTCGACTCGGCACTTAATCTGCAAAGAAATATATCACCTGAAAATGTAGGGGTTTGTAAGGGCGTGTAAGTGGAATGGGCAGATAAACAAAAAAGCCGCACTCATGAGTGCGGCTCTCTTATCGTTTAAATTCTTTTGTTAGACATCATATTTTGCTTTATCACCAATATCGAAATAGCGTGGCATTCTCCATTTATAAACACTCGTGACCAAGAAAAGCAGAGCTGATATTGCGCCGAGTATCTTTGCAGCAACATCGGCATCAAACATCATGCAAAACCATAACCCCATAAGGATCAGAGGTTGCAGCTGTAAGCCAGGAACCTTGAAGCAGAAGTACTCTTTATAACAGAGGCCACCTAAGGTAATAAAAGCGCCGCCGATACCGATCGCTGTCCAACCAGACACAAAACAAAGTATGCCTATCCAGGTCGCGAACTGGAGCAATAAACGAAACGGTTTGCTGTAGACATGCAGCGATGAGGCACACATTACTGCGCTCAAAAAGACAAGCTTCTCAATCGGAAAACCAAGGTTCCACGGCAGCAGTGCAATAACAGGAAACGCGAGTGTAAAGCCAAGTCGATAGACAATGACCGTAAGATGATCCAGTGCATCCATGGGGGATTTAATATGTGGGTCAGCCATTACAATTCCTTACGTATGTCTATTTTCACCAAGCTTAAATTGTCGTTTTACACTGTAAAGCTCTCGCGTCTAATATTCAGTCGCTAGCCCATACCATTCAGACAAGCTTATTGCTCGATAGGCTTAATCACCCAGCATGGGTTCCCAGCTGCAACTACGTTAGCAGGAACATCTTTAGTAACAACGCTGCCTGCACCAACAACGCTATTGTCACCAATGGTGACGCCCGGACAAACAATCACACCACCGCCTAACCATACGTTGTTGCCTATGGTTATTGGAGTACCAAATTCGACGCCTTCTTCAACTCGGCCTTTTACATCTAATGGATGACCCGCAGTATAAATCTGTACGTTAGGTGCAAAGAGCACGTTATCGCCAATATGCACTTCAGCCACATCAAGGACAACACAATTGAAGTTAGCGTAAAAGTTTTTACCTACCTTGATGTTTGAGCCGTAATCACAGCGAAATGGCGGCTCAAGATAAGCGTCTTGCGAATCTGGTATCAAACTGTCAATTGCAGCTCGCCACTCATCGCTATCAGGGGTACTGTTATTGAGCTGTTGTAACGTCTTGCGACATTGAATACGCTCGCTATACAGCTGCTTATCCCAAGCGTCATACGGTTCTCCTGCCAGCATCTTCTCTTTTTCAGTTCTCATCATTGTTACCAAAAGTATTGAGTATTTGGGGCGAATATCGCATATCAATCTCAGTTTGTGATCGCCTAAAACAACTAAATTATTGTCCCGTGTAGTCCATCACTTTTTGCGCAGTTCAATCGTAAATAGAGGGTTGTCAGTAATTACTCACTTCTATGATTGATACGGTTTCTATTATGACTGCTTTGCATTTTCTAGCAGCAGTTCATAAAAACACTTGGCAGCAGGACCGGTTTTAGCGCCTTTGGGCAGAGTGATATGCAAAGGTACTTGATACTTGCCATTTTGCTCTACTTTTAACACCGTCAACTGACCACGATTCCTTTGTTCGATAATATGCTCAGGAAGGCGACAAAAGCCAACGCCTTGCTCAACCGCTCTAAACGCATGGTCAAAGTTGTCGACGGTGATGCGTTGATTTGCTTTTAACCAACCGACGTTTTGTTCACGGTAGTCTAAGCTGCTCGCACCAAGATCTCGCACCACAATCTGGCTGAGCGTAGCAAAATCAGCCATGCAAATACTGCTTTGCTGCGCAAGTGGGTGCTCACTAGAAACAACGGGCACCATACTCGTCATCGCAAACGCCTGTGCTGGATAGTTAGTCACTGGTAACGTAATGATCGCAATATCGGCTTGTTCGTTGGTGACCATCTCAGTGGTTTTGCTGAGTGAGGTTTCAACTACTTGAATGGACGTAATGCTGTTACCTTGTAGATATTGCGCCATCGGTTGATACAGCAGGCTCGGATTACATAAGTGATCCATCGCAACGGTGATCTCCGATTCCACACCAGCAGAGATCTGCTTGCTCAGATCCTCTAGTTCTCTGGCTTGATCTAGCATACTGCTCGCCCGGCGAAGTAAAGACTTACCATGCTCAGTGACCACGGCTCGCCTACCCTTCACTTCCACCAGCTTGACGCCTAGCTGCTCTTCAAGCTTTTTAATCGCGTAGATTAACGTGGTATGGCTTTTATTCAGTGCAGCCGCTGCCGCTTGAATACTCCCCGCGCTGTCGACCTCTTGAAGCGTCAACCATTGCTCTAGCGTGCTTTTCAATCTCATCGCCAAACCTGTCAGTTTTTTAGACACATATACGCAATATTATGAACTTTTTTGTTCAATTCATACAGGTAATAATCTCTCCATCGAACAGCAATAGGCGTTCACAACAGACAACGGAGAAGATGAAATGAAACTACTACAAGTCGATTTTGAATATCACGGCCCTATGGGTGAAGAGATGTCTAGCGCACTGGTTGAGCTGGCTGAGTCCATCAACCACGAGCCCGGTGTAGTGTGGAAAATTTGGACAGAAAGCGAATCAGAAAAATTAGGCGGCGGTATCTACCTATTTGAAGATGAAGTGAGTGCAAAAAACTATCTAGAGATGCACGCCGCTAGACTTAAAGCGATGGGAGTATCTGAGGTAAGAGGGATTATCTTCGATGTAAACCAACCACTGACGGAAATCAACCAAGGTCCACTCGGACGTTAAGGAGCGACCATGACCAACAAAGCTTTTTTCACATTGCATGGCAGTATCTACACCGCTTTTGCCTTTGCACTGTTTTTCATTCCGAGCTTGATGTGGCCAATGTACGGCGTAGAAATTAAGGATCAGTACGCTTACTTCTTATCGCAACACACCAGTATCTTTCTCGGTGGCATGGCGGCGATAAGCCTGTTTGTTAGAGATATACATCACTCACAGACAGTAACGCAGTTGCTCAAAGCGCTAATTGTCGCCAACGGGCTCGGCGTGATCATTACCGGGTATGCAGGAATCACCGGGATTTTCGTCGGTTTCGGCTGGAGCGATCCGGCGTTCTTCGCCCTATTGACCTTGCTGAGTTATCGTCAGCTCAAACAACAATGATGTTTTGCGCTTCCTGTTTGAAGCGCAAAATCCCCGCTCGCCTTTCTCAGCCAACCTGAGTAGAATGCGCTCTCTTTTTCAGCTACGAGTAGAGATAGGCAGACGGTTTGCACACACTAGAACAACTTAACAATGGTGAGCTTAAAGGCATTCAACGACTGAAGCTTTCACAGCAGTTAACAGAACTTCCACACGAAATTCTAACTTTAGCCGATTCGTTAGAGATATTAGATGTGTCAGATAACCTGCTGACAGACCTGCCTGAATGGCTAACTGAGTTACCAAAACTTAAGATAGTGTTTGCATCCAACAACCGCTTTACTCGCCTGCCATTGGTTCTAGGCCGCTGTCGCGCATTAGAAATGGTCGGCTTTAAAAGCAACCAAATCGTCCGTGTTGCCGAAGAATCTCTGCCAGAACAGTTACGTTGGCTGATTTTAACCGATAACCAAATTGAAACACTGCCAGAATCACTAGGTCATCGCCCACGTTTACAGAAACTTGCCTTAGCTGGTAACAAGATTAAGGCGCTACCGAAGAGCTTCGCTAACCTAGTGAACCTTGAGCTTGTGCGTTTATCGGCTAACCAACTAGAATTTTTCCCTGAGGTGCTACTGGAGCTGCCTAAACTTGCGTGGATGGCCTTTGCCGGTAATCCTTTCTGTGAACGCTTAACGCACACCAGTTCGGTGCCGTTGGTGTCGTCTGATAGCTACCAACTGAACCAAGTATTGGGTCAAGGCGCATCTGGGGTGATCTCTCATGCAAACTGGACCAATCAAGACTTTGATTTTCCGAGCGAAGTGGCGATTAAAGTCTTTAAAGGCGAAGTGACCAGTGATGGCTATCCACAAGACGAGCTGCAAGCATGTTTGCAAACAGGCCAGCATGCAAACTTAGTCAAATCGATTGGTCAGGTAAATGAAGAGAATTACCTTGCACTGGTGATGGAGCTCATCCCAGCTAATTACTTTAATCTAGGTCTGCCACCGACACTGGAAACCTGTACTCGCGATGTGTTTAAGCCCGACTTTACGCTTTCAGTGAAGCAAATTGAAAAGATCGTCGATCAAATGATGGATGTGTTTAATCACCTGCACACCAATAAGGTCTGTCATGGCGATCTCTACGCGCATAATGTGCTGATCAATGATCAAGGTGAAATGATTTTTGGTGATTTCGGGGCAGCGTCAGTGTATGACTACCTAAGTGAAGCGCAGCAACGTGGTGTACGTAAAGTCGAAGCTCGCGCTCTGTCTCACTTTATTGATGACTTACTGTCGGTTTGCAAGCCAATCGAAACCCAAACAGCGGCATATCAGTCATTACGCAACTTAGCGTTAATTGCAGGATAAGCTTGTTGTGAGCATGGGCGCACACTCATAGCGCTCATGCTTTGTCGTCAATTTCTTGCTGTAGCGCTTCCAACTGGTCGAGAATCGCTAGAAATTTCTCTCCAAATTCGGTGACTTGGTATTCCACTCTTGGCGGCAGTTCGTTAAATACCACTTTATCTAAAATCCCAAACTCAACATTGCGCTTTAGGCATTGATTGAGCACCTTTGTCGACAGCCCCTCAACATTTCGCACCATCTCTCCCGGACGGTTTACCCCAGCAGAAAGCAACTGATATACGGTTAATGACCATTTACACCCATAAATGGCTTCTACCATACGAGCGCTATTTTGCGGCGCCGTTTTTCTTGAAAAAAGTTTTTCGTTGTTATTCATAAAGATGTACCAAAAAGTACCTACCCTACCGATTTGTACTTACTATTCAAACATTTAGATTGCTCTTAATCTTAGCACGTCCCAATCAATCAGGAGCAAGAAAATGAAATACAACAATCAAGGTACTGCACTCATCATTGGTGGCTCAAGTGGCATGGGCTTCGAAACAGCCAAACAACTATTGGAAGACCAGATCCCAGTAATCATCGTTGGCAACAACCAACAAAAGCTGGAAAAGGCACAAACTCTGCTCGCTCCGCTTGGTAAAGTAGAAACGATCCAAGCCAACTTATATGACGCAGACTCGGTTGCTAGCTTGATCAATAACATCGATTCCATGGTTCAGCCTATCAGTTATCTGGTCAATGCTGCAGGTTACTTTAATCCGAAACCCTTTATTGAGCACACTGAGCAAGATTACGACCTATACCATGATCTCAATCGAGCGATATTCAAAATTACCCAAGCGGTAGCAAAAAACATGATTGCGAACCAATTTGGTAGCATTGTGAATATTGGTTCCATGTGGGCGAAACAAGCCATCAAAGCGACACCGTCATCAGCTTACTCGATGGCAAAAGCGGGGTTACATGCGATGACGCAGCATCTAGCAATGGAGTTGGCTGACGACAATATTCGCGTCAATGCTGTCTCTCCAGCGGTTGTGAAAACACCAATCTATGAGGCATTTATCGATCCAAAAGAAGTCGATCAAGCGCTCGATGGATTTAACGACTTCCACCCAATCGGTCGAGTGGGACTCGCTTCCGATGTCGCTAACAGCATTTGCTTCTTACTTTCAGATCAAGCAAGTTGGGTAACAGGAGCCATTTGGGATGTTGACGGCGGCGTGATCGCAGGTCGAAACTAACTTTATACGGTGACGTAAATCGTCACCGTAAGCCGCTTGCTGCTGCCTCCAAATAGACAAAGGAAAAGAATATGCTCAACATGAATTTTGCCGAGCGAGTTGTGATTCGCACCCATGATGAACCTTGGGTGGCGAGCCCTGCCAACGGGGTGTGGCGTAAACCCTTAGAGCGTGAAGAGGCAGAATCAGGCCATACCACCAGCATTGTCCGCTACGATGCAGGCTCACGCTTTAACACTCATCCACACCCTATGGGTGAAGAGATCTTTGTCCTAGAAGGTATCTTCTCCGATGAACATGGTGACTACCCAGCTGGCACTTATATTCGTAACCCTCCGGGCAGTTCACATGCACCATTTAGTGAGCAAGGCTGCGTTATTTTTGTCAAACTCAATCAGTTTGATCAGCGTGATAATGCCTCAATCAGGCTCAATACTGCTGAGCAAGCTTGGTTACCAGGTATCGGTGGCTTGGAAGTGATGCCATTGCACGAATTCGAGCATGAACATGTCGCTTTAGTAAAATGGCCTGCGGGTGAACGTTTTCAACCTCATCGACATTTCGGCGGTGAAGAGATACTGGTGTTATCCGGTCAGTTTGCCGATGAGCACGGCCAGTATCCTAAAGGGAGTTGGATGCGTAGCCCACATATGAGCGAACACTATCCATTTGTCGAGCAAGAAACCATTATTTTAGTTAAGACTGGACACTTGCCCTTAATTCAAAGCGCTTAATCTGCAAGTTCCGATATCGCTTGGCGAAAGATACTTTTTAACGGTTCTAAGTCGAGGTAAACGCCAGCGATATTGGCTTCAACCCATTGCTGCTGAGTAATGACAGGCCAATTCAGATCATAGCCAAGCACAAACATCATCTCTTCAAAGAAAAACCGTTGTACTCGCCCATTCCCCTCTCGGAACGGGTGAATCAAATTCATTTCACAAAACAGTGAGGCGACCTGATTAATCAGCTCATCACGATTTTGTATTAACTTCAATTTAGGGATTAGCTGGAACAGTTTCTCCGCTTCCACTTCGATTCTGGGCACTGTACAGAAACGAGTGTTGCCTTTGGAGATATCAACCTCTCGAATGTCGCCTGCCCATTCAAAAAGGTCTTGGAAAAGGTAGAAATGAAGGTATTTAAAATGAGAAAGGGTAAAATCTTCGATCTTAGTAGCATGACTTTGATAAGTACGATAACGCTCCGCCGTAAAAGCGATTTCCGCCTCTATCAGCTCCTCACCATCACGTAGGTTTAATAAGTTAATTAAAACATCCGTGCCTGCGTAACAGTATTTATCATGAAAGACACCATACTTATCGTGCATATTTCCTTTTCAGTTCTTCAATAGAATGACGTTTGTCTTCTTTGAGTGACATCCCCTCGTACTTAAGGCTCACTTTAAAGTTATCCGCTTTAGGGACGAACGTTTTTTTTGTTCGAGTCACCGATTCAGAAGATGAGTTGGACATGCTTACCTCTGCTTATTAATCTGTCTCAAGTGTAACCCACAATATGAGCCGCTTCTACTTTACGCACAGAGCAGCTCATACCTCAGCGAGGGAGTTATCGCCCGCCCGCTAACTCGATAAAACTACCAGTCACATAAGAAGCCTGATCCGAAAGCAACCACGCGATGGATTGTGCGACTTCTTCAGCGGTCCCGCCACGTTTCAGAGGTAGACTGGAAGCAAGGCGATCAACACGATCTGGCTCTCCCCCATCAGCATGCATTTCTGTATAGATACACCCCGGTCTTACACCGTTTACGCGAATGCCTTGCTCTGCCACTTCTAACGATAAACCTTTGGTTAAGGAATCCATTGCGCCTTTTGAAGCCGCATAGTCGATATATTCAAATGGAGCGCCTAGACGCGACGCTGCCGAAGAAACGTTAACAATGGCACTCTTAGTACCCGATTGGCGAAGAAACGCCTTACAGCACAGAAAGCAGCTCGTCACATTTGCATTCATGACGGTTTGAAAGCGTTCTAGCTCAATATCGCATAATTTGGACTGAGTGAAGAGTATGCCAGCATTATTGACCAAGTGCGTCACCGTGCCATATTTCTCCTGCACAGCCTCAAACAGAGCGGTGACTTGCGCTTCATTCGAGACATCAGCTTGAACAGCAAAAGCTTCACCACCTGCGGTGACAATCTCATCCACCACTTGCGCAGCACGTTGATGCTGACTGAGGTAGTTCACACATACGCAATAACCTTGCGAGGCTAATAATTTAGCTGTCTCAGCGCCGATGCCACGGCTAGCCCCTGTCACAATGACCACTTTTTCCATTCAATGATTCCTTTCTGTTGTTAATCTCGTGCGCTTTACACTGTAAAACGGGTTGGCTCTTTCATTTTGTCGGTACTAGCAATGATACGTTCAACCAATATACTTAAAGCCTTAGGTTGATACTGTCTCTGCTTATAAACGATGTATGCCTCGCGAACACTACGTTGATATTGCGGTAAGACACGTACCATATTCATTCCATCATGAACGTGACGAAACGGCAACGAAGCGACACCCAATCCTTTCTCTACGACGCCACATACTGCAAAAATATCATTTACCACCAGCTTAGGCTTCACCTTAATCACATCAATCAAGGCTTCATCCTGATAGATAGCAAGTTCTGTCGTATGATCGACACTTACCCAATCGAGCTCCACAAGTTGCTCAAGACTTGTAACTTCCCCAACCTTAGAAAGATAATCGGGGCTGGCAAAAAAGCCGTGCCTTGCTTTAAACAATGGCCGTGCGATCATCTCATCCATTTCAGACAAATCGAATGTGATCAACAGATCCCGATCCGTTTGAGGAATAACCTGTTGCTGGCTCAAAATAAGATCCAACGTGACTTTGGGGTAATCGATAAGAAACTGCTCAACGACCTCTCCGATAAAGGCACGGTAAAAGTTATGAGGAATAGCGAGTTTGATCTTCCCTGACACCTCTTGCGTTTCAGTCACCATCTGGCCAAAGCCCATCTCTATCGACTCCATGCCACTACGTAGCGCCTCAAACGCTTCAGATCCATTTTGAGTTGCGACCAGCTCCCTACCTTTTTTCTCTAACAATCGCGTGTTTAAGCGCTGCTCTAAAGCAGATAAGCGGCGAGACATAGTAGAAACGGGAAGGTGTAACTTCTTTGATGCGGCAAGCAATGAGCCCTCTTCCACCACACAGCAAAACAGATAGAGATCATCAATGTTTCCAAATATGGAACTCATGGTTCTAATCCTGGATGTTTTTTTCACTATTGGTTAGTTATATCCTTATTTACAACAAAACAACAGCCGAGGAGGACACATTATGAGCCGCAAACACTTTTGGATTTCCGCTTTCCTTTCATCATTTACCATGGCAGTGATTATGTCTGGTCTAATTTCTGGCTATAAACTTGGTTTCAGCAGTGATTGGCCAGCGATATGGCTAGATAGTTTTCTACTCGCATGGCCAGCAGCGATTGTCTTGAATCTAACGGTATTGCCACAGATTCGTAAGCTCTCCAACTGGCTCGCCGGACCTAACTCTGTTTCTCAGGCATAAAAAAACCGAGCACTAAGGCTCGGTTTTCTAATTTTCAGCTATCAATTATAGCTCAGCGTTGTGATAAACCTGCTGTACGTCATCACAATCATCTAGCATGTCCAAGAACTTCTGGAACTTCTCAGCGTCTTCGCCTGCTACTGGAGTGTGAGTTTGAGGTACGAAAGTAATCTCTTCAACATCCATAGTTAGGTCTGGGTATGCTGTGTTCAGTGCAGTCTTAGTCTTGAAGAACTCAGTGTGAGGAGCGAATACAGTGATCACGCCATCTTCAAGTTCAACGTCAGTCACATCAACGTCGTCCATCATTAGCGTTTCTAGAATTGCTTCATCGTCTTCGCCTTTGAACTGGAATACCGCTTGGTGATCGAACATGTGAGAAACAGCACCTTCAACACCAATCTTCGCGCCACATTTAACAAAACATTGGCGAACATCTTGGAAAGTACGGTTGCCGTTGTCTGTTAGACAGTCAACGATCACGCTTGTACCACCAGGGCCGAAACCTTCGTAGCGCGCTGGTGCGTAGTCTTCACCGCCGCCACCATTTGCTTTATCGATCGCTTTGTCGATAACGTGTGCAGGAACTTGGTCCTTTTTCGCTTTAGTGATCAGGTGCTTAAGCGACAAGTTCATGTCTGGATCACCGCCACCGTTCTTAGCACACATGTAAATTTCTTTACCGTATTTGGAATAAACTTTAATTTTTGCGCCTGCAGTTTTCGCCATTGAGGCTTTGCGCACTTCAAAACTTCTTCCCATCGGGATGTTCTCTCTAATTCAATTTGTTGCGAAGGATTTTAGCAAAACGTGTGAGCTTTTCAATTTCTCACCTTTGCAGAGAAAAGAGACGTATTTAAGCTACGCCCATTACTCGCTTATATTTGTCTACAGACTCTAAAAACAAGGCTTTTTCTGCGTCATCTACAATTTTAGCGGCTTGCTGATCAATCTCGTCAGGCACAGCCTTGGCTTCACGTAATTTCCAAACTAAAAACGAAGCTTGTTTATCAAGTTCAATCTTGTTTTTCTCACTCGCTGGAAGCATAGATAGGTTGATCGACATACAAAAGCTCAAATCTGTAAAAATATGGTTTGGGAATATACCACACCAAAAAGCAAAGTAGAGAGAGAAACCGCGGTTGTGGGACGGAATAGATCAAAAAAATACCAAAAATAAAGGGTGGCATTCCTGTGCCACCCCTAGGTAATCGCTATCGTAAGGCGAGACTAGTGCAATAAGCCCAGCTCTTTTGCTTCTTCGATGCTTAAACCGCTTTCACGAATCTCTCTTAATGCTTCAATACGACGACGAGCTTCAGCAGATTTAACACCCTTTGATGGCGCTTGTGATTCAACTTCTTCCGTGAAGTCCCACTTGCCAGCAATCTTACTCATTTCATCATGGTCAATAGAATTAATGGACATAAATACCTCCGAACAAACCATGCTAGGGACGACTAATCTGTAGCAAAACTCTTCGCCTCTTGTTAAGAATTTTAGTCCGAGAATGTGATTGTGCTAATAGTTCCGAAACTCTTACTGTTTTTTGTATAAATAACTTTTGCGCAGCCTCAATGAGCGAAGTACATTTAAAGGATTACCCGCTAGGAAATGAAGTCGATCCGGCTCTCATTTTTCCACTAAGATGTCTCCCTCTCCTCGCAGCGACTTTCTTGGTTACAGCAAGATTTTTCGAGTGAGTTCACCCTTTTCAACCTTACTTCTTTCCACTCACAAAATAAGCATTAATGATAATCATTCTCTTTTGTATTTTAGGTAAGAGTTATGAGTGAATTTTCAAAGCAACATGCTTTTCATCCAGATCCGATTATTCAAATACGGGATTTGTGCGTCGATTACATTACAGACAAAGGTGACTTTCGCGCCGTCAATTCAGTGAGTTTCGATATCGGCAAAGGCGAAATTTTTGGCCTAGCCGGTGAGTCAGGCTGCGGTAAAAGCACCATCGCTTTTGCAATTAACCGTCTGCATAAGCCGCCAGCGTTTATCTCTGGCGGACAAATTCATTTCGAAGGACAAGATCTGCTGCGTCTGTCGGATAAAGCCATTACCGCTATCCGCTGGAGTGAAATTGCAATGGTGTTCCAAAGTGCCATGAACTCGCTCAATCCAGTGCTTCCAATTCAAGAGCAGTTTGCTGATGTACTTCGTCATCACCGAGGAATGACCGAGCAACAAGCGAAAGATCGCGCTGAAAAGCTCCTCGACTTGGTTAATATCCCTCGCGAACGTTTAACCGAGCACCCACACCAATTTAGTGGCGGGATGCGCCAGCGTTTGGTCATCGCCATCGCGCTGTCATTGAATCCTAAGCTCATTATCATGGATGAGCCTACTACGGCACTTGATGTGGTCGTTCAACGTGAAATCCTGCAACAAATCTACCAACTGCGTGAAGAATTTGGCTTCTCCGTACTGTTCATTACCCACGACTTAGCGTTGATGAGCCAGCTGTGTGACCGCATTGCTATTATGCGAAATGGCGAGATTGTCGAGGTGAATCAGTCGAAAAACATTCGTAATAACCCGCAACACGCCTACACGCAAAAGCTTTGGGCCTCTTTCCCTAATATCCATGAAGCTAAACATCAAACCCAAGGAGCCACGGCATGAGCGAGCCGATCATTCAACTCAACAACGTAGTCAAAGAGTTCAACATTGGCGGTGGTTTCTCTTCAGTCGATACTTTCAAAGCTCTACAAGGGATCACGCTCAATCTGCACAAGGGCCGTACAATGGCGCTGGTGGGTGAATCTGGCTGTGGAAAAAGCACTTGCGCTCGATTGATCACTAAAGTTCACCCAGTGACTTCAGGCGAGATCCTATTCAATGGACGTAATATTAATCAGATCACCAGCCGCAAAGATCTTCAAGAGTATCGCAGTAAAGTTCAGATGGTATTCCAAGACCCGTTTGGTTCGCTCAATCCGACTCACACCATCGCCCATCATCTCACTCGTCCGCTTAAAATCCACAATCAAGTCGCCAGTAACGCCGATATTCCGGCCAAGTTGAAAGAATTGATTGAGCTGGTGGAACTTGCGCCCGATACGCTTGAGAAGTTCCCCCACCAACTGAGTGGCGGTCAAAGACAGCGTGTAAACCTCGCCCGAGCCTTAGCCGTTGGAGCAGAAGTCATCTTAGCCGATGAGCCAACCTCAATGCTGGATGTCTCGATTCGCTTAGGTGTGCTTAACCTGATGCAGCGAATGAAAAAAGAGCTAGGGATTGGCTTTTTGTACATCACCCATGATTTAGCGACCGCCCACTACATCGCAGAGGAAACGGCCGTGATGTACAAAGGACAGATTGTCGAATGGGGAGACACCCAAGCGATCTTAACCGATCCGCAACATCCTTATACTAAGCTTCTGATCTCGGCGGTACCCGATCCTGATCTGCCATTTGGTAACTTAGTCAAAAGTGAACCAAACTATTCAATAGATGCCGATCAGATTCGCGAGCAGAGTGCGATTGTACAAGAAGGATTTGATCAGGTTGGTCCAAACCACTTTGTAAAACATCGGGTTAAAGCAGCATGAGTGAACTGGGTGCGTGGGTAGATCAAATAAGTCAGTGGTACGAAACTCGAAAGCATGATCAAGACAATCAACTGGAATCATTGATCCTGTCGGTGCCTGACAGTGTGTGGGGGCCGGTGATCACTGATATTCAAAGTAAGGCCATCGCCTGCTGGCTAGATGGTTGCCTGCGTATCTTTCATCACGCGCAATATAGTGATCCAGAAAAAGCGTTCCAATATCTGCAGTTAGCCTACAGCAAGCTTCAGCAGGTTGTATCAAAGCCTGCAAGTGAATTAGAGCTAAAAGATTGGTGTATGAAACGCTTACAGCATCTTGCGGTATTGAGCTTAGAGTTTTGTAATCAACAAACGCGCTCAGATTGGCAGCAAGAGTCCCATCAGCTGATTGAAAGCCATGTCCAGTTTATGGCGAGTCACGCATGGAATGAACCTCAAGCACGTGATCTTAGGAACTATGATCAAGGGAATTCATCGCTCCATTAGCCCAAATCCGAACACTAGCACTAGTTACTGAATTTTAGGCAAAAAAAAGCGAGTTCAGAGAACTCGCAAAATATTCAGAATGAATGTAACAATATGAGCCAATCTATCGGGGATAATCCTACCCCCCATTCATCAGAAAGGACAAAAGGTTGTCTATTCGGGATAAATATTATCCAACTCCCCTACCTGCAATGTCAGTGAACTGTCAGGGGAATGTAGTAGCTTTGTCTTGTTGTCCCTAGAGTGTAACAGGGTATTTAACAAGGTAACCAAACACAAAAAAGCCAGCATTTTCACGCTGGCTTTTTCCATCTCAATGATTTTTATCGCTATACCGCGACTTCATCCAGTGCTCGGAATACCGTCTCATCCAAATGGCCTTCAAACACTTGCTTACAGACTTTACGTCGCACCGCTAAGCCCGCAATCAAACGCTCAATCGACAGGTGTTTGTTCTCACTTTGGGCGTTGTAGAGCTCGATCAACTTACTTAATGTTTCGTAAGGAATGACTTGATCACCGACTCTCAAGAAATCAAGCTTGTCTATGAGCTCCAGACACTCTTCTTGAATTGAGCTATGGGAATGCCCTGTCATCGCAGCCAAAGCCGTTATAGAGCGTTCTAGAGCCTCTGAGGAGGTATATTTGGATAGAGTAATGGTAATTTCGTCAGCGTTGATCTCTACCAGGTGTTTACGTTGCTTCACTCGACGGCCTAAATTGCCTTTCGGTGAACGCTCTTTACGCTGTATCGGCTCAAACTCACCATCGATGATCTGAGACATCTCTTCGAGCTGCTTCTTGGAAACCATCTCATTGCGCAATGGGTTTGGCAGAGTTGGTGCCATGTTGCGCTTACCCGCATTGGTGGTTCGTGCTCGTGAGTAACGCAGGACTTCTTCAGCGTCACACTTAATATCGAACTGGTAATCCTTGATCTTTCCATTCTCAACCATGGTCGAGATCGTTAGGTGATAACCCCATAAGTTCACAACAAAAAGATCTTCAGTCCCTTTGTTCTCGGACAGTTTCTTCAGCTCGCGGATCAGATCCATTGAGAAACGACGCCATTCAATGTTGCGCGCCAACTTCTGATTTAACTCGCTCAGTAACATCACATCGCTGTGGCGGCGAGACATGCGGCTACGGAAGTAACTGTACAACTGGAATACCAAGGTGTGCTGCTTCAAAATTTCTGGCGGAAATAGGAAGAAATAATCACGTGTCAGCAGCTCTTCGTAGAACGATGGCTCCCACACTAGGATGTATAGGTTCGGTTTAATGCGTATTTCGCCGTCAGCGCCCTCTGTAGGCGCTTCTTCCGACGCAGTGATGGTACGGGCCAAAAATCTAAAACGATCGCTCTTGAAGCCTTCTGGCATGTTCTCGCTTAACCAACGCCCTGTTAACTCATGCAACTGGAAATCGGTAAACTCGATACGGTCGATACTATCGCGAATTGAATCGCGAGCAGGGCCACTGTCTTTCTTGCCACGCAATGAAAGAATATCCGTGATGTAGAGCGGGGTTTTATTCGGTACATGCGTTCCATCGAGCTGGTATTGATGCTGGTGGTGCTCATGGTATTGCACGGTAAGCGTAAACAGCGCAAACAGTGTCATCAGATCATCCACTGTCATAATGCTCTTGGAAGATCGTGTCTCGATCACTGCGCGTGTACCTGAGATCGACACCATACTTTTTTGATAACTCTTACGCGTACGTGGCGGCGCCAATGCTTGATCGATAATGCCCGCCCAGTTAGTCGGAGAAACGACAAACTGATCTGCTTCATCACGCATAGCTGGTGGCGTATTCAAACCGTATTCGTTAAGCAGGCGTTTGTTGACTTGTGTCTGTGCCAACGCTTTTGAGCGTTTTTGCTTAGCGTTTTGCTTAACAGTCTCAGTAACTAAGCTCGTGGCTCCTAATACTGAAATAAGCTGATTTGGGTTAACGAAGCGGTGCAGCATGGTTTTGCCCGCTAGCCCTTCTTCAAAGCGAACTGGGACTTGTTGAAATAATCCAATATTTACCGCGGCACGCAGACGTTGTTGGATAGCAGCACGAGTTACTTGGCCGTCAGTGGCGTCAATAAGCTCTGTGGTAGAAACTAAACCATCTTTGCTGCTAAAGCCTCGAAGTGAGATTAAATTAAGAAGTTCAACGATACTTTTCGTAACGCCTTTGAAGTGTTGGTACTGTTCAATCCAGTTGACCGCCATTTCAGAAACTTCAAATAAGTGTCCATCTTTGTGGCTTCTTGGCGCTTTGATCAGCAGTTTTTCGTCTGAGCTCATTATTAGATCCGTGTCACACTAGCCGTAATATCGCTATAGTTCCGAAAGAATAAAGAAAAAAAGATCATAAATAAAGAAAAAATTATTGCTTTTAAATAACTGATCTTTTTGATTAATCTGATCTTTATTGATTATATGATCTATTGATCAGGGCGAGAAAATGCTTGTAAGGTACTGTTTATAAAGAACTATTTTTTTAAAGCTTGGAAAGCATGATCATGGTTGAAGCGAAAGCATGATCAATAAACCATTGAAAGCATGATCAAAAATCGTAAGAACGATGATCATAGTGAACTCGAATCAATGATCAATGTGCCTCTGAAAGCATGATCATCATCTTCTAACACTTTATCCACAAGCAGAATGAGAAAAGGAAGTTCTGGTTAATTATTTCAAGTTAACTTGGCTGATATTGTCGCGAAAGAATGATCAAGGATCAAGCTCTGATATCCAATAAGTGGTGAAATAGTAATCGAATCAAAGATTCAATGAACACCCGCTTTAATTTGTCCACATAGCTGAGCTTGTCCGATAGTTTCGAAAGCATGATCATGATGATTGGCCCTATAAGGCGTGCTGTTCCTATGTTGGTCAAGATGTGTAACCGAATTGGTTGAAATTGCCCTAATCTCCCACTCCATATACATTCATCCGTAATTTAGCCGGAAATTTTCATGCTTCCGGTGTTGATTTACACTTGATCATTTTTCCGATCTTGGATCTTTTCAATTTACCGCGAGTAAGGCTCTGAGATGCGATGAAATTCCCTTGATCATCGTTCCTAAACAAGCAATTTGATAAGGAAGCATGATCATGATGCTTCCCTTGATCATGCTTCCAATCTAAACGCGAGTAAGGTAAATATGTACCAGTGTTTTACTGTTATTGGAGGAGATGAGTGAGTGATGAATTCTCACTTTTAAAATCGAAATTACACCGTCCGTAAATTAGTGGCTTATCTTAATCGTTCCGAGGTTCATGACTGAGAGTTATGTTTACATTGTAAATAAGTGACACTGTGACACTTTTAATATTTTTCACTTTGTAGTGCGTTATCAATGTAAAATTGAGTCAATTTTTTGCTTGTTTAATCCTCAATTCAATCAAATTAATGTCAAAACTCAATTTTATGTGATGTTTATCTATAACTGAGTGTGCACCTTTTTATTGTCTATGGTTTGAAATGCTGTACAATCGTAACTAAGTCATTAATAACGGAATTTGGCAAATGAAACGAGAACATACGATAGAGAGTCTCATTCAACTCGCTGAAAAAACAGCTCAGGTTCAAGCAGATCGCATTGAGATAGTTTTAGAAGAGCGCAGCGACGAACATTTCCCACCGATGTCGAAAGCATTGATGGAAACACGTTCTGGTTTAACGCGTCGTAAACTAGATGATGCGATCAGTAAGTTAGAAGAGTCTGGTCATCAGTTCACTAAGAACAATGCTAACCATTACTCCATTTCTCTTGAAGAAGCGCATATGCTGATGGATGCCGCGGGTGTTCCTAAATTCCATCAACGTAAGAAAAATGGTGACAATAAACCTTGGATTATCAACGTACAGAACCAGAAGGGTGGTACGGGGAAATCGATGACAGCGGTGCATTTGGCGGCATGTCTAGCGCTAAACCTAGATAAACGCTACCGCATTTGTTTGATAGATTTAGATCCACAAGGCTCATTGCGTCTATTCCTTAATCCGCAAATCAGCCTCACCGATCATGAAAATATCTATTCTGCCGTTGACGTTATGCTTGATAACGTGCCGGAAGGGGTAGACGTTGACAATGAATTCCTCAACAAGAATGTATTGTTGCCAACTCAGTATCCAAATCTGAAGACCGTTTCTGCATTCCCTGAAGATGCGATGTTTAATGCTGAAGCGTGGCAACATCTGTCTCAGAATCAATCGCTAGACATTGTTAAGCTACTTAAAGAGAAGCTAATTGATAAGATTTCTGATGATTTTGATATCATCATGATCGATACAGGCCCGCACGTCGACCCACTAGTTTGGAACGCAATGTACGCATCGAATGCGCTACTTATTCCTTGTGCAGCGAAACGTTTGGACTGGGCATCAACGGTTAACTTCTTCCAGCATTTACCGACAGTGTACGAGATGTTCCCAGAAGACTGGCAAGGTCTTGAGTTTGTTCGTCTGATGCCAACCATGTTTGAAGATGACAATAAGAAGCAAGTTGCGGTGCTGACGGAAATGAACTACTTACTTGGTGATCAGGTAACAATGGCGACCATTCCACGTAGCCGAGCATTTGAAACATGTGCAGATACCTACAGTACTGTATTTGATCTGACCACAGGTGATTTTGAAGGCGGTAAGAAAACACTCGCGACCGCGCAAGATGCAGTACAAAAGAGTGCGCTTGAAGTTGAGCGTGTACTGCACAGTCACTGGACATCATTAAATCAGGGGTAATTAGAAGATGGCAATTAAGACTTCAGATTTAAACGCAAGATTATTTGGTAAGGCGAACAAACGCCACGTAACGACACCACAAGAAGCGCAGCAAGCGGCTAAAGACCAAGCTCAGGTTATTGAACTTTCGGTTGCCGGCGAAGAAAAAGTGCAATTCGAATTAGTTCGAATTCCTGCAGATAAAGTGACTGAACAAACGGTTGTATTCGCAGAGAACGCACGTGAGCAATCTTTCCTAAATGAACATGCGCTGTCAGATGTATTGGTTACGCTAAAAGAGCGTGGTCAGCAATACCCAGCGGTTGGCCGTAAACGTGAAGATGGCAAAATCGAGGTTCTCGATGGTAGCCGTCGTCGTATGTCATGTATTCTGGCGGATAAAGAGTTCCTGATTTACGTTGGTGAGAACATTAGCACTCAACACGCTAAGTTCCTTTCTGACGTTGCGAACGCGCACAAGCCACTCTCTCTTTATGAGAAGGGCAAAGAAATGCTAGCCAAACTTGAGAGTGGCGAAGCTGAAGACCAAAAAGCATTAGCAAAAATGTTTCAGTGCAGTGAAGCTTTGGTGAGTGGCGCATTAAAAGCGGCAGATTTACCACTAGAGCTTCTGCAAGCGTACCCGAATGTCGCAGAGCTTGGCCGACCGACGATCGTTAAATTGCATAAACAGTTTAACGGGCTAGCGCAAGATAAGCGCACCCAATTACTTGAAAAATGTCGCTCGGAAGAGGGCTTTGTTTGGCAACGTAGCGAATCTCACGGCGTTGCTCGCATTACAAAAGAAGTGACGGAAACGATTGAAGCTTGGGTTGAAGAGTTATCACCTGCGAAGAAAGCGCCTTCGGCGAAGAAAGAGTTGGTGAAGGGGCGTGCGAACTATACGCGTAAGGGCTCTAATTTAACGCTCAATCTTAAGAAAGTTGATGATGAGTTAATGCAAGAAATCTTGGATTTGGTTGCAACTAAACTCAATTAATCGATAATTTGAAATTCATTAAGCCGCTTATTAGCGGCTTTTTTTATGTCATAATGATAGCCATAAACGTAACTCTAGGCTTTAGTTCTCACATGGCTGCAATCAACAACTACTTCGCTCAACTCATCCATATTGCTCAGCAGCGTCACCATCGATTCGGTGTGGTTCTCTCTGGTGAGAGCGACTGGCAAGACGCATCCATCGTGCAATTATGTCACGCCGTTAAACCGGATAGTCTCTACCAACTTGGTGGCTCATTAGCGCTACCCACAACAAAAAGCGTCAAGTTTAGTAAAGGTCAGCAGTTACTTGGTCAAGAGTGTGAGTTACTCGTTTGTGATTTTAGAGCTGGCTTTGATGCCAACAGTTTTAGCGCTGCGACTGGCTGTGTTAAGGGCGGTGGATTGATTGTGATTTTATCTGATGCGTTAGACGCTGAGCCTAATCACGACGCTGTTTGGCTCAATCAGTCATTACAACAGTTATTGGTTATTGAGCAAGGTAGTGAGCTTCCAGCATTACCTAGTATCTGCGCTACTGAACTGTCACCGTTTGAACAGCAAAACGTAGCGGTTGAGAAAATCATTAAGGTGGTTGAAGGGCATCGTAAGCGTCCGTTAGTCATGACCGCAGACCGAGGCCGTGGCAAAAGCAGTGCGTTGGGCATTGCCGCCGCTCAGTTGATGCAAAGCCGAACTATTCATATCGTGTTGACCGCACCAAGTTCGGCGACCATTTCTCCTGTATTTGAACACGCTAGTCGTTTATTGCCTAGTGCTAAGTGTGGCAAGAATATTATTGAATGGCACAACTCGATATTGGAGTTTGTTGCGCCCGATGAGTTACTAAAACGCTCTCAAGCAATTGACTGCCTGTTTGTTGATGAAGCATCTGCGATTCCGATCCCGATGCTCAAGCAAATGGTTGAGACTCATCACCGCGCCGTATTTTCTACCACGATTCACGGCTATGAAGGGTGCGGTAGAGGCTTCACCGTTAAATTCCAGACTTGGCTTAAGGAGCAACGTCCTGGCTCGGTATTTTATCATCTCGATCAGCCTATTCGCTGGGCCAGCGCTGACCCGCTCGAAACCTGGTTATTTGACAGTTTTCTACTCAATGCTGACATGGCTGAAGCGCCAAGTGCAGTGAGTAAACCTAGCCTAAATCGAATCGACAAAAAGAGCCTTGTAGAGCAATCTGAATTTTTGCGTTCTTGTTTTGCGCTATTAGTTAATGCTCATTATCAAACCTCGCCTAATGACCTGATGTTGTTACTGAGTGATCCGACAATCGAGCTTTATGCTTGGCAGCAATACGGGCAGTGTTTAGGCTGTATTCTGACTGTCGAAGAGGGGAGCCTGTCACCAGAACTGATCAATGATGTTCAACTTGGTAAACGTCGCCCACGCGGACATTTAGTTCCGATTGTGTTAGCCGGTCAGTTAGGCATTGATCAAGCGGCCACTCAATCAAGCTTAAGAGTGATGCGTATTGCTATTCATCCACAGCTGCAAAAAAATGGCTATGGTCAGCAGATTCTGCATCAACTTCAAGAGATGACCGATTTCGATTTTTATTCCACCAGCTTTGGCGCAACACCTGAACTTGTCGCTTTCTGGAAAAAAGTCGGATTCCAACCGGTTCGATTGGGAAGTCAACGTGACCAAGCGAGTGGTACACACTCACTTGTGATGGTTCAAGGAACTAACAGTTGGAGCACAAAAGCGAGTGAGCAATTCCAGCAGAGTTTTCACTATGCATTGAGTGAAGGGTTCTGCCAACTTGAGATTGAACTTGTCCGTAGTTTACTGTGCAGAAATAATGCTTCCGTTGAAAACAGTGGCGTCAGCCGCTTGGTTGAGTTCTATTCCCTCGGCGGTTCGAGCTATGATAGTGTCGCTCCAATGCTCGACAACTGGTGGAAGCAATCACCCCATTTGGTGAGTCAGCTTGATGATTTGTTTATTAGAAAAGTCATTCAACGCTGGGACTGGGCTCAATGCGCGAAGGCTTTTGATTATCCTGGGCGTAAGCAAACTGAGCAGGCATTACGAGATGCGTTAAAGTCTCTCCTATAATCTACATACCTTGGCTGATTTACACTGTAAAACGAAAAGTCGGCACGCCATTAAGCCAATTTACACTGTAAAGTAGAGTGGCTTTTTTACAGTGTAAATTACCGCTGAAAAATATTGATAAACTTAGAGATAGTTAAACACTCACCCCTGAATCGTATTTTTTCTAAGAATATTTAAACTTCTTAATTAGCTAATAAATAACGATTTATCATTCTTTCTCCAACTACTTCTCTCATCGCTTCATACAAAATCTGTATGGGCCTGCCTTGCGAATTAATGATTCCTTCCTACACTCAAGATTAAGCAACTTGCTTAATATCGGCTAGGAATAATTAAAAAGGTGAAAACATGGACTGTTTATTACCTGAGTCTCTTGATATATCGACTGTGCTCGACACGACGACTCAATACCAAAATTGGCTTACTCAAGCTAACGAACTCCATATTGACGCTTCTGAAGTGGTTCGTGTTGATGCTGCGGGCATTCAAGCACTCACCGCTTTATTCCTGACCGCGAAACGCAATCAGATTGAGGTTCAACTCATCAGCCCAACCAATTCACTGCTCGAAGGTATTTCGACCCTTGGGCTGAAAGAACAGTTTGAAAAGAGCAACTCAGTTGGAGAGTGACAATATGACAAAAATTTTGGCTGTAGATGATTCGGTGTCAATTCGTCAAATGGTTAGCCACACATTACGTGATGCTGGTTACGATGTTGAGACCGCCAATGATGGACGAGACGCTTTGTCCAAAGTGACCACTGGAAAGTTTGATGTTGTGATTTCAGACGTCAACATGCCAAACATGGGGGGCTTTGAGTTAGTTAAAGCTTTAAGAGAGAAACCCCAATACAAGTTTATTCCCATCCTAATGCTAACGACTGAAACCAGTACTGATAAGAAACAACAAGGTAAGTCGGCAGGAGCAACAGGCTGGTTAGTGAAACCGTTCAATCCCGATACGCTACTAAAAACACTAAAACGCGTAATCTAGTTCGGTTTCTTCGCACACTGCAACGTCAATTGGTGAGGCAAATAATATGGCTTTAGACATGGAGCAGCTGCGCAAGATGTTTTACGAGGAATGTCGTGAAAATCTTGAGGTGCTAGAAGAGGTATTGCTCAATTTAGATTTGGCTCATATCGAAGGTGAGTCAATCAACACTATTTTTAGAGCTGCACACTCAATCAAAGGTGGCGCAGGCACGTTTAATCTTCTCGACATTAGCGAATTTACTCATAATGTTGAAGCTTACCTAGATTTAGTGCGCAACCAAGAGCGAACGCTTACCGCTGATAGTATCGATCTATTACTTAAGAGTGGCGACTGTATCCACAGCATGCTCGAAGGGCATGAACAGGGAACCGATGTGAATCTGGATCTCAAACAAGAGGTCAGTGAGAAGTTAGCCGAGTTACTAGGCAATGACTCTAGCGAGGCAGAGGCTACTGATGCCAAAGAAAATGAAGAGATCATCAATTCCCCATCAAACTCAGAGCAAGTCTGGAATATCTCTTTCGCACCGCATCAGGATATGTTCTTTAGCGGCAATGACCCATTAAGAATATTGAGAGAGCTGAGTGAGTTAGATGATTCTTGCCAAATCCATATTAATACTTCCGCTTTGCCTGAGTTACAAGAGATTGAATCTGAACTTTGCTTCTTGTCTTGGAGTGCGACCATCAGTGGCGCACTCGACCTCGACCTGATTAAAGAGATCTTTGAATGGGTAGAAGATGAGTGTGACTTAACGATTGAGCTAAGCCAACTCAATATAGAGCAACCTACCGAAGATAACCAACAAATCGCGTCACCTGTAACAACAGTTGCAACCACAGAGACGAAACTGGCTCCAGAGAATGACACTAAATCGACCAAGGTCGCCAAGTCAGACTCAAGCGTTAGTTCCATTCGTGTCGACATCGACAAAGTTGATAGCTTAATCAACTTGGTGGGTGAACTGGTGATTACCCAGTCGATGCTCACTGAAATTGGCAATGATTTCTCCATCGATAAGCTTGAGAAACTTAAATCAGGCTTAGACCAATTGTTGCAAAACAGCAAAGACTTGCAAGAAAACGTACTCAACATTCGCATGTTACCGATGAGCTTTGCCTTCAGTCGTTTTCCTCGTTTAGTGCGTGATTTATCCAGCCGTCTTGAAAAGCAAGTTGACCTGCAAATCAAAGGTGAGCAAACCGAGCTAGATAAAACGGTTCTTGAACGAATCGTCGATCCTCTCGTGCACCTAGTAAGAAACGGTATTGACCACGGTATTGAGCAACCAGAGCAGCGTTTAGAAAGCGGCAAATCAGAAATCGGAGTCATTGAGCTCAATGCTTACCATCAAGGTGGCGCGATTGTTATCGAGATTCGAGATGACGGTGCGGGTCTAAACTGCGACAAGTTATGGAACAAGGCCCTAGAGAAAGGGGTGCTATCGCAGGACTCTCGCCGAGAAGAGTATAGCGACAAACAGATCATGAACCTCATCTTTGCTCCTGGCTTTTCTACGGCAGAAGAAGTATCTGACATTTCTGGCCGCGGTGTCGGCATGGATGTAGTAAGACGAAATATCGAAGAGTTAGGTGGACACATAGAGGTGGAATCCGAGCTTGGCCAAGGTAGCCGATTCACCATTAGCCTGCCACTGACATTAGCAATCCTTGATGGCCAGTTAGTGAGAGTTGCGGGAGAAGTCTACGTCATTCCATTATTAACCATTGTTGAATCGATTCAGATTGACCCTAAATGCATCAAGCTCGCTTCTGGTGGTATCGAGCTATATCGACTCAGAGAAGAGAACATCCCAATCTTGCGCCTACAAGAAGAGCTTGAGATGGGGAGTAGCGGTGCTTTGGATGAGCGAATCCTCTGTTTTGTTGAAGCTGCAGGAAATCGCGTAGGCCTGCTGCTTGATGAACTGCTCGATCAACAACAGGTTGTGATTAAAAGTTTGGAATCAAACTACAGCAAAGTGGCGGGTATATCAGGTGCCACCATTTTGGGCGATGGCTCGGTGTCATTGATTCTTGATGTACAAGGGCTGATTACCAACTTCTTAAATCGTGCCTCTGATTCTTCTAACAAAGGCCTAGCGGCTTAGGTGGCTCACATGGAAGTGGTTGCAACAAACGAATTTGGCGCGCAGTCGCGAGAAAATATAGAAGCTCAAGCGGAAGCCTTGCTTGAGAACATGAGTGATGAAGCAAGTGAAAGTGCAGACTTTCTGAGCTTTCAACTTGCTGGGGAACTGTATGGCGTTGAAATAAAAGATGTCGAAGAGATTCGCGTCTGGGAGCGTCCGACCCCAATCCCACGAGCTCCAGATTTTGTTTGTGGAGTGATCAATCTGCGCGGGATGATCGTGCCCGTTGTCGATCTAAGACTGCGTTTTTCGGTAGGTACTCGAGAGTACTTGCCGACCACGGTAGTTATCGTGCTGCGTTTTAACGATGAGGATCGAGAGCGCTTGATGGGCTTGGTTGTCGATGCGGTCAGTGATGTGGTTAGCCAAGGGAAAAATGAACTCTATCCAGCGGTCGGCGAGTCGCTAGTGACGCCTTATTTGCAGGGGCTGATTAACGTCGGTGAGCAAGTGATGTCGTTACTGGACACCGAAGAATTACTCAACATTGAACGAATATTAAGGGCGCACTCATGATTGTAACTCAAGAGTTTTTAAGCTTTGTCCTTGAAGGCGAAGAGTATGGCGTTCCTATCCTCGAGGTAAGAGAAGTACGTGGCTGGAGCGCGGTACGAGAAGTTCCCAACTCTCCTGAGTATATGAAAGGGGTTTTGGAAATACGTGGTGAATACGTGCCGATCGTTGATCTAAGAATGCGATTTGGTCTATCTCCGGCGCACATAGGTGCGACCACCGTAGTGATTGTCCTTAATGATGCACAAAAACATCCGCTAGGCATCATTGTTGATGGCGTATCTGAAGTCTATCCACTGAGTGAAGAACAGATTAAACCGTCGCCGTATGTCTCTGCCGATGTCGATCATAGCTACGTTCGAGGAATTGCCTCAGTCGCCAATGGGCATCTCATTTTAATTAATCTTGAAACTTTGTTCGATGCAGCAGAGTTAGTTCTACCCAACCAAGAGGAAGAGAGTTGGGCATAAGGCCGTTACGTACGTGGTGTTTTCGTGTCGGTAGATAACGTCAGATGAAGCAACCAGTGAGGGGAAACTCATGGCATTTTGGAATAGAAGAACGGAGCCTTCAGCTCAATTTGTAGCACCAACGCAAGATACGCTGACGGAAAGCGTTGAGCCAGAGCAAGAACAAGGAGTGACGAAAGAGCAGCTGTTTTCAGCACTCAACGCCGCGCAGACTGCACTGATGATGATCGATCGTGATTTCAATATCACCTACCTTAACCAGAAGTCGATGGATCTCTTGCAAACACATGAGAGCTTATTTCGATCGGTATGGCCCAACTTTCAAGCTACGGAAGAGTTCTTACTTGGTTACTGTATAGACTTATTTCATACCAATCCAAGTCATCAGAGACAAATGCTTTCTAATCCGTCCAACTTACCCTATACCACAAACATTACCGTTAAGGACGTTAAGATAGAGCTGAATGTTGGCGCTATTATCGACGCGAGCGGAAACTACGTGGGCAATACATTGGAATGGTCTGATGTCACTAGTGAGCTAAAACAGAAAGATGAAATAACCCGTCTACAAGCGGCTGTCGATCAAGCGCAGACAGCAATGGTTATGATTGACCGAGACTTGAATATTACCTACGCCAACCATGAAACCATTAGCCTGTTTAGAAAACATGAAGGGACGATGCGTAGTGTTTGGTCCGGCTTCACTGCTAGCGAGGAGTGGCTATTAGGGCGTTGTATCGACGAGTTCCACCGAAACCCTGCCCACCAGCGCCAACTGCTTGCAGACCCGAGCAATTTGCCTTATAGCACCGATATCTCCATTCAAGACTTGAAGATCGAGCTCAACGTTGCCGCTATCAATGATGCTCAGGGTAACTATATTGGTAATACCTTAGAGTGGCGTGATGTGACAGAAGAGCGCGCTAAAGAAGAAGAAATTGGTCGCTTAGCCTCGGCGGTCTCAGGCATGACGACCAACCTAATGATGGCAAATAAAGATGGCATCATCACTTACTTAAATCCATCTCTCGCGACATTGCTAAAAAGCCGTGAAGGCGATTTGCAGAAAGCGCTGCCTGGTTTTGATGCCAGCAACCTAGTGGGCAAAAACATTGACGTCTTCCATAAGAACCCAGGCCACCAGCGCAACATTATTGCCAATCCGGATCGACTGCCGTTTTCATCGAATATCGCGGTTGGCGGTTTAGAGTTCAACCTAACCTGTATCGCGATGCGTGATGGTCAAGGCAATTACGTTGGTCCGGCACTTCAATGGGTGGATATTACTGAACAACAAGATGGCCAACGTCAAGTTGAAGCCCTGATTCAAAAAGCGATTGCTGGTGAGCTCAATGAGCGAATTGACACCAGCGTTTATAACGGCTTTATGAAAGAGCTTGGCGATGGCATTAACAACTTGCTTGATACCATGGTTACACCTTTAGGACAGTGTATTGATGTCATGAGTCAGGTGGCGGATGGCAACTTAAATACCACCATGCCAGAAGACAATACGGGTGAGTTTGCAAGACTGTCTCATGCGGTGAACACCTCAATTGTTAACATTCGCAATATGGTAGATAAGATCACTCAATCGTCTGCTCGTGTCGCTACGGCGTCAACGGAAATTGCTGAAGGCAACAACGATTTGAGCCAACGTGTCGAAGCTCAAGCCTCAAACCTAGAAGAAACCGCGGCAAGTATGGAGCAAATGACGGCGACGGTTCGACAAAATGCCGACAATGCCAAAGGGGCGAATGAACTGTCTGATGATGCGACTAAGAAAGCCAGCAAAGGTGGAGAAGTGGTTGGACAAGCCGTATCTGCAATGGCTGAAATCAATACTGCAAGTAAGAAAATCGCAGACATTATTGGCGTGATTGATGAGATTGCTTTCCAGACTAACCTATTAGCGCTGAATGCAGCCGTTGAGGCAGCAAGGGCAGGCGAGCAAGGTCGCGGCTTTGCAGTTGTCGCTGGTGAAGTACGAAACCTCGCGCAACGAAGTGCGGCGGCCGCTAAAGAGATCAAAGGACTTATCAAAGACAGCGTTGAGAAGGTCGATGAAGGCTCTCGATTGGTCGATGAATCTGGTGAAACTCTTAATGAAATTGTTGATGCGGTTGCCAAGGTTACAGAACTCATTGCGCAAATTGCCTCTTCGAGCTTAGAGCAGTCAACGGGGATTGATGAAATCAACCGAGCGATTGCAACTATGGATGAAATGACTCAGCAGAATGCCTCTTTGGTTGAAGAAACATCCGCGGCAAGTCAATCGCTACGCGACGAAGGTAAACAGTTACTGCAATTGATGAACTTCTTCAGCGATGACAACAACGTTACAACGTTTGAATCGAAAGCGATGGATAAGGGAGCGAGTAGCAACGTTCGCGAGATTCGCACCCCAAAAGTCGCTAACTCTAGCTTCAAGCTTGAAGAGGATGGAGACGAATGGGAAGAGTTCTAGCCAGGACTGAGTCATCGGTGCCGGAGTCAAATGAGTTTGAGCTAACAGATAAAGACTTTAAGTTTATCCAGTGGTTCATGCACAAGAACGTCGGCATTTTCTTTTCTGATCGCAAAAGAACCATGGTGTATGGCCGCATCAGTCGCCAACTTAGGCGGTTGGGCCTGAAGCGTTTTAGCCAATATCGACAGTTGATAGAAGGTGATCCGCAAGAACAGGTCAATTTCATTAACTGTCTAACGACCAACAAGACGCAGTTTTTTCGTGAATATCACCATTTTGAGTTTATTGAAAAAGTATTGATGTCTGAATGGAAGAGCCAAAACCTCAAACAGTTGCGTATTTGGTCAGCAGGCTGTTCAACAGGTGAGGAGCCTTATAGCTTAGTTTCCTCTTTGTACTGGGCAAAAGCCTTTGAGCTATTTGAAAGTATTCAAATTACGGCAACTGACCTTGACACAAAAGTTTTGGCACATGCTAAGCAAGGTATTTATAGCGAAGAAGCGGTAAACAGTATTCCAAGTAAATATTTAAAACCCTGCTTTGTGAAAGGAGCAGGTAAGCAGGCAGGGAATGTGAAGTGTAAATCAGGATTGCAGAGGTTTATCGATTTTCGCCAGCTAAACTTGTTGGAGAAGTGGAACTTTGACAAGCCATTTGATCTGATTTCATGCCGAAACGTGATGATCTATTTTGACCGAAACACACAAGAAAAACTGATTAAGCGCTTTTACCAGCAACTGAAGCCCGCTGGCGTTTTATTCATAGGACATTCGGAAAGCGTGCCTGCAAGTTTGGATTTATTCCACCACCTTGGACACACCATTTACGTAAAGAAGTAGGGATCACACATGATCGAGGTTAGGAGTAGTGCTGCTCCAAAATATGAAAATCAGCACTTTAATCGCTTTTACCATCCGACAAAGGATAAGCACATCGTTAAGGTATTGCCGGGGGGCGTCTATTGCACCTCAAAAGAAGATGAGCTTATCGCGACTGGATTGGGCTCTTGTGTGGCGGCGTGTGTTTGGGATTGTCATGAGCATATTGGAGGGATGAACCACTTTCTTTTGCCCTTTGATAACAAGAGTCAGCTCAAGTCATGGAACCCAGAAGAGGTCATCTCTACGGCGTCTCGTTATGGCAGCTACGCTATGGAAATGCTGATAAACGCTATGATTGAAAGGGGCGCACAGCGTTCATCATTACAAGTGAAGTTATTTGGAGGTGCGCAAATGCTCGGGCGTAGCTCTATGGTCGGTGAAAAAAATGTCTCCTTTATTCTTAACTATGTAAAACAAGAAGGTCTCGATGTCGTTGCTCAGGATCTAGGAGGTTTAGAGCCGCGCAAGGTGATGTTTGACCCATGCACTGGAAAAGCTTGGCTTAAGCGAATTCCATTTACTGAGGTTCACCTGCTACAAAATCAAGAAGAAAAATATGCACGCCAGTTGGATAGAGAAAGTCATTGTCCTCATGATGATGACGTGGAGCTGTTTGAATGAAAAAAATAAAAGTATTGGTGGTTGATGATTCTCCCGTTTACCGTGCTTTGCTATCGGAACTGATCAACTCTGATCCCGATCTCGAAGTGGTAGCCACAGCTGAAGATCCACTTGAAGCGAGAGCGTTGATCAAAGTTCATAACCCAGATGTTCTAACCTTAGATATTGAGATGCCAAAGATGAATGGTGTCCAGTTTCTCAAAAATCTTATGCGCCTTAGACCCATGCCAGTGGTGATGATTTCGACGCTGACACAGCATGGTGCTGAGGCAACCCTCGCTGCCTTAGAATATGGCGCAGTAGATTACTTTCCTAAGCCATCTGTGGACCGCACCGGAGAGATTGCCAGCGACAAGAAGCGAGTGATTGAAAAAATTAAGATGGCAGCGGGCGCTAACGTGACTTCAGGTACAGCCGTTGCAAAGCCGAGCACTCAAAGCAAGTTAAGTGTACCCAAGCACAATGACCATATTGAAGTGGTCGCTATTGGGGCCTCGACGGGAGGGACAGAGGCCGTTAAGCAAGTGCTGTCTATGTTACCCGCCAACATGCCGCCAATTATCATTACTCAACATATTAGTGCGATGTTCTCGACCTCTTTCGCTCAACGTTTAAATGAGAACAGCGATATTCAAGTTAAAGAACTCAGCGCCAACCGAGCGCCTTTAGTGGCTGGGTGCGCTTATTTAGCGCCTGGGGACAAGCACCTTGTTGTGGTTCGCCGTGGAGCACACCTTTATTGTCAATTGGACGACCGACCAGCGGTCAATAGACATAAACCTTCAGTGGATGTGATGTTCGATACGGTCGCTGAAACCGTCGGTGATAAAGCCATTGGTGTCATTCTTACTGGAATGGGTCAAGACGGAGCAAAAGGTATGCTACGGATGAAGGAACTCGGTGCCAAGACGATTGCTCAGGATCAGGCTTCATCTGTGGTGTGGGGCATGCCTCGTGTTGCGGCTGAAATGGGCGCTGCCCTTTCGGTGGTCGATTTACACAGTGTGGCCGGAAAAATATGCCACTATTTATCACCTGATTCATAGTCAGGCCTACAACGTCAGGGAAGAATCGATGAACATTAAAAAGAACGTAAATAATACCCGATATTTCATCGCGATAGGCTTACAAATCATTCTGTTATCGACCGCAATGAGTATGTCGTCGTCAGCATTACATGTCGCTTTGATGGTGATGGCTGCAGCTGTCCCTTGGTTTGTCATACCAAGAGCGGCGCAGAAGGTGCGAGACAATCAAGGTGATACTGCTGCAACCAATGCTACAGATAAGCCGATCCCGCCAAAAGAAGTCTACCCGGTGCTATCGTGCATTTCTCAACAGCTCACAGAGCCATTAGATCACCAACGAAGTGTCGTCGATGAGTCAGTAGAAACGCTCAACGAAAGTTACTTTGAATTGCAAAAACTTGCTGAGGAGCAAAACCAAATCACTTCAGAGTTGGTTGAGACTCTACTCGGAAACAAAGACAGCACCAATGATATTAGTCATGTGCTGCCAAAGACCGAGGCTATCATTCGCCAGTTTGTCGATACCTTGGTTAATGTTTCAGAGAAAAGTATCTCAGCGGTACACAGTATTCATGATATGTCCGATAAGCTTGATGCCGTTTTTAAGCTGCTAGAGCGAGTACGAGGTCTGTCTGAACAAACTAATCTGTTAGCGCTCAATGCCGCTATTGAAGCAGCCAGAGCTGGTGATGCAGGGCGTGGCTTTGCGGTCGTAGCTCAAGAGGTTCGCGATCTTTCTGTTAAAGCTAAAGAGCTCAACGACCAGATCGAAACGGAAATTAATGTCGCGCAGCAAACAGTGAAAGAAGCGAATAAAACCGTGGGAGAGATGGCGTCGATTGATATGACCGAAGCGATAGAGTCAAAAGAGAAAGTTGATGCCATGTTACGTGGCGTCCAAGCCGTCAACGTGACAGTAGAGCAAGAAGTGCACAAGATTCGCTCTAGCGGCGATTTAATCCATTCGCAGGTTGATAACGGCATTCGAGCTCTTCAGTTTGCAGACATTATCGTACAGCAAGGTGAATACGCTAAGACATCCGTTGGTTACTTGCAAGAATTTGCTCAGCTATGCCAGTTGTGGGGAGAGGGGAATATAGACCTCGATGAATTTACCGCGGCTGTGATTGAACTGCAAAGCCAAGTGCAGAACCGAGATGCACCAGCGGCCTCGCAAGAAAGCATCGATGAGGGAGAAGTCGAACTGTTTTAAATCTTTCAGACTGGATTAATGTGAGGGAAAAAGTATGACTGTAGAAGCACAAATGGACGCAGCAGCAAAACATATCACGATTCTGATTGAAGGAGCGTTTGGCTTCAATTTGGTACAAGAATTTCGTCGTTGTTATAACGATCGGCAGGAGTTTCGATTCACCATCGACTTACGTAAGGTTGATTATATTGATAGTGCTGGTTTGGGGATGTTACTCAACATGCACAATTATCTGGGCCAAGAGGATGGCATGATTCGTATCACCAACACCTTACCCCAAGTGCGTAAAATTCTTACGATTTCGCGCTTTGATAAGAAGTTCGCTATTGAGTGATAGCTAAGGAGCTCTTATGCATGTAATGATTGTTGACGACCATGCGACCAATCGAGAGCTGTGCCGCTTTATGCTAAGTCACTTAGTTGAAACGGTCACAACCTTTGAAAATGGCCAAGGCGTGGTTGAAGCAATGGCTAAGATGGACAGCCTGCCTGATGTGATATTGCTGGACGTGATGATGCCAATTAAGGACGGTATCACCACTGCGCAAGAAATAAGACAAGCCTTTCCTGATGCGCATATACCGATTATCTTTCTGACCGTACTGGATGATCACGCCTCATTTGAGCGCTGTTTAACCTACGGTGACGACTTTATTCTCAAACCGGTTGAGCGCAGTGTTTTACTTGCCAAGGTTCAAGCACACTACCGTATTGTCCGAATGCACAACGAAGTGAAAGAGCAGCGTGATGAGCTTAGCCATTTTCATGAGCAAGTCCGTTACGACTACGCCATAGCAGAATCAATCTTTTCTAACCTAATGCTTGAGATGAGCTCTCAGGTGAAAAATATCTACGGCATAAATTACCTATCAACGCCATCTACGGTCTTTAATGGTGACCTTATTGTGGTTGCTAACCGGCCTCATGGTGGGGTTTATGTGATGATTGCTGATGCGACCGGTCATGGGTTACCTGCCGCTATTTCGGCAATTCCTGCCACTCGGGCTTTCTTCAGTATGGCGGCTAAGGGATTGTCATTAGGTGAAATCGCACAAGAAATCAACGAAGTTCTGGTGAGGTTCTTACCCATGGGGATGATGCTGGCGGCAAGTATTTTTGAAGTACGAGCCAATGGCTTTGAAGTCTCATGGTGGGGCGGGGGTTTGCCTGATGGTTATCTAATCGAGCGTGACGGCACCATTGTGCGCCGTTTAACATCGAATCACATGCCACTTGGGGTATTAAAGACTCACGAGTTTGAGGCAAACATACAGCACTTTAAACTCGAACCTGATCAACAAATCATCTGTTATACCGATGGTGTAATAGAAGCGATGAATGAAGAGGGTGAACAATTTGGCCAAGAGCGGCTAGAAAGCGCGTTCCATAGCCAGCAAGCTATTATCCCTACACTGTATGAGTCAGTGCGCAGTTTTGCTCATAAATCGGTTGGCGATGATTTATCTATACTAGCCATGACATTTCCTATCTCTAATGGCAATGCTCACGAATCGCCTCCGAGCCAAGCTATTCAAAATCAAATACCGATTCAATCAAGTTTAAAGCTCAACGGAGAGGTAATTAAACGAGTCACTGTCATGACTGAGGTGCGTAAGTTCTTGACCGGTATTTTGCATAGCGGAGCACACCTAGATTTGGTTTGTTCGGTGCTGTCGGAGCTGTTTGCCAATGCGATTGAACATGGCTTATTGCGCTTAGACTCATCCATCAAGGAAGAGCCAGACGGTTTCTTTCTGTTCTATCAAATGCGAGAAGAAAAGCTTAAAGAGTTATCTGATTCAGCGTATATCGAATTGAATCTTGAGTATTGTCCAGAGCGGTCTCAATTGGTGATGGAGCTAGAACACAATGGCGAAGGATTTGACTATCAGAGAAGTTATGACTCTCCCGATAAGTCGCTAACACACGGCCGTGGTATTGTTCTTGCTTCAGAATTATGTGATTCGTTGGAATATTCTAAACAGGGGCGAAGTGTCACAGCGGTATACTCATTAGCAGCAGAGCATCACTTTCCGAGTTCTAGCTAACGTTATTTACAGTGTAAAAACGTCTAGGAGTGATGTACGCCTTAATTTGTCACACTTGTGATACAGCCATTAGAATTATTTCTATACACTCATTCTAGGATGTACATAAGGCAGAATGGCATGTGGGATAAATTTGTCGCTTTTTCTGAGGATAGTCGCCAAGTTATCGCGAAGTTGACCGCAGATATTGTAGTTGATGGCAACTTTGATTCGCGAGGGCTTGACGACGCTTTAACTTCTATCGGAGCTCAGGACTACTTTCTGATGGAAGGTGAAGTATTACGCTTTATCAACTTGGCAAAAGAGATGAAAAGCGAAGCGTATGTAGGTATTACGATTGCTGAAGTGAGAGATGCTTCTGTTGAAGTCGTGCTCTCCGACCATGATATGCTCGCGAGTATGGTCGTGACAGGCGCTCATAAAGGCGTGCCCCTTAAAGGGCCGCAAATTGTTCAAGCGCTAGCCCAGTCGCATGTGACCAAAGGTATCAATAAGCTTGCGCTGAAAAAAGTGCTGGTGATGAGTCACCAACTCAAACCGGGTGAAACCTTTTCTCAGCCTGTCGCTAAAGGCAAAAATCCTATTCAAGGTGTTGATGCCAAATTTGTCCCATTAGTGAAAGATCCTGCCAAGCAAGTGCTCGCACCGAAAGAATCCGCACCGGACGGTAAGGTCGATATGCTCAACCTTGGTGAAACCATCACCGTATCTGAAAATGATCCTCTGATGAAACGCGTACCGGCAACCAAAGGGACGCCTGGTCTTACAGTGCAAGGTAAGGTGATACCGCCGAAACCGGGTAATGACGCGATGCTCAAAGAGGGCAAAGGGACAAAAATCTCTCCAGATAATCCAAACCTATTAATTGCACAAGTCTCCGGTATGCCGATCATCAAAGAGCGCGGAGTCGATGTGGAAGATGCACTTTGTTTGCCGACCATTGGTGTTGCGACAGGCCATGTTAAGTTCAAAGGTAATGTGGTTGTTCTCGGAAATATTGAATCTGATATGATGGTTCGTGCCACGGGCTCATTGACGGTTGGCGGTTTTATCGAATCTGCCGATGTACAAGTGCAGGGTGATATTGAGGTCGCGAAAGGCATCATTGGACATAATGTGTCTGAAGACCAATCGAAAAGCTGTATTGTGAAATCGGGTGGTTCAATTACCGCCAACTATGCACAGTTTTCAGAGTTACAAGCGGCTAACGACATTCACCTCAGTGTCCATTGTTTGAATAATGAACTTCGTTGTGGCCATGATCTTGTGGTGGCTGATGCGGCTGAAAAGCAAGGGACGCTGAGTGGTGGTCATGCCAAAGTTGGCGGTAAGGTGACGTGCATTAATCTCGGTGTTGAAGGGGATACGGCAACCTACCTACATGCTTTTGCACGTTTCCAGATGTTCAAAGATCGACAAGCAAAACTCAAAGAGCAATACACACAAGCGCAAGAGCAAACTATGGATATTATTCGTCGAGAGCTCGAGTTTAAAAAGACACCAAAAGCTGAGCGTACTGAGGAACAAGAGCAAGCGTTAGAGGCGGATAAGCAGAAAGCCAACGCTCACCTAGAAAAAGTAAAACAAGCTCGCGACCACCACGAACAGGAGTTAGAGGTCGCGCTTGAAGAGTGTAACGTTGAAGTCAAGAGCAAAGTGTACACGCATGTGACGGTTCAATATGGTGAAGAAAAAGTGGTCACCAAGCGAGTACATGGCCCGAGTGTATTCAGCTTTAATCAATTTGAAATCAAATACTCATCGATGTTCGAAGATGAGGATCTAGAACAAGAAGTGTAATCACCTCACCGACGTTGACACGAAGTACACCCGCGACAGGCTGAGCGGGTGTGCTTATCGAGTCGCCCGCGCTGGATTTTACAATAAGCATTTTTAAGCGCTCGACGGCCAGAAAACCAATCATCAGGCTTTTCCAGAATTAAGTAGCCGTTAAAGCGCTTAATTAGCTCAGTGCGATACTCTGCAATAAACTTACTGTCGTAACCAATCTCAAAATAATCTAACGCCTGCTCAATGGACGTAAAGCTGGCGATCTTCTGTTGAATATTGGTTTGGCTCATTTCTGACTATACCGTGTGCTGCTGAAGTAACTTTCCAACGGCCGCTTTACTGGTTTTACTGATTTTTTGCATCAATGAGAATGAAGGCTGGTGGATACCTTGCTGCTGCATATCTTCAAGCATTAATAACCACAGTTTGGCGGTCATTTGTGAATCCGCTAAGGCGCGGTGAAATACGCCATCGTTATCGATGTTCATATAACGAACCAAATCGCCTAGTTTGTGGCTTGGAGCCTCTTGATTCAATCGACGTGAGACTAACAAAGAACAGGCGAATTCACCCTGATAGCTGCGATTAATGCGTTCGAATTCGGCATCGAGAAAGCGCTTATCAAAGGAAGCGTTGTGGGCAACCAGATTGTCATTGCCGATAAAGTCGTTGAAATCAGACATCACTTCCTCGCAGCTTGGAGCTCCGGCTAACATGTTGTTGGTGATCCCTGTATAGCCTTCAATAAATGAACTAACGCGAAAGCCAGGGTTCATCAGTTGTTGGAACGTATCGACCACTTCACCATCAATGAGTTTTACCGCACCAATTTCAATTGCGCGATCGCCCATATTAGGAGAAAGTCCGGTGGTCTCAAAGTCGAGGACAATAACTGAGTTTGCTGCCGCCATGAAGTATTCCTGAAAGATAAAAGGTGGTGTAGATAGATAAAAACGTCGCGCCCAAGTCGAGCGCGCGCAAGTTTATCATTGATTCGCAGCCAACGCCGCGATTATCCGTATTGACTCAATTTCCAGTCACTGAGTGCTTGAATGTGTTCCGGCCCAATGCCGCAGCAGCCACCTATGGTTGTCGCGCCTAATTGATGCCATTGTTGGCTGTAGGCTAGATAATCTTGAGGAGAAAGCTCTCGCATCGCTTGAATCGTGTCATTTGCTTCATGATCGCTACCAATCGGAGCAAAGTTGTTAGCATAAACACCAATTTCAACCTTAGCATTTAACTCGTCGATCACTTGCTTCGCTTCTCGTATTGCTTGAGCCATGACTTCAGGGACTGAGCAGTTGAAGTACACTCCATGACCACCAGACTCACAAACTCGTTTTGTTGCCTCTCGGACAGTTTGGCCTGAGCGGATCAACGCGGTATTGCTTGGCGTGTCTTGCAAAGAGAATGCGTAATAGCAGGTTTTCGGTGTTTGCGATAAAACCGATTGAATGACATCAAACTCTTCAATACTCGAGATGGTTTCTGCTAACCAAATATCGACGTAAGGATCTTGCGCCTCAAACAGGGTGCGGAAGATTTCTTCGCCTTCGACAGCATCAAACAAGTCTGGTCGATAGCTGCCAAACGCGGGTGGCAGCGCACCGGTGACCTTAACTGGTGTTGCTGTTTGAGCTACGGCATCTTGAGCGAGCATCGCTGCTTCTTTCGCTAGTCGAGCGCCATCAGATTCGTATCGCTCTTTGCCTAAATGGAAGGGGACACACGCGTAGCTATTAGCAATGATGATTTCTGCACCTGCGTGAATGAAATTTTTATGAGCAAGCGTCACGATCTGAGGGGATTCGATCAAGGCTTGAGCGCTCCAAAGAGGCTGTGAGAACGGCGCCCCCATGCGCTTTAGTTCTCGACCCATACCACCGTCGAGAATCGTCAATTTATTCATGTTTAAACTTCAAAGCGACAACAATTATGTTGATAGTTAACCATCTTGGAAAAGAGATCAAATGGTTCATTAATAGCCTAGTTCAAAACCCTCACCACAAGGTTAAATAAATGACGTTTAAGTTGAGTGCTAGCGACTATTTAGCGGTGTTTTCAGAGCGCTTTAAGATGGCAAATTGTTCGCATTGATTGAACTGAGCAAAGGCTTGAAGCTCTTTCTCAAGTGCTGATATAAAAGCGTCTGAGCGCTTTATCGAAGGCTCGGTCACTAGGTGCAGCACTTCCAATATTGAGCTGTGTTTATTGACTTTACAGTCTGCGCGAGCCACCAATTTACCATCCCATAGAATCGGCAAACAAAAGTAGCCAAACTGCCTTTTTGCCTGAGGTACATAACACTCAATCAAGTAATCAAAATCAAACACTGCACTGGCTCGTTTGCGTTGAATCACTAAGTTATCAAATGGAGAGAGGATCTTGGCTTGTTTACGGTTGAGGCGTTTGTCTAACAGGCTCAAGGCTTGGCTGGTGGCGTAGTAAGTGTCCCCATTAACATAAATAAGCTCGATCTGTTTGTTACTGGTTAGATTTTCCAACGCGTTGACGACATCTGATTTCACATCTTTTAGCTGATAAATCATTTCAGGCAAGCTGCCAAAACCATGCGCTTTAAGGTAGTTCATCACTAAGTGCTCGGCATGTTCCTCACGACTTGGCATTGAGGTATCAATATTGTCAGGCAGTACTCGAGTAGTCACATCGTAGACTTTATGGAAACCTCGTCGCTCAGCAATCATCAAATCTCCCTGCATGTAGAGATTCTCCAGCGCAACCTTGGTCGGTTTGCTGCCCCAGCCTTGAGTTTTGTTGGCTTTAGACTCGAAATCTTTGGCCATTAATGGCCCTTCCGCTTCAATGCGCGCAAAGACATTTTTCATTAACTCTCTATCTTTACAGTACCAATGGCGTTGCTGACCAGATTTGATCGCGGATTTTCTTGGCAAGCTATGGCGATAGTTGGACATTGGCAAATAGGCCGCGGCATGGGACCAATATTCGAAAACCTGTTTGTCTGCGACCAGTTGGTCTAGATGTTTGGGTTGGTAGCTGGGGTTGCGAGCCCAAAGCGTGTGGTGGTGTGCCCGCTGAACGACGGAAATGGTATCAATCTGCACATAGCCAAGCTGCTCAAATGTAGCGAGGGTTTTATCATAGCTGCTTCCTTTGCTGATGCCATTCGGAAGTTGCTGAGAAAACAGCGCCAGCTTTTGCGCTTGTGCCTGTGAGAGTGATGTCATCTTGAGGTTTATTTCCCTTGTTGTCGTCAGCCTTCATGGCCTAAGAATCCTAGAACAAACGGTTAACTATAGTGACTAGTTTCGCTTGTTTTATAGGGTTGCATGACTTCGGTTTATGCACAAGGGAGCGCGATCTCATTGCGGGTCACGTCGACGAGTCTTGCTAGAGACGAAAAGATAAAAATTTACCGTCAGTGAAATTTTTCTATTGATTAATCTATCTTTATAAATATTCCGAATGCATCGCGAAGTCGGCGCTGCATTTAGTGGTGTTTTATGGATGTAGCAGTGCTGCAATGATTTTGGTAGGTAGGATGATTGAGCTAGCAGAGACGATAAGAGAGTGGCTGTTTTACGGTGAAGCGTCTTTGCTGATGATGTTTATCGGCGTTATTTTACTTTCTTATCTACTCGAAGACCTTGCCATTATTTCTGCCGCAGCACTTGCGGTAGAGCAACTCATGCCCGCCAGTCTAGCTTTAGTCGCCATCTTTATTGGTATCAGTAGTGGTGACTTTGGTCTTTATCTCCTTGGTAAAGCAGCTCAGCGAATTCGTTTCCTTCGCTATCGACTGTTTCGCTACCAACGCGGGAGAAGAGTAAAGCGCCAGCTACGCCAAAACGCCTTTATGAGCCTGTTTATTATTCGCTTCATCCCTGGATTAAGAACACTTGGTTTTTCGCTGAGTGGGTTTCTTGATGTACCCAAGTGGCAGTTCTTTATTGCTGTGATTACCGCAACCTCACTTTGGACCGCGGTGATATTCGGTTCGTTTTTTCAGCTCGGAAGCAGTCAATGGATTGAGCAAAGCCAATACAGCTGGTTATTGATTCCAGTAGGGCTGTGTTTGATGTGGTTGGTGAATAAATTGATTACTAATACGTTGTTAAGGGGTACTTATGACGCAACTCGCTAACGTTGCAATGGTTCCAGCAGGAAGAGTCAATGCAGGGATGCCTGTATTAGATGAGCCTAAGCGAGTGATTTCACCGTTTGAATTTCTACCAGCTTGGTTTTTTTATACGCCTGTTGTCGCGCAAAGTGTTGCGTTAAGCTTGTTTCATCGTGATTGGGCGCTGCCCTTGATTGCAAACCCTGCAATCAAATTGAGCGGGATGGTGGGGGAGTCGAAACATGACATCTTTCATTCCGCAGGCGAACATACCAATCAGTGGATTTTGCCATTTGTAACTGTGACTAAGAGTGATCAAACCAATCAGTCACTGCGTGAGCTCGCCAAAGATAAGCTACAGGAAGCGAACTTACACTATCCGCTGGTGGCGAAGCCAGATCTAGGTTGCCGCGGGGTCGGGGTCAAGCTTATCCACTCTGACGAGCAGCTCGAAGACTATATCCAATCCTTTCCGCGTTCAGGGCGTTTTCTTCTCCAGAAAAAATCTCACTACAGCGCGGAAGCGGGGGTGTTTTATGTCAAGCAACCGGGAGAAGCGAGAGGTAAGGTCATTTCGATTACCTTGAAGTATGCACCGCGAGTGGTTGGTGATGGTACATCAACACTCAAAGAATTGATTGCTAACTGCCCACGCGCAGGAAAACTCCAGCACCTCTATTTACCCCGTCATACCGAGCATCTTGAGACCGTGATTCCCGCTAACGACGAATATCAATTGGCATTCGCAGGTAGCCACTCACGAGGCTCGATCTTCCGTGATGGCAACCAGTTCATTACTGAGCAACTGGAGCAGAAGCTAGATAAAGTGCTAGGCGATTTCGACGGCTTTAACTATGGCCGCCTAGACGTGAAGTTTGCCGATATTCAGTCACTCATGAGAGGAGAGAGCTTCGATATATTGGAGATCAATGGCGCGAGCAGTGAAGCCGCGCATATTTGGGATAGCGATACGCCTCTAAGCGATATTTTCTCGACCTTACTCAAGCAGTACCGCTTGCTTTACCAAATCGGCTCAAAGCATAAGCAGCAAGGGCACCAAACGCCAACTTTGGGGGCGTTATTGCAAGCTTGGCGCGAAGAGAAACTGCTGACTCAACTTTATCCGATGACCGACTAAGCCAACACCGGAGCCTACTATGAAAAATCCTCAGCTTTACGCTGCATCACAACCAGATAAGCGACCCGATCAAACGGTACTCGGGTGTATTGAAACGCTTAATCAAGGTTACCTATTTCTAGAAAGCCTTACCCAGGAAGACTACACCTATCTTGCACAACCCCATGTATCCAGTTCGATCGGCGAGCATTTTCGTCACTGGCTGGATCTGTTTTATGCCATCAAGCAGGAACCTCACCACATTGATTACAACCTGCGCCGACGAGGTCACGAAGTGGAGCGTAATCTTCATATCGCCAAGCAGGAAATTAAAGAGCTCTGCGAGTGGTTGTTCCATTTGCCTAATCGTATTTTGAGTCAATCTGTTGCGGTTGAAACCGAAGTGATGCTGTCTCAGACGCACAGCAAGGAAGTCTCTTCGACACTGGAGCGAGAGCTGACTTTTGCTGCTCTGCATGCCACTCATCACTTTGCGATGGCTAAAGTGGTCGCTTCACTGCGTGGTGTGACGTTAGACGCTCAGTTTGGCGTAGCGCCTGCGACTGCAACGTACCAGAGGGCGCAATAGGTATGTGTACATTATCTTGGCTTTACCACGGCAATAACCACTACGAGGTTTATTTTAATCGTGATGAGCAACGTTCGCGCATTCCAGCATTGGAACCGCAAAATATGATGATCGACGGAGTTCATTGTGTGATGCCGATTGATCCGGTTGGAGGGGGCAGTTGGATCTCAACCAATGAGCATGGTGTGACGGTTTGCTTACTCAACTACTATCAAGGTGAGACGCCAGAAGGGGCGTTGAACAGTCGTGGGTTGATCGTTAAACGCTTAGCCAGCAGCAGCTCTAGCCACAACTTAGATCTTCGCTTGATGGAGATGACGCTGGATCGCTTTGCCCCGTTTACCGTGGTCTCTTTTGATACTCGGCGTACGGCCAATGAAACCGTAGCGTGGACATGGGACGGTCATCGTTTGTCCCGCTCACGTGCTTGTGCACCTATGGTCTCTGCGGCGATGCATTTTGAGCAGGCTTCCCAATATCGCTTAAATTTGTTTAACGAACTGGTTGTCACGACGCCAAGCAATGATGTCGGCCGTCTGTTTCATCAAACTCATGACGCTTATTTCCCGCACCTTTCTCCGTTAATGGAGAGAGATGACGCTCGCACTGTAAGTTTTACCTCCGTCATCGTGTCCTCTACTAAGCAGGAGATGAGTTATCGCTCCGTGGATGATGATCGAACTATCGATTTTCAAGGTTATCAACGCTGGCTACGTTCACCTATTGCTGAACAAGGAGTATTTAAATGAACAAGTTATTGGTCCTAATTCTTTCTCTAATGAGTTTCTCTGTTTTTGCCGAAGATCCAATTTACACCGGTTTCTTTAGCAATAAAGCACTCGATGGTTATGACACCGTTGCTTATTTCACGGACGGTAAACCTGTCAAAGGGGACAAGCAGTGGCAAACCGAATATCAAGGTGCTGATTGGTATTTTGCTTCACAAGAAAATCTCAATAAATTCGAAGCCGATCCGCAAGCGTATGCCCCTCAATACGGTGGCTATTGTGCGTGGGCGGTTTCAGCTAAAAATGACTTTGCTCCAGCAGATCCAAATCAGTGGGCGATTGTCGATGGCAAGCTGTACCTGAATTACAACGCAGAAATCAAAGCGTGGTGGGATGACGATCGCAGCGGTCACATTACTCAGGGCGACCAAAACTGGCCAGCACTGCTTCAATAAATACTCGCAAGTAAGAGAGACGCATTATGATCACGAGTCCTTTTCGACTACCGCGTAAAACGCCCTTTGGATTAGGGGAATCCGTTGTTGAGTGGGCAACCGGCCTTGCCACGTTAGATGCGCTCTATCAGCAAGAAAAGCTGCCTGAAAATAGTATCGAATTTATGCATGAAGCACTCGCGCGTATCGGTACACAATACCGTGTCGATCATGGAAGTGTGGAAGATGTTCCCAGCCAAGGGCCAGTGCTTATTGTGGCTAATCACCCGTTTGGTGGGATTGAAGGGATCATTTTAGCGTCGCTTATTTCACAGGTGCGTGAAGATGTGAAGGTGCTTGCCAACGAACTGCTAAAACGTATCCCAGAGCTTGATGAGCTGTTTATTGGCGTCGATGTATTTGGCGGCGAGCAAGCAAAATCGACCAACCGCCGCGCAATAAAAGCAGCCAATCAACACTTGAAAGACGGTGGTGTATTGATTGTCTTTCCAGCGGGTGAAGTGTCGGCTTGGCAATCGAAAGAGCATAAGGTGACCGATAAAGAGTGGAGTAAATCGGTCGCTAAGTTTGTCCGTCATGCTGAAGCGACCACAGTTCCTATCTTCATCAACGGGATGAACAGTAAGCTTTTCTATCAAGCGGGGAAGATTCATCCACTATTAAGAACTGCAATGCTTGGTCGCGAGCTACTCAATAAATCGGGTCAAACCATTTCAGTGTCAGTGGGCCAGCCGATTCCTTACGGTGAGATAAAAGACTTTGCTACTGACGAAGATATTACCCGTTACTTTCGCCTCAATACGTACTTGATGAGTAGCTTTGAGGATGAGAAAACACAAGTGTTGTCGCAGAGCAATGGAGAGCCGATCATTGCCCCGGTTGATGTTGAATTGCTGGAGCGAGAACTCTCTGTGTTAGACCAGTTCCAGCTATTGCAGCAAGGCGATTTCGATGTCTATTGTGTGCCGACGGCTTATATCCCCAATATGATGCTAGAGATTGGTCGAGTGCGAGAGGAGAGCTTTCGCGAAGTTGGTGAAGGCAGCGGACAAGCGTGTGACATCGACAAGTTTGACTCTCACTACCAGCAGCTATTTGTCTGGAATAGAGCCAAGCGCGATTTAGTCGGGGCGTACCGCTTAGGGTTAGTCGATGAGCTGATCGAGAAGGGCGGTATTGAAGCTCTCTATTCGACCAGTCTGTTTAAGTATGACAAGAACTTCGTTGAGAGTTTAGGTCAGTCGATTGAGCTAGGGCGCTCTGTGGTGGCTCACCAGTATCAGCGCAATATGCATTCACTGTTACTGCTTTGGAAAGGCATTGCTGCTTTTGTGCAGCGCAACCCGAAATATACTCATCTATTTGGTCCGGTGAGCATCAGTAATGACTATAGCCCAGTTGCCAGACAGTTAATCGCATCGGTAATGTCTGTTCACTACTATGATGATGAGAAGGCCAAATTAGTTACGCCAACCACTCCGCTTGAAAAAAGTGGTCAGGAGTTTTGGCGCCCGGATATGTTGAGCTCACTATCTAAGTTACCACTACTGTCCAAAGTTCTGAGCCGCCTTGAACAAGGCATGGGGCTGCCTGTGCTGCTTCGCCAGTATCTAGGAATGAACGGTAAGTTAGTGTGCTTTAATGTTGACCCTGCATTTAACTATGCGCTAGATGGTCTTATCGTCGTGGATTTGACTAGCGTTCCTGCGCGTACGTTAGGTAAATATATGGGGCGACAAGAAGCGCAGGCATACTTAGAACATCATCAATAACCGGGTTTTTCTCTAAAGGATCATTATGCCGACGTCGTTGACGCTACCTATTGCCTTAATAGCTTTTGCTGCCAATTCTTTTTTCTGTCGGTTTGCGCTCTCAGAGCAGTCAATTGAGCCCGGTGCTTTTACCTTGATTCGCCTGTTATCCGGCGCGTTAACCTTAGTTATACTGATGAAGCTTAAAGGGGAGTTTCGCGCTAATTTCCTCTTGTCTGGTCGCAGTTGGCTTGCTGGTGGTGCTCTGTTTGGCTATGCCGTGGCATTTTCCTTCGCATACACCGAGCTATCCACCGGAACGGGCGCACTGATTTTATTTGGTGTTGTCCAGCTGACTTTGATTGCGGCTTATATCGTTTTAGGTCAAAGGTTAGGGCTGTGGGAATGGCTGGGGGTGCTGCTCTCTATTAGTGGTTTTGTCGTATTGATGTTGCCATCGGCTCAAACGCCGGATTGGGGTATGGCGTTGCTGATGGCCGTTTCTGGGCTATGTTGGGCTGGGTTTACTCTTGCAGGGCGATACAGTAGTGATGCACCTTCTGTATCGATTACCCAAGGCTTTTTCATTGCGAGTATTTTGGCACTCGTGACAAGCCCACTGTTGCTGACTTCGCAAGTGCCAGAGCTTTCGGGCGTGCTATGGGCAATGATGTCAGGCGTACTCGCTTCAGGATTTGGCTACATTCTTTGGTATCAGGTTTTGCAAAAGATTTCGGTACTGCAGGCGTCAGTTGCCCAACTTTCTGTGCCAGTCATTGCATTCGTTGCTGGTGGTATCGGGTTAGGAGAAGCCATCACTTCAACCTCGGTGATAGCTTCAATGTTAGTACTCGGAGGGATAGGTCTTATCTTCGTTATGAAGCGAGATTAAATCTGAATTAAGCTGAATCGCGCACAATGAGTTCGGGTGGAAGGAATAAGCTATAAGGCTGAGGATCTTCTTGCTTCAATTGGTTGATCAACCTATTAGCGGCTTGCCTTCCCATCTTTCGTGCATTGGAGTTGACAAAGGTGAGTGCTCAACTCGATTTAAATTGCTCACAAATAAAAATCCCCAAGTAGATTACTTGGGGATTTTTCGTTTAAAGGCGTAACCACAAACCCGTTGGTATACAGGTTAACAGCAGTCACCGTGTCTATTGTGCTCCGAATGAGGGGATGACGAGTCATGGTGATCGGAGAAAAGACTATGCGTGTGCCAATCCCAATTTTCTCCCCACCCATCTAGGGCATAGGCGCTACCTGCTGATAGTCCAAACAGGATCAGTAACGCGATCGCGAGTTTCTTCATTCTAGCCTCCTAGCTTTTGGTTTGTTCGCTCAAAAGCATTATGGGTGGTTAGAATAAATAACTTTCTTAACTTTACTCTTCTTTACAAAGTATAGTGATCCTGAGCCAGACAATGCTATTTGCGTAAGAAAGCTCTGACTTCCCAGTACAAGGTATGTTACTCGACGATGGTTACTTTCTCTATTTTTATGGCGTCTAGCGGTACATCATCATGGCGTTTTTTCGTGCCAGTCATCGCTTTACCGATGTTGTTGACTACTTCCATTCCTGCTGTCACTTTACCAAATACCGCGTAACCCCAACCGTTATTGGTTTTGGCGGTATGATCTAGAAAGTCATTGTCGTCTAAATTGATAAAGAACTGCGCAGTTGCAGAATGCGGTGCGTCGGTGCGAGCAAATGCAATGGTACCGGTTTTGTTCTTCAGTCCACGATTCGCTTCATTGGCGATAGGCGCGTGAGTCTCTTTCTCGGTCATATCTTCAGTATGGCCGCCACCTTGAATCATGAAGCCATCAATCACACGATGAAAAATAGTGCCTTCATAGAAGCCTTCCTGACCGTAGCGTAGAAAGTTTTTAGAGCTGACAGGGGCTTTTTCCATGTTTAGTTCAATTTCGATGTCGCCATAGGTGGTAGATAAGATAATCATGAGATTTGCTCTAGTGTATTCAATTTCGCTGATTGTAGCAGGTTTTACTTTGTAGAGAATGCGTTGACCTTAGATAAACTCTACCCTGCAAAGCCATCAGATCGAGAAAGCCCTGCGGGCAAGCAGGGCTTTAAAGGCAATGAATTGAAATTTAGTTACGCTATGTGAGTCATCTGATTGAGAGTGAATGACTCTACAGCGCCTTCAACTGCAGCAATATAATCTGCGATGTGAGCCGTTGCTAAGTGTGCCTCTAGCGCGGCTGGCGACGCCCAATTCTCATGGAAAACAAAATGAGCTGGGTCAGCGTTGTCTTGGTGCAGGTCGTAGTTAATGCAACCGTCTTCTGCACGCGTTTTATCTATCAGTTTGATCAGCTCAGCTTTGACCAATTCAACTTGGTCTTGTTTGGCAATGATATTGGCAATAATCGTAAGTTTGCTCATTTGTTTTTCTCGGCTTATTTGAATGGTGTGACTTACAGCGTAGTGACAACATCGTCCATCGCTAGACGTGCTTTAGGCAAGCCGTGGTTGTAGTCTTCGCCATCTTTGTGGTAGCCAATTGACAGTGCAAGCTCACATACGTGGCCTTCTAGCTCTTCAGAGAATGCTTTGCCGATAAGTTCGCCATCAACCCCTTCCATCGGCGTTGAATCAATGCCTAAACGCGCTAGCGTGTGCATTAGGTTACCTAGTGCGATGTAAGTTTGCGCTTTAGTCCAGTTACCGTTGAAGCCAGTTTCATCAGTATTCATTTCAGCAAATGCGTAAGCGCCCATGAAAGTGTCATACATGTCCGCAGGTAGGTGTCCTGATGTCACTTCTGCATCAACACGTTTAGCGAACTTCTCTTTAGTGAATTTTGGGTCGTAAGCGAATAGAACAGTATGAGACGCTTCTTTCGCATGCGGCTGGTTGAATTGGTGCATGTTAGCAAACGTGTCATGGAATTTTTGTTTTGCTTCATCGCTCTCTAAAACGATGAATTTCCATGGCTGAGAGTTGATTGAAGAAGCTGATAGGCGCAGTGCCTGTTTAATCACATCCATATCTTCAGCAGAGATGCGCTTTTCAGTGTCGTATTTTTTTGCTGTGTAACGAGTGTTTAAGTCTTTGATGATTGGGTGAGTCATGTTGATTCCTAACTATCTAAATTTGATGGATGACTAGGGTCCTATGTTCAGTTGTTCAATCGTCAGAGAACATATCCCGCTGGCTACGTGTTTGGTGCAGCTTGTGTCGATGGAGGTAATTTAATGACTTTTGTGGTGAGGAAACAGAGCGGAATACTCCAATCACTATGGAAGAAAATATCCATAATAAAATCAGAGAAGCAAGGGAGTGAGATATGAAAGTCTAGCGGAAGGGGGCCGCTAGACTGGGCGAGGGCGCGTACTCTACATAGGCACGACTAAAATGTCGACAGGCGACTTATCAACGAGGTGTTTTGAGTACGATGCGATTTTGCTCCAAAAGTCGTGGTGGTGGCCACAGATGAGTAGGTCAATATGATTGGTTTCTATCGTCTCTTGCAGTTTTTCCGCTAAATCTCCGGTACCAACCAGGATGTGTTTAATTGGTTGTTCACTATATGCTTCAAACTCTCGGATCTCTTTGATGGTTTGTTCACCGAGTGGGTGCTCATCGGTATCGAGTTGAATATCAACCAGTTCTGGGTAGATTTCCCCGTGGGTGCCGTCTATGTGCACAAAAGAGACGTAAGCGTTGGTAAGTTCGGCTAGATAGGATGCCCTATCTATGAGCATCTTACTTTCATCAGTGCGTTCAAGTGCAACCAGTATGTGCGTATATCTCATGATCGAGTCCTCATTGTCAGTACCTGTTATAACCTTAATCATTGAAAGGGCAAAAGGGTGTTAACTGGGTCGCGAATCCTTATAAGTTTTTCATTTATTCCTCTAATTTGTGGTTTGTTCAAAGTGTAGACAGTTTTGAGCGTACGAAGTGTTTAATGCTGTGCTACGCTTTTCATATAATAAAAAACATGGATGTTACCTATGGCTAGGGCTTCATTTGCGCGCAATGTCTCTGTCAGGCATAAGCTTTTTATACTGGTTGCAATGCCGGTATTGTTGCTATTGGTGTTTGTCGGCTGGCAAGTACACCTTCTGTCTGGTCAGATGGAAAGCCTTGAAAAATCGAAAAAATATGTGGATTTTTTGGCCAAAAGTAGTCAGTTATATCAAGCTGAAGAAGGCTCCTATCTTGTTATTCCAACCGCAGAATCTTTACAAACGCTATCGCCTTTTGTTTTCGGTGTTGAGCAAGAAACATCGGTAAATAATCTCATCTTTGAGTTGAAAGATGCTCGCTCCCAGCGCCGTAGAAATAGTGATGTATATGACGAATTAGATAATGAAGAGTGGCGTGCCGATGTTTATGAACAGCTGCTAATCAAACTTGAACGCGTGAGTTTCTCTGGAATGAAGCCAGAAGTTGCCCAGCATTTATCGGCGTTATTGCAACTAGAGTGGCTAATGTTTTGGTCATCAGAAGAGACTCGCATCACTAAGGGGCTGATCGATATATGGAATCAGTATGAGGAGTTTGATAGTGAGGTTCATGAACAAACTCTCGTTTTAGTACAAAACCAGCAGCTCTATTTAGAGCGCTTTGTGAACCTCAATGCTGATGAGGCGCAAGTCAGCATGATGCTGGAAGTATTCAGCGATAAGGCTTTTAGCCAGAGCCAAGAATTTCGGCAGCGTTTTGTAGACCAAAACTCTATCAGCACGTTGTCAGGAGAGGAACTTAGCCAGGGCTTGGTAGCGATGTCTGAACGACTCTCTTTATTGAAAAAAGTCGGCTCAACGATTGAGCTGCAACTAAGAACAGCCGTAGACAGTGCGATTGGTCAAGCTGAAAGGCAGCGAGTGATTTCGCTAGGGTTAGTTTCTCTGCTAACTATTTTAGTCATGGTCTTTGCGATTAAACTTGCGCAGCGCTTAACCGCGAACTTAAAGGCTGTATTAGAGTTTTTAAGTCATGATGATGCCACCTCATTACCGAGCTTAAGTCAGTCAGTTCAAGGTAATGATGAGTTAAATCGATTTGCTGTTGAAGTTGAACGATTGACGCTTGAAAGACAACAAGCTCAAGAGCGTTTAACGTTGGCAAAGGAAGATGCCGAGAAAGCCAAAGATGCAGCGATTTTAGCCTGCAAAGCTAAGAGTAGCTTTTTAGCCAATATGTCCCATGAGATTCGAACGCCCCTGAATGGCGTCATTGGTATTACAGAGGTGCTCTCAGATACCGATCTTAATCCGAGCCAAAAAGACTACGTAGATACGATTGAAACCTCTTCACAGCTTTTGCTTAGTCTGATCAATGATGTGCTCGATTTCTCGAAAATTGAATCAGGAATGTTGTTGGTAAGCCCACACTCCACTTGTGTTCGTGAGTCCATCTATGACATTGCTTCTATTGTCGCTCCTCAAGCAAAAGAGAAGGGCATCGATCTGCATGTGTCGATCAGTTCTGAAACGCCTTATCGCGTCATGGTGGATGACCACCGCTTAAGACAGGTTTTGATGAATTTTATGTCCAATGCGGTGAAGTTTACCAATAGCGGTGCGGTGTCGTTGCAGTTATCAAGTAAGCATGTAGGTGAAAACATCATTGAAATGACATTTGCAGTGCAAGACACCGGTGTCGGTATTGATGAGCAGCAACAGAAGAAAATTTTTGAGCCGTTTTCTCAGGAAGATGATTCTACGACCAGGCAGTTTGGTGGCACAGGGCTTGGGCTTGCCATCAGCACACAGCTTGTAGAGCTTATGGGCAGCCATATTGAACTGACTTCGAGCAAAGGAGAAGGCAGTCGATTCTACTTCAAACTGAATTTGCCGATTGATGTTTACCACTACCCAACCAAAGAGGACGACAAGGTTGATGCGCCAATTTCTGTGGTCTGTAAAGATGATGCGTTAGCCGAGCTACTGGAAAATGAACTGCGTTTTTATGGCTTAACGGTCGGGGAAAGGTTCTCTCACCTTAATGGCCTCGAGCGCCACTTCGGTCAACAAGCCAAACCAATTTTACTGGTCGCTGAGTGCGAAAAGAACGCCATATTTGTCAGCGAGACTCAGCTTCAGCAAGCTAAGAAGCAAGGATTCCAAGTCTGCTTAGTGCGCCACTTCCTCGCTAAACGCCACAATTTTGGGGACACCATTCGCTCATTAGTCACTAGACCATTGTTAGGACAAAGGCTGCTTAGAGGTGTTAAAGCATGTGACGTTATACCTAAACGTAGCTTCAAGTTCTCTGATTCCCTCAAGAGCTTACAGGGCCACAGAATTTTGATAGTGGAAGATAATCGAGTGAACCAAAAAGTGGCTTCTTTGCTATTGGCTAAGGCCGGTTATCAATTTGATATAGCAGATAATGGCCAGATTGCGCTTGAGAAATTCCAAAGTGACGAGCATTACGATTTGATTTTAATGGATTGCATGATGCCTGTTATGGATGGTTTTACTGCAACACGAGAAATTCGCCAGATCGAGACGGAATTTGGCTTAACCAAAACACCAATTATCGCATTGACGGCGAGTGTGCTTGACGATGACATACAGCGCTGTTTTGAATCAGGGATGGATGCCTATGTAGCTAAACCAGTGAAGAAGGAAAAACTACTACACGAAATAGCCAATGTAACTTGATGTCGCACAGTCATTGAAGAGGTGTTTCTAGCGTGTACTTCAGCCAAATCATAGTTGGTATATTGATTGTTGGGCTTAGCCTGCTTTCGTTACCCACTCATGCCAATCAAGATGTAGACAGTCTACCTATAGCGATTTTTTCGATAGACCCTGTTTTTTCAGAGTTGTCACAGTCGAAAGCGCGCAAATTATACCGAGGCAAAACCAAGCTTTTGGATGGAAAGCGAATTGAACTCGCGGATTGGCCTGAAAACAGTGCAGAGCGGTCCGTTTTCTATCAAGCGTTACTTGGCAAGAATGCCGCGCAAATGAATGCCCATTGGGCGAGCTTATCGTTTTCTGGCAAAGCAAGACCCCCTAAAGAGATAGCGAATGCCAATATTGAAGAACTTCTGGCTTGGATGTCTGAAAAGCCACATCGAATTGGCTACGCGCCACTTAACCAACTACCTGATAATTCCACCATTTTGTATGTGGTCAGAAGGGAGAAATAACGCATGAATAAGATGAAAATTCTAGCCTTGCTTAGCGTGCTCTCTTGGCCAGCGATGGGGGCGATAGAAGTAACGGATAATGTCTCGGTTAGTGGTTTCGGCTCGACTTCGTGGGCTAAGTCTGACAATCCTGAGTCGCTGATGGTGCATCGCAATGTTACAGATGAGAGCTGCTTCGATTGCGATACTATTTTTGGCCTGCAACTTGACTACTTCCGCAATACCTTCAAAGCATCTGTACAAGTCGTTAAACGTCCTCAAGATCATTGGAATGAACCACAGTTAGAATGGGCTTATTTGGGATATGGGTGGCAGGAGTTTGAATTTAAAGCGGGCCGTCTACGATTACCGCTATTTCTGGCCTCAGAATACTACTATGTCGGGCAAGCTTACACTTCGGCTCGCCCTGTATCTGAAGTGTATGACAGCGTGTTAGGTATCACGGCGTACAACGGATTTAGTGCGAGTTGGAACTACGAAATATCGGATGCATCGACCGCTTTGGTTACCCCATTTGTGGGTTTTAAAGATACCAATAAAATTGACTACAACCAGCAGACCGAGTTTGAATTTGAATCGAAATGGTTGTGGGGGCTTGACCTGAATCTATTTGGTGACGGATACCGTTGGCATTTTGCCTATGTTAGTGCGTATTACGATCAAACATTGACGCTCTACAATGTTGCTCAGAGTTTGCCGTTAGGAGGTTCTGTAACGATTCCTAAAGTCGTGTTGCAAACATACGATCAAAATATAGAGTTATGGTCTTTGGGGTTAGAGTACGAGTTTGGCCAATCTAAATTGAGAGCAGAAGGACAAATCAATGACCTATCGTCTTCATTCTATGTAACCGGTGAGCGTAACTTTGGTCGCATAACACCTTACATGACTTATGGTATCGAGCTTGACCAGAGTGAACATAAGGAAAGCGATAGTTATCTTATTGGCGCACGATATGACTTGCTGGATAACTTGTCATTGAATGCAGAATGGCAATACTTTGAAGTGTCGAAAAGCAATGGACCCTTTGTGACAGCCCCGATAGGGACGACACCTGACGATACTGATGCGCACTTATATACTTTGATGATTAACTTCGTCTTCTAGAGCGCTTTAGCCTATAAAAACGAGGAACAAGATACTGGAGCTTTGGCCCTCATTTGTTCCTCGTTTCAGATCTACAATCAGCAATAGATATCAATGCTGATTTAGGGATCGACAATGAAAACATTTCCAAATAACTTTCTGTGGGGCGGCGCTATCGCAGCCAACCAAGTAGAGGGTTCATTTCTTCTAGATGGCAAAGGGCTATCGACCTCAGATATGTTACCTAATGGTATTTTAAGCCCTCATCAAACCCGTGAAGAACGTACCGATGGCATTAAAGATCTCGCTATCGATTTCTATAATCGTTATCCAGAAGACATTGAGCTGTTTAACGAAATGGGCTTTAACTGCTTACGTCTTTCCATTGCTTGGACTCGAATCTTTCCTAATGGCGATGAGCTTGAGCCGAATGAAGCAGGGCTAGCGTACTACGATAAAATCTTCGACGAGCTTGCTAAACACGATATGCAGCCATTTGTGACGCTTTCTCACTATGAGATGCCTTATGCATTAGTGGAGAACTATGGTGGTTGGGGTAGTCGAGAATTAATCACCTTCTTTGAACGTTATGCGCGAACGGTTTTTGAACGTTATAAAAACAAAGTCAAACTGTGGCTGACCTTCAATGAGATCAACATGTCTTTGCACGCTCCGTTTACTGGGGTGGGGTTGCAAGAGGACGCTAGCGAGCAAGCGATCTATCAAGCTATCCACCATCAATTGGTTGCCAATGCTAAAGCGGTGAAGTTATGTCACGATATTATTCCCGATGCCAAGATCGGCAACATGTTGCTAGGGGCGATGAACTACCCGTATACGTGTAACCCCGATGACGTCATCGCAGCCATGCATGAGAATAATAAATGGCTGTTCTTTGGTGATGTGCAGACGCGTGGTAAGTATCCTGGCTATATGCTGCGTTATTTCCGCGAAAACGGCATTGAGATCGAGATGCAACCCGGTGACGTTGAAGAGTTAGCTAGCGCAAGTGTCGATTTTATCTCATTCAGTTACTACGCCAGCGGCTGCGCCAGCTCGGATCCAAAGCAGAAAGAAGTCGGCAACATTGTGGATAGTGTGCCGAATCCTTATCTCGAAAAAAGCCAATGGGGCTGGTTGATTGACCCGAAAGGTTTGCGCATTTTGCTCAACTTCTTGCATGACCGTTATCAGAAGCCTTTGTTTATCGTTGAAAATGGCTTGGGCGCTCGTGATGAAGTGAATCAGAATGGTGAGATTATTGATGATTACAGAATTGCTTATCTCAATGACCACCTTGTGCAAGCGCGAGAGGCAGTCTCAGATGGTGTCGAGTTGATGGGATTCACCAGTTGGGGGCCGATTGATTTAGTTGCAAACTCAACGGCAGAAATGAGTAAGCGTTACGGTTACATCTACGTTGACCGCCATGATGACGGGACAGGTTCACTTGAGCGTAAACGTAAAAAGAGCTTTTACTGGTACCAAGATGTTATTGGTTCCAATGGCGCGAGCTTAACAGCCTAACACAATCACAAAGGAGCCTAAGTTGGCTCCTTTGTTGTATTAGTCAGCTTCTGTTAGCCCCAATTCTGCACGCTTTCGTTTACTTAGACCCATTGCGACGATGCGATGTGACTCGGTGAGGTAGTATTTTAGTTCATCGGCTAACTCGCCGTCTGTTCCGGTTTGCTGAATCCACTTCATACCGCGGGTAGCAAAATAAGGCGCGGGGCGATAGCCGTCATTGTCTTTGAGAAAGTCGTAATTGCGATCAGATGTCTTAAAGGTATAGGCCTCTTTGCCACCTTCTTGGGTTGTACCTATTGCGAATACCTTACCTCCGACCTTCCAAACATGAGAGTTACCCCATTGCATGACATAGGTCGTGGCAGCAAGAGAATCGCAGAACAGATTGAATTGATCATGGGTCATACATTACGCCTTTCAGAGAAGCGGGAACAAAGAAATTGTCGCAATGAAACAAGCGCTATTCAATAGTCAAAGATGAGACTTTTGAGGTTGGTTCGCTTGGCCGCTTATTGAACAGTTCTGTTCGTGTTCTAGTGCTAAGAAACACCGGCTATTTAGAGTTTGAGTTAATTGTGATTCTCAATATGTAAGAATTGATAATTAAAATTGTTTATAAATTCCTATCCTATAAGAATACAATTTGATCGTTACTTTGATATGGCGATACAACATTAGTGTGAACTCTATGAAGCAAAATAGTGGGCAAGTAAACGAGAAAGTACTGCAACTTTTGATGCAAGTGGCGGTTAATGATGAACCCGTTACAGCAAAGCAGTTAAGTGAGCAGCTTGGTACGCCAATCAGCAGTCTTTATCGACACTTGAAGTTATTGAGAGAGTGGAACTTGATTGAGGAAAGTCCAAATGACAAAACCTTGATCATAGGTCCGGCAGCCTTGCTGTTAATGCGCAGCTATGAAACCAGCCAACATGATCTCGATATGGTTGATTCAGTGCTTAACCGCTTGCAAAAGCAAACCGGAGAAATGGCCGCCTATATGGTGCCTGTTGGTTATAGGGCTTTGTGTGTGAGCCGCAAAGAAAGTATGCAAGCGCTTCGTTGTAGCTATGTGCAAGGCCAAAGTCAGCCACTGCTTAGAGGTGCGTCGTCAAAAGTGATGTTGGCGTACTTGCCAGCCGCGCGATGCGAAAAAATTCTTCGTTATTTCGGTGAAGAATCTCGAATCGAGCAATGGCACAAAGAGCTAGAGCAAATTCGCAATCAAGGGTATGCCGTGAGTACGTCAGAGATTGATTCCGGCGTTTCGGGTATCAGTGCTCCTGTGATGAAAGGCTCTAAATTAGTTGGCGCTATTTCAGTTATGGCTCCTGCGCATCGAGTTCAAATGAATCAGCAGAAAATTATTCTGCACGTTCTTCAAGCAGCGAGGGCATTGCCCCCAGAAAGGTAACGGATATGTTCGGGCTATTTCGACGCAATAAAGTGCAAAGTATCACTGGTGTATTGTCACATCACCTTGTTTTACTCAGTGTCAGTGAGAAACTGAAGCCGATGAGACAAGTTGATTTCGAAATGGCCGACCAAAGCTTAGAAGAAATATATGAATGGATTTCTGACTTGGATGGCTACCGCTGGGTTAATGGTGGCCACTATGATTTATCCAATAGTCCCACAGGCCAATATCAACTTCACCTCAGTCGCTTTCTAGGCTCAGAAGCGCTACCAGTAGTGTTGACCAACAACAGCGAAACCTTGCTGCACAGTCTGCCTTTGCTGAACTCTCAGTACAAAGAGCTCGGCATCATACATATTGGACGTCAGTTTGAACTCAAGGCGTCACTCGAGCCAGTTCAAGGCAGCGCGTTTCATTTTGCTTTATCACGTTACAACGAGAGCCGCTTGTTTTGTTTAGGGATAGACCAGACCCAGCAAGATGAACGTACTTTCGAATACGCAGAAGATTTGGGTTGCGATTGGATGACGCTAGCAGAGTGCAGTTTTAGCCAGCGCTTCCAGGTTAAGCATCAGTTAGCTAATTACTTGTCTCATTGCGATGAAGTTGTCCTCAATATCGATTTGCCAAGTTTGTACCCTGTTTCTCGGCTAGAGAGAGGCAGTGCCCTTGACGTTCAAGTGGTAAGTCGGATGATTCGTCAGTTACTTATCTCTGGCAAGGTGCGTCAAGTACAACTGGTTGGCTACAAAGATAAACACCTTTACTCGAAGCAGACCCAGGCAATTTTGCATGAGCTAACGCAAATGTTCCCATCGAATAATTGTGCTGCTTAATGTTACTTTCTAACATTGGGTCGTGATTCATTACTTTAGCGTAGAACTTGGGAAAGGGGAGAAACTCCTTGCTCCCATCAAGCGATCATGAGCCTCACTCAATAGGGGCTCAACAAATTCCGATTTGTGCATAATTTTCAGTTTTAATTCCTTCTTTCTTCCCCTTGATTCAGTGGTTGCCCAGTGTGACCAAATTCACTTTTTGGCAACAAAGTCCTTACTCTTTGTACCGTGTTACTTTTCTCCAAACTAGTAACACCTTTGTCACTAACCCTTTGTTCTTACGTGTCTCACGTCATGTTACTTTTTAACAGTTCTATTGGTTATTAAAATTAGGCATCAATACAAAAACCAATTAAAACAGTGACTTATGATTTTTGTGTTGTGGCCGTGTTAGAAACTATCACACAAAGTTATTTTTGTGATCGTGAACACTTCACCACGAAAATGTTATCGGTATGGTTAATTTATCCGCACTTCAGTGAGCAGAATGAAAGCGGAAGCGCCTCCAAGGAATGCTGTCAAAAAGGAAGGACAATGGGGTTATGACATTACCGAACAACATAATTACAACAACAAAAAATCGGCTCAATAAAGCCAATCAATTTGCAGTAGGGATTTTGACCATCTTATTGATTTTAGATGTCTGGCTAGGTGTGTTGGATCGTTACATTCTCAAGCTGCAATTGGTGTGGGTTGAAGAGCTAGCACGTTACATCATGATATGGGCAATCTTAATGGCGGTGCCATGCTGTACCGCAGGCAGAGAGCATATGGGGTTAGAGTTTGTCACCAAGCGCTTTCCTCAAGTTGTTCAACAAATCATCAAGATTTGTGTTGGCGCCCTGACTTTTAGCTTCTTTGGCTACGTCGCTTACTTGGGCTATACCTTTGCAGAAAAGGGCGCAAACCAACTTTCAACCGTCTTTTCTATGCCTATGGCTTATGCCTACGCTGCAATCCCCGTTACTTTCGCTCTGTCTAGTTTCCAAGCCTTCTTAGTCTGGCTTGAAGATATCTACACGCTGAAGTTGTACTTAGCGTCTGAGAAGTTTGATGTGCAAGGAGAGCAGTTATGATTGTCGGTGTAGTGTTTTTATTATTAATGCTGATTGGTGCTCCGATTGCTATCGCGCTAGGTGTGGCAGGTATTACTGGAATGTACGATATGGGCGGTGCGCATTTTGCGTCACTGGCGCCAAGTAAGATCTTTAATGGTCTAAATATTTTCCCTTTCTTAGCCATGCCGTTTTTCATCTTGGCCGGTGAGATCATGAACCACACTGGGATCACGAATCGACTGGTTTATCTCTCGGAAGCTCTGGTTGGTCACTTCCGTGGTGGTCTCGCTCATTCAAACATGGTGGCATCGGTATTCTTCTCTGGTATTACCGGCTCAGCAACCGCTGATGCGGCGGCGTTTGGTCGAACGTTAGTGCCTGCTATGGTTAAACAAGGCTATTCGAAAGATTACGCCTGTGCGGTTACGGCTGCGGGTTCGATCATCGGTCCTACCATCCCGCCATCAGGTCTTATGGTGGTCTATGGCTCACTTATGGGCGTGTCGATTGGCGGCCTATTTGCAACGGGCATTTTACCGGGCATCTTAGTGTGTCTTGTATGTATGGCGATCATTGGTGCAATGGGCAAGCGTAAAAACCTGCCAAAGATGAACCAAAAAGCGACGCTGTCAGAAGTGTTGGATCACTTTAGAAACTCGGCGTTAGCGTTGTTGATGCCTCTTATTATCCTTGGCGGCATTGTGTTTGGGATCGTGACACCAACGGAAGCGGCGTCAATCGCGGTCGCTTATGCACTGGTCATCGGTACTTTCATCTACCGAAATCTAACGCTGAATGCACTCTTTCAAATGGTCATTCGAACAGCTCAGATCTCAGCGGTTATCTATCTCATCATTGGTTCGGCTTCGATTCTTGGCTGGTGGCTGAGCTTCAACCAGATCCCTCAGATGATAGCGGATATGTTCATTTCATTATCGGATAACCCGCACGTGATTCTCGCGTTGATCATCGCTCTGCTGCTAACGGTCGGTATGATCATGGATATCAACGTGATGTTGATTATCTTAGCGCCGATCTTAGTGCCACTGACGATGGAAATCGGTATGGACCCACTGCATGCGGGTATCGTGTTTATTCTTGCTCTTAACATCTCACTGATGACACCGCCGATAGGTGCTTGTCTATTTGTCCTCTCATCGGTAACCGGAGCAAAAATAGAAGGAATATCGAAAGAGTTAATGCCGTTCCTTATCGGCCAACTGCTGCTGTTATTCGCTATCGCATTTTTCCCTGACATAGTGCTGTTTATCCCACGACTATTGGGCTATTAGCACCGCAACAACCCCTTTACCCTACAAACCCTGGCTATCGCATTAGCCTAGCCAGGTAATAACTAAAATTCATACATAATGGAGTTATTATGAAAAAGCTAACCAAATCACTGATCGCAACTGCTCTAGCAACCAGTCTATTTACCGCCCCTTTTGCTATGGCAGAAAAAGTACTGCGTATCGGCCATGACAACAAAGCTGACATCATGGAAAACCCTGCCCATGCGTTTACTGGGGTGTTCAAAAACATTGTTGAAACCGCAACTAATGGTGAGATTAAGGTTCAAGTGTTCCCAAGCAACCAGCTAGGTACGGCGAAAGAACACATTCAGATGGTGCGAGATGGTCAGCTGCAAGGTACGCTTTCTCCGGTTGGCCCACTTGCTGGCTACTACCCACGTATCGGTGTATTGGATGTGCCATTTGCGTTTGATAATAACGCGTCTACCTATGAAGTGCTTGATGGCAAGTTTGGTAAGGCTTTAGCGGGGGATATTGAGGCTGAGCTTAAAGACGTCAAAATTCTTGGTTTCCCTGATACAGGCGGCTTCTTCTCAGTGACAAACTCGAAGCGCGCTATTGAAGGTCTTGAGGACTTTAAAGGCCTGCGTATTCGTACCATGACACTGCCAACGCACCAAAAAATCATTCAGTCTCTGGGCGCAGAAGCTTACCCGCTGTCTTGGGGTGAAGTGTATTCATCACTGCAAACTGGCGTGATTGATGGTCAGATGAACCCTGTACCAACGGTTTCATTCGCTAAGTTTAACGAAGTGCAGAAATATCTAACCCTGACGAATCACCTATTTGCCCCATACACTTTCATGGTTAACAAAAGCTTCTACGATGGTTTAACGGAAGAAGAGAAGAAGATTGTTTCTGATGCCGTCGAGATTGCATTGAGCGCTAACCGAGGTCTTTCTCGTCTAATTGAAGCGTCGAGTGACCGCGGTTTAGAAGGTCTGAAAAAACGTATGAAGGTTAACTCACTCACCGCTGAACAGCGTGAGTCTATGCGACAAGCAACGCAGCCAGGCGTCATTGCTTACGTGAAAGAGACACATGGTGACAAAGGTACGGAACTTCTGAACCTATTCCTAGAGGAAGTTGATAAAGCCAACCAATCTACTTATTTGAAATAGGCTTTCTCCAGCCACTTGCCCCAGCAAACGTTGGGGCTTTTTTGTTTCTATGGAAAAGTAGTAAGTCACTCTGTTGATAGGAGGGCTCAGTTATTTAACTTTTCAGGTCCCTAAAAACACAAAAGCTGGCGATTAAGCCAGCTTAGTACGGTTGTATTGCACATTATGAATTTTTGCTTGCGTCTTTGTTCGACTCTTTCCAGTACTGAATGCGTACGCGATGCAATTGTGCTTTTCTCATTTTCTTCATGATAATCCCTCACGTTTATAGAAAATTGCTCTTTCTTGAGCTTATGTGAATCAAGTTCCTCATGAACAGAGAACAATGTAGCCATCAATCCGGCAAAGATCTAGGGTTTTGATCACATTTTTTTGCGTGAACGCCGTTCCTTATGCATGAAAAGTGAACTATAGCGCAGTTTAATAAGCCTGACATGTAAGTAGATTATTTCTGTCTCAGATAATTAATCTATCTGAAACAGTAAGTTAACGTATTTGTCATTTTTCGATTCTACGATTTGCACGCATTTTTATAAAAATACTCAGCAAGGAGTCAGCAATGTGCCCAGTTTCAAACAATAAGCGTGATGATCAAGATTCTGAATTCAGTCAAATGATTGATGCTCGATTATCTCGTCGTCGATTTTTGGCAGGTACAGCGGCGGTAAGTGCAGGTGCATTCTTATCGTTAAACCCAATTACTAAAGCTTTTGCTGCAACAAGCGAAAGTTCACTACTCAATTTTGAAGCAGTACCAGCATCAACGGCAGACGCGTTTATTGTCCCGAAAGGCTACAAGGCGACACCGCTACTTTCTTGGGGTGATCCAATCTTCCCTGGTGCGCCAGCATTTGATCCAAGTGGTAAACAAGACTCAAAAGCTCAACTGCGTCAGTTTGGTGATAACACCGATGGTATGAGTTTGTTCTCTATCAGCGAAGATCGTGCGGTTATCGCAGTGAACAACGAGTACACCAACTACGAGCTATTGTTTGACCATGGCGGTAAAGCGATGACGGCTGATGACGTACTAAAAGCGCAAGCTGCTCATGGCGTAACTGTATTTGAAATTGTTCGCTCTGGTGGACAATGGAAACTGGATATCAACGGTAAACTAAACCGCCGTATTACCGCTAACACGCAAATGCAGTTAACGGGTCCAGCAGCGGGTCATGACTTAATGAAGACTAAGCTTGATCCATCAGGTATGAAGCCACTCGGTACATTTAACAACTGTGCCAACGGTCAAACGCCTTGGGGCACTTACCTAACGTGTGAAGAAAACTTCAACGGTTACTTTGGTACGAGTGGTAGCGCTGGCGTTTCCGACGATCACAAGCGTTACGGAGTGAAAGCAGCCAAGAGTAAATATCAATGGCACGACACCGATGAACGTTTCGATGTCGCTAAACACCCGAATGAACCGCATCGTTTTGGTTGGGTTGTTGAAATCGATCCGAATGATCCAACATCGACACCACTTAAGCGTACCGCGCTTGGTCGCTTCAAGCATGAAAATGCAGCATTGCTAGTTAATGGTGATGGTCATGTGGTGGTTTATCTCGGTGATGATGAGCGCGGTGAGCACCTATACAAATTTGTGTCGAAGAACAAATACCAGCCGGGTAACGACAAAGCGAATCGTGATCTCCTAGAAGAAGGCACGCTTTATGTCGCTAAGTTCGAGTTCGATGGCCAAGAGCTAAAAGGCAAAGGTCAATGGTTAGAGCTGACTCATGGTAAGAACGGCTTAACCAAAGAAAACGGCTTTAAGGACCAAGCAGAGGTGATGATCTTTGCTCGTCGCGCAGCGACACAAGTGGGAGCCACGACGATGGATCGCCCTGAGTGGGTTGCGGTTCATCCAAACAACAAGCATGTGTTCTGCACACTAACCAACAACAAAAACCGTGGTGTTAAAGAAGGCCAACCAGTTGGTGGACCAAACCCACGTAAAGAAAACCACTATGGTCAGATTGTTCGTTGGGTGCCACAAAATGATGATCATAGCAGCGATGAGTTTAACTGGGACCTTTACCTAATTGCGGGTAACCCTGAAGTGCATAAAGGCAACTTATATGCGGGCAGTGAGAACATTACTGCGGATAACATGTTTAACAGCCCAGATGGTATTGGTTTTGATAAAGCTGGTCGCCTGTGGATTCAAACGGATGGTAACTATTCGAACAAAGGGGATTTTGCAGGGCAGGGTAATAACCAAATGCTTTGTGGCGACCCTATGACGGGTGAAGTTCGCCGCTTCCTAACAGGCCCAGTTGCTTGTGAGATTACCGGTTTAACCTTCTCTGCAGATAATAAGACCATGTTTGTTGGTGTGCAGCACCCGGGTGAAAAAGGTGCACCGTCGCACTTCCCTGCGGGTGGTGATAGCAAACCACGTTCAACTATTATGGCGATTACTCGTGAAGATGGCGGCGTGATCGGCGCATAATCTATAAAGAGATAAAACATAAGCCCCGAATAGAGATATTCGGGGCTTTTTATTTTAGATGGGCTTTCTCTGACTTTGTTTACATTGCTCGTACATAGTGGCATTGGGTTATTGATACCTTGCGTGCTAACTGTAACTAAATGTAAATAAGTAAAGCCTCTTACTCTTTACCGCTAGCGCCTATGAATAATCATCACCTCAACCACAAGATGCGCAATCATGATCATGAAGCAAAGTTATTTCGAAATCGCGCCGTTGCAGCGTTTATCGGAATGGTGGTTCTGCTTGGTGTGTTGGTCGCCAATCTTTATCGACTAGAAGTTAAACAAGTTGATTACTACACCACCCGAGCGAATGACAACCGTATCCAAGTGCTGCCTATCGCCCCTACGCGTGGGTTGATCTACGACCGCAACGGTAAGGTTCTCGCCAACAACTTCCCGGTTTATGTACTTGAGATGATTCCGGAAAAGGTTAAAGACCTGACGGGTTCTATCGCTAAACTTAAGCAAGTTATGCAGCTCTCTGATGCTCAAGTAGAGCAGATGAAGAACCCTCATGGTAAACGCTTTAAACCAGTAGTGGTTAAAAATGGCCTCACGGAGCAAGAGGTCGCCAAGTTTTCGGTTCATCAGTATGAATTACCGGGCTTTTCGATTGATGTTGATATGAAGCGAGACTACCCATATGGTGAGGTATTGACTCATGTATTGGGCTACGTCGCGCATATTAATGATCGCGATATCAAGCAATTGGATGCGAGTGGAGAGCTGGCTAACTATCGAGCGACTAAAACGATTGGTAAGCTCGGTGTGGAAAAGTACTACGAATCTCTGCTCCATGGTCAGCAGGGCTATCAAGAAGTTGAAGTGAACAGTCGCGGACGTATTATCCGCACCATCAAGTATGTTCCTCCTGTTGCAGGACAAGACTTAGTGCTTAACATTGATGTTGAGTTGCAAAAGTTTGTCTTCAAACAGTTGGATCATCGCGAAGGTAGCGCTGTTGTGCTCGACCCACGTGATAACAGTGTCCTCGCCATGGTTTCAAGTCCGAGCTATGACCCGAATCTGTTTGTGGAAGGGATTTCGAGCAAAGCCTACAGCAAGCTGCTCAATGACCCATTTCACCCGTTAGTTAACCGAGCGACGCTAGGCGTTTACCCGCCAGCATCGACGGTGAAACCTTTTATGGCCGTTGCTGGTTTAAGCGAGGGTATTATCCAGCCCGATACGGTGCGTGACGATCACGGTGCGTGGCATATCCCAGGTTTAACTAAGCAGACCAAAGTATGGCGAGATTGGAAGCGTTGGGGACATGGTCCAGTCGATGTCACTTTGGCAATTGAAGAATCGGTCGACTCGTTTTTCTATCATATTGCTTATGAGTTAGGCATTGACCGTATTTCCGATTGGATGAACATGTTTGGTTTTGGTCGGCTTTCTGGTATCGATATCCCTGAAGAAACGCGCGCAAATATGCCTACACGAGAGTGGAAAGAGTCACGTTATCGCCAGCCATGGTATAAGGGCGATACTGTTCCGATTGGTATTGGTCAGGGATATTGGACCGCAACGCCGCTGCAAATTGCTAAAGCAACGTCAGTATTGGTCAACCATGGTGAGGTAATTGCTCCTCATCTATTCCGTAATACCTTGCCTCATGGGGTGCCTTTCCATCAAGAGGCGCCTAAAGCAGTCGAAGCTGTGAGTCAGATTGAAGGGGTAAGTGACGATACTTGGGATATTGCCATCAATGCTATGCGTCTAGTGAACTCGGGCAGTCGTGGCTCTGGTCGCCGAGCATTTAAAGGCGCGAGTTATTGCAGTGGTGGTAAATCAGGTACCGCGCAGGTGTTTGGTCTAAAGAAAGATCAGGTCTACAACTCCAAAGAACTGAGTTATGACTTACTCGACCATGGTTTGTTCACCGCTTTTGCTCCATGTGATCAGCCAAAATATGTCGCGACTGTGGTGATTGAGCATGGTAATGGTGGCTCCAAGGTTGGCGCTCCGTTTATACGCAAGGTGTTTGATTTTCTTGATGTTGGTAATAACAACAAAGCAAAACAGCCTCATACCTAGTAGGGAAGAGCGAAAGTGGATAACAAATGGGGCGTTGTGCCCCACTTTTTTAGTTCTACAGGCCATGTGGGGATAATTATGCGCTCAAAGGCATAAAATTTGTGATCTTTAGACAATTAAGCACTAAATATAGTTGCCTCATATGTACGGTATAACTATATTGAAAGAGTATCCCACATAACTTTAAGGTGTAGAGACTGAGTAAACTCCCAGAGTGAATACGAACAAACTGAACGCAGAGAGACACAGGGCTTAGCGTCCAACCCGCTAAGAGTGCCATCAAAAACGTATAAGAATTAAGTATTTTCAAAGGCCTTTTGCTTTTCCCCTCTTTAAATAGTCGCATCTTCTAGTTATCGATACATTGTCTGATAACCATGGAGGAGGTTTGGCTATGTTACCACTAGGTTTATTTGCATTAGGTGTATTCGTATTTTTAGGCTGCTGGGTAGTTCAACACGGTTTACCTGTTTTAGGTATGAAGCTTGATGAAGCTGATCTACTACTCATATCAGAAATGTCTGGTGAAGATGTTTTAGAAGCATAACAGTGCAAAAATAGAGAAAAAGGAGCCTTGTTTGGCTCCTTTTTTGGTTTTTATTCTTGTAACTGGGTTCGAATGACCGCTTTAATTGTCTCAAACCTTGCTGGAAGTTGTCGGTGACGCTTAGTGAGTAAGTAAAGCGTCTCGATGACTTCTTGTTTAGGTTGGTAAATCGCAATCTCTTCTTTGTGTGGGAAGGTATCTAACGCACTCTTTGGCAGAATGGTAAACCCAAGTCCTTTCGCGACTGGCAGCAATATCTGGTTGAGCTGATTGATGTAACCTTTAACTGGAAGCTGATGAATGTTGATGCTTTCCAGTACTGGTTCACCGCAGCGAGAAAAGTAGAGGGTTAAATAGTGCTCTGCATCTGGGTGGCGAATCAGCCCCATCTGTTTTAATTTCTCTTCATTAAGCGTCTTTGTCGCCATCGTCTTAGGCATCATCAAGCAAAGCGGCTCTTGTCCAAATTGTTCCGATTCGACTCTAGGATCTGAGGGTTCGTTGGTCACTATGCCTAAATCCACTTCTCCAGCAATAATCTCTGCAATGATCTTATGATGAGGCGCTGCCTCTAAGTGTGAAACAAGACTAGGGTATTTACATTGTAAATCGAGTAGTTGAGGGTAGAGCAGTAAGGCTAAAGAGCCTGAGCACGCTAAAGAAACATCGCCTGAATATGGGTCATCTTGATTAAGTGACGACAACATTTGTGTTTGTTGAGTTTCTAACTCATTGGCGTAGTCATAAACGGTCATACCCGCTTCTGTAATCTCAAAGCTTTTGTTGTGCCTTTTGATCAGCGCGTGACCGCAAGCTTGCTCAAGTTTCTTAATATGCTGACTGACACCAGGCTGAGTCATAAACAACTTGTCAGCGGTTTTGGTGAAGTGACCAGTGTCGATGAGCGTGACAAATGTTTTTAACCAGACTGGGTTCAACATAGTTTTTGACCATAAGAAAAAATTATCTTAGTGAGTTTAAACGATAACAAAACATTCAGGAAGAAAAGGCTTTAAACACAAATTGAAACGACTCAAGATGGATTTTTGCGAGCAAATGATGCAATTACGTTAATTTTATTGTTATCATCAGCGGGAAATAGTCGGGGAGCCTAACCATTACGGAAAGGGCTGAGATCGCAATGCGAGACCCGTTGAACCTGATTCAGTTAGCACTGACGTAGGGAACTATGCGCACTCAACCTCTTGGTTTGGTGTACTCGTATTCGATGGATTGATCACCTCATTTTCTGATCCCTTCTTTCGTGGCCGAGAGTTCCTGTACGTCTTGTAGTAGGAGCAACAATGCCACATTCACAAGACACAACTCCAATCGTATTAACCATCGCAGGCTCTGACAGCGGCGGCGGTGCAGGCATTCAAGCCGATATCAAAGCAATCTCTGCCACGGGTGGTTACGCATGCTCGGTGATTACCGCTATCACGTCGCAAAACACCCTTGGTGTGTCTGCTATTCATCCGATTCCCCTTGAGCATATTGAAAGCCAATTGGATGCGGTGTTCACCGACCTCAATATTGTTGCTGTCAAAGTCGGCATGTTGGCAGATTCTGAGATCATTAAAGTGGTTGCCGACAAAATTCGTCAGTATCAACCTAAGCATCTAGTGGTTGACCCTGTCATGGTGGCGACAAGTGGCGATCTTCTGCTTGAAACCAATGCTATTTCTACCCTAAAACAAGAGTTGCTTCCGCTTGCAGATCTCATCACCCCTAACTTGCCGGAAGGTGCCGCTTTGATTGGTGGCGCAGTACCGCAAGATGAAGACCAAATGGGAGCAATGATCAGTGAGCTGCGTGCTTTAGGTGCCAAGGCTGTACTGCTGAAAGGCGGCCATCTTGAGAAAGATGACAACAGTAATGATCTACTCATCATGGCTGAAAGTAGCGAGCTAATTAGCGCTAAGCGTGTGGCGACTAAAAACACCCATGGTACTGGCTGTACTTTGTCTTCGGCGATTGCTTCGTATTTGGCTCAAGGTAACCGTCTGCACAAATCGGTTTACCTTGGTAAGCAATACATTTCTCAGGCCATTGCCAATGCTGACAAGCTAGAGGTGGGCAAAGGTCACGGGCCAGTTCACCACTTCTTCTGTGGTCATACGAATGTCCGTTAGCATTTCATCAGCGACTGCAAATGCTGCCGAGGCTGTTGGTATCGAGTTACGCAATGCGCACCTGCAATATCTCGATAGCCAAGTTGCGACTTTGTCTGGACTCAATATGTCGGCTCCTGCAGGGCAATGGACATGCCTATTAGGGCGAAGTGGATGTGGCAAAACCACACTGCTGCGTTATCTGGCTGGTTTGCTAGATGACAAGGTTGAGTGGGGTGGGCATCTCACATTAACTCATAGTGATTCTTTGCACGGTCAGGTGGCTTATATGGCGCAACAAGATCTGTTGCTGCCATGGTTAAATGTTTTGGACAACGTGCTGCTAAGCCGTAAGTTTGATGCAAAAGAGCATGACCCAGTAGCAAGCCTGCAACAGGCACAGCGATTACTGGAGTCTGTTGGATTGGCGGATTATCAGCAGGCTATGCCTTGTCAGCTTTCTGGTGGCATGCGTCAGCGTGTTGCTTTGGCTCGTACGTTGATGCAAGACAAACCGGTAGTGTTAATGGATGAGCCCTTTTCCGCGCTTGATGCGGTGACTCGATATAAGTTGCAAAACCTAGCGGCAAGCCTACTCAAAGACAAAACCGTGATCTTAATTACTCATGATCCACAAGAAGCGGTCAGGCTCGCAGACCAACTATATTTGCTCCAAGGTCGCCCAGCGAGCGCGCAACGGTTATCCGTGCCTGATGGGCAACCGCCCAGAACCATTGATGCACACTGTGCCCAGTTGCAACAAACCATTTTAACTCAGTTGGAGCAAGACTATGAGTGATATGTCGAGCCTGCAAATTACTCAACGCCAACCCGCAACGGCACGGCAATTTACACATCCAGTGGTGCGAATAGTGATTAGCCTGTTGGTCATTCTTGGCTTGTGGCAGGCAGTCGTGGTCATCTTTGATATGCCAAGCTTTATTTTGCCTGCGCCAATGGAAGTGTTCTCTCGGTTGGTAACTCGATTTGATGTGCTGATGAAGCACACGCTCGTCACCGGGCAAGAGATCATTTTGGGTTTATTATTGGGCTTAGGGATGGGATTGATGTTTGCTCTGCAAATGTTGCTGTTCAAGCCACTTAAGCGATGGTTGTTACCGATCCTAATTGCTAGTCAGGCCGTTCCTGTATTCGCTATCGCACCGGTATTGATGCTGTGGCTAGGCTATGGCATTGCTTCCAAAGTGGTCATGGCCGCAATCATCATCTTCTTTCCGGTGACAACCTGCTGCTATGACGGACTTAGAAACACTCCAACTGGCTATTTAGATCTGGCTAAAACCATGGGCGCGAGTAAGTGGCAGTTGTTAAGACATATTCAACTGCCGGCAGCATTGCCGACATTAGCTTCAGGTATCCGCGTGGCCGTGGTCATTGCCCCTATTGGCGCTGTGGTTGGTGAATGGGTCGGATCCAGTGCGGGTCTTGGCTATCTCATGTTGCAGGCCAATGCACGAATGATCATTGATGAAATGTTTGCCGCGTTATTTATCCTCGCCTTGCTATCAGTCTCACTCTATTTCATCACCGATAAATTACTCAAAAAACTCATTCCTTGGGAAAATCAATAAGAAAGGACACACCGTGAAAACGACACAAAAACTCAGTGCAGTGGCACTAATGACATCTCTATTTTCTGTTAACGCATTTGCTGCCGATAAAGAACTCACTCTGATGCTGGATTGGTTTGTTAACCCGAACCACGGGCCAATCGTGATTGCGCAAGAGCGTGGGTACTTTAAGCAGCAAGGCATTGAAGTGAACATTCAAGAGCCAGCTGACCCAAGCACACCACCAAAACTGGTTGCAGCGGGTAAAGTTGATTTGGCAATCTCTTATCAACCAAGTCTCACTATCGATGTTGCAGCGGGTCTACCGCTAATTCGCTCGGCAACCTTGATTGCGACACCACTGAACACACTAATGGTGCTGGACAATGGTAAGAATGACACGCTAGCCGATTTAAAAGGTAAGAAGATTGGTATCGCGATTGCGGGCAATGAAGAAGCAACGATTGGCACCATGCTGGGTCAACAAGGAGTAAAGTTTTCCGACGTCAACATCATCAATGTCGGCTGGGCACTCTCATCGTCTCTGGCATCGGGCAAAGTGGATGCGATTTGGGGCGGTTTGCGTAACTTCGAAACCAATCAACTTGAGCTTGAAGGCTACAAAGCGAAAGCCTTCTATCCAGAAGAGCACGGTGTACCGACTTATGATGAGTTAGTCTTCGTTGCTAATGCGAACACCTATGATGCAGCAGCGATCAAAGCGTTTAACAAGGCGCTTGAACAGGCTACCACTTACATCGTTAACCACCCACAGCAATCTTGGAAAGAGTTCGTCGCATACTCGCCAGATACACTCAACAACGAACTCAATCAACGCGCTTGGAACGACACATTAACGCGTTTTGCATTGCGACCTTCAGCGGTTGATCATAAGCGTTATGACGACTACGCCGAGTTTATGTACTCACAGAAGCTGATCGAAACTTTGCCTAAAGCCGTAGATTACGTTCCGGAGATTAATTAATGAAATACAGTGACTTAATTGCTGCGTGTCAGGCTGATTGGCAAGAGTATACCCAGCACAGTTTTGTTCAGCAGTTGGCGTCAGGGACGCTACCGCACGAGTGTTTCTTGCACTATTTGAAGCAGGACTTTTTGTTCCTAAAGCAATATGCACGCGCTTATGCACTGGCGATTTATAAAGCACGTAACCTTGAGGATATGCGCCGCGCATTGCCGAGTGTTTCGGCTCTACTTGAGACAGAAATCAACCATCATGTGACTTATTGTGGTCAGTGGGGGGTAATGGAATCCGATCTGGAGAATGAGCCCGAAGACTTCGGAACGGTTGCTTATACTCGTTATGTTCTTGATGCAGGTATGACAGGTGATCTGGTTGAGCTTTATGCGGCTCTGGCTCCATGTTCAATTGGCTATGCCGTGATTGGTAAGGCCTTGCTAGAAAGCCCTGATACCCAATTAGAAGGCAATCTTTATCGGAGCTGGATAGAACTTTACGGTGGAGAGGAGTTTCAGTCTGGCGTGGCTGAGGGCGCTGAGCACTTTAATCAGTTACTTGAAGAGGTAGAGCTCAATAGTCAGCGAGGGCAAAACCTAATCCATGTGTTTAAGACAGCGACTCGTATGGAAGTGGCGTTTTGGCAGCAAGGGCTGGATGCCAATAAGTAGTTGAGATAGCCTAGGAGTTAGCATGCTATGAGTGCTAACTCCTTTCCTCTTCGGCGAGCTCGCTTTTCGCTAATAGATCAAGCTCTTCCTGAGTAATAAGTTGGTAGGCATGATGAGACGTAGTGTCAGCCATTAAGGCACTCAACTTTAACGATAAACGCTCTTTTTGACGCGGGCTTAAATCTTTAACGCAATGAAGAATACTTTCAAAGTCATGTTCTTTAATCACATTGTCATCCTCCTAGCAATCAGGTTTAGGTTACAACGAAAACGGCGCTCTCCCTTATCGACTGCTGCTTTGAGATTAAAGGAGTTAGTACCATTATGCAATCATACTTATAGCGTAAATGAGGCGTATTGAATTTAGATAAAATGTGAATGCCAATAGGTGAAAGTTCTGCAATAGTTAACCCCTGTTTTGTGAGTAAATGTAATTTTGTGATTTGAGCTAACTCAGGGTGCTATCTTTCATCAAATTGACATTAAATTGATGAATTTTCCACGCATCGTCATCTAATATGCTGCATCGGGTTTTTTGGTTACTGTGGATCAAATATGGTGAAGAAATTACTACAAGACAAACGTGAAGGGTTACTGCTACTCGCAGGGTTTTTGCTTATTGTTGCGCCTATGTCGCTGTTTGTCAGTCATATCGATCTGCTCTCTGGAGTCAGTGATGTGGTTGGATTTAGTTTTACCGCTCTGACGGACTCTGCGGGCTCGAAAGGTTTCCTCATCACCTTGTCTGTTCTGGTCTTTAGCAGTTGGAGAGTCATCGGTTTTAATCGCGAATTTTTGGCTAAGCTATTCCAGCTAGGGGTCATTCTTGTTATCGGCTTTGCTGCTAAGACCGGGCTTAAACATGTTACAGAGAGCCCAAGACCTTACACTGAATTACTCACTCACCAACTTCTGATTCCGAATCCTGAACATTTCTATAAATTAGATGTGATCCAGAAAGAAGAGATGATCGACGAAATTTCTCAACAAGTATCGCCTTGGCGCACCAGCCATTGGCAAGGTGAGAAAGATTACTCATTCCCATCTGGACACACAATTTTTGCATCCATCTGCTTAGCTTTCTTTGGTGGGCTATTTATGCAGCACAAGCGCTACGGTTTGGCGTTAATGGTTGGGGTGTGGGCTGTCTGTGTCGGCTACAGTCGTCTATGGCTTGGCATGCATAGACCGATGGACCTTGTTGGCTCGATCGTGTTTGTCGCTGCTGTTTATTCCTTGATGCCAAGCTTTTCTCAGTTGGGGATGTGGATGATGCAGAAATTAAAATATCCCGCTCACATTCATCGCTAGTCGATTTAATTAATATCTACGAAGGGCTCTAATTTTAGAGCCCTTTTTTATTTAACTGTCTATAAATAAACAGTAATGGTTTAGTTAGGTTTCATTTGGCATTGTTGTCTAATTGTTACTCACTGTTTAGTATGGAAAATTCTACTTCGCTCGTTATAAGGATACTCAATGACTTCGGAGACGATTGCACTAACCTTGGCTAGTGTTGGCTTACTGGGTTTGATTTGCCAATGGGTTGCATGGCAGCTAAAACTTCCCGCTATTTTATTTCTCCTCATCGCTGGTTTGTTAGTGGGGCCAGTGTTTGGCTTGTTTTCTCCTCAAGAAGCGCTGGGGGATCTCTTCTTTCCTGTGATCTCTTTAGCGGTTGCGGTGATACTGTTTGAAGGCAGCTTAACGCTCAATTTTAAGCAGATTAAAGGGATCAGTAAGAGTGTCTGGAGCATAGTAACGCTCGGCGCCGTGGTGTCGTGGATCATTACCACCGTCGCGACGCACTATTTGTTAGGTCTAGATTGGTCATTGGCGTTCTTATTTGGCAGCCTGACGGTGGTCACTGGACCAACTGTGATTGTGCCTTTGTTACGAACGGTCAGACCAAGCTCAAAACTCGCCAATATTTTGCGTTGGGAAGGGATACTTATTGACCCTTTGGGTGCGCTGTTTGTGGTGATGGTGTACGAATTTATTGTCTCCCATAGTCAGGTCCACAGCTTGGCGGTATTTGGTCTGATTGTGGTGATTGGTTTTTCCGTCGGTATCGCTGCAGGTATGCTGGTCGCAGCCATGATGCGTCGCCACTGGCTACCAGAGTATTTACAACCTTTTGCAGTGCTGACCATTTTGCTTGGCGTGTTTGCCCTATCGAATTATCTAGAGCACGAATCTGGGTTATTGACGGTGACAGTGATGGGGATTTGGTTGGCAAACGCTAAAGGCGTGAATATCAGTCATATCCTCCACTTTAAAGAAAATCTCACCATCCTATTTATCTCAGGGTTATTCATTCTGCTTGCTGCAAGGGTTGAGCTGACTGATTTCGCTCAGTTGGGCTGGGCAGCGTTGGCGCTGTTCGTGGTGATTCAGTTGGTGTCACGTCCTGCATCAATCTTCTTATCAACCATGCGCAGCAACCTTGAGATCAAAGAGAAAGCCTTTCTTGCTTGGGTAGCGCCAAGAGGTATCGTCGCAGCGGCGGTATCATCGCTGTTTGCGATTAAGTTGACTCAGCAAAATGTAGAACAGGCGAACCTTCTAGTGCCACTAATCTTTATGGTGATTATCGGCACAGTGGTACTGCAAAGTGCCACCGCTCGTCCAATTGCTAATTTACTTGGGGTTGCCGAGCCAGCGCCAAGAGGCTTTTTGATCGTTGGTGCGAACGATGTGGCAAGAACATTGGGCAAGGCACTTAAAACTTACGATTGCCGCGTTCTTATGTCGGATACTAACTGGGACTACGTCAGTAAAGCGCGCATGGGTGGTTTCGATAGCTATTACGGTAACCCGACATCGAGTCATGCTGATGAATACCTCGACTTAATAGGGATAGGGCAAGTGTTGGCAGTCACGCCCGATCAGCACTTAAACTCGGTGGCGAGCGTGCATTTCTCCAATGAGTTTGGTCATCGTAAGGTGTTTAGCCTGCAAGATAAAAAAGAGCAGGAGAGGTTAGATAAGCACAGCCATAACTCAGAGCATGCCTACTCTTTGCTGTTAGGCGGCAGTACCAGCTACAAAAAACTGGCAAGCTTGATTAGCCAAGGGGCTGAAATTAAACACACCAAACTGAGTGACAGTTTTGGCTATGAGGATTACCAAGAGCAGTATAAGTCGGCGACCGTAGTGCCACTGTTTACGGTTAACAGCAAGCAGCACATCCAGATGCTTGCTCCAGCAGATGAGAGCGTACCTATGAGTGGTGATATCGTGGTCTCTTTGGTCAAAGAGAGCTAATTCACGGCTTAAAACTTGTCTGTTCGACAGCGCGCAGCAACAAAAAGGGGGCTCTATTATTAGAGCCCCCTTTGCTATTTCTACTTTTGAGTTTTGCTGGTTATGATGAGATACCTTGAAACGTTAGCTCACACAGAAATGTTTACGACTGATACGGGTTTATCAAATCTGGAATTCTGCTAATAAATTAAAATGTTCATTTGTTATTCTGCGTAAATTACTCCTACACTCGAATGGCTTATCTATCTGTATTTAAGGGAGTAAATCATGAAGCCAATCGCGGCGATAGTCATAGCTATTTTAGCCTCATCTTCTGCTAGTGCGGGCGAATCAAAGCCTGCCACGCAAGCCACTATTTCGGCCAACGATAAAGTGGCTCAAACCTTACCATTCAAAGACAAACAAGATTTTAAAGATGCTCAGCGCGGCTTTATTGCTAAGCAAGATACTGTCACGATCACTAATGAAAATGGTGATGTTGTTTGGGATCTTGAAGCGTATAAAAAATACATTACCTTAGACAGTGAGGCGCCAGATAGCGTCAACCCAAGTCTTTGGCGTAATGCCCAGCTAAATATGATCAACGGTTTATTTGAGGTGACGGATGGTATCTATCAAGTACGCGGTTATGACCTTTCTAACATTACTTTCGTCAAAGGGGATACTGGCTGGATCGTCTTTGACCCGTTGATCTCTCAAGAAACAGCCAAAGCAGCACTCGAGTTTGTCAATGCTGAGCTCGGTGAGCGCCCTGTGGTTGCTGTCGTTTATAGCCACAGTCATATTGACCACTTTGGTGGTGTTCGCGGTATTGTTGATGAGCAAGATGTTCTTGATGGTAAGGTCGAGATCATCGCGTCACATGGCTTTACCGAGCACGCAGTGTCTGAGAACGTTATCGCTGGTAATGCGATGGGGCGTCGCGCAGTGTATATGTATGGTGCACTGCTACCACGAAATGAACGTGGTGGCGTGAACGGCGGTTTAGGGCAGACAACCTCTACAGGTCTCGCCACTCTGATTAAACCGACGGATATGATTGAGAAAACCGGTGAGGAGCGCACGATCGATGGTGTGAAGATGGTGTTCCAATACACGCCAGGCTCTGAAGCGCCAACCGAAATCAATACTTACTTCCCTGACAAAAAAGCGTTGTGGATGGCGGAAAACTCAACCAATACCATGCACAACATCTTGACGCTACGCGGTGCGCAAGTACGTGATGCGCTGAAATGGTCGAGCTATTTGCAAGAAACAATCGAAATGTGGGGCGATGAGGTTGAAGTGAAGTTCCAAAGCCACCACTGGCCGATGTGGGGGCAAGAAGATATCAACGATTACTTTAAGAAGCAGCGTGATATGTACAAATATACCCACGATCAAACGGTACGCTTAATGAACCAAGGTTATATTGGTTCGGAAATATCAGAGATTATTCAATTCCCGGATGAGATCGAAAACAATTGGAGTACACGCGGCTACTACGGTACGTTGCGTCACAACAGCCGAGCGGTGTACCAGCGTTATATGGGCTGGTACAGCGGCAACCCTTCTGATCTTAACAACCTGCCACCAACCAATGCAGCGGTTAAGTATGTCGAGTATATGGGTGGTGAGAGCGAAGTGATTAAAAAAGCGCAAGCGGACTTTGATGCAGGTAAATACCGTTGGGTTGCTGAAGTGCTCAAGCATGTTGTGTTTGCCAACCCGCAAAGCAAGAAAGGTAAAGAACTGCTTGCCGATACCTATGAGCAGTTGGGTTATCAATCTGAGTCGGGTCCATGGCGCTCAGTCTATTTGCAAGGCGTGTATGAGCTGAGAAATGGCACGCCTTCTGCGGGCGGGACGAATACAGCTTCTCCTGACATCATTAAAAATATGCCACCAGAGATGCTGTTTGATTACTTAGCGGTGCGTATCTTACCGGAGAAAGCAGCAGGCAAAGATTTCTCGATTAATATTAACTTCACCGATCTTGATGAGAAATACACGCTGTATGTTGAAAACTCAGTACTTAACCATACAAGGAAGCAGGCGGATAAGCCGGATGTGTCGCTAACGCTAACCAAAGGCGCATTGGATGATGTTCAACTGGGCAATGTGACGTTAGAGCAAGCCATCGCCAATGGTGATATTGAGCTTGATGGAGACAAAGAGGTGTTCAAAGACTTTGTCGGTATGCTGGATACGTTTAACTTCTGGTTCAACATCGTTACCCCTTAATCACGGAGTGCAGTATGAAGCAGGGCGTATGTTTGCTTGTTACTGTCCTCATCGCCATGGCAAGCCCAATCAGTTGGGCTTGCTCGTATGATGGGCAGTTTACTAACCCCTTCTCTGAGAGTTATCCGGGCTCGTTGGATGTAGCGATTGCTACTCAACAGGCGGTACAAGGGCAACTGATTGAAGCTCCACAACGATTGGAAGGTGGGCAAGGTCTGCGCAGGGCGAGTTGGTGGTTAAACTTGATGGTAGAAAGAAACCCGAATCTACCGTCTGGAACTTATATTTACTTGGTCGACAGTCAGCTTTGGTCGCTATATCAAGCAGATCAAAGATTAGCGATACATGTCGATGCGCCCAATTCAGCAGAAAACGTTTTACTTATTTCAGAAGCGGCGCTTAGCAGTGTCATCAGTGACAAACTTACTTTGAATAAAGCTCGAGACTTAGGTGTGGTGATTTGGTGATAACCACCAATCTGTGCATTAAATATAACTGAGTTAAAGCGGCCAACTTGGCCGCTTTTTTATTATCTATTTTACCTATTTGTGACTCGCAGCTACGCCCGTTATTGATCTAACGCAATCAAGCTTGTGACTACCTCTTTTGGGGTGGTCGAATATCATGACAACTCACATAAACTAGAGCGTAAACAACTACAATTAACATGGTTATACGTATAAGAAGCCGAATACAGAGAAGTACTCTGTTAGAAGACGCTTCAACTAGGACAATGTGATGAGCAAGCCTAAAACGACAACTTCTGAAAGCCGTCGACGATTTCTACGTGATACGGCGCGCACGGCTGCAGGTGTAGGCGCCGCAGCAACCATCTTGGGTTTACAGTCAGTACAAACACAAGCGAGAGACGGCAGCGGTGTGCCCGTTAGGCCGCCTGGGGCGCTGGCTAAAGGAGAGTTTGAAAAAGCTTGCACACGTTGCGGACTGTGTGTTCAAGCTTGCCCCTATGACACGCTAAAGCTCGCGACCTTACTTTCATCGGTAGAGTCAGGCACGCCTTACTTTAACGCCCGCGATATCCCTTGCGAGATGTGTGAAGACATTCCTTGTGTTGTTGCCTGCCCGAGTGGCGCACTCGATCCATCGCTTACAGATATTGATGATGCGCGCATGGGTACGGCGGTACTCATTGACCATGAGGCGTGTCTTAACTGGCAAGGATTGCGCTGCGACGTCTGCTATCGAATCTGTCCACTGGTCGATGAGGCAATAACGCTAGAGCATATTCGCAATGAGCGTACTGGTTATCACGCCAAGCTGATCCCTACCGTCCATTCTGATAAATGCACCGGTTGCGGTAAGTGTGAGCAAGCCTGCGTCACGGAAGTGGCGGCGATTAAGATTATTCCAACTGAACTGGCGAAGGGCAAAATGGGCTCTCACTACCAATTGGGTTGGGAAGAAGTGACTAAGCCTCTTGGCAATAGTGAACCAGATAGGGTGATTCCAACTGGGGCATTAGAAACCTTAGGAGGGAGCAAGTAATGGCGAAGAATTTAGCGAAAGACGCGGGGAAAGAGGCAAGGCAAAAACTTGGCTGGTGGCATGCTCATCGCTTTTTGATTTTACGCCGTCTATGTCAGTTCGGCGTAATTGGGTTGTTTCTACTTGGTCCAACGATTGGGATTTTAAAAGGTAACCTTTCATCTAGCCTCTTGCTTGATACCGTGCCGCTGACCGATCCTCTCATCTTCATGCAGATCGTCTTTACCGGGCATATGCCAGAACTGAGTGCCATTATTGGGGTGGCGATTGTGGTGCTTTTCTATGCTTTGATCAGCCCTAGAGCCTTTTGTGGTTGGGTGTGCCCAATGAATGTCGTGACCGACTTTGCTGCTTGGCTCAAACGTAAGCTAGAGATCAAAGCGAGTTTTCGTTGGAATCCGCAGTTGCGTTACTGGCTGTTATTGGCGTTGCTGATTGGTAGTGCTACCTCCGGAACCGTGCTGTGGAGCTGGATTGATCCTGTTGCTGCGCTCCACAGAGGGATTCTTTTTGGCATGGGCGTTGGTTGGATTCTTATCCTGTTAGTGTTTGTTGTTGATTTACTGCTGGTTGACCATGGTTGGTGTGGACACTTATGTCCACTCGGCGCGACTTACGGGGTAATCGGGCGTAAGAGCGTGATTCGCATTACTGCCACCAACCGAGAAGCATGCACCAAGTGCATGGACTGCTATAACGTCTGCCCTGAGCCTGTGGTGCTGCGTCAGCCGCTCAAAGAGGGCGATAGGCGAGTCATGGATCAGAACTGCATGAGTTGTGGTCGTTGCATTGATGTTTGTCCTGAAGATGTTCTTGAGTTCAAAACCATATTTAGAGTTAAGCCTGACTAAATGAAAAGCCGCGAATATATTCGCGGCTTTTTGTATTCCTAGGTGTGAGTTTAGTAGCCCATTAATTGAATCAGATTTTCAGCGGTCTTTACTGCTTCTTTTCGATTGGCAATATTGAGTTTTTGGTACAGATTACGAATATGAGTTTTGATGGTTGTGCCTGCAACATCCAGCTCTTGGGCGATCTGTTCGTTGCTGAAGCCAGAGTAGATCAAACCTAATACTTGCCACTCACGCTGGGTCAAAGGACTGGTGCGTACGAGCTCAGGAATGTTCGGGTGATTGACCAGCTTTTCAATAAACTCTTCATCAAAGTGTACGGAACTACTGCGCTGTGTCGTGGAAATATCCTTCAGTAGTTGCTGGGTGCGATGACGCTCTAAATCACTGAGCTCACTGCTCTTACTGAGTGACTCTAAGATATGGCCAACCTTGTTACCATCCACCAAGAAGTTACCAATGATGCCAGTCTGATTAGTCAGAGAGATGGCTTCTTTGAGATAGCGATGAGCAGATGCATCATCTTGTTGCGAGGTAGCCAAAACGGCTTCAACAATCAGGTTACGGTTAGTGTCTGTTACCAGTTCATTCTCTCTAGCTTGTTGCTGTAAGAACGTCAGGGTTTGTTTCGCTTCGACGTAGTTTCCGAGTGCGATTTGAGCTCGGGCGATGTTGCGCCATTGAAGTTGAGTGAAGTGGTTGCAAGCTTGCTCTGGACGCACCGTTGTTTCCAGCCATTGGGCAATTTCGTCAAGCTCGCCACGCGCTTGCCAGAACAAGATTAATGACAGTGACGCGTTGGCTGTCCAGTCAACGTGGTAGGTCGACTGCTTGAGCAAGTGGGTGATCTGTTCGATGAACTTACCCGCTTTATCGAGTTCTCCACGGCCAATCGCAATACGAGCCAGCATTGAATAGCTGTGAAGGTGTTTGCTTGGACTGTGGTTGCCAAGAATATCTAACCCTTTGTAAGCACACTCTTCTGCTTCATCTAGACGGTTCCAGCACCACAAAATTTGCGCGCGCACACGCAGTAAGAATTCATGCAGTGGGACTTGCTGTAATTGTTGCTCTTCAATCAACTTAAAGGCGCTATCTTGGATCTCAAATGCTGCTTGTACGTAGCCCTGAGCAATCAAAATTTCGCTTTGTTGCAGCATCGCCCAAAGCGCCTGATGGTAAACTTGATACTGGCGCGCCAGCTTCTCAGTCTGCTGCATCATAGGTAGCGCGCGGCTCAGATGACCAAGTACATGGTTAACTTCACCGACAACGGAAGTGGCGACAATGCGGCTGCGATATACGGTGCTATCAACTTGACTTAAGGCGAGCTCAGCCAGCTCTAAAGCTTTCTCTGGCTCATTTTGGTTAATCGCTACTTGCGCGCGCAGGGCATTAAATTCCCCTTGCTCTTTGGTGCTCAAGCGGACATTAAATTTGGACATTTGCTCGTCAGCTTTTGATAGTAAGTCGCCGACATCGTTATATCTGTGCTGGCTTTGGGCTAACCATGCTTGCAACATACACAGCTTAGGTTCGCTATAAAGCTGTTCAGGCGTCAGTGTATTGATGCCTTTTTCAAGGGATTGTAGCTCGCCACCGTTAAACATTTTCCAGCCATACTGAGTCAAGATGTCTGCCGTCAATTGGCTATCTTTCGCTTCTTGCGCATGACGCAATGCTTGATGTGGCGATGATAGTTTCAGCCAAGCTTTTGCCGCAGATTGATGCAACTGCGTTTCCTGCTGTGGAATACGTGCAATGCGTTCGTGCGCCAAAAATTCCGCAAATAGATTATGGAAGCGGTACCAGTTGTGCTCACCTTCAAGTGGGTGAATGAACAGACCAAAGCGGTTTAATGACTCAATCATGCTCAGTGCATCTTCACGTTTGGTCAGCTCTGAGACTAGGTGATCATTAAAGTGGTCGAGCACCGAGCACTGAAGTAAAAACTGACGTGTTTCTTGATCGAGCAAATCAAACACTTCTTCGACTAAGTAATCCCAAAGGTGAGCATGGTTGAACTCAGAGAATGACTCAGCAGATTGCGCTAAGGTTTTATGTTGATGTTGCGCCTGTAGGGCAATCAATTGCAGTGCAGAAGGCCAGCCTTCAACATAGTTACGTAAGTTAGTTGCGGTGGTGTCATCAATGCCATCGGCGACACGCTGGTTGAAAAATCGAGTCGTTTCTTCGGTATCAAATGCCAGTAACTCGTCACCAATTTCGATCATCAGATCGCGTACACGCAGGTTAGCGGTGCCCAATGGCGGTGCAGCACGGCTCGTCACAACCAAAGTTAAGTTGTCAGGCATGTGCTTTAAGAAAAAGCGCATCGCCTCATGGATTTCATCATCACTAATCAGGTGATAGTCGTCTAGTACTAGGTAGCACTCTTGGTGGAAGCTAGAGATTTCAGTAAACACTTCACCGAACAGGGAGTGCAGGGAAGAGAACTGGCGTTTTTCGGCAAGTTTCTGCGAGTTTGGACAACTGCCATCCGTTGCTTTGTTCAGCGCTTGCAGTAGGTAGTTCATAAAGCGGAACGAATCGTTGTCGCTTTCATCAATACTGTACCAACCAACATGTGACTTATCAGATAACCACTGAGCCGCCATTGTTGTTTTGCCGTAACCCGCTGGAGAGCGGAACAGTACGAGCTTATAGCAAGGAGCTTGTTGTAGTAGGTCTAAAACTCTTGGGCGAACAATTGCATTATGCAGTCGTCCCGGACGCGTCAATTTCGAAGGAATCCACATATTTCTATTCCCTATTCCACCATAGTGTACAAAAAACGACCGTAATCGCTGATGGGTAGGAATGTTACTTGAGAAGCCAAGCCTAGGTTATCGGCCAAGGGTGGGATTTTTGGTTGATTCACACTTTGTGCTGAACTACGCCCCATAAATGTGATTTTCATCACTTAATATAATGGATGAGAATGGGGTTTAAACACCTGTTTGCACCAAAAGTTGTGAAATTTTCATTAGAACGTGAATCTTAATGTGATCGAGTATGCATATTCATCAATTGAGTATTTTGTAATACACGGAAGTTTAATACATCAGTTGTAGGGTAAATTCGTTGGCGGTGTGATCTCAATCACCCGGGCTCAGGCTTGTTAAAAATTTAATGAGAGTTAGATCACTGAGTCTTGGGTAGTACGCCCTCTACGCCCTGTGTCCTCCTCCCAATACGCCGTCTAGGTAGGAGGATGTTTCGAAGATTATATCCATGCACGATATGTCACAGATGGATTAGAACTAATAAGTGAGATTTCTCTGATGAAACCTACGCAACAGAAAAAATTTGATAAAGCTGCATTCCAAGAAAGTGTAAAGCAACACTTATCGACTACTTACGCAAAGACAGAAGCAACTGCGACACCGCGTGATTGGTATTTAGCGATGGGCCGTGCATTGGCTGAGCTAACAACTTTAGATCTTCTTAAGACTGAACAAGATCCAAAAATTCAAAGCGCGAAAAGCGTTAACTACTTATCTTTAGAATTCCTAATCGGTCGCCTAACAGGTAACAACCTAATTAGCATGGGTTTGTACGAGCAAATCACACAGGCGATGGAAGAACTAGGTCACAATTTAACTGATCTATTAGAAGAAGAGCGCGATCCATCACTGGGTAACGGTGGTCTAGGTCGTCTAGCAGCGTGTTTTATGGACTCATGTGCTGCGCAAGAATTCCCAACGGTGGGTTACGGTCTGCATTATGAGTACGGCCTATTTAAGCAATCTTTCGAACAAGGTCGCCAGAAAGAAGCCCCTGACGCATGGCGCGGTGTAGAAGGCTACCCATGGGAAGTGGCTCGTCCAGAACTGGCTCAAGAGATTGGCTTCTACGGTCATGTTGACGTTGAATACGTTAACGGCAAAGAAGTACGTAAATGGGTACCAGGCATGACAGTAAAAGCGATGCCTTGGGATCTACCAATCGTGGGTTATGAATCAGACACGGTTTACCCGCTACGTTTATGGGAATGTCAGGCGATTGCACCATTCTCACTCGCAAGCTTTAACAACGGTGATTACTTTGAAGCGCAGCACTCGCTAATCGATGCTGGCAACATTACTAAAGTTCTTTACCCGAATGACAACCACGAGAAAGGTAAGACTCTGCGTTTAATGCAGCAGTACTTCCACTCAGCAGCATCGGTACGCGACATTCTACGTCGTCATGAAGCAGCAGGTTACTCGTTAGCCGATCTTCCAAAACAAGAAACGATTCAGCTTAACGATACTCACCCAACTATTGCGATTCCTGAATTGATGCGCATCCTAATCGATGAGAAAGGTCTATCTTGGGATAAAGCGTGGGAAATCAGTGCAAGTACTTTCGCCTACACGAACCACACGCTACTACCAGAAGCACTTGAAACTTGGCCAGAGTCGCTAATCCAGCGTCTACTGCCTCGTCATATGGAAATCATCTTTGAAATCAACCACCGCTTCTTACAAGAAGTTCGCAAAATGTGGCCGGGCGATGGTGAGAAACAAGCTAAGCTGTCTATCATCCAAGAAGGCTTCAACCGCATGGTTCGCATGGCTAACCTATGTGTGATCGGTTCTTACAAGGTGAATGGTGTTGCGGCGCTTCACTCTCAACTGGTTAAGAAAGATCTTTTCCCTGAATTCAATGAAATCTTCCCAGGTAAACTGACTAACGTAACGAACGGTATTACGCCACGTCGTTGGTTGAAGTTCTGTAACCCGGGCCTATCAAACCTAATCTCAGACAAGATTGGTACAGAATGGCCAGCAAAACTAGAGCAGCTAGAAGGTATCTCTCAGTTTGCAACTGACGCGAAATTCCAAAAAGATTTCATGGCAGTTAAGAAGCAGAACAAACAGCGCTTAGCTGATTGGGTTCAAGAGAACATGGGTATCGAGCTAGATACTAACGCTATCTTTGACGTACAAATCAAGCGTCTACACGAGTACAAGCGTCAGCACCTAGACTTGCTACACATTCTGTCTCTGTACCACCGCATCATTAATGAGCCTGAGTTCGAATGTACGCCTCGCGTATGTTTCTTCGCAGCGAAAGCAGCGCCGGGCTACCATCTAGCGAAAGAGATCATCTTCGCGGTGAACAAGGTTGCAGAGAAGATCAACAACGACCCACGCATCGGCAATAAGCTGAAAGTGGTCTTCATTCCTGACTACCGTGTAAGCATGGCAGAAATCATCATTCCTGCGGCAGACGTTTCTCAGCAAATCTCGCTAGCGGGTAAAGAAGCATCGGGTACCGGTAACATGAAGATGGCGCTAAACGGTGCATTGACTATCGGTACGATGGATGGTGCAAACGTAGAGATTCGTGAAGAAGTGGGTGATGAGAACATCTACATCTTTGGTCTAGATGTTGATGGTGTACAAGCGCTTAAAGCACAAGGCTACAACCCATACGACTACTACCATTCAGACCCATTGCTAAAAGCGTCACTGGACCTTCTAGTCGGTGATGAATTTACACCGGGTCAACCGGGCCTACTACGAGCAACGTTTGATAGCTTGCTTGATGGTGGCGACCCATATCTATGTTTGGCTGACTTTGCTTCGTATGTTCAAGCTCACGAAGATATGGGCAAGCAGTACCAAGACCAAGCAGGTTGGGCTCAGAAAGCCATTCTTAATACGGCCTTGGTTGGCAAGTTTACATCGGACCGCTCAATTCGAGATTATGTAAACAACATTTGGAAATTAGAGACAGTTAAACGCTAATTTCATGATAAATAGCCAAGGCCTTCGGGTCTTGGCTCAATACTTTAGAACCAATTAAAACCCTACTATTTTGAAGGTATTGCAGTCCTTCGGAGAGAGCGATGAAAGAGAATAACGCATTAAAACAAGTCGCAGAAATGGCGAAAATTGCCGACAGCTACGTTAGCGCGTGGGGAGATGAAGCTACGGTAGAAGACGAAACGATCCGTCACTTACTTGCGTCTTTAGGCTATGACACAACCAATGATGAAACTCTTCTTAAGTCAGCAGAGAAAAAGCATAAAAAAGACGTGCTGGATCCTGTGCTGGTGGTTCGAGATGGAGAGCCTGTTGAAATTGCACTGAACCTTGGCGCAAGCGCTCGCGAAAGTGAGTTCAACTGGCGTTTAGATACCGAACAGGGAGAGGTACTTGAAGGCTATCTTCAGTCGCAAATCGTCCGAGATGAGCGTAAAGAGGGTGGCCCTTTAGTGTTTGCATTACCAAGTGATATCGCTTGGGGTTACCACAAACTGACGATTACCCGTAAGCGTCGTAAAGCGCCTTATGAGATGACGCTGATCGTGACGCCGCAAGCGTGTTACAAGCAAGATGGCATCTTAAATGGTAAAAAAATGTGGGGGCCAAGTGTCCAGCTTTACACACTGCGCACTCAGCATAACTGGGGTATTGGTGACTTTGGTGACCTAAAACAGCTTGTGGCTGATATCGCATCACGCGGCGGCGACTTTGTTGGCCTTAACCCGATTCACTCTTTGTTCCCAGCGAACCCGGAAGGGGCGAGCCCGTACAGCCCATCTTCACGTCGTTGGTTGAACATTCTTTACATTGATGTCAGCTCAGTACCTGAATTTGCTTTGAGCATTGAAGCGCAGCAAAAAGTGGGCAGTGCAGAGTTCCAGCAACGTCTACAAAAAGCGCGTGATTCACACTGGGTGAATTACAGCGAAGTGGCAGACCTTAAGCTCAGCGTGTTGCCACAGCTGTTCGAAGAGTTTAAAAAGCGTCACTTAGACAAGAACACTGAGCGTGCTGAAGCCTTCCTTGCTTTCGTTGAAGAAGGTGGTGAAAGCTTAGTTCACCAAGCAGCATTTGATGCCCTACACATGGCATTACACGCTGAAGATTCAAGTATCTGGGGTTGGCCAGTATTCCCAGAAGAGTTCCGCCGTTTTGACTCTAGTGCAGTACAGAAATTTATTGAGCAGAACCAAGATAAAGTTCATCTTTACATGTACCTGCAGTGGCTGGCCGATGTGCAAATCAAAGAAGCACAGGCACTCGCAGAAGAGAAAGGCATGTCTGTTGGTCTATACCGCGACCTTGCCGTTGGCGTGGCTGACTCAGGTTCCGAAACATGGGCTGATGATGGTAACCTAATTATGGACGCGAGCATTGGTGCTCCGCCGGATGTACTTGGTCCGCTAGGTCAAAACTGGGGTCTGCCACCGCTTAACCCGCAAGTGCTCCAAGCAACGGGTTACGATGCGTACATCAAACTACTGCGTGCCAACATGAAGCATTGTGGTGCACTGCGTATTGACCACGTGCTTGGTTTGCTGCGTTTATGGTGGATTCCAAAAGGTGAAAGCGCGACTAAAGGTGCTTACATCTACTATCCAGTAGAGGACATGCTGGCAATCTTAGCGCTAGAGTCTCATCGTCATCAATGTAGTGTCATCGGTGAAGATTTAGGTACGGTGCCTGACGAAATTGTCGATATTCTGCGTGATGCGGGCGTTCACTCATACAAGGTGTTCTTCTTCGAAACATCGGAAGATGACGGTGGTTACATCTCACCTAAGCACTACGCGGATCAATCCATGTCTGCACTGTGTACTCACGATATGCCGACACTGCGTGGTTTCTGGCATTGTGATGACCTGAAAATGGGTGAAGAGCTTGGCCTTTACCCTGATCCGGAGCAGTTAAAAGGCCTGTTTACCGATCGTCTCGCATCGAAGCAAGGCATTTTAGACTCAGTTGCTTGGCATGGTTACTTGCCAGAAGGCGTTGGCCGTGATGCTCAATATGTTCCAATGGATACATACCTCGCAGAAGCGCTGCAAATGCACGTTGCGGCGGGTTCTTCGACATTGCTCAGTGTTCAGCTTGAAGACTGGCTAGAGATGGACCAACCGGTCAACATTCCTGGTACAGTGGACGAGTATCCAAACTGGCGTCGTAAGCTGTCGATGAACCTTGATGAAGTCTTTGCTCATACGGGCGTTAACCGCATTGCGCATAAGTTGACCGAGGTTCGTGCTAAGGTGAGTAAGTAAACATCAAGTTGCATGGTATACATAGAAAATGATCGAATCGGTCACTCTAAGTAGAACCGGAATTCGGTAAACTTACTCAATACTGTTTGAGCCCGCACATTGCGGGCTTTTGGGGTCATTGGCCTCTATACCCATTGAGCAAGAAATTGTCTTGAGTGGGAATCATAACAACCGAGAAAATCGGATTATTGAAAGTTAGGTTAGGGAGAGAATTAACTTGAAAACCAAAACGTTAGATAAGGCAACTAAGACATATAACCAACTTTCACACGCTTCGTTTGCTGACCCATTTTCCTTTATTGGTCCATTTATCGATCCTAAGCAAGGCGCACTGCGTGTTTGGATGCCGGGAGCAGAAAGTGTCGAGCTCGTTATTGATGATGAGCGTATTGAACTTGAGCGTGAAGACGCATCGGGCTTCATCTTAAAGCAGGGCCAAGATCTACACCTTACTCATTACTTGCTATCGGTTAACTGGGGTGACACCGAGCAGTTAGTCGATGACCCATATCAGTACCACACCATCTACGCTGAGTATGATGATCTGCATACGCCAAAAGAGATGTATAAGCAGATGGGCGCTCAGTTCATGACTTTTGAACGTGGTGGTAAGCAGATTTCTGGTACACGCTTTTTAGTTTATGCACCACATGCTACCGCTTGTAGTTTGGTGGGTGAGTTTAACCAGTGGGATGGCCGCCGCACGCCAATGCAGCGCCTTGATTATGGTATCTGGGGTATCTTCATCCCGAACTTGCCAGAAGGCACGCAATACAAATTTGAATTGAAAGGGCCAAATGGCGAAGGCTTACCACATAAAGCTGACCCGTGGGGCGCTTACGCTGAGCAATACCCTTCATTCTCTTCGGTGACTTACGATCACAGCCGCTACCAGTGGCAAGATTCCAAGTGGCAAACACGCCCAGTTACCGAGAAAGGTAAGCAAGCGCTTTCGTTCTATGAGTTACATGCAGGTTCTTGGCGTCGTAATGAAAACGGTGATTTCCTTAACTACCGTGAGCTTGCAGAGCAGCTGATCCCTTACCTTGTCGATATGGGCTACACCCACATTGAATTGATGCCAGTATCCGAGCACCCATTCTATGGTTCGTGGGGCTATCAACCTGTTGGCCTATTTGCGCCAACCAGCCGTTTTGGCTCGCCAGATGATTTCAAATTCTTCGTCGACCAGTGTCACCAAGCGGGCCTTGGCGTGGTACTTGATTGGGTACCAGCGCACTTCCCGTCGGATGATCACGGTTTGGCTAACTTCGATGGCACACCGCTATTCCATGACCCAGATCCACGTCGTGGTTGGCATCAAGATTGGAACTCATACATTTACGATCTAGGTCGTGAACATGTACGCCGTTTCCTTGTATCGAACGCCTTGTACTGGTTTGAACAATTCCATATTGATGGTATTCGCGTCGATGCGGTGGCTTCAATGCTTTACCTCGATTACTCGCGCAGCCATGATCAATGGATCCCGAACGTTGATGGCGGGAATGAAAACTACGATGCGATTGCGACATTGAAGTGGATGAATGAAGAGGTTTACAAACACTTCCCGAACGCGATGACCATTGCGGAGGAATCAACCGCTTTCCCTGGTGTTTCAGCGCCGACCTTTACGGGCGGTTTAGGCTTTGGCTTTAAGTGGAATATGGGCTGGATGCATGACTCTCTGTCGTACATTCAAGAAGATCCTGTGCATCGTAAATACCATCACGACACCATTACCTTCCCACTGGTTTATGCCCACAGTGAGAACTACGTGTTGTCGCTTTCCCATGATGAAGTGGTGTATGGCAAAGGCTCGATCCATAACAAGATGCCGGGTGATGAGTGGCAGCAAACGGCGAACTTACGTGCTTACTTAGGTTACATGTACGCGCAGCCGGGTAAAAAGCTTAACTTTATGGGGGCTGAGTTCGGTCAAACGGCTGAGTGGAATCATGACGATCAACTGCAGTGGTTCTTGCTTGATTTTGAACGCCACCAAGGTGTGCAATCGCTGACTCGTGACTTGAACAAGCTCTACAGCTCAGAAAAGGCGATGCATGAGTTAGATTGCGAACCACGCGGTTTTGAATGGCGACTGCAAGATGCAGCAGAAGCATCGATTCTGGCCCATGAGCGTTTGAGTGATAATGGTGAACGTATTTTAGTAGTGAGTAACTTTACGCCAGTTCCGCATGATGACTTCCGTGTTGGTGTACCACTAGCGGGCAGCTATGAGCTAGTGCTCAATACCGATGACAGCAAATACAACGGCAGTGGTTACTCTGTACATGCAACTGTTGAATCACAGCAGGTTGAAAGTGAAGGGCTAAGCCAGTCGCTATCACTAAGCCTACCGCCATTGGCAACGGTATTCTACAAGCTCAAGTAGCGATCTAGTTTCCACCCAATAGAAAAGGCCAGCATCGAATATGCTGGCCTTTTTTTTGCCGGAACCCTTTTGCTATCGTGATTATTCACTGATGTTCGGGTGGTCAAATTGCTGATACTGAGGAAGTTGCTGGCGCAGGTTTTCAAAGGTATTACGCGCGCTTTCTTTGGTCAGGTTATTGATAATCCAATCGGGAAGAATACCACCGGGATTTGCGAAAGCGGTATATTCAATTAGCGTAGTGCCATTGGTGAGCTTTTGCAGAGACCAAGTCGCGTCAACATTACGAATGCGAATATAGCCATCTTGCTCGGGCAGAGCAGAGCTGGGCGCATCTTTAATTTGCAGTGTAAATCCGATCTCATCGATTGTGTACTTGGAGTAGGTGACCATATCTCGGTCGAGGGCAGGCCAAGGCGCAGCAAATTGGGTATAAACGATGTTTTCATTGGCGGAAAGCTGAGTGACAACGCGACTATGACTGACGTTATCAATCCAATTCGGTACATTTTCGCTGTCTTCAAGCAAGGTCAGAAACGCGCCGTAACTGGTGGGAGTGAACATCTGAGCTCGCACTTCGACAAGCCCATCACTATGCTCACGAGAGTAGATTGAAATACTGTCGTTATCCCCTTCAAACTGCCAGCCCGTAAAGGCGTCCGCCCAAATGGGTAATGAAGTAACTAATCCAATCAGTAACGTACTTTTCCCTAAGTTCGTCATTTCCTTTCCTATCTTGAAATCATCCTTGTCTCTAGCATATACAAATTGATGATTAAAAACAGTCAGTGGCTAACTTTGCCACGCAAAGATTTTGTCTGAGATTTGATGTTCTTACCTTTTAAACGTCGCTCTTTAGATGCTCTAGTTGGTTTCGTCTCTCGGCGCTTTTTCTGCACCACCATCGCTGCTTGGATCATCTCGGCTAGGCGGTTTAACGCATCTTCTTTATTTTGCTCTTGAGTGCGAAACTGCTGCGCCTTAATGGTGATAACACCGTCTTTTGAGATGCGCGAATCTTTCAGCGCCAAGATGCGTTCTTTGTAGATGGCAGGCAGTGTTGAGTGCTTTACATCGAACTGTAAGTGGATCGCTGAAGAGACCTTATTGACGTTTTGTCCGCCGGCCCCTTGAGCTCGAATTGCCGTGAGTTGGATCTCCCACGCTTGCAGGGTAACGGTATTTGAAATCTTCAGCATTGTAGTAACTCTATGTTTGTCTCGTCACTATTGTAAACGATTTAGCTTTTCTGCGCGGGCTGAAATGCTTGGAAGTAAAAATTGAGTGGCTTTTGCATCATCTCAAGGGTTAATTCACATCCGGGCTGACAGTTGAGTGCTAATGCAAAACCGTGCAGGTAGTCCGCGAGCAAATCAATGGCATCTTTCTTGGTTTCACTCGCTAATGAAAGTGGAGCGACAATCTGATCGAAGCGTTCGATGAATACTTCTGCGGGTCCGCTTGTTTCCATCTTCAATAGCGTTTCAAGTAACCCCGGATATTGATGAAGCTGCGAGACATAACTAAAGCACAGCTGGCTGAGTTCTTGCTGCCACTGGCCCTTTTCTTGCGGCTGATAAATCTCTTCAATTAAGGAAATAACCATTGCTTCTTGTAGTGCGTTTTTGTTATCGAAGTAATGATAAATCGCCATCGCATCAACTTCTAAGGCTGCGGCGAGGGCACGCACACTCGGCATTTTACCCAGCTCAAGCATCATGCTTTTGGCTTGGCTTAAGATCGCTTCTGCGCTGAGCTGCACTTGGCTGCCTTTTGGTCGACCGCGACGTTTTTCCTTGACAGACATGGTTGATCCTCTTTAATCTAATAATATAAATTCTACAGTGTAGAATTAAATTGTAACCCAGTTTTGTTCTATATCCAAATACTCAATGTGAGGAGTTCCTAATGGCTAATATCGTATTTATCGCAACCAGTTTAGATGGCTACATTGCTGACAAAAATGGTGATTTAGATTGGTTACAGTCGGTGCCTAACCCAGACAATATTGATATGGGCTTCGCGCCGTTAATGGAGCGAGTAGATGCCTTAGTCATGGGACGCAATACGTTAGATGTGGTGCTCAGTTTCGGTGTTGAGTGGCCATATTCAAAGCCAGTGTTTGTACTAAGCAACACCCTGACTCAAGTACCAGCAGGCTATGAAGATAAAGTCTTTTTGGTCAAAGGCGAACTTAAAGAGATCGTTCAGAATCTTAATGAGCAGGGCTACAAGGAGCTCTACATTGATGGTGGAAAGACGATTCAGAGCTTCTTAAAAGAAGGTTTAATCGATGAAATGTGTATTACCACTATGCCTGTATTGCTGGGTGGCGGTTCACCACTGTTTGGCGAACTAGATACGATGCAATCTTTCAAATTAGTGGAAAGCCAAGTTCATCTAGATGCGATTGTGCAAACCACTTACCAGCGCACAAGCGACTAAATTGAATCAGCATTGAGACCCGAAACGAAAATTAGGTTTTAACTGCGCAAGAATGCTCCATGTGAACTAGCTTTCTATTATCACTCAATGTGGCAATAAAGGAGGCTAGGTGATGCAGACAAATCCGGTAGGTTGGTTTGAGATTTACGTCGAGGATATGGACCGCGCTAAAGGGTTCTATCAAACCGTATTTGACACCACGTTAGAGAAGATTGGTGGCGAAGCGATGATGGATATTGATATGTGGGGCTTTCCATCATCCATGGAGCAATACGGCGCGGCAGGAGCGTTATCAAAAATGGAGGGAGTCGCACCAGGTGGCAATAGCACGCTGGTTTATTTCTCGTGCCAAGACTGCGAAGTTGAGCAAGGGCGAGTAGAAGGTGCGGGCGGTAAAGTCGTTCACCCTAAATTCTCTATCGGCGAGCATGGTTTTATCTCAATGGTCTCTGATACCGAAGGCAATATGATTGGCCTTCATTCGATGGCCTAACTTCCAATAATCCCTCAATATTTCAATTAATCTGTCGGCTCTTTTTCTGGAGTGGGATAAGAGCTGGCGGATTGTTTTGTATACCTACTTTTAATCTATCCCGAATACCTAGTGTATTAGGTGAGTCACTTGCTATTAGAGATCCCCAACTCGGTCGTACCTCCCTCTCGGGGATGACGGTGATCTAGTGCAGGGTCTTTTCATTTCTAGTCATTCAATAGAGCGACGAAGGAGCGAGTAGGGAATCCAATGAAAGGCACGCTGAATATAACCTGCTTGGTACCTAATGCTGCACAATAGCGTGCTGACTCGACTTCTGACAAATATGCGGAATATAAAGCTGAAGGTAAGATTCCGTTAAACGCAGGGCTTCGTTGGCGAGTTCTGGTGTGATGCAGCCATGTTCGCGGTAAGATAGTGAATATATCTTGTCGGCGACTTGCAGTGAAATAGCGAATACATTGATGGGTTGAGTGAGCTGAGGAACATCGAAAAATTGACGATAGATGGCCTCGACTTCTTTACCCAATATTAAGTCATGTTTGGTGTCAGCGTGGCCGAGTTCAGTAAAAGTGTGGCGACCTAAAATCAGCTTTCTCGCAATGGGATTATTGTTGTAGTAGTCCACATAAGCGGTCTCGATCATGCGGTTAATATCAGTCCAATGCGTGACTTTGTCGGCATCGATACATTGACCAAGTAGTGAGTCGAAATCGGTAAACACATCGTCCAATAAGCTATGGAATAGATTCTCGATGTTTGGATAGTGGTGATAGACGGTCGAGGTTGCCATACCGCATTCTTTTGCCACATCGTACATAGAGATATCCGTCGCTTCTCGCCTTTCCATTAGTTGAGCAACGGCATTATGGATTTTTGTAAGTTTCTCTTTTGTGGTTACTTTTCTCATAAAACTGTCGTCACTTATTGTCAAAGCAGATTAAAAAATAAAGGGTTGATGCTCGAAAATCAATTTTATCAATATGAAGTTTGACCTCATTAACCCTTTATTTAGTGCGTATTAATATCTAGGTAAAAACCGAGCTTGTTCCAAACTACGCTTGGATATGTGTGCCAGATTTTCCTTCTATGATTTCGAGTGCGCAGGAAAGATCCCCGATATGACCATGTTGCTTGGTATTTTCGACAAATTGACAGCATGCATCGACTTTTGGCCCCATCGAACCGGCAGGGAAGTGATATCCCTTCATCTCTTTGACCGATACTCTTTCAAGCTTTTGCTCTTGAGGCATGCCCCAATCCAAACAAACATGAGTTCCATCAGTGAGGATAAGTAAGTGCTCTGCGCCAATTTCTTCGGCAATCAGTGCGGCTGTCATGTCTTTATCAATCACCGCTTCAAAACCGACATAGGCGCCGTCCTTTTCGATCACTGGTGCACCGCCACCGCCGCCACAAATAATAAGATGCTCTTTCTCAAGTAAGTCTTTAATTGCTTTTATTTCTAACACCTCTTTAGGCGCAGGAGATGGAACAACGCGGCGCCAATGCACACCGTCTGGTTTTACGATCCAATTATTGGCTTCAGCCAGCAGTTTAGCTTGCTGCTCGGTATAAACAGGGCCAATAAATTTGCTTGGATCTGCTATGGCTGGGTCATTTTCATCTACAACGATGCGAGTCAGTATTGTGGTGGTAAAGCGGTCTTCGATGGCAGCATTTAACCCCTGTTGAATCAGATACCCAATCATTCCTTGGGTTTCTGCTCCCAAGACATCAAACGGATACGGCGGGCACTCTTTATAGGCATCATTTTGGAGAGAGAGCAAACCAACTTGAGGGCCATTCCCGTGCACGATAACCAAGCGATAATCTTTACTCAGGGTTGCCAATGAACTTGCTGTTTGTTCAATACTCTTTTGCTGGTTTTCACAGCTCATTACTTCTCCGCGTTGCAATAGCGCATTGCCACCGACCGCAACAACAATAATAGGCTTCAACATCTCTTAATCTCCAAATAATGACTGGCTAAACGCCAAGTAAGATGGAGATACTCTATTGAAATATCAGAGCACTATTGGCGATAAAAATCACAATTCGATTTCTACTCAAAAGTGGGTCTATTTAGTTGCCACCCCATCACAGAAAGTGAAAATAATTGCGAATTCAAGCGGATATGTGATCTTGTTTTCAATTTAAGGTGCTCAATAAATAAACAGTGCTTTTGTTGATGAAAATCAATCATTCAGTGTTTGGTTGGTTTTTATCCAGTTTTTGTCGGCTCTATTTCATTTGCAATTTGAGTTCATTCGCTCAAAACCGATATTCAGTTTTCATCCCAGTTCATCTCATCGCTTTGCCGTTTAATAAGTTCCGAATTAGATATTAAGGAGCTAAGCGATGAGCAACGAAACGCAAGGAAAAATGGGGGTCACTGGGATAGCACTCTTTACACTGTGTGCTGTGCTAGTAGTCGACACATTAACCGCGTCAGCAAGTATTGGCGTTAGCGCCATCGGTTGGTGGGTGTTAATGCTGGTCTTCTTTGTTATCCCTTACGGATTAATCACTTCCGAGTTAAGCACCACCTATCCAGGAGAAGGGGGCATTTACGATTGGGTAAAACAAGCCTTCAACTTTAAATGGGCAGTAAGAACCACTTGGTTTTATTGGATCAACGTAGGCCTGTGGATGCCAGCGGTCTACATCATGTTCGCGGGTATGTTCGCAGAGCTGTTTATGCCAGGCCTGTCTTTATGGGGGCAGATTGCCATTTGTATCTTGTTAACTTGGTTAACGGTATGGATTTGCAATGTGTCCGCTGATATTGGCGTGTGGGTAACGAACATCGGCGCAGTATTAAAAATCATCGTAATCAGCACATTAGGTGTAGGCGGATTTATCTATGCGATGAAAAACGGCGTTGCCAATGAGTTCACTTTGCCAGCGATGATGCCTTCATTAGATTCGGCGGTCTCATTTCTACCAGCCATCGTCTTTAACCTAATGGGTTTCGAGCTTGTCGCGACGATGACCAAAGAGATGAAAGACGTACGCGACATGCCTAAGGCTGTTTTTCTTTCCATCGGTATCACCGCTTTCCTCTACATCTTCGGTACTGTTGGAATTTTGATGGCTTTACCTGTTGATAGCATTGGCCTTGTGGCTGGTCTGATCGACACCTTTAAAACCTTGTTTGGCGAAGGCCCGTTTGGTACGGCAATGGTTTACGTTTTTGGTACGTTCGCCCTACTTACTCTTATCGGCAACATGGTGAGCTGGACAATGGGGGCAAGCCGAGCAGCGGCAGAAGCGGCTCAAGAAGGTGAACTACCGGCTCCTGTGGCAAAAGTATCAGAGAAAGGCTCTCCAGTTGGAGCGAACAACATTACAGGCATAGTCTCAACGGTTGTCATCTTGTCGTACGCACTGTTTGCTCAAGGTAATGATGATTTGTTCTGGTCAATCTTCGCCTTCTCAAGCTGCATTTTCTTACTTCCTTATCTGTTCATGTTCCCGGCGTATCTGAAGCTGCGTGTTGTTGATGGCCAACGTGAGCGCCCATTCAAAGTGCCGGGTGGTATGGCTGTTCAGTGGTTGATATCGATTGTGTGCTTCTTCGTGATTTTCCAAGCGGTGATTCTATTTATCTTCCCAGAGGCACTCGATCTCACAGTGGCAGATTGGGGATACACAGGGCCAGTTTTGATTGGCGTTATCGCGACAGTCTTGATTGGTGAATGGATTTTGTTGGGGGCTCTCAAGCGTAAAAAAGCACAAAGCGAACAAGAGGGTAGCACTGACAACACAGCAAAAAATGAACAAGCTCAAGCTTGAGTTGGAGGACAGAGCAATGAAAAAAGTAATGGATACCACGCCAAAACATGATGGTTTCAGAATGCCGGGTGAGCATGAGCCACACAATGAAATTTGGATGGCATGGCCAGAGCGCACAGATAATTGGCGCGACGGAGCGAAACCCGCGCAGAGAGTATTCTCGGAGGTTGCCGAGCAGATCAGCAAAACCACACCAGTGACGATGCTCGCAAGCTCAGCTCAATACGACAACGCGGTGTCTCGTTTACCCGAAGAGATTCGAGTTCTAGAAGTGTCAACCGATGACTCATGGATGCGTGATATTGGTGCGACATACGTCGTTGATGACAATGGTGAGCGTCGCGGAGTTGACTGGGAGTTTAATGCTTGGGGTGGCTTCGTTGATGGCTTGTATTCACCTTGGAATAGAGACAACCAAGTCGCACAAAAGATGTGTGAAACCATCCGAGACTCAAGATATCGAGCGCCAATCGTGTTGGAAGGTGGCTCAATCCACGTTGATGGTGAAGGCACACTTTATACAACCGAAGAGTGCCTACTTCATGAAAGTCGTAACCCTGATTTAAGTAAGCAAGAACTGACCGAAGTGCTGTGTGAACACCTCAATGTCGAGAAGGTAATTTGGTTACCTCGTGGCCTCTATAACGATGAAACCAATGGTCATGTAGACAACATTTTGCATGTCGTTAAGCCGGGCGAAGTGGTGCTGACTTGGTGTGATGATAAAAACGATCCTCAGTATGAAATCAGCCGAGAAGCGTATGACTACATCACTAGCCAAACTGACGCTAAAGGGCGAGAAATCAAAGTACACAAGCTGCCAATGCCAGGCCCGCTATATATGTCTGCCGATGAAGCCGCAGGGATTGATATTGCTGAAGGGATGGAACGTGAAGCAGGTGAGCGCTTAGCCGCATCGTACGCCAATTACCTGATTACTAACAAACAGATTGTTCTTCCTCTACTGGATAAACGCTATGACGACGACGTGATCGGAATCCTAGAAAAGATCTATCCGGGCTATGAAGTGAATGGCATTCCAGCGCGAGAGATTTTGCTCGGTGGCGGCAATATTCACTGCATTACTCAGCAAGTACCAAGAATCTAACCTGAGGTCATCGCCTCAAACATAAAAACAGCAACAACAAAATTTAAATCCAACCGAAACGAAACCATCACGAGATCGACTCAAACGAAAACGTGAAACGACGAAAAATAGGAACATATTATGAAATTACCTTCTTCTAGCGCGACTGAACTGAACAAAGCAAACCTGGAGCACATGGTATCTATGAAAGACTTCTCTGTTGAAGAGATGGATAACATGATGGAGCTAATGACATACCTAAAACAGGCACGTAAAGACAACGCGATTCCACAACTGTTTAAAGGCAAGTCAGTGGGTATGATCTTTGAAGCGGGTTCTACACGAACTCGTGTATCGTTTGAGGTCGCCGCAACTTTACTGGGTGGTCACGCGCTGTTCCTTTCTCCGAAAGATATTCACCTAGGTGGCAAAGAGTCGATTGATGATACCTCTCGCGTTCTATCACGTATGTGTGACGTCATCATGGCTCGTACCAATAGCCCTGAAACCTTAGATGGTTTGCTAAATATGTCGACAGTGCCGGTTATCAATGGCCTTGATACACGTTTCCACCCAACCCAGATGCTGGCTGACCTTTACACCATCAGAGAGCACATTACTGACGGACGCAAGCTGTCTGACTTAACGCTGGCGTTTATGGGGGATGCTACGGACGTGTGCCGTTCCTTGATGCTGACGTGTGCCAAATATGGCATGGGCTTTAAGCAAATTGGCCCTAAGAAGTACCAAATGGAGCAAGAATGGATTGATATGGCGCTCAACTTCTGTGAAGAGTCTGGAGGCACGATTGAAATTACCGATGACGTGGAACGTATCAGTGACTGTGATGTGGTTTACGGCGACAGCTTCTACTGGGTTACTCAGATGGACGAGAAAGAAGAGCGCTTGGCGGCATTTATGCCGGACTACGTCATCACTGAAGAATTGATGGCAAAAGCTCGACCTGGTGCGATGCTTCTACACTGCTTACCAGCAAACGATAAAGAAGAAGTGACTCGTGGCGCGCTAGAAAGTGAATACTCCGTGGCATTTGATGAGGCTGAAAACCGTCTAACGGCTCAAATGGCTATCTTGGTTTACTTCACGCACAAGGACTCGGTTATCCCTACGCAAGAAACCATCAAGCATCATGAAGAGAAGATCAATGGTTTCTTGAGCACCTTGTAACGCGTAAATCGAATCGAAATACTCATAAAGCCCCGAACCTAGGTTTGGGGCTTTTGTGTTCTTGGGGCTTCTACCTTCAGTCATTCCATAGAGTGACGAAGGAGCGAGTAGGGAAGGGAATCTCAACAAGGGAGCCCGGAATTTAATTGGCTTATCACTGGATCTTCAAAGGCAAGCAAATTACAATCGAACGGTGTTTTATTAATTCATAAGTAATCAATATGATGAGAAGTAGAATCATATTTTTGGTTAGTCTTTTATCGCTAACCGCTTGTTCTGCAAGTAATGAAGTTCAGCAGAATGAGAAGAGGTTGAGCAACGAAGGCGAGGCACTGCAAGGCGTAGAAATACAGCCTAATTTAGAGGCAGATTCGGAGCCCTTATCTGATGGTGACTCTAAGACGCTCCTTAGTTCAAATGATGACTCAAATACAAACGCTCAAACAAAACATCAATTGGTTGAAACTGAACAAGTAATAGAGAATCAAAATAAAGATATTCACAGTAAATCGGCCAGTGAAAAAAGCCATTACTTGCTTAACAATGAGCCGACCAAACAGGTAATTAAGTCGATTGAGAGCGTGACCGACACATTGAATATGATTACTTTTGGGATCTTCGCTACCGATCACTGGTAACCAGTCCAAGAGTGAGCGCATACAAAAAAGCCCTGAATCAAGTTCAGGGCTTTTGCATTTTTGATGGCGTTTACTTATGCCAAAGTCGCCGCAGTTTGATTACCCATTGCAATCAGTTTATCGAGAATACGTTCGCCGTCAGCGCGTAGGCCGTTGTGCTCATATTCGTTAGTGATCCATGCTTTTGAGTTTGGAATTTTCGCTAGCGTTTCACGGCTGATATCCATCTCAACAAACATATCATCGGCGTAGACGGCGCAGCTAACAGGCACTTTGTTTTGCGCCAGTACGCGGTCGTCATACAGTGGTGTCCAATCTTCTTTTACTGCCAGTAATTCAGCGGCCTCTTTAAGCGGCTTCAAGCATTGGTATTGGTCAAACATCCACGGGAAGACCATCTCGCCAGTAAACAAGAATGGCTTGCTTGGGTCATAGTTGAATGCTGGGTTGTCTTGACGGACGCGGTGCGCACTCCAGTTAGAGGCGAAGCCTTGGCAGTAAATCGACTCATGCAAAATCGCGTAGATAGGATTGGTCTGAAAGCTTTGCTCCATCAACATGTTATTGAGGAACTCATAGCTCAGTTGAGACTTACCGTTCACATCAATCAGGGCATTTTCAAGCGCGTAGTAAGTTGGTAAGAAGGTATCGCTCATGCCGAAGTTAATGCCAATTTGTTGGAACTGCTCGACTGTAAAACGCTGACCGTTTGGCAGCAGTTCTTCATTCTCAATCAGATGATCGGCAATCTGCTTACATAGCTGCTGCGCTTTTGGAAACTGCTGAAAGAAAGCTTGGTTCTTTTGTAGCGTGCGTTTAAACGTCGCTTGGTAAACGTCATCGGCATGGCGAATCGTTGAAGGCACACCGCCGGTAATGAAGCTACGCGCCAGACTCTGAGGAAATAGCGAAAGGTAGGTCAGCGAGCAAAAGCCGCCAAAGCTTTGGCCTAAAATAGACCACTGCTCAACGTCAAATTGCTTACGAATTTCTTCGGCATCACGCACGATATTATCCGCGCGGAAATGGCTTAAATACTCAGCTTGTTGCTCGGCAGTTAGATGAGCCAGAGTTTGATGGTTGATGACACTGCTATTACCCGTACCACGTTGGTCGAGTAGCAATACTCGGTACTCTTGCAGGGCACGTTTCACCCAACCACTGTGGCCGTTTTGGCGCGGTGACGGAAAGCCTGGACCACCCTGAAAGTAGACCAACCAAGGCTTGCTGCTATCACCATCGGCAACCAGCGACAGCTCGCGGGCAAACACTTCAATGGTAGCGGCATCTTTGTTTGCATAGTCCAGCGGCAACTGGAAAGTGTGCGGGGTGTATTTGACGCCCGCATCAATAAATTCTTGAGCGTTCATTTTTATGTTTTTACTTCCATGACTATTAGACGGCTTATCTTAACCTGATGACATACTGAGACCAACGTAAGTTTTATGTTGTGCGGGCTTGGTGCAGAGGCAGAGAAAGTAGAGTGACGAGCATCAAATTTAGGCATATCCTAAACAGGCTAGGTTGCTAACCTCAAAGAGACTAACTAAAAGAATGAAACTATGAACTACTTTGAATCGCCATTTGCTGGCAAACCTTTGGTTGAACAAGTAACCAACCCTAATATTATTGTCGGACGCCACAGTTACTACTCGGGCTATTATCACGGACACAGCTTTGATGATTGTGCTCGTTACTTGACCCCAGACAGAGACGATGTCGATAAACTCATCATTGGCAACTTCTGTTCAATTGGTTCTGGCGCGGTATTTATGATGGCAGGCAACCAAGGCCATCGCTCTGATTGGATAACCACGTTCCCATTTTTCTATCAAGATAACGAACACTTTGCGGGCGCAGAAGATGGCTTTCAGCGCTCAGGCGATACTGTAATCGGTAATGATGTCTGGATAGGCTCAGAGGCGATGATCATGGCCGGAGTGACTATTGGTGATGGGGCGATTATTGCCAGCCGAGCAGTGGTGACCAAAGATGTGCAGCCGTATGAGGTTGTCGGCTCTAACCCCGCCAAGCACATTAAATTTCGCTTCTCTCTAGAGCAAATCGACAAGCTGATTGAAATGCAGTGGTGGCATTGGTCTGATGAACAGCTCGCTGGAGTGATGAAGCTGCTGAGCAGTGCTGATATCGATGGCCTATACGAATACTGGCAACAGAACATTCGATAGCTATCAGGTGTTTTGTCTGTGTGAGCCGATATTGTGGCTTTTTCGTATTTTCATGTTCGCATATTGTGAACTATTAAAAAAATATGCATAATGTTCACATCTTGCGAACAAACAACGTCAGACTACAATTAATGCATGTGATCAGTAAAAACCCTTTTGAACAGGCGAAGAAAAATTATCCTAATTGCGCTTCTTCTCTAGAGGCTACGTGGAAAGCATTGAAGAAAACGAAGGCTGCTACGCCAGAAGAGCTTAAGCAAATTTTTCCGTCGTTAGACAATTTCAAATATGTAGATAAATGGTGGGTAATTGACATTGGTGGTAATGAACTACGACTAATTGTGTTTATAGAGTTCAGTCACGGAAAAGTTTTTGTGAAGGATATCTTAACACACGCACAGTATGATAAGTTCACGGCCAAGTATCGTTAAGGGTCAGCTTATGGAAACATTAGAATTAAACGTAATGAAAGAAGTGGCGATCACGGTTCATAATTCTTTTCCGTGGTTAGAGCATGGCATCCAAACTGAACAAGAATACAATCACTTGCTTTCAGTGATGGATACGCTAGTAGAAGACTACGAGAGCAATAGCGCACTGATTAACTTGCTATTCCCTGTAATCGAGAAATACGAAGAAGAAGCAGAGCAGTTCGCTGAGTTCAACGCGAATATCGATAACCTTGATGACGGGGTTGCGATCCTGCGCGTGTTGATCGACCAATACAAGTTAACTCAGAGTGATTTCAAAGAAGAGATTGGCGCGAAGTCTACGGTTTCAATGATCTTGAATGGCCATCGAGAGTTGACGCTGAATCATATCCGCGCTCTATCTAAGCGTTTCGATATCCCCGCAGCCTTGTTTGTGTAGGGATATCTTTCAGATATAGAAAAGCCGCTCATTGAGCGGCTTTTCTATTCGCAAAATGTTGGACAGGCGTAGATGAATGATCATTTACTGCACACAATGACCGCGCCTTTTTCTACTTCTTTGATAGTGTTGGGGCGATAAGTTGTTGGAACTGAGATAGCTATTGGTGTTCCCGTTTCATACGAAAGCCCTACTTGAGTGCCATATGTTTGATATTTGGTTTGAAAAGCGATCATCTCATCTGAGCGATACGGTTTTAGAGTTCCTAGAGTGAGTCCCTTATCACTACAAATCTGTTCAGCTTCAGAAGGAGAATAGGTATTTACCTCATTCACGAAAACGTTACTGTCACTTTTATTCCATTGCTTAAATAGATAAATGTATTGCCCACTTTCACTGATAAATCCTCCTGAGCCAGAATAGTTGGTCACCAGATTGGCTTGCTGCTTGGTATCCGCCTCGCTACCACCAATAAAGACAATCGACGCAGGGATTTTGTTCTCGCTTGCTTGTTGCGGCTTATCAAAAATAAAGGCCAGCTTTGATACCGCACTGTTAGAGTTGGATTCACTTATGCTTTGAGGTTTGATGTTGACCAGATCGTTGAACACATACGTACCCTCATAACCAGAATTGAACTGTGGGAAAATTTCTCTAGCGTTATTTTGATGATCAATCACATAGCTATTTTTCAATTCGGGCAACGAGGTGGTGAGTAAGATGAACTTATCAATATCTCGCGTTGATGAGCCAGATGAGATCTTATCCAAAAACGAAATATCTAACCTAAATTGCTCACCAAGATCTTTGATCTCGTATCGGCTCGCAAGTGTTGGTGTTGAGGCTTCTACGGCACCATCTTCATAAAACTGTTCCCAGTAACGATTTACAAATGTCCCCGTTTCAGAGGGATAGCCATAAGTCATACCGCCAGAGTGACCAAAGCCATGGTTATGCATCTTTTCGTGTAGGTAGGTTGTTTTAGGTGATGTCGCGCCTTCAGTAAACAACCTGTAGTTGCGTACACTTAGCCATCCATCGCCAACGGTTGCCACACCGTTGGCATCTCGGGTCAACATCGTATAGGTGGCACTTGGCTTATTCGCAATCAGGCTGACGTGTTTTAATGTATGCGGTGAGTTGTCATTGCCTTTGAATTTGGCAAAGTCACTCGAGCTACTCTCTAGTGAACGAGTTGAGCTCAATAGCGTTTCTACTTCACACCAATGATCCTCATGCCGAACCATGCGTGTTTTTGAGTTCATGTAGTTTTGGATGAAACCGATAAATCTATGGTTATAGTCATAGTTGTTCATTAACTGCTTAAAGCCCCGCAGCTCTTTTTCATATTGATGGACGTTTTCTGACGTTGGTTGTGCGTACTTATCATCGTTTTGATTGATATCGGCATAAGCTCGTACATGAGCTTTGAACAAGGGCTGCTCTTCGACAAAATACGCAGAGGTGATTGGCTTATCAAACCATGTCGGTAAGTCGAAATGCACACTTTGAAATGGAGGGATTACCGCATCAATTCGAAAGTGCTGATGATTTATGGTTACCAATGGATTGTTCAGGTAGCGCGGTGTTGCATTCAACAAATCAAAGCTTACTGACCCGTTATGTCGAACTTTTACATCATCAATGTCATAGCCTGCAAAAACGGAGCGAGCGAGAGGAGATAGAGCATCCTTCTTCAGCTTAATCGCATAGTCTTTGGGTATCACGGTAAACGTTTTGTTGGTAACAACTGTAGACCGAAAAGAGCCAGCGCTAACTGAAAGTTTGATTTCACCTTTTTCAATTCCGGTAACAACTATCCCATCTTTTGATGAAGTAATCTCTGCGATACCACTTTTATCAAATTCCCACTTCAGAATTGAGCTGTCGGTAATCTTCATTTGAGAACCATCGCTCATTGTTGCGATGACTTGCAGTATTAGAGGGACACCAGCAGTGATTGCTGTAGATGCTGATTGCAGAGAAAGTTCTTGTATAACGGGAGGCGTAATGACTAACGTCATGCGACTTTGATGTTCCGTTGAGTTGAGCCTGGTACGTGCGCGAATTGAAGTTTTGCCAATTGTCTGTCCAACGACGACGTTGTTTTCGTCATTGTCCAAGTAAGCAAGCTGAGTATCGTCAACGACAAATTTTACCTCTGGGGAGCCGGGGATTTCGTCAATACGCCCATCTGAGAAGACTGCGTTTACCTTTAAGGCATGCCTGACGCCCAATGGTAATGAAAGTTCTTTTTCACTAAACGTTATCTCAGTGACAGATGCTTCCTGTTCTTCATTTGATTCTTGAGCGAAATCGCAGCCTGTTAACGATAACAGGCAAAAGAGCGTTGAGAAAACAGTCCTAATTTGCATTTAATTGAACCTGAATTTTGGGCAAGAAATTGAAGGTAGAAAACGGAACACTTAACCGATACTTGCAGAGTTAGCAGTGGACAAGCGACGATATTTCAATGCCTTAATTTCTAACTGATATGTTTGTTACTTATGTTTTTTCAAACGGATCTTTTCAAAAAATGCCCAATGCAACAAGTCAGTTCATTCTGAGTAGAGTAGGAGTTACGGTGTAGGGAGATGATGTTCCATGTGGTCACTAGCACGTATTATTGGTGAGACAAAACGAGGGATTTAATCACCTCGCCTTTGTTTTATCGGTGTTAATCGATAAGGTGGATTGAATAACGACAAATGGAGTAAAGAATGCCAATGGACCTGCCTGCTGATGCTGATATTCACCTGTATCTTCCCCAAGCCTATTTTGCTGACAGCTACTCAATCGAGCTTCCTTATCAAGGAGAATCGGCGTTAGAAATTTACTTCGAGATGGTCAGTCGAACACCTAAATGGGTTAATTTCTTAATGGATTTACGCAATCGCATCGTGTCGAAACTTGGCTTAAAACACTTAGGCCGCATGGCGGATCTAGAAGAAAACAAACCGATTGAAGAGTACAACGTTGGCGATCAAGTCGGGATCTTCTCAATTGTCAGTCTGCGTCATCATGAAATCGTAGTGGAAGATTGCGATAAGCACCTCAATGTGCGCTTATCGTTTCTGCTAGTTCCTGATGGCAATCGTGTGACGTTACATGCCACCACAGTTGTGCATGTAAAAAATATCTTTGGCAAGGTGTATATGTTTTTCGTTGCGCCAGTACATAAAGTGATTGTGCCAAAATCATTAAATACTTTAGTGACTGGCTAGTTTTTTCTTATTCAGTTTTTTTGAACGACTAGCTCTAATCCCTCCGCTCATATTGCTCAATCAAAGCGCTAAACTGAGTTCATTCAGTCAAGAGTGACACCAAGGAGCTTTGTTATGAGCAATGTGAGAACAATTAATCAAATCATCCGAGCGCATGCGACTTCTGATGGTGACGGCGTAAAAATCCAACGAGTAGCAGGCTTCAACAACGCGCAATTCTCACCATTTTTGATGGTCGATGAGCTTAAATCGGATCAACGAGCAGATTACGTGGGCGGCTTTCCACCGCACCCTCATCGCGGTATTGAGACGCTGACTTATATGATGAAAGGGCACTTCCAGCATAAAGATCATATGGGCAATGTCGGTGAGCTTCGCTCAAGCGGGGCGCAGTGGATGGCAGCAGGGCGAGGCGTGATTCATAGCGAAATGCCAATTATGGAAGAAGGCGATTTGCACGGTTTTCAAATTTGGATTAATCAACCTGCGCGCGACAAGATGAAACCTGCACAGTATTTTGATTTTCAGCCAGAAACCATCACTGAGTACTCCTCAGACAAGCTTGGTCTTTTGCGTGTGTTAGCAGGAACAATCATTGCTGATGAACAAGTGCTACGTGGTCCGCTTGATAAAACGGGTGTAGAGCTCAGTGTCGCGGATTGGCGAGTGAATGAAGGCCAGAGCACAAGTTTAGAACTTCCGGAGCAATTTAATGTTATGGTTTATGCTTATAAAGGGGAGTTGGATATTGGAGAGCAGCGTCTAAAGCAAGGCGAATTAGCGCTGCTAAGCAAAGGTGAGCGCGTGACATTAGAGGCACAGGCGCAAAGTGGTGCGCTGATTTTTTCCGGTCAACCGATTGATGAGCCTGTGGTGCACTATGGTCCCTTTGTGATGAACAGCATGCAAGAAATAGAACAAGCAATTCAAGATTACAATTCAGGTGTGTTCGAAACGTATTAATGCTTCGGAAGACACAGAGAAGAAGTTTGGAACTCAATTTGAGCTCTACTGTGAAAAAATAAACAATCCACTGCCTGTTTATTTTTGATTAGCCACTCGATGTTCGAGTGGCTTTTTTTATGACTATTTCCTATTAAGGCTCAACTTCAAGAATTACAGAATTTGTCACTACCGATTGCACAAATCTGATACTCATGGCTTTATTAATAAAATGTAGTGATGTTTTATGTGATTTGTTAATCGCCTGGGGTGCAAACCAGTGCGCTTTATTCAGTCGTAGAGAATATCCTTGTGAGTCAGATAGCTAGCCAAGAACCAGATGTGCGTAGCACTCAGCCAATCGGAAAGAATAGTTCCCGTAGCAAGTTCAAGTGGCGCGGTATTGAAGTTCGCCTTGGGTTAGCGCTTGCGATGCTCTCGATGACGACCTTGCTGTTGGCGTTGTACAGCTCGACCACCTACGACAAGTTAGAGCTGGCGTTGGTCGATCTAAAAGAAAAAGAGATCCCAGCATTAGAACAAGCAGCACGCCTCAATGATATGGTGCGCTTGGTGATTACCGATGCCTCTCAACTGGTTGCTGCAGACTCTAACCTAGAGCGTCGTCATGCGATGGTACGCATCGAAGAGAGCATCAATGGTATGAATCTGGTTCTGGCCCATTTTCCTGAATACCACGCCTATTTTAAAGACCTAATCATGCAGGTGAGTAACAGCTTAAGTTTGCTCTACCAAAGTGGTGAAGACTCCCGACAACTAAATAAAGAGCTACGCAACTTACTGGAAGGTTTTTATCCGCTGCTGCAGCAAGTCAGTGAGGAGCTTGATAACCTGCCCGAGAGCCAGAAATCTCGCCTTCAATATAGCCAGCTCAAAGCACTGCTGTTCTATCAATTAGGTCTAGTTGAAAAACTGTATAACGATGGCAGCTTTAATGAGCTCGATTACACCACTTATCGTTTGGAGCAACTTGGTCAAGAATGGTTTAGCTTGTGGTTGGCGAGTGGTCTTGCTGAATCGCTACCAGCGTTAGATGAAAAGCTTTCGGTTATCTACACTTTGGCTTCGCGTTCTAGTCGACTAGTCCAGCTAAAAAATCAGGCGTTGGAGCACCATTACCAACAAGAGTTTTTGCTGGAAAACAGTCGTAAATATTTGCATCAACTGTCGGTTCAAATTGAACGTAATACCTCTAATGTGAACTTAGAAATTGACTCATCTATCGCTCAAGTTCAAAAGTCTCTCGCCTCGAATCGCACTTTCTCTCTGGTGCTATCTGTGTTCAGTCTCTTTGCGGCGGCCGCTGTAGCTTGGTTCTATGTGCGTAAAAATATCTTGGAGCGATTGCTGAATTTAAGAGACGACATGTTCGCTATTTCAACCGGGCATTTAGATACTCAAATAGAGCTTAAAGGGCATGACGAAGTTACCCAAATGGCGAAGTCTCTACAGGTGTTTCAAGCGACCGCGAAGGTGGTGAAAAAGACCAATCAAAAGCTCGAAGCTGAGGTCGAAGAGCGTCGCATGGCCGAAGAGCGATTAAGAGTGACGCAAGACGAGTTAGTGCAAGCGGGTAAGCTCGCCGCATTAGGTCAGTTAAGTGTGGGCATTACCCATGAAATCAATCAACCGCTGACCGCGATCAGCAGTCATACTCGCAGCGCACAGAAATGGTTAGAGCAAGATCGTGCCGATAAAGCGACACAGAATTTACATAAGATTGAGATTTTATTGGGCAAAGTGGCGGCATTGACTCATCACCTTAAAGCCTTTTCACGTAAGAGTGATGGCAAAATTTCTTCGGTCGCGGTGATGCCTGTGGTGAACGATGCAATCGAGCTTTTTGCCAACAAACAGATCCCAATCGTCTTAGATTGCTCTCTGTCATCACAGGCGAGCGTGCGAGCGAATCCAATACGTTTAGAGCAAGTGTTAGTCAATCTCATCAGTAACGCCATTGATGCCGTAGAGCAGTGCTCTGAGCCATTGATTGTCGTGTGTGTAGAGTGTGCGGACAACGCTGTGACGATCGCGGTGAAAGATAATGGCAAAGGGATTGTCGCTGAAGATATCCCACATATATTTGACCCGTTTTACACCCAGAAAGAGGTGGGCAAGGGCTTAGGTTTAGGTCTCTCCATCGCATTTAACATCATCAAGGATTTTGGTGGTTCGATTCGAGTTAACTCACAGCTTAATGTCGGCAGTGAGTTCGTTGTACATCTAGAACAAGGCAGATAACCATGGCTATGCAAAAGAACATTACCCTCATTGATGATGAATTGGATGTGGTTGAAGCGGTGAGCGAGATGCTAGAGCTCGAAGGGTTCAGTGTGACGAGTTTTACCGATCCTAAACTCGGTCTGAAATCGTTATCTCTTGATAGCAAACAAGTGGTGCTGTGTGATGTTCGTATGCCGAACCTTGATGGTTTAGCCATGCTCGATGCGATTCAAAGCCGCGCGCCAAAATGCCAAGTGATTTTAATGAGTGGACATGGCGATATACCTATGGCGATTGAAGCGATGAAGCTTGGTGCATTTGATTTTATTGAGAAGCCTTTGCAAAGCGATGAGTTGATTGAAAAGCTCGATTTGGCGGCGACTCATATTCGTAATGTGCCTGAGGCAGCCTCTCAGTCAACGCAGTTACCGATTGAAGAAGTGGTGATTGGTGTGTCTAGCCAAATGGAGATGGTGCGAACTCAAGTGCTCGCCCTCGCACGTACTGGGGTGGATACCATTATCAATGGCGAAACGGGCACAGGTAAAGAGGTGATTGCTCGCGCTTTGCATCAATATTCTCAGCGCCGAGACAAACCTTTTGTTGCGATTAACTGTGGCGGGATGACAGAAAGCATTATTGAAAGTGAGCTATTTGGTCATGAAGCGGGCTCCTTTACCAGCGCGAATAAAAAACGCATTGGTAAGATAGAGCAAGCGCATGGCGGGACCTTGTTCCTTGATGAAATCGAAAGCATGCCAATAGCCGTGCAGATTAAATTGCTGCGCGTGATCCAAGAGCGCGTCATCGAACGTGTCGGCGGGAACAGCTTAATTCCGGTCGATATTGTTGTGGTCGCCGCGAGTAAAGCCGATCTATCCGAACTCAGTAAACGAGGTGAGTTTCGCGCTGACCTTTTCTATCGCTTGAACATTGCCAGCTTAAATCTGCCGCCGCTAAGGCAGCGCAAAGAAGACATTCAATCTCTGTTTCGCCACTTTGTCGTGCAAGCGAGCCAGAAATACAAAACTCGCCCATCAACGCTCTACTCTGAGCAAATTCAGCAACTGTGCCGTCATGATTGGCCCGGTAATGTTCGTGAGCTGAGAAATGTCGCCGACCGTTTTGTGCTCGGAATTGTGGGCGAGGGCTTTGATCTGCAAGCGCCTCCGACTCAAGGGAATGACGCGTTCGCCTTTGAACAACAAATGGAGCAGTATGAGCGCAATGTACTAACTGAAGCACTGATTGAAATGTCTGGCAACATCAATGAAGTATCACTGCGACTCAACCTGCCACGTAAGACCCTCTATCGTAAGATGAAAAAGCATCAACTCGATAAAGGGAATTTTAAGGCATAATCAACAAGACATAATTGACCCATCATAGAAGCTTAATAAAAGTATTATATTTATCTGATTGAATTATAAGCGAAAAGTTTTTGGCACGTTGCGTGCTATTTAGACAATAGGCTGAGTAAAAAGCTAGGGAATGTTTCGTCAAAGGCGAGCCATAACGCTAAGTCACTGAGCCTGTTAATAAACAAACTTATTTGCTGCAAGGAGAATCAACAGATGAAGCAAATCTTAACCAGTGGTATCGCACTTTTGTTAGGTGTTAGTTCTGTCGCTATGGCGAGCAATGAACCCGCTCAAGTCGGTCCTCGACCATTATATCTAGTTAGTGATATGGAAGAGGGACCACTGAAAACCAAATTGGAAAGCTGCGAGGCTGGCCCATTTTATCGTAGTGACTTTTCTATCGGCCACCGCGGCGCTGCAATGCAGTTTCCTGAGCATACTAAAGAGTCTTACCTCGCGGCGATTGCGATGGGTGCTGGCGTTCTAGAATGCGATGTGACGTTTACCAAAGATAAAGAATTGGTCTGTCGTCATTCACAAAGTGATTTGCATACCACGACCGACGTTTTAGCTCACCCTGAGCTAGCCAAGAAGTGTTCTGTACCGTTCAAGCCTGCTAACCCTGCAACAGGCGAAGATGCGCAAGTGGAATGCCGTACATCAGATTTCACGTTAGCGGAATTCAAAACCCTTAAAGGCAAAATGGATGGTGCGAATCCGAAAGCAACCACGATTGAAGAGTACATGAACGGCACACCGGGTTGGCGTACCGATCTTTACTCTCAAACGGGTACTTTGATGACTCATGCTGAAAGTGCAGCGCTTTTCAAAAAGCATGGCGTGAAGGTGACGCCAGAGCTGAAATCAGCGGCAGTCGAAATGCCATATAAAGGCTTTAGCCAGCAAGATTACGCTCAGAAATTGGTTGATGAGCTTAAAGCAGCAGGCTTCTCTGCGAAAGATGCTTACGTGCAGTCGTTTAATCTGGATGATGTGAAATACTGGATTAAGAATGAGCCAGAGTTTGGTAAGCAAGCTGTCTACTTAGATGACCGTGTTTACAACCTAGAAGGCTTTACTGCGACGTTGGAAAACATGAAGGAGCTTTCAAAAGAGGGCGTACAAATCATCGCACCACCGCTTTACGCACTGATTCAACTTGATGACAACAACGCGATTGTGCAGTCAGAGTACGCTAAGTTAGCCAAGCAAGCGGATCTCGATATTATCGCTTGGACACTAGAGCGCTCAGGTCCTTTAGCTCAAGGTGGCGGTTGGTACTACCAAACCGTGACAGAGCAGATCAATCAAGATGGTGACATGATGAAAGTGCTAGATGTACTGGCGAAAGATGTTGGCGTTCTTGGCGTGTTCAGTGATTGGCCATCAACGGTCACTTACTATGCGAACTGTATGGATATCTAATTCTATCGTCGCTAATAAAGAAGCCCGAGTTAACTCGGGCTTTTTTGTGTCGTAATAACGCTAGCGTCTAAGACTGCTTGAAGTACTTGTTGTTGGTTAAGTACTCCACAACCACTTCGACGTTGTTTTTGGTTTGTTTATTCACTCGTCCAGGGAAGGCTTGTTCTAGTTTATCGAGGCGGTCAAACTCAGTGTGCCAAATCTTACCCCACTTAGTTTCTGTTTTGCGGTCACAAGCGGTTTTGTTCTCAGCATTGTAGCAGTCCCACATCATTGGGTTCTCGGTCTGTGAGTAGCCGTCATAGCCTTCTTCGCCGTTGATATTAAAGTTGGTCGACTCGACATAGGCGATTGGAATACCTGCACAGGCAAACGGTGCATGATCAGACCAAGAGCCTGTTTCTCCTGCTGGGTAACCCGGGAAGCCAGGGTGGACGACATACTTTTGCTCTTCACCGATCCTATCAATTGAAGCGGCGAGCATGCCATCGCGAACCCACGTCTCGTTATTGTAGGTTTTATCGCTAAGACCAATCGCTTCACAGGTCTTTTGGTATTGCTTATAATCAGAGTGTGCCGCGTGAACATAAACAATATCGCCGCCGCCGACAGTGTCATAGTTAATCATGGCAATGACGTTGTCTAATTGGTCTTTCTTGAGCGCATCGGTGACGTAATGTTTAGAACCGTTAAGGCCATTTTCTTCTGCACCGACAAATAGAACTCTAACGGTATACGGGATCTCTTGCGCCGCATGAAGGGCTTCAGCGATGGCAGTTGCGGCCGCCAGTCCTGCGCCATTATCAGTCGCGCCTAATGAGCCGTGGTCGTCGCCCGTAGAGTCGTAGTGTGCGACGAGGACGATGGTGTCTGTTGAAAGTCCCGGCTTTTCAACAATGTAGTTGTTTGAGGTCTTCGTTTTACCGCCCTTCTCGTAGCTGAAAGGTTGAGTTATTACGTCGTAGCCTACTTGTGTCAGTTTGTTTTTGATCCATTCGCCAGCCTCAATTTCTTTAGCCGAGCTTGCTGGGCGAGCACCAATCCCATCACTGCCATCGGCAATTTGAGCGAGGTATTCGATCGCTTTATCACTGTAGTTGGTTGTAGTCGGAGCGTCGGTTGCAAAGCTGTATCCAGACACACTCAATGTGAAGAGTGCAGAGCATAAGAGGGTCTTCTTCATAATAGATCCTTAGACTATGAGGAGCAGTATCTGCCGCTTGTCGACAATATCCAATTGAACACATAGTTGCGGCTTGTCGGTTTGAGCTGCCTATTTTAGGGAGCAGGCAAAGGCTATCACGCTGCACGGCTTATTAGTGTGAAATGCTTCAAATTGAAACATTGATTTCAGAGTAGATTAAGGCCAAACGGTTGCATTTCTATTCCAAATAACCCCATGAAAGTAAAAGAATAATGGAGGTGATCCATTATTTATCTAAATGGAGTGGGTACATATTTATGCGCAGGCTACAACAGGTGATCGATTTATGTGAACAGAGCAGATAATCATATCGAATTATTCATTCACTCTATGATCTTGCTAACACACTGGCTCGGCATTTTTCGATGTGATTAGGTTTTATTCAGATAATATCTAGCCAGCTTGCTATCACACTCTTATTCACTAGCAGTAAGAGTAGATTCACCGAGTGAAATTTATGGGACACAAATGACCCAAATGCATTGTCTAGCGTTGGACACCAATGACCCAAAGTGTTTTTGGTTGTTTTGGGCTTTATTTAAGTCGCTGAAAAATAAGGGTTAAAATATTGGCACGCCACCTGCAATATGGAAAGAGAACATCAACAATAACGTGAATGTAAGGTTCTAATATGAAAAACAGTGTAAATGGATTGTTAATCGCTGGCTCTTTGCTGCTACCTTCTCTGGCGATGGCAAGTGAGTGTGCTACTCGTGGGGTTTTGGATGATAGATACTGTGATGAAAACCAAGACTTGGTGGCAGATGCGCCAAAGGATGCCAACCAGTGGATCGACCCAAGTACCTTGGTGTTTACGTATACGCCAGTAGAAGACCCAGCACTTTATAAAGATGCGTTTGCCGATTTCCAAGCGCACCTAAGCAAGGTCACGGGCAAAAAGGTTATCTACTACACTGTTCACTCAAACTCAGCGCAGGTTGAAGCAATGCGTTCAGGTCGTCTTCACGTTGCTGGTTTCTCGACAGGTCCAACAGGTTACGCAGTGAACCTAGCGGGTTATGTACCTATCGCAGTAAAAGGTGACGAATCAGGCTTTCAAGGCTACAACCTAGTGACCATCGTACGTAAAGACAGCGGCATTAATGAGATGGCGGATCTTAAAGGTAAGCGAGTTGCTCATACCTCAGCCTCTTCTAACTCAGGTAACCTAGCTCCACGTGCGCTATTCCCAGCTCAAGGTCTCGTGCCTGATCAAGATTACAAAGTGCTTTACTCTGGTAAGCATGACCAATCTATCCTAGGCGTATACAACGGCGACTACGATGCAGCGCCAGTTGCATCAGACGTGTATGACCGTATGGTTGCAGCGGGTCGTGTTGATGATTCTGAGCTGAAAATCATTTACCGCAGCCCTCGTTTCCCAACGTCTGCATTTGGTTACGCTTACAACCTAAAACCTGAACTGGCTGAGAAGATTAACGAAGCTTTCTTTAGCTACCGCTTTACTGAAGAAATGAGCGATGCCTTTAAAGGTGCTGATCGTTTCTCACCAATTACCTATCAAGAAGAGTGGGCGGTTATTCGTGATATCGCACACGCAACGGGTACGGCTTACACCAAAGCGGGCCTGAAGAAACTTGCTGAAAAGGATGCTGCGAAGCGCGCTAAGAAAAAAGCGGCAGAGCTAGCAAAGCAAGCGACCAACCAATAATTCTCCAATAAATAGCAACCAATAAGTACGGTGTCCTGTGTGTAGGGCTCAGGGCATCGTACACCCTAAACTTAGGCTCAAGATATTAAAAAGGAAGAGTAGTATGGCTGTAGCAAGCTGTGACAGAAATAAGTATGACGGAATAAAGATCAACAACCTTTTTCACGAATACGTGGCAGGTAAGCCAATCCTTAAAGGTATTGATATTGATATCGACCAACCGGGCATTATTGCCATCATTGGTCCATCGGGCACAGGTAAAAGTACTTTGCTTCGTTGTATCAATCGCCTCAATGACCCAACCAGTGGTGAGATCCTATTTGAAGGGGAAGACCTAACCAAACTGAACGGTCAGGCTTTACGTAAACAGCGTCGTCATATTGGTATGGTTTTCCAAGAGTACAACTTAGTTGAACGCCTAACCGTGATTGAAAATGTCTTAAGTGGCCGTTTGGGTTACATGTCTTCATGGAATGCTTGGCGTCGTAACTACTCAAAAGAAGACTTGCAGAAAGCGTTCGAACTTTTGGAGTTCGTAGGCTTGCAAGATTTTGCTAATCAGCGTGCCGACAGCCTTTCTGGTGGTCAACGTCAGCGTGTAGGTATTGCCCGCGCTGTTATGCAAGACCCATATATCTTATTGGCCGACGAACCGACCTCTTCACTTGACCCGAAAACCGCGGTTGAGATCATGGAGCTGATGGAAACTTTCGCCAAAGAAAAACAGATCCCTGTGTTGGTGAACATCCATGACGTGAACTTAGCTAAGCGTTTTGCTAACCGCATCATCGGTATGTGTAACGGCAAGGTTCACTATGACGGTGGTCCTGAAGGCATCAGTGAAGAAGATCTCAAGATCATTTACGGAGGTGAGTCATGGCTGGATTAAGCTCTTCATCTTCTGCGTCAATCAATGTCGAAAACCCATTTAAAGCATCATGGGCAAGCCGTTTAGGTGTCGCTGTTGTCGTGGCTTATTTTTTCTATAGCTTTTCGACTTTAGATCTAACACTAGATAGATTAATTATAGGTTTTGGTGAAAGCGAGCGCTTACTTTCTCGTATGTTTCCACCTGATTTTTCTCGCTCAAATCTGCTTCTAAGTGGCCTAGCGGAAAGCTTACAAATTGCGATTATCTCTAGCTTCTTTGGTATCGTGATTTCGCTCTTCTTAGGCCTATTGGCCGCGCGTAATATGATGCCATCAATTGTGTCGACGCCAGTGCGCGGCTTTATCGCATTATGTCGCTCATTCCACCCAGTCATCATCGCCATCTTGTTTGTAAAAGCAGTGGGCTTTGGCGCACTTGCGGGGATTCTGACGCTAATTTTTGCTTCTATCGGTTTTATCGCCAAACTGTTTGCGGAAGCGATTGAAGAGATCTCATTTAAACAAGTCGAAGCGATCAGATCGACGGGTGCGAGCTTTATCAGTGTGATTCTATTTGCAGTCATGCCGCAGGTATTTACGCGTTTCATTGGATTTTCTAGCTACCAGCTTGATTCAAACTTACGTAACTCGACCATGGTCGGCATCGTCGGGGCAGGTGGTTTAGGCGGGACTTTATTCTCGGCATTCCAACGTTTTGATTACGATTTTGTTGCGGCGATTCTGATTACGATTATCGCGCTGATTCTAGTGGGTGAGTTCTTGTCTAATGTAGTAAGGAGAATCTTCTAATGACGACAGCTTCTATTGATAGAGAATGGCAACGCTTTACCTTTAATGAGCGCATTGCAAGGTTCGCGGCTTACCTGTGTTTTGTTTCGGCCATTGTATGGTCTTGGCAGACAGTCGAGATTATTCCAGAGTTTCTCTATGACGCGCCAGCGCAGTTTGCGGATATGTTCGGCCGCATGGTGCCTCTCGATTATGGTTTCTATCCGACAACTATCCATGACGCGCTGATTGAAACCTTACATATTGCGACCTTAGGTACGTTATTTACTTTGATATTGGCGATTCCACTGGCACTACTGAATGCGCCAAATATTACACCAAGTAAGACGCTAAACTGGATTGCACAGTTCTTTTTGGTCTCATCGCGTTCAGTAAACTCATTGGTTTGGGCTTTGCTTTTCATTGCACTGTTTGGCCCCGGTGTGCTGGCTGGGATTATGGCGATAGCGATCCGTAGTGTCGGTTTTGTCGGTAAGTTATTGGCGGAGGCAATTGCTGAAGTCAATATGGGAACCATCGAGGCGCTAAAAGCGACAGGAGCCTCTTGGGCGAGTATCTTGATGAAAGGCTACTGGCCTCAAGTAATGCCAGCGTTTTATTCGATTGTGCTGTTTCGTTGGGACATTAACGTGCGTGAATCTGCCGTACTCGGCTTGGTTGGTGCAGGCGGTATTGGTGTGGTGCTTAATGATGCTCAAAACCTATTTGAGTGGCAGAAAGTATCTATGGTACTAGTGAGCATTTTCGCTGTGGTTGTATTGGCTGAAGCATTGGTCGTGCATGTACGTAAGAAGCTAATTTAAGCTTAAGCCGTTAACAGCAAAAACAAAAAGGCAGGGGGGACTCTGCCTTTTTCAATTAATCCATTATCAATCCCTTTCAGCTTGGTATCTTGTCAAAAAGGTTACTTACTTAAAGTGTCGACAAGATTTGGCTCATCATCAGGGTGGTGAGTTTGGTGTTCTTCCAACCAATGTGGGTTGTTATGTATCGCTTCTATTAGCTCTTGATCTAAGTGGGCGAAGTAAAGGTCTTCTTCAGCTTTGCCTCTTAGTCTGAGTTTTTCCGTAAAGTCCATGGTTTGCCTCCTTGGAATCACGACGCTCTAATTAAAGTATAGTGAGTCGTGACCCATCCAGAGGCGAAGCCCCACAATGATTGCTCAAAGTGAGAGGTTGGTAGGGTATTAATTTGCGTTTTTGAGTGCGAGCAACTGCTGGCTAAATTCGGCAAAGCCAAAGCCGCCTAGCTGACTCATGACAAGGCTCGGTTTATGGCTCAATTTGTGCCAATAGTGCTCGATGTTCTTAACGCCGACCGTCATCGGCAATGTCTCAAACATTTGCTGATCATTGAGTGAATCACCCACATAGCAGCACTTATCTAAAACATTTTGTTGGCTAAGCCCTTTGTTTTTCAGGTAAGCAAAGGCACTGTTGCGCTTAGAGTGTTCGCCATACCAGGCGTTGATGTGAATAGAGCTCGCTGTCGCATGGGCGCCTAGCTGATGGATTTGAGCGACAAGTTGTTCAATTAACGTGGGATCAAGTGGTTCGCGGTTTTGACCAATATCGATGGCGACTTCACATAAGCGGTACGCTTGATCGAGAGTTAAGTTTACATCCGAGTATTGGCTTAGCAGTTGTTCGATTTGGCTCTTGAGTTCTGCTTGTTGCGCGCGCATGGTTTCGAGCGGAACACTGCTTGTTAAGTTAATCCCACGTTCCCCCTTTTCTAAGGTAAACGCCCCGTTTTCTCCCAGTACTGCATCGACTGGCCAAAGTTGGGCGATATGATCACACCAACCTGCGCATGCGCCAGTTACAGCAACAATCTTGATGCCTTGTTGCTTAAGAGCACTGAGAGCAATCAGTGTTTCAGGGGGTAATTGACCTTGCCAAGTCAGCGTATCGTCGACATCCGTCAAGACCCACTCAATGTTTTTCCATTCCTTTGAAAGTACGTTTTCCATTTATTCGTATCATGTTTTTTGAGTGAATATTTGAGTGTACCTAAGCCATGATTAGATTTCAGTGAAGTGAGTAAAGTTAACGCTCTCTTAACGGTGGCATTTGTTTAGTTATTATTGCAAATAATTATCATTTTTATATGACCGTTGGTACAATATTTCTCTTAATAGTGTTAGAAATATCATTAATTTCATCGGGGGGTATTGTGGCAAAGGCATCTAATACAGCGAAGGCGGTAGTGACGTTTAATCGTATTAGTAAGGTTTTATCCTTTATTCACAGTCATCTGGATACGCCGCTTTCACTTGAAGATATCGCGCAGCAGAGCTGTTGGTCTCGCTGGCAATTACAACGCGTCTTTCAGGCAGAAACGGGATTGACGGTAGCCAACTATGTCCGCGAATTAAAACTTAGTGCTGCAGCCGAGTTACTATTGGATTCTGATCAGAGAGTGATCGATATTGCTATCGCGCTGGGCTTCAATTCTGAAATTGCTTTTAGCCGCGCGTTTAAGCAGTTCTTTGGCCACAGTCCAAGGACGTATCGCAACAATGCCCAGCGCGTAGGGCTGAAAAAGCCGATTGAAGTGTCTGAGGTTAGTATCAATGGTGCCAATGAGCTAGCGTTTGTTGAGGTCCGGATCGACACCAAAGAGGGCTTTATTCTTAAAGGAGTAAAAGGCGAGATTAAGGGCCTATTCTCTCTGTTTCCTGATTTTTCCTATGTGGTTCCAAAACTTTGGCAGCAGTTAGAGACGGTTGCTCATCCTTCCTCTGTGCCTCAAGGTCAGCTACTTGGGGTCGTTGATGTGACGAAATCGGCTTTCGATGGCAGCAACCTGTTCTATTGGGCTGGGCTTAAGTTGCACCAGAACACGCCAATGCCAGAATTACCGAGCGTGGTTTCTGACGAGTTAGAGATACTGAATGTTCCCCAGCAAACTTACGCTGCGGTAAAGCATAAAGGTCCGATAGAGACTTTGCCAAAAACCTTAGAGTGGTTCATTTTACATTGGTTACCGAATTCCGATTATCGCGGTATTGATGGTTATGAGCTGGAAGTTTACCCACAACACTATCAAGCGGATTCTCCAGATGCTGAGATGGAGTATTGGGTGCCGATCTCCAAGGTTTAAGCTGTTTGATAAATCCCCACCATTGCTACCTTCTCGTTAACTTGCACCAAATTGTTAACTTTAATTTCCGCCTGCCTATATTATGTAAATGATATTTATTCTCAATAAAGAAAAGCATTGGTATAGAAGAACAACATGGATAATACGATGACATTTAAGCGCTCAGCCGTAGCGCTTGCGTTGCTAGCGACATTTTCAGCTCCCATTTTAGCAGCCGATCAAAACGATACGGATACCACTCAACTTGAAACCATTACTGTGCTGGGTAAGGCGTATCGAAATACCGCAACCAAAACGGCATTGGAGCCAGAAGAAACGCCACAAGGCATTACCGTTCTTGATGATGAGTTGCTTGAACAGCGTGGCGTGAAATCAGTATCTCAAGCGCTTCGCTATGCGCCGGGTGTAGTCACTGAGCAAAAAGGTGCCTCAGTGACCATGTATGACAACTACTCGATTCGTGGCTTTGATAACAAGAACGTTAGTTACTACGATGGCTTGGCTCTTCAGTACTTAAACGGTTGGAACTTACAGCCACAAATCGATCCGATTGCGATTCAGCAGATTGAAGTGTTTAAAGGCCCGACATCGGTTCTTTATGGTGCAATGCCACCGGGTGGTATGGTCAATATCATCGCTAAGAGTCCACAGCTGCAAGACAGCACCTCTGTTGGTGTTGCTACTGGTTCCAGAAACTTGATGGAAGCGTCAATCGATACCACAGGGCAAATCGGCGATAGCAACTTGTCTTACCGTATTATTGCCCTTGCTCGTAAGCAAGATAGCCAGGTCGACTTTGCCGAAGAAGAGCGCTACGTATTTGCTCCATCACTAGATTGGCAAGTGACCGATCGTACGTTAATCAACTTTAACCTCTACTACCAAAATGATCCGTCGATGGGTATCAACTCATCCCTGCCTTCGATGGGCATGGTGACTGACAGCCCAGTTGGTTCGATTTCATCTTCTACGTCAGCAGGAGATAAGAACTGGAGTACATTCGAACGTGAAGTTCTGATGCTGGGCTACAAAATTAACCACGATTTTGAGAGTGGCTGGAGCTTCTTACAAAACGCTCGCTATACCGATGCGTCTTTGTATCAAGAAAACACCTATCACTACTGTGATGAAGCGAGCGGTTACTGTGATTTTAACGCTCAAACTGGCGAGTTGACTCGTAACATCTACAGCACCGATGAAAGCTCAACTGGCTTTGTGATTGATAACCAGTTGTCCAAACTGGTTGTTACTGGTGATGTTGAACATAACTTATTGTTTGGTTTTGATTACCAACAGTTAAGTGGTGATGCGAAATACACCACATTCGGCAGTATCGGTGGCTTTAACGTCTACAACCCGAACAACAACATGATTGATCGTAGCCAACTGACAGCAACCAGTGTCAGCAACGACAAAGTGGATGTCGAGCAGTTAGGTTTCTACTTCCAAGATCAGCTGCGTTATAACGCACTTGTGTTGATTGCTGGTGGCCGTTACGACCAGTACGAATCAACCAGTAATTACAACGGTTTCGAAACCAAAGCAGACCAAAGTGAATTCTCCTACCGTGTTGGCGCATTGTATGAGCTATCAAATGGCATCTCTCCGTTCATCAACTATGCGACCAGCTTTGAACCCGTTGCTGGTGTAAGCGCGTTTAACGAACCATTTGAAGCAGAAACAGGTAGCCAAATCGAAGGTGGTGTGAAGTACCAATCTGAAGATGGTGCAGTGGAATCGACCGTGTCTGTTTTCCACATCGTTAAGGAAAATGTGGTTATCACAGACCCATCATCTGCCGATTACCAAGGTCAGTTGCAAGTCGGTGAAGTGACGTCACAAGGTGCTGAGTTTGAAGCGCGTTGGTACCCAACAGATACTGTCGATGTGTTAGCTAGCTACACCTACTTAGATGTAGAGATTACCGAAGATGGTGAAAACGGCTTACAAGGTACAACGCCAATTTATGTACCAGAACACTCGGCGACACTTTGGGCTAACTACTACGTGAGCTCGGGCGCATTAGATGGTGCTCGCTTGGGTGGTGGTGCTCGTTATGTTGGTGAGATGCAGATGGACGCAAGCAATACCCAAGGTAAAGTTCCGTCATACACGGTTGTCGATCTTTCTCTTGGCTATGACCTAGGTTACGCGAGCGACTCTTTAAGCGGGGCTCAAGCGAATCTTATCATCAACAACCTATTTGATACTGATAACTACACTTGTTACGACAAGTACAATTGTTGGTACGGCGCAGAGCAGTCAATCGAACTCAACGTTAACTACGAGTTTTAACTCTTAACCACCTCAAATCAATGGGCAGCTCATCATGGGCTGCCCTATCTGATCCAAACCGCTATTTTAGGTTTGATTCATGGAGAAAGTGGCGCAGATACGTTAAATTATAATGAATCGCCAAACACTAAGCGTTCCATGAAAAAGTACCAAGAACTTGTTCAAGATATAATCAGTAAGATTTGCCAAAATATTATTGATGTTAAATTACCCTCAGAAAGAGAATTAGCTGAAAAGTACGATATTTCCCGCTTCTCGGTGAGAAAGGCAATGTCTAAACTCGAAGCAATTGGCATGGTTAAATCTAAAGCAGGCTCGGGATATTATGTAAATACGTCGAGTGTTGACTCGCCATTAATATATAACTCAGTAACTGAGAATAAATTTGGTGAGATTTCTTATAAGAAAATAAAACTTAATAAGCGATTACCTACCACACATGAAATACAAGTATTCTCGATTGAAGAAGATGAATATATTTGGAATGTGAAACGCTTAAGGTTAATTCAAGGTAAAGTTACCCAGATTGAAGAGGCGAGGCTACCGGTTAAATTATTTCCAGTAGTGAACGATACTATTATCGAGAGCTCTCTTCAGAAGCATGCACTTTCTTTAGGGTTGCAAATCGACAGCTATCTTACAACCTACCAAGCGATCAGCGTTTCAAAGGAAGACGCAGATTTATTGGGGTGTAAGCGTTCGAGTTCAGCCATGAACATCACCAACCGTGGCTTTCTCACCTCTGGTGAGGTGTTTGTCGTCAGTGACATTATTGATATCAACTACCAGTGTACCTACCACACCAAGTTTAATCCTGAGAATTTAAATTACCGAGATCAAAACGACCGCGATTAGCGGTCGTTTTTCTATTAAGAGGGAGTTGGCCTAACGTTATGGCGTATGAATAGTGCCATCAGGCAGTCGGCTCTGAGTCCACTCATGTGGGCGGTAAGTAACAGGGAAATCTTGTGCGGCCTCTTGGTTCATTTCAACCCCGATTCCCGGCAGTTCTGACGCGTACAAGTAACCATTGATAGGCTCGGCAGCATTAGGGAATACCGCTTGGGTATTAGCCTTATATTCAACGTGCTCTTGAATCGCGGCGTTATGCAGGTGCACATTTAAGTGAGTATTCACTGCTGCGCCAATCGGCGTCATATCTGGTGGGCAGTGCCATGCGATGCGAACCCCAAAGCTTTGGCATAGGTGACCCAGTTTCAATGCCGGAGTAATCCCACCAATCTGAGATACGTGGCATCGAATGAAGTCGATACGGCGATTAATGATCAGCTGTTTCCACTCTTCAGGGTTGTTAAATAGCTCACCTAACGCTAGCGACACACTGGTTTGACTGCGAAGATTATCCAGCCATTCGGTTTGGTTTGGCGGCAAAATATCTTCAATAAAATATGGCGTGTACTGTTCTACTCGTTTGGCAAATTGAATCGCTTGATTAGGGAACAGTCGTTCATGGACATCGTGAAGAATGTGGAATTGATTGCCATACTTTTCACGCAAACATTTGAACATCTCAACCGTGTTTTCCATATATTGGTCTTGGTCGTAGTAAGAGCCTTCGGTTGGGTTATTTGCCGTGTGGATATTCTCTGGTACACCACCATAAAAACCTAACTGACAGCGAATATGTCTGTAGCCCTGCGCTAGGTATTTTTCGACCTGCTCATACAGCCCTTCCATTGTATCGCTTGTTGCATGGGTATAAACCTGAATAGCATCACGAGCTTTACCACCAAATAATTGATGCAGCGGCATGTTGGCTAATTTCGCTTTAATATCCCACAGCGCCATATCAATACCTGAAATAGCATTATTGATCACCGGTCCATTACGCCAATAAGCGTTAACCATCATCATTTGCCATAGGTCTTCAATATTATTTGCGTCTTTGCCCATTAATAGCGGTTTGAGATATTCATCAACCATTGTTTTTACTGCCAATGGTCGCTGCTGGAAAGTTGCACAACCAAAACCTTTCATTCCTGACTCCGTTTCTACAATAACGGTGATCAGGTTATGTCGGTCAGGTTTGGTAATCACACACTCAATATTTGAAATGATATTTTTATTCACTTTAAAACTAGCTCGGTCAACAGGGTTTATTTTATATAAGCGTGAAAAAATGCAGATTTCAAGCGGTAAATTATACTGAAAATTAACTGGTTCGTTCCTGTTTCGAATTAGGAGAAAAAAACGAACCAGTTGCCAAAAAACGGCCAAAATTAATTTTTTAGCTGTTTTAATGTGAGTTTTATCACTGTTTTGTCGATTGGATAAAAACGCTCAATCGCTAAGATTACCGCAGTAAATGAGCAGACAAGCACATAGGAATGTATGATGCAATTGACAGAAACTAACATGGCTATCGGCGATAATGCGCCAGGGAAAGCAGACAGCTTTAGCATGAAATTACAAGAATTGGTCGCTGCCCTTGGTGGTAACGAAAACATCGCAAACATCACTCACTGTATGACTCGACTGCGTTTTAAATTGGTCGATGAGTCAAAAGCGAATAAAGAAAAACTCGAAGCCATTCAAGGCGTGAAAGGTGTGGTTCTCGCACAAGGTCAAACTCAGGTGATCATCGGCGTTGAAGTCGAGAAATGGTACCTAGCACTTTCAGGTGCAAGTGCAGCGCCAGAAGACGCAGAGATTGAACAAGATAAAGGTAAACTGTTCCAAAACGCAATGCGCATCGTCGCAGGCATCTTTGGTCCGGTAGTTCCTGCCATTGCTGGTGCAGGTATGTTGATGGGCCTATTATCAGGGCTTATTGCGACCAATGTGATTTCGGAATCTTCCGATACCGTCTTCTTCTACCGCTCTATCTCTGTGGCTGTGTTCTTCTTTTTGCCTATGCTGGTTTCGTTCTCAGCAGCCAAAGTGTTCAAAGTGAATGAGTACATTGCATTGGCGGTTGCTGCAGCAATGATGTCGCCAAAGTTAGTAGAAAAAGCCGCTTTATTGTCTGATGCAGGCAGCAAAGCCGAGCTTAACGTGTTTGGCGTGGTGCCGATTGAGCTAATGAACTACGGCGGTGCGATTGTGCCAGCGATCCTTGCGGTTTGGGTGCTATCTAAGATCACTCCAATGGTGGATAAGCTGGTTCCGAGTTCTGCCAAACCTGTATTTACGCCACTGTTAGCCTTTACCGTCACATCAACCGTTGTGCTTTCACTGGTTGCTCCTGCTGGCATGTGGGTGAGTAATGGTGCTGGGTGGGTGGTTAGCTCACTACTAGAAATCTCACCAACTTTGACTGGTTTTGTGTTTGGCTTAACTCGCCCAATTACGATTGTGTTTGGTATTCACCACAGCATGACGCCAATCAGCCTAAACAACTTTGCGCTATACGGAAAAGACCTGCTAATGCCAATTATGTGTCTAGGTAACCTAGCAATCGCCGGTGCGACGATGGCGATTTGGTACAAGCAACGTAACAGTGTGTCTAAAGAGCAGTCTTCGATGACAGTAGGTTCAGGTGTGACAGCGATTCTGGGTATTACTGAGCCTGCACTGTTCGGTACTCTGACTAAGTACACCAAAGCGCTGTTCATGGCGAGCTTGGCAACCGGTATTATGGGCGCTATCTCAGTGACTATCGATACGCATCTAACAAGTTACATCTTATCGTCAGTATTCAGTCTGCCTGCGTACTTAGCGAGCGGCACACAGAACTTTGTTCAAGCGGTAATGGGTGTGATTGGTGTGTTTACTCTGTCATTTATCCTGACCATGATGTTTGTTCGCTTAGACAACAAATAATCCTTCAATAAAACATCAGGTCTGCTCAGCTTAGGTTGGCAGGCCTGATTTGCGACTTAAAGAAACAGTGCGATGAAGACAATTGCCATCATTGGGGAATGCATGATTGAACTGAACGGAAAACCGTTTGGGGAGATGCAGCAGACGTTCGGTGGAGACACCTTAAATGCAGCGATTTACTTATGCCGAAGTCTGCGAAACTCAGCCCCTGAGCTGTCGGTGAAGTATGTTACGGCCATGGGCAGTGAGCCACTTAGCCAAGAGATGACGGCTCGCTGGAAGCAAGAGGGCGTTGATACCAGCTTAGTTCTGACTGATACCAAGCGCTCGTCGGGGCTGTATTTGATTCAGCTCGACGAGCAAGGTGAAAGGACCTTTTTGTATTGGCGAAGCGAATCTGCGGCTAAGTATCTTATTCAGCACCCTGAATTTACACAGGTGAAATCAGCCTTGAAAAGCGCAGACATGGTGTTTGTCAGCGGCATCAGCTTGGCTATTTTACCTAAGCAAGACAGAGCGCAGATGCTGGCGCTACTGGCGCAGTTAAGAGAGTTGGGTGTCGAAATCGCTTTCGATAGCAACTATCGACCAGCACTTTGGCCTAATGACAACCATCAAACCGTCCAATCGGCCTATCGCCTTATGTATCAAACTACTGACCTAGCGTTAGTAACGTTTGATGATGAGCAAGCCATTTGGGGAGATGAAACGCCTCTGCAAACTTGCGAACGGCTTACTGCTTTTGGGGCAAAGACGGTCATCGTCAAACTTGGTGCTAACGGGTGTTTAGTCTCGGAATTGGGCGTCAATGAACCCTATAATGTATCAACAACGGTGGTTGAGAATGTGGTCGATACGACGTCTGCTGGTGATTCATTTAATGGCGGCTTTTTAGCTACTTACCTTGAAACCGGCGACATCAAACAAGCTTGCCATAATGGTAATGTGCTGGCTGGTGAAGTGATTCAGCATAAAGGTGCCATCATCTCAAAGGCGCATACAGACGCCGCAAAGAATAAATTCAAATAGGAACAAAACAATGCCTAACTTAAACGAGCAGCTACAAGCGCTGAAAGTTATCCCTGTTATTGCGATTGATAATGCACAAGACATTATTCCACTGGGTAAAGTGTTGGCGGAAAACGGCCTGCCAGCAGCAGAAATCACCTTTCGCTCAGAAGCGGCAGTAGAAGCAATTCGTCTACTGCGTGAAGCGCAACCTGACATGCTGATCGGCGCAGGTACGGTGCTAAATAAAGAGCAGGCAATCGCAGCGAAAGAAGCGGGCGCAACCTTTATTGTGTCACCGGGCTTTAACCCAAATACCGTCAAAGCGTGCCAAGATATTGGTATTGATATCGTGCCGGGTGTTAACAACCCAAGTACCATTGAAGCGGCATTAGAAATGGGCCTAACCACACTCAAGTTCTTCCCTGCGGAAGCCTCAGGTGGTGTAAATATGGTTAAGGCACTGCTGGCGCCATACACCGACGTGAGCTTAATGCCAACGGGCGGAATTAATCCTGCCAACATCAAAGACTACTTAGCGGTACCACGAGTGCTGGCGTGTGGTGGCACATGGATGGTAGATAAAAAGCTGATTGAAGCTGGCCAATGGGATGAACTGGCTAAGCTCACTCGCGAAGCGGTTGCCCTTGTCTCCGAGTAATTAATTTACCCCCACTGCTCCTTCAAGCGCCTCCATTCTGAATCAGATGGAGGCGTTTTTGTTTCAGGTAGCTGCACATTTGTGAGTCCAACTTGTAGCTAAAAGTGACTGGCCGCTGAGTTGGCAAAATTGAAATCCCCAACTTTTGTGCCTTTACTTTATCCCATAACTACAAACCCAATAATAATGGATAACGTGATGAGCAAACCTGTCATAGCAGCAAACAAACCAATCAAAGTCGAACTCACTGCCGGGGAAGAAAATTACTTCTGTACTTGTGGTCGTTCTAGCAATCAACCTTACTGTGATGGCTCTCATGCGGGAACAGGTTTTAAACCCAAAGCCTTCACCGCCGAAGAGAGTGGCGATGCCTACCTATGCCGCTGTAAACATACTCAGAACCCACCATTTTGTGATGGTGCCCATAAACAGTTTACTGACGCCGATGTCGGCAAAGAGGGGCCAGGGGGTCAAATCCAAACCATTGATGTTGCTCCGGCTGCGAATGCAACCAAAGAAGAACCAACGGTGGAGTTTATTCATCAGTTGGCCCGAGAAGGCTTATCTAAAATGGGCCATCATGGGCCAATGACGTCTATGGGCGTACCAAGGCATTTGCTGCCGCACTGGGATGATATTCAAGTCATGGTGGCGCAAATGGCGACTAAGCCACTGATGGAAGACGTGCCCGTTTCAACTGAGCTGATTATCGGGCCGCAAGCGAAAAAGCCTCTTAAACTCAATATCCCATTGTTTGTCTCTGACATGAGCTTTGGTGCGCTGTCCGAAGAAGCGAAAGTCTCATTGGCGAAAGGGGCTGAACTGGCAGGGACGGGTATTTGCTCTGGTGAAGGGGGCATGTTGCCTGAAGAGCAAGCGGCAAATTCACGCTATTTCTATGAGCTCGCCAGTGCTGGGTTTGGCTATGATGAGTCCAAACTTAAAAACGTTCAGGCGTTCCACTTTAAAGGAGGCCAAGGCGCGAAAACCGGAACCGGAGGTCACCTGCCCGGTGCTAAGAACATCGGCAAGATTTCTGAAGTTCGTGGCATTGATGCGGGCACGCCAGCGATTTCTCCGCCGACATTTAAAGACTTACATACCGTTGAAGATTTCAAGACTTTCGCCAATCGGGTGAGGGAAGTGACTGGCGGTATTCCGATTGGTTTTAAGCTCAGTGCCAATCATATTGAAGAAGATATCCAATTTGCGCTGGATGCCAGTGCCGATTACATCATTCTTGATGGTCGAGGCGGCGGCACGGGCGCAGCGCCAGAAATGTTTCGTGACCACATCAGCGTGCCAACCATTCCAGCGCTCGCCAGAGCAAGATCTTATTTGGATAAGGTAGGGGCTAGCGGCCGAGTCACACTCATCATCACCGGAGGACTTCGAGTACCAATGGATTTTGTCAAAGCCATGGCCTTGGGCGCTGATGGCGTGGCGATTTCCAATAGTGCTATGCAGTCGATTGGCTGCGTTGCGGCAAGAATGTGTAACACCAATAATTGCCCTGCTGGGATAGCGACGCAAAAAGCGGACTTAAGACAGCGACTTAACGTTGATAAAGCGTCTAAGCAACTAAAGAACTTTTTTGAAGCGTCCACAGAGCTAATGAGTGTGATGGCGAGGGCGTGTGGCCACAACGATTTGAGTCTGTTTAACCCAAATGATCTTGCTACTTGGAACCGGGAAATGGCCCATCTTTCAGGGATTCGCTATGCAGGTGTTAGTTAGCGTCTATTCCATTTTATTGATGTAAAAGCGATTACTACATTTAGATACAAGCCAGTTAATGAATTGAGCCAGTAAATAGTTCATAGTAGTTGACCTTATGGATCAGAGGTGTAGTTGTGAAAGATAGACGGTTTGCTTTTCTTGTCGGGATATTTTTGTTGGGGCTCGCCATCGTGGTCTTGGTAGGTGGCGCTCTATACCAACGTAGTCTCTATCTTGAATTACACCAACGAGTGAGCCAAGAAGCGAAAAGTGTCAGTAATTACTTTAATAACCAACTTCAGCGATACAATCACATTCCTGAGTTGCTTACTAGTCACTATCAAATTCGAAACGCTTTCCTAAATGATAATTCGATTCAAGACCTTAGCTTGTTGCTGCTGGATATTGCAAAAACCAGTGGTGCTAGCGATGTTTATATCCTGAACCAAGATGGTGGTGTGGTGGCGGCCAGTAATTTCCAAACAGAGGCGAGTTTCATTGGCGGCAATTACGCATTTCGCCCTTATTTTCAGGAGGCGATGAAGGGGCTTACGTCAACCTACTACGCATTAGGCTTACGTTCCGGTGAGCGAGGGATTTTCTTTTCGGCACCGATTTATGTAGATGGTGTGATTGCAGGCGTTGCGGCAGTGAAAGTGGATGTCGATTTATTCGAGCAAGACACCGAGTGGTTGGCGGGTAATCAAAGTGCAAAATTTATGGTTTACGGCGAAGACAAGGTAGTGTTTATGTCCAATCACCCTTATTGGCGCCTTAAGCAGCTACAAGAAAGTGGGTTAATTTCTTGGTCAAAAATTCAAGCCAGCCAGCGTTATCTGAACTTAAAACAGCAGATTCTTGATAATCAAAAAAACAGCTATTGGTTAGCGGATATTGATCATTGGCAAATGGAACGAAGCCAAGGAGCAAAGGGTAACTATGTCTTTGGTTACTCAACACTGCCCTTGCTCGGCCTAGAATTTGTTATGTTAGCGCCGCTTGAAGCTAGCTTGTATCAGCAGACCAGTTTTGTACTTTGGCTAACGATCATTTACAGCGCACTCTTTATTGCAGCGGCCTATTTATATCGCAGAATGGCAGGTTATCGGCAGCTTATCTTTACCCAAAATGCGCTTGAACAAGAGGTTAAGGTGCGCACTGCTGAGTTAGAAACGGTTCATGCTGCGTTAGTGAAATCGGCCAAGCTTGCCACCATTGGTCAAATGTCAGCGTCCATCAACCATGAAATCAATCAGCCGCTTAGTGCCATGAATGCTTACCTTGTGAGTTGTCGCCGTTTAATCGACAAAGAGCAATTCACTCAGGCAAGAGAGACCTTACAAACCATCGAAAGTATGGTGGAACGAGTACACAAAATCGTTTCTCAACTCAAGCAATTTAGCCGCAGCAGTGATAACCAGTTTGTATGGTGTGACTGGACAGCCTGCTTAAACTCAGCGTTGGTGGTCCTGAGCCCTAAGCTTAATAGTCATCATGTTAGTCTAGAAGTCCAGAGTTATTCTGGTGTGGTGTGGGGCGAGGCGTTAAGGCTTGAGCAAGTGATTGTCAACTTGTTATCCAATGCCATTGATGCGGTTCACCAAAGCGACGTTAAAGTGATTAAAGTGGAGGTTGAACCTCACGTTGATGCTGTCGATATTCACATTATCGACAGTGGTTCAGGTCTGGAACTGCATTTGATTGATAACATCTTTGAACCCTTCTTCACCACTAAATCGGAACACGGATTGGGGCTTGGGTTATCTATATCTCGCAATATTATTCGCTCTTTTGATGGTGAGCTTAGTGCTGCGAATCATCAGGCAGCAAGCGGCGCACAATTTACGATTCACCTGAAATCACAACCGAATGGACACAAGAACAATGAATAAAGTTTGGATTATTGATGATGAGTTTATTATTCGTGACTCCTTGTCACAGCTATTATCAATTGAAGGTTATGAGGTGCAAGCGTTCGAGAGTGGAGCACAAGCGTTAGTCGAGTTAGACAATGTGTTTTCCGGTATCATCATTTCAGACATCAATATGCCGACGATGAGCGGGAATGAATTATTGACGGCCATTCAGGCCATAGACATGGACATTCCGGTGATCATGCTTACGGGTTACGCTGACGTTAAGCTGGCAGTGAGATCATTGCACCAAGGGGCTTACGATTTTTTTGAAAAACCAATCAACGAACAGCTGCTAGAAAGTGTCAAGCGTGCCAGTGAAAAACGCCGATTGGTCATGGAAAATAGAGCGCTGAAAGCGAATCTCAAAGCCAATAGTAAGGGCGGTATTCGCATTCTAGGTGAAACAGAAGAAATGCAGCAAATGATGACGTTGCTGAATGCGGTGGTCGATACGCCAGCCGATGTATTGATTCATGGGGAAACGGGCTCAGGTAAAGAGATGGTGGCTCGCTACCTGCATGAAAATAGTGATCGCTCGGATGCGAATTTCGTTGCGATTAACTGTGGTGCAGTACCCGAAACTTTGATTGAAAGTGAGCTGTTTGGTAGCCGAAAAGGGGCGTTCACTGGAGCAACAGAAAACCGCATTGGTAAGTTGGAGTTTGCACAGCATGGCACGGTGTTTCTTGATGAGATCGAAAGCATGCCACTGTCTATGCAGGTCAAGATGCTGAGGGTACTCGAAGAGCGCAAAATAACCCCAGTCGGGAGCAATCAATCCGTTGATATTAATGTCCGCTTCGTTGCTGCGACCAAGGTGGATCTGTTAGCCCTAGCGGATCAAGGCGCATTCCGTAGTGACTTGTATTATCGACTCACTTTAGTGACGGTGAACATTCCTCCGTTACGGGCAAGAAAAGCAGATATTCCGATGTTATTTAAGCACTTTTCCAGCTTAGCGGCAGGGCGTTTTCATAAGCCACTGACGACGCTGTCGAGTGATGAAACGAACAGTCTCATGCAATATCATTGGCCGGGGAATGTGCGTGAACTGCGTAATGCTGCTGAGCGTAGAGTTTTGCTGGGGTTGCCATTGAACATTGAGTCAGAAAATCACCTTCCGGCGGTAGCTGACGACCTTTCCCTCAGTGAAAAGGTAGCGTTTTATGAATGCGCCCTGATCGAAGAGGCTCTAAGTCAAACCTCAGGTTCCGTCAAAGAGGCGATTACATTACTGAAATTGCCTCGGAAAACTTTTTACGACAAAGTGGCTAAATACTCGATAGAGCGAAGCCAATTTATTAAAGAATAAAATTAGCCCCCACGTTTAACTGTGCCCTGTTTTTTCTAAAAGACAGGGCGTTTTTCTTTCTACCCATTTCTTATGAACTGTGTGCGGATTTAGTGACACTGGTGTTATTCGTAGTGTGTGTAAATCCGCACAATTTTCCCTTTCAAATATTTACCCATACTCTTAACTATTTGATTAATTTGGGTTTAACAATTTATTTTCAACTTGGCAACGATATTGCGATGACACCAGTGCGCTTAACGTGAAACAGCGAGTACTTCACCGGTTTAGCTGGTGGATTTTAAAAGGATGAAAGTAAAGCAATGAGTGAAAATAAAAAAAATACACCTTGGTTGATGTTATGCCTTGGCCCTTTGGTCATGCTAACCACTTTAATTATCGATCCGCCGTCTGCAGGACTGTCGGTCGAAGCGTGGCGAACCGCTGGCTTGGCCTTTTGGATGGCAAGTTGGTGGATCTCGGAAGCCGTACCTATTCCCGCAGCTTCTCTGCTTCCACTTTTCGTGGCACCGGTCGCCGGTATTGCAAGTATCAAAGCGGTGGCAGCGCCTTATGCTCACCCATTGATCTTCTTATTTCTGGGCGGGTTCTTGATCTCTATAGCGATGGAGCGTTGGAATCTGCATAAGCGAATCGCATTAAAAACAATGTTACTCGCAGGCAGTAAACCGAGTGTTCAGGTGCTCGGTATTATGTTGGTGACGGCGTTCCTGTCGATGTGGATGTCGAACACAGCGACCGCGGTCATGATGCTACCGATTGCCTTGTCTGTGGTGAAAATCGTGACAGACCGTGAACCTAATAATGAGCAATTTGGTAAAGCAATGCTCCTTTCAATTGCTTATGCGGCGAGCATCGGCGGAATTGCGACTTTGATTGGCACGCCACCTAATGCGCTAATGGCGGCATATTTGTCTGATAGCTATGGTATCGAAATTGGCTTTGGTCAGTGGATGGCAATGGGCCTACCTCTATCTATCATGATGTTGATGATTGCATGGTTCTGGTTGACCAAAGTGAGCTACAAGATCGACCAAGCGGGTGAAGTGAGTGCCAAGTCTGTCTTTAGGGACCAGCTCAAAGCGTTGGGTGACATGAGCGCTGGCGAAAAGAAAGTGTTGTTCATCTTCCTATTTGCAGCGATCGGTTGGGTAATGCGCCCATACATTGCGAAATGGACCGGTGTGGGCCTATCTGATACGGGTATCGCAATGGCGGCTGCAATTCTATTGTTTGCCCTACCGGTGAAATCTGGCAGCAATCAACGTGTATTGGATTGGGAAAGTGCGCAGAAAGTGCCTTGGGGTATCTTGATCCTGTTTGGTGGTGGCCTAGCTCTAGCCGCTAAAATCAAAACGTCAGGCCTTGCGGAATTTATCGCTCTTCAGATTCAAGGTGCAGACAATGTTTCGCTATTAATTGGCGTTCTTATTGTGACAGCACTGATCACCTTCCTAACTGAAATCACCAGTAATACCGCAACTGCAGCGGGCTTCTTACCACTTCTTGGTCCCGTTGCTGAATCCATTACCGGAACGCCTCTCGTGTGGGTTATCCCAGCGGCGATTGCAGCTAGCTGTGCGTTCATGATGCCAGTGGCGACACCACCAAACGCCATCGTGTTTGGTTCAGGCCGACTCAAAATGGGCGACATGATGAGAGCAGGTTTTGTTCTCAATATTGTCGCAATCGGATTCATTACTTTGGCAAGTATTACCCTGTTACCAATCGTATTTGGTCTCTAATTCAATCTCCAAGTGGTTTAAGGCACTTAACTCTGTGCCTTTTGTTTTCGCGGGCTAGCGCCCGCGATTTTTTACAATAGAAATGAGTATGAGTAACAAACGACCTTTATATATCCCCTTTGCAGGGCCTGCGCTACTAGAAACTTCTTTGCTTAATAAAGGCAGCGCATTTTCTGAAAAAGAGCGCCAAGAGTTTAATCTTACGGGCCTGTTACCGAATACGATTGAGACCATTGAATCCCAATCTGAACGTGCCTATCAGCAGTTGTGTGCGTTTCAGTCAGATCTCGATAAACACATCTATTTACGTAACATTCAAGACACTAACGAGACGTTGTTCCACCATTTAGTGAATAATCATCTTGAAACCATTATGCCGTTGATTTACACCCCAACCGTGGGGGCGGCGTGCGAACAGTTCTCCAACATCTATCGACGTAAACGAGGGTTGTTTATTTCCTACCCCGAACGGCACTTGATTGATGACATGCTGCAAAATGCGACAAAGCATAACGTTAAAGTCATTGTGGTGACTGATGGGGAGCGAATCCTTGGCCTTGGTGATCAAGGTATTGGCGGCATGGGTATCCCAATTGGAAAACTGGCGCTTTATACCTCGTGTGGTGGTATTAGCCCTGCACACTGTTTGCCAATCGTGCTTGATGTTGGCACCAATAACCGCAATTTACTGGCTGATCCTATGTATATGGGCTGGCGACATCCTCGGATCTCAGGTGCTGAGTATCAAGAGTTTATCGATGACTTTATTCAAGCGGTGAAGCGCCGTTGGCCAGAGTCATTACTTCAGTTTGAAGACTTTGCGCAGGCCAATGCGACGCCATTGCTTGAGCGTTATCGAGATGATTTGTGTTGCTTCAATGATGATATTCAGGGCACGGCTGCAGTTTCAGTTGGTACCTTGATGGCTGCGTGCAAACAAAAGGGTGAAAAGCTTTCAGAGCAAACCATCACATTTCTTGGTGCAGGTTCTGCGGGCTGTGGTATTGCTCAGCAGATCGCCAAGCAGATGCAGCGAGAGGGGCTAAGTGAAGCTGAGGCAAAATCGCAGATATTCATGGTTGACCGTTATGGGTTGCTGACCGAAGAAATGACCGACCTTGCACCTTTTCAGCTGCCTCTGGTTCAAAAGCGCACAAGTTATGCTGATTGGCCAGCTCAAAATAATCTCGGGTTAGAAAAGGTCGTCGAATATTCTAAAGCGACGGTTTTGATTGGCGTCAGTGGTCAACCGGGACTGTTTAATCAAGCTGTAGTCGAGAAGCTAGCGGCAAACAGCACGCAACCCATCGTCTTGCCATTATCTAATCCAACATCGAAAGTAGAGGCAACGCCTGTTGATATTCTTACGTGGAGTAAAGGCAGGGCCATCGTGGCAACGGGTAGTCCGTTTGAGCCGGTCAGTGTGGTTGATGATGAAGGAAATATGATTGTCCGTGAGATCTCTCAGTGCAATAACAGCTATATTTTCCCCGGTATCGGCTTGGGTGTGGTTGCTGCAAAAGCAAAGCGAGTGAGTGACAGCATGTTGATGGCCTCAAGTGAGGCGCTTGCCCATGCAGCGTCACAGTCTAATCTGAATCATGGGGCAATCTTACCACCGCTCAATCAGATTCAAATCATCAGCAGAGACATAGCGTTTGCTGTCGCAAAACAGGCGATGAAAGAAGGCTTGGCTTTACCGCTTTCTGATCATGTCCTAGAGCAAGAAATCGAAGCTAATTTCTGGAAACCAGAGTATCGACATTATCGCCGAACCTCGTTTTAGATTGCGGATTAGGCACTCTTAATCGGGTTTAGGAGTGCCTCTTTCGTTTCCGGAAAAGGAAATATGTAGGTAACACTTTGAGACCAAAGAGGAACTCAATCTCCTGCTAGGTTTAGCGGTTGCGTTACTAATAAAATTGTAAATTACCTACTAGAATTAACGGATGCTTCGTACGTTTTTGGTTGGAGGTAAGCATGAATTTTTTTGTCCAGTTTGATGAAGAAGGTATGTACCAGAATAACCCGTGGGATATTCCAGTCCCATATTTGAAAGGGGAGGTACGTGCGCTGAATCCTCTATTGGCCATGGTGCTTATAGAGCGAAATCAAGCTCACCTCTACTATAGAAACCAAGATCTACAAGCAGAGCAGGGTAGCTTAAAGTAATTATATCGAGTGGTGCTCTAGTTAGTGTGCCACTTGATATGAGGTGCTAACTGTAACTTAATGGGTGGCTAAGCCGTTATGGTTGGCCATTATTTTTGCGATGTCGTAATTGGAAATACCTGTTGTCATAATGGCAACACGCTTAATCTCTTTTGTTGACATATTATCTCCGCAAACGATTACTGTGAGCGAGTTAACTATGTCCCGATCTCTTCTATGCAGCTTTGCACTTGTGCTGCTGTACCCGACAGCGATAGACCTTTACTTGGTCGCGCTGCCTCAAATTGCCAATGATTTGGCAGCCAGTGAGTCACAACTCCACATCGCATTTTCTATTTATCTCGCGGGTATGGCGACGACTATGTTGTTTGTGGGTCGCCTTACGGACTATGTTGGTCGAAAACCGATAGCGATGGCAGGAGCGGTGATCTTTTCGATTGCTTCAATGTTAGCGGGAGCGGCGGAAACCAGTGATAGCTTTCTCGTCATGCGATTTTTCCAAGGGGTAGGGGCTGCGTGCTGCTACGTGGTTGCATTCGCGATTCTGCGCGATACCTTGGATGATAAAAAGCGAGCTAAAGTCTTGTCGATGCTCAATGGCATTACTTGCATGATTCCCGTATTGGCACCAGTGATTGGTAATCTAATTATGCTCAAGTTTCCTTGGCCAGTACTTTTCACTGTTATGGCATTGATGGGGTCAGTAGTCGGCTTTCTTGCCGCTGTGGTTTTGAAAGAAACGCTACCTAAGCAGAATAGAACTGACGCCGATAAACAAGCTAACGTCCAAGAATCATTATTCGACCGGTTTTTCGTCTCACGAGTGGTGTTCACTTCATTAGGGGTAACGGCGATTCTTTCTTATGTGAACACTTCGCCAATGATTGTGATGGATACCCTTAATTTTACTCGTGGCGAGTATTCAACGGCGATGGCTTTACTTGCCATGGTGGGAATGTCGACTTCATTTTCTGCGCCAATCTTACTGAGTTACTTCAAGCAAAAAACATTACTAATAGCGTCACAAGTTATAACAATGATGTCGGCTATCGCTATTCTCGCGGCTCACTTGAATGGCGATAGCTCGACTCTATACATGGTGGGTTTTGTCTTGATCAGTATGGGTTTTTCAATGGGTTTCGGTGTGGCGATGAGTCAGGCGCTAAGCTTGTTCTCGCGTAAAGCTGGTTTAGCGAGTTCGATGCTGGGTATTGCGCAGGTTTTATGTTCTGCTTTTTACATCTGGGCCATGGCTTTGCTAGGTGTCTCTGCGGTGATGATGTTGTTTATTGCGTTAGTGATGGGTAGCGTTATCGGACTCTCTTTAATAGTATTGGTGTCAAATCAGCACATTAGTGAATGCCATGAAGAAATCTCTTGCCCGTCTTGACCTAAATTTGTTGTTCACTCTGCAATTGCTGCTGCAAGAGCAGAGTGTCACCAAAGCTGCGAAGAAGCTCAATGTGACGCCATCGACCGTGAGTAAATCGCTGGCTAAGCTTCGAGACTGGTTTGATGATCCTCTGTTTGTGAACACGCCGCAGGGGCTAAAGCCAACGACACTGGCAACCAGCATGGAAGAGAGCTTATCGGATTGGATGCAAATGGGGACGCATATTGTGTCTCGTAGGGGAGACGAAGCACCCAGTGGTGTGACATTTAATTTGGCGATTGAATCTCCTTTGTCGCTGATCAAAGTCGATGAGTTAACCAGTCGAATTCATCAAACTTACCCAGACTCGAAAGTGAAGTTTCATAACTGGGATTACGACTCAATAGATGCGATTACTCGCGGAGACATTGATATTGGTTTCACTGGCCGAGAAAGTCACCCTCGCTCAAAAGAGTCTTTAGATCTCCTGCCTTATTTCATTAACTTTGAGGTGTTGTTCTCTGACCTGCCGCTAGTTTATCTGCGTAAGGATCACCCAGCTCTTGAGCAAGCGTGGAATTTAGAAACGTTCCTAAGTTACTCTCACATCAACGTAATTTGGGAAAAAAGCGAAGATTGGGCTCTGGATGAAATACTGATCGAACAAGGTTACCGTCGTAATGTGAGGTCGACGATGGCCAGCTTTGAGCAAGCCCTATTCATTGCCGAAAAACCAGGCCATGACATGCTGACGACTGCCCCTAAATATTGCCAAAGCTATTGTCAGCAGTTACACCCTAATTTGGTTGCTCTTCCAATCCCGATAGCGGAAGAGCATCAGCACAAGTTGTTGATTCCTTTCACTATGATCTGGCATAAACGCAATAATCAGAACCCGAAGATCACATGGCTAAGAGAGACGCTTAAGAGCCTGTACGGTGAACAATAACTGGCTTAGTCCGGCAAAGACGTCAGTGCCTTTAAGTCAATTTTCAGCTAAATAATACAAATTGCCATTTATGTTATGTTATAACGTATCGGTTGTTTATAAGTTTAGCTGATTTGATGAAACATTTTAGAATAGTATTATCTGCCATTGCAGGGGTTGCGCTTTCTGCTGCGTTCTTCCTACCAACCTCCGATGAGCAGACTCCACCACCAAAAATTGTCGTCACGCCCGCCCCTGAAGCGCCGCTGAAAGACTCTGTCATACGCGTGCACTATTTCGTCAAAGTTGGCGATACGCTAAGTGATATCTTTTCTTCATGGAACATACCCTACACAACGCTGCATAAGGTGCTTGCTGCAGATCTAGAGCACTTGCAGCTTGATACGATTAAGCCTGGTGATCAGCTTGAGTTCATCGTGGATAGCCACACTCGTCAGCTACGCTCATTGACTTACCATATCAGTTTGGTTGAGCAAGCTACCTATCGTAGAACGGATGACGGGGAGTTTGTTTATGATTTTCAAGAACAGCCGGGTGAGTGGCGTGAAGAGTTGTACAGTGGGACGATCAATGGCAGTTTTTCACTTTCTGCTCACAAGATGGGTCTGTCATCAAGGCAGATTGCTGAAATCACACGGGTGTTGAAGGATAAGATTAATTTCTCTCGTACGCTCAGAGCCGGTGACCAGTTCGATGTCATGATCAATAAGCAGTACCTTGGTGACCACCCAACAGGGAACAGTGAAATTCAAGCGATTTCGTTTAAGCTTGCGAAAGGGGATGTCTCTGCGTTTTTAGCCAATGACGGACGTTTCTATGATCGGGAGGGTAACAGCTTAGAGCGTGCCTTTAACCGTTATCCGATAGATGCTCAATACCGCCGGATTACCTCACCGTTTAACCCAAAACGTAAGCACCCAGTGACAGGGCGAATTTCGCCACATAACGGTACGGACTTCGCCACGCCTATAGGTGCACCCATTTATTCAACCGGTGATGGCAAAGTTGTCGCGGTGAGAGACCACCCCTATGCTGGTAAATATGTCGTTATTGAGCACAACAGTGTCTATACCACGCGTTATTTGCATCTGAGTAAGTCTCTGGTGAAGCGAGGCCAGCAGGTTAAACGTGGACAGAAAATAGCACTGTCAGGTGCAACCGGGCGCTTAACTGGGCCACACCTGCACTTTGAAGTGCGAGTCAGGAACAGAGCTGTCGATCCAATGAAGGCCAATCTGCCGTTGGCAACATCAATATCGAAGAAAGACAAACCCGCATTTATCGCCCGTATTGCCGAGTTTGAGGCTAAGGTGAATAGCGATATTTCTCAAGGCTAAAAAAATGGTGAGGTGTAATAACCTCGCCATTTTTAGAATCACTTGGCTTTATTGCTATTGGTGTTTTTTATTGGTATTGCTCAATTAACTCGGCTATCCGACCGGACTGTTGAAGTGCTTTAAGGCCGGCGTTAAAAGCAGAGAGTATCTCTTCCCGTTTAGGGTGCTCTCGGCTGATCGCAATATGTAATGGGTTTACCGCTAAAGGTTGGGCAACAAGCTCAAAATCATTGATGTCCATCTGATTGGTTTTGACATACCAACGGAAAAAGATTTTATCAGCGATCAAAGCATCGATTCTATTGGCTTTCAGCTTTCGGACGTTGGTGGCTAAACTGTCAGACTCCATTCGGTCGAAGTTTTCAGCTTGTAAGAAAGTGTCGTCGTACGCATACCCCCTCAACACTCCAATTCTCTTATCAGTCAGGCTAGGCAGCCCCGAATAGTTGAAGCGATTGCCTTTTAAGGTAACGAAAACCAATGAGTTGGTTAGGTAAGGATCGCTGAAGGAAAGAAAAACTAATCGCTCGCTGCTTTTCCAGACGGTGAGGGCAATATCAAAACGTTGCGTCATGACTTCGCGAAGTGCTCGACTCCACGGTTTGATTGTATTCTTGATTTGATAACCTTGGTCTGCGAAGGCTTCTGAAATGATGTCGTGAGCTAGCCCCTTTTTGCTGTCAGAATCGATGATGTAGGGCGGCCATTCATCTTGTATCGTCCAGACGACATTCACTGGCATTTGAGCATGGGCAGGCAAAACTAATAAGGTGAATAAAATAAGAGCTCGGGTAAACATACATTGCTCCTCGCTGAGTCATTTAAATAAGTGTAGTCACTTGTGACGAGTAGCTTGGGAACATTTATTTACTCAGCTGTGAGCATGTGTGGGGCTATGGTTAATGGTTAGGATATCAGCGAATTAGTCTATCTCTTGCTTCAACTGTTGAAGAAATGCCTCCATATAGGCCGTTCTTTTGCGTGCTTCTTGTTTTGCTGATTCAGTATTCATCATCGCTTCGAGCTTAAACAGCTTATTGTAGAAGTGATCTACTGTGTAGTTTTTGTCATCCAATTCACGGTCAGTACAAAACGGGTCATCAACTTGATAAAGGCTAGCACTAAACCCAGCGCTGACTTGTAAGCAGCGTGCTATACCGACAGCCCCAAGCGCATCTAATCTATCGGCATCTTGGACAATCTTAGCTTCCAGCGTGGTTGGCGTTATGTTGGCACTGTAGCTATGGGCGCATATTGCGTGGTGAATGTCGTCAATAAACTCACTTGGGTAATCAATGCTTTGCAAATACGCATTGGCTTTGTCAGCCGCAATGGTCGAACTTTTCGCTCTGTCTGGATGGTTCTTGGCAAAGGTAAAGCAGTCGTGTAAGTATGCGGCAGGCAATACAACTTCGATGCGAGCGCTTTCTTGTTGGCATAACTCACGCGCCGTTTTTACTACTCTCTTTACATGGCTAAGGTCATGGGCAGGATCTTGCACCATCTCTTGGCTGATGAACTCAAACAGTCGTGGTTCAAAGCGCTGAATAATATCCAAAGATTCGCTCCTAAAATTGATAAATAGGCATACTAGCATGCATGGCTTAGTCAATGGGATAGTGACGTATCGCATTGTTTTCATTGTGTCTCAATGTTAGCAATCTGAGTAATTTACGGTTGTGAGCATTAATGAACTTCAGTAGGGTAAGTCTCTAAATTTCTGAACGAAAAGGGATACAATGCGCCGCTCATTACAAGAAAAAGTTATTTCAGTATGTCACAAGAAGATTGCGCAAAAAGGCGAGGGAGTGGGTGTCTCTTTCTATGCGTTTTTTGCCAATAAGAATGATGATCCAGAATTATTAATGGAAGCAGCTACTTGGTGGATTCAAACTCACAAGCTGGACCATTTTGTGAAGGCAAAGAAAATCATTGAAATGGTCTCATCAGAACAGAGTTAAATCGCTTCGCCTCTTTAGCTATGCAGTGCTTTACTCTATAATTGCCGCGCTTTTATTTGGGTTAAGCCCTCTTACCTTGGACAGATTATGATTTCAAAAAACCAACTTAAATTACTTCGAGCTCTTGGCCAAAAGAAACAGCGTAAAGCGCATGGTTTGTTTTTGGTGCAAGGAGAAAAGAACGTACTTGAGTTGGCTAATAGCGCACTGAACGTAAAGCAGGTGTTTGCTACCGCTGAGTTCTTAGCGGAACATCGCAATGAACTAAGCAGCTTCGAATGTATTGAAGCCTCGCTTGATGACTTGACCAAAGCGAGCACGCTAGTCAGCAACAACACCGCTATCGCTGTTGTAGAAATCCCAAGTGTAGAAACACCAAAAGCGCAGGGCTTGATGATTGCGTTAGATGGCGTATCGGACCCAGGTAACCTAGGCACCATTATCCGTGTTGCGGACTGGTATGGCATCAAGCACATTGTTGCAAGCACCGATTGTGCTGACCCATATAACCCGAAAACCATCAGCGCGACCATGGGCAGTTTTGGCCGCGTGACGGTAAGCCAGCTTGATTTGCCTAACTACCTTGAGCAATCAAAACTTCCTGTTTACGGTGCATTCTTAGAAGGCGAAAGCGTACATAAAACCGAGTTTGCTGCCGAAGGTATTTTGCTGATGGGCAGTGAGTCTCACGGTATTCGTGAGCACGCTGCAAAGTTCGTGACCGATAAGATCACTATTCCAGCCTTTGGCGGTGCAGAGTCACTTAACGTGGCTATGGCGACCGGCATTATCTTGGATAATTTGCGTCGTCAGCATAGCTAAGAATAGATTTAGAACACCCTTTAGCTTTCGGCTCCTTTAAAGTGGAAGAGTCGGGGCACCATCTGTTACTTTTAAAATTAATGGTTATTTATGAACAAAGCCTTTGTCATCCGTGCTCGTGCCGCTTCCACTGACCATAATACTTTCGTTGCGGGAGTCGGTGCTGACGCTCATTCCGAGATCCTTGCTCATGTATTGATGAATGCGATTTTTACCGCTCAATCTCATCGTGATGACGTTATGGTTTATCTGGTCATCGAAAGTACGGCAGACTTTTCTCGTACTCTACGCTTTGAATCTTCCCAACTTCGTAATATTGGTGGTTTTCATGAGTCGGCTCTGATCGCTTTAATCGCAAAAGCGTTAGAACACTCGGTCGGTATGAAAAAAGAAGAATTGCGAGATGTTTCTGAAGGTTTAAGTGTTGAAACGATCAGTTTTGAAAAATTGGTTCAGCGCTTGGCAGAAGAATATACGCTCTACTTGCTGGATAAAAAAGGGACGGATATTCGTGACGAACCGTTTAGTGGCCCTGCTTGCTTTATCTTAACTGACCACATTCCTATGCCGAAAAAGAGCTGGAATAGTCTCAAGCGCTTAGGTACGCAGAAGGTTAGTCTCGGACCTCAAATGTTATTTGCGTCTCAATGTATCGTGCTTATCCATAATGAGTTTGATCGACGCGGGTTCTGATCATCTCGCTAAATGAGTTGGTGAAAGGATTGTGTCCGTTTTGGTTAAACAAACCATAATTAATAGCAGAGCGCAGTGATGGCCAATCACTGCGTTTTTTATTTTGAGCCGATGGGATTTCTTATTGAGTTGGTTCCGCAACTGACAGACTTCACCGGTCGACAAACTGGAGCGATACCTTAACCAGTAAAAAGTAACGCGAGCTCTCTGTCATTTCTTTTCCCTTTCCATCCTTTGCTCGTCCTTTCCTGCGTCATTCCATAGACTGACGAAGGAAGGAGTAGGGAATCTCTCTAAGTTTTTCGATTTGCCTTTAAAACGCAGGGCTCTTTCGTTGCGTGAGGTGATTCTGAATTGTTTGTGCCCAAAGTTTGCTAGGTTTTTTAAAAATAGGTCGATGACTCAGCTCCTTACAAACTATATATTCAATTTGATAAAAAATATTTTCTAGTACTTGATTCGCACTTTTTTAACTTGAACCAGATCTTCTTTCTTCCATTGTTTTTCAAAATAACTCCTCCAAAACAACACCAGCTTGGCCATTGACAACTCTTTGGAGAAGACTATTCACCTTCACTCTTTCAGTGATTGAAGTTTGTTTATTTTGAATAGTTTTACTTTTATTAAATCTATTCTCGTTATTAACTATTTGATTAGACATATTATGCCCCTTATAAAAATTAGAATTAAGGTGCACTGAACATAGGTATTATTTTTAGGATAGAGAATTAAGGGAGGTTACAGAGAGAAACTTGCTAGGGATGACGCTGAAAAACTTTCTTTATATTTTATCTTGAAACAACTATTTGTCAGAGCAACTTCCTTACCACACTAATAATGATAAGGAAGTTAAAATTCAACTGTAAGACTAAAGTGCCGTTACATTTTCAGCTTGAAGACCTTTTGGTCCTTTACCTATGGTAAAGGAAACCTTTTCTCCCTCAACAAGTTTCTTAAACCCATCACCTAAAATGCTTCGGAAATGAACAAATAAATCATCGCCATTTTCTTGAGAAATGAAACCGAAACCTTTAGTTTCGTTAAACCACTTTACTGTACCAATTGCTTGATTAGACATATTATGCCCCTTATGAAATTAAAATTAAGGTGCACTGAACATAGGTATTATTTTTAGGATAGAGAATTAAGGGAGGTTACAGAGAGAAACTTGCTAGGGATGACGCTGAAAAACTTTCTTTATATTTTATCTTGAAACAACTATTTGTCAGAGCGACAGCAACTATACAGGTTTGAATAATTAAAGATAGGTTTATTTTCATTTATTTTTCTAACGATGAATGGCGTAGTTCCTGTATACGCGATGTGAGTTGGTTTGTACCTATTAAGGTTCTGTCCAAATAAAATTCAGCAGTAGACTTTTAGAGATCCCCAACTCACTCGTTCCTCGTTCTTGAGGATGACGATTTAAAAAAGGGCTGACGTATTACGCCAGCCCTTCATAATTTTGTGCTTTTGATATTTTTCTAACATGCCAAATTTATCAGGTACACCATTCCAGTTTTCGGTGGCGCAGAGTCATTTAACGTAGCAATGGCCAATCACTGCGTTTTTTTATTTTGTGGTTCCATACATAAGAGAAATGAGGTAATCGTCTACGGATTATGTGGCATAAGAATTAGAAAGTGGCGACCAGTTTCCCTCGCACTCGGCCTTGTTTACTCTCATCGTAAGCCTCAGCAATGTCCTCGAAATGATATTGACCACTGATAGTCACTTTAAGCTGATCGTCATCAATTAAGTCGGTAATGTGACGCAAATGCTCTGCATTGTATTGAACGAAAACAAACTCTGTTTCGACGCCTTTTTTCTCTGCGGCTTTTATGATTTCCGGCGGAATCCACGAAATACTCACCAGTTTCCCCTTTGGTTTTAGCACTTCAATCGCTTCGAGCTGAAACTCCCCTGATTGAGACTCAAGAACCAAATCAACGGGGTTGCCTTTTAGGACATCGATAATGTTGCTTGTCCGGTAATCAATCGCTTCATCTGCACCGAGATCAAGTACGTAATCTCTATTTTTTGCCGAGGTGGTGGCAATTACATAAGCCCCCATGATTTTGGCCAATTGAATCGCGATTGAACCAACCCCACCGGCGCCTGCTTGAATTAGAACACGCTGATTGCGGCGAATGTTTCCTGCTGTGAATAAGGCTTGCCAGCTAGTTAAGCTAACCATAGGGACAGAGGCCGCTTTGATAATATCTAAGGTCTTAGGCGCAAGTGAAAGCAGTGAACGCTTGATGGTGCAGTATTCCGATAGCGCTCCCTCTTGGCCGATGGCTTTCATGCCGTAAACTTTATCTCCTGCAAGGTAGCCTTTGCCTGCATGAACCACTTCACCCGCTACATCCCAGCCTAGGGTGAGAGGTAAAGGTTGATTAATCAACTGGTCAAGTTGCCCTGACGCAATCTTCCAATCGACAGGGTTGATGCCGACCGCCGCAACTTTAATCAGAATCTCATCGTGCTCTGGTTCTGGAACGGCGATATCTCGAATTTCTACTCGTCCTGTTTCATTAAGTTGAACAGCTTTCATGATGTCTCTCCATTTACGAATCAAGAGTCATGGTATTTATTCCTATTCGGTTGATAAACATACCTTTTTGGTTAACAGTTTTTCCATATTGGAATAAATAAAGCGACGGCAAGCATGGATAAGCTCAACGCAATGCGGATATTCATTCGGGTGACCGAAACGGGAAATTTTTCAAAAACAGCCGATGAGCTAAACACCACACCTTCTTATGTGAGCAAACAGATTTCGGCATTAGAGAAATCCCTCGGTACTCGTTTATTGCAAAGAACCACGCGTGTTCTGACGTTGACAGAGTCGGGCCAATCATTCCTTAAACATTGCCGAAAAATAGTCACTCAATTGTCGATCGCAGAAAGTGAAATCGCTGAGCTGAGAGGAACGCCTTCAGGGCTACTGCGAGTGAGTATGCCGAGTGTTCTGGGCGATCGAGACAGCGCTAATCTATGTGCAGGTTTTTTAAAACAGTATCCTGAGATTGAGCTTGATATTTCGGTTGAAGATCGGTTTGTTGATATGGTCGAAGAAGGCTTCGATGTTTGTATTCGGGCCAGTGCAGAATTTCCGGATTCTACGCTCATCTATAAACGAATAGGTGATTTGGGGATTCACTTGATGGCTTCACCGGAGTATTTAGCTGAGTATGGCCATCCCAAAACGGCGGCTGAGTTGACTAATCATCAGTTAATTTCTCATCGCAATGCACGAACAAGTACCTTCACATTTGAAAAGCAAGGTAAGGCTGAACAGGTGACGTTTAATCGTAGGGTTAAAGTGAATAGCACGGCGATCGTTCGTCATATTGTTGAGCAAGGGATGGGAATAGGCTTTCTGCCTAAGCCTTCGCAAACAGGAATGCTTGAGCAAAATAGGTTGGTGTCGTTATTGCCAAATTATCAAGAGGGTAAGATTACCATCAGTCTTGTGTACCCAGAGCGAACTTATACACCCCTAAAGGTATATAAGTTTATCGAGTTCTTTGAGCAGTGGTTTAAGCGCTACGACTATCGAGTTTAGGTGATTAGTCAATCGGTAGCGGCCACTTCTTTTCGCATGACCATAATAGCTGTGATGACTGACCAGAGCGATCTTTCGATTGACCCTTGTTCGGAATTTGCTGCAGGTGTAGATATATAGTTGTGGGTAATTGGAGGCAAATTATTAGTCATAAATTATTCGCTGCTCCACAAAGTGCATAGGTGTGTCTCTTTAAGATCTTCAACTCGTTCAAGTCTTCAGCTTTAGCTTTACCACGGCTATTTCGTTGAGCTTTCTCTCAATGGAACTAATGGCCAATTGCACTGATTTTGGCATAGGGCCGGTGTAAGGGTGCAACGCATAGACGCTATTTTTCGCAAGATCATAATCTGGTTGATAGCGTTCAATATTGGGATTTTTCATCGCAATAAACTCTGGGATTAATCCAATACCTAAACCTTGTTCCACCATTAAAGCGACCTGATTAATGCTATTCGCTTGATGATGGGCTGGAAACTCCCAAGTGAGCTTTTCCTTAGTGACACAATGAGTGACATTGTGTTTGATGATATTCCCTTGCCACTGATTGGCTATATAACGGTTCTCGATGAGTGTTTTTTGAGTCGAGTTAGCTTGGCACAACCAGTCTTTGAACTCGCCAATCTTTTTCTGTTTGTAGTTACTGTCTGGTGAGCTACCGACTCGAATTGCTAAATCAATATCATTTTTCATAAGTGCCAGTTTATGGTCATCGGCGATGAGTTTGAGTGACACTTTTGGGAACGGCTGAAATGCTTTTGATAGTGCGGGAATGAGTAAATGTTCCATCAGTGCATTGGGGGCGGTGATGGCGAGAGTCCCAGATGGTTCAGACGAAAAGCGTCGGATGTCGTCCCATGCTAAAGAGACAATATCGTTCATGGAGACGCAGTGCGCATAGAACTTTTCCCCCGCAGGAGTGAGTGACTGTTGCCTAGTTGTTCGTTTGAGCAATACCAGTTCTAGACTGCTTTCTAGTTGCTTTAGATGAGTGCTTAAAACCGACTTAGACAGTTCCAGTTTTTCTGCGGCCTTGGTGATAGAGCCTGCCTCTACGATCGTTTTAAAGATCAGCATTTGTTTATGTTTGTTCATATTGTTTGCTTTTCTGGAACTATGTTTTCTAATTATATTGTTTTTCAGGCTAATTAATAAGCCTATATTGAGTTCATTCGAAAGACGACCCATTGGTTTCTGACTTATCACACACACAAGTGAAACCGTGGATTGGGTATGACCAGACAGCAGAGAAGGTAAGGAAAATGAACGATTCAGTATTAGTAGCATGCCAAGCGGGCATTGAAGCTTGGAAAGTAGCGTTTAACAGTCAAAATGCAAAAGGTTGTGCAGAACAATACGCCGAAGGCACAACCATGGTGGCAAAACCATTTGGTACGTTTGAAGGCCGCGAACAAATCCAAGCGTTTTGGCAAAATATTATGGATCAGGGCTTTTCTGAGGTTGCTTACCAAGAAACAACTTGGGAGAAAGTCGACGAGAAGAGCTACATTTTGGCTTCGAAATGGACGATGAACAAAGCGTTCGGTGTGGTTCATAAAGAAGTTTGGACGATCCAAGAAGATGGCAAAGCACGTCTAACTTACGATGAGTTCGAAGTGTTGGGTGAAAGATAGCCACTAATTACAGCAAAATGAAAAGAGGGCTGACAATCACTGTCAGCCCTCTTTGTATATCTAGTTTGTGCAGAAATGCTCTAATTACTTTTCTAACATACCCAATTTATCAGGCACGCCATTCCACTTCTCTGCTTCATCCATTGCTGGTTTCACTTCGGTTTGAACTGGCCACAGCTCGGCAAGTTCAGCATTTAGCTCAATGAAGAGGGTTTGATCGTCTGGCACTTCATCTTCTTGGAAGATCGCGTGAGCGTCACATTCATCAACACACAGACCACAATCGATACACTCGATTGGGTTGATGACCATAAAGTTTGGCCCTTCATGAAACGCATCTGCCGGGCATACAGCGACACAGTCAGTGTATTTACATTGGATACAGTTATCAGTTACGACAAACGCCATGATGAATGCTCTTAAGTTTAAGGCCAGTTGACCGAGTGAATTTGAAGATAGGGGATAATACTCATCCTAAGCCAAAATTCAATATCCTAAATCGGGAATGTTATTTCCTAACTATGAATTAGTATGACAGACAAACCAATTTCTCGTAAAATGCGCGCCATTGTGAGCTGACCGTTCGTCAAACGGTTTTGGCTAAGACACCTATCGATACGAGACATCAACATGATACGTTTAAATGAAATCAAGCTTCCTCTTGATCATGAGGAAGAGGCGCTAACGGCTGCCATCACCAAGAAACTTGGCATCTCTGAAGACCAAGTCATCTCTTACAATGTATTTAGACGTGGCTACGATGCTCGTAAAAAAGCCAACATCCTACTTATCTACACGCTTGATGTGTTTGTCGAGAATGAAGCTGCGCTTTTAGAGCAATTCGTTAGCGACCCGCATGTAAAAGAAACTCCTGATATGGAGTACAAGTTCGTTGCGAAAGCGCCAGAGAATATTACTGAGCGTCCAGTGGTTATTGGCTTTGGTCCATGTGGTCTATTTGCCGCGCTGATCCTTGCTCAAGCGGGCTTTAAACCAATCGTGGTTGAGCGTGGTAAAGAGGTGCGTGAGCGTACTAAAGATACCTTTGGCTTCTGGCGTAAGCGCACACTGAACACTGAATCAAACGTACAGTTTGGTGAAGGTGGTGCAGGTACGTTCTCTGACGGTAAGCTATACAGCCAAATTAAAGATCCAAACTTCTACGGCCGTAAGGTGACGACTGAGTTTGTCGCTGCAGGCGCACCTGAAGAGATCATGTACGTAAGTAAGCCGCATATTGGTACCTTCAAACTGGTCACGATGATCGAGAAAATGCGTGCGACAATCATCGAACTGGGTGGTGAGATCCGCTTTAGTACACGTGTTGATGACATCCATATGGATGGCGACCAAATCACAGGTCTAACTTTGTCTAACGGTGAAGAGATCAAATCTCGCTACGTTGTTCTCGCTGTCGGCCACAGTGCACGTGATACGTTTGAAATGCTGCATGATCGTGGCGTATACATGGAAGCAAAACCTTTTTCGGTTGGTTTCCGTATTGAGCACAAACAGTCAATGATTGACGAAGCTCGTTTTGGTAAAAATGCGGGTAACCCAATTCTTGGTGCGGCAGACTACAAACTGGTTCACCACTGTAAGAATGGTCGTACTGTGTACAGCTTCTGTATGTGTCCAGGTGGTACTGTTGTTGCGGCAACGTCTGAAGAAGGCCGCGTCGTAACGAACGGCATGAGCCAATACTCTCGTTCAGAGCGTAACGCCAACAGCGCTATCGTTGTCGGCATCGACCCAGAGCGCGATTACCCAGGTGACCCACTAGCAGGTATCCGCTTCCAACGTGAACTTGAGTCAGGAGCGTACGTACTTGGTGGTGAAAACTACGATGCGCCAGCGCAGAAGATTGGTGACTTCCTGAAAGGTCGCGATCCTAGTGAGATTGGTGATGTTCAGCCGTCATTCACTCCGGGTATCCACCTAACAGATATCTCTAAAGCGCTACCGGATTTCGCAATCGAAGCGATTCGTGAAGCGATTCCAGCGTTCGACAAGAAGATCAAAGGCTTTGCATCGGACGATGGTCTACTGACAGGCGTAGAGACTCGTACATCGTCTCCGGTATGTATCAAGCGTGGTAAAGACTTTCAGAGTGTTAACCTAAAAGGCTTCTTCCCAGCAGGTGAGGGCGCAGGTTACGCAGGTGGTATTCTTTCTGCAGGTATTGATGGCATCAAGGTGGCAGAAGCGCTATCAAAAGCGATGGTTGAAGACGCAGAAAATGCTTAATCATATTTAGATAAATTGAAAGGCCCACTAACGAAAGCTAGTGGGCCTTTTTTATGCTGACTAGAGTCTTATGGAGAAAGCTGTTTTTATCTTCAGCTCGCAGTCTTCTCTATTTCCTATAACCACACCCGATTGAACTACTTAGTAGCGTAAACTCAGTGTTGCAAATAGGCGTTAAGCATCCACATGAGTTTTTCTTGCTCTCGGATGTAGTCACCCATCAATGCAGCGGTACCTTCGTCCTCTGCATCACCAGCGTTTTGTAGGATCTCGCGCTGTTTTAGAAGTAACACACTAAAACCTTGAACCAGACCTTGTACGCACTCTTCACCAGACGTCGCGTTTTGATGCTCTTTAATTTCGCTTACTTCCAAGTAATTGCTAAAGGCATGCGCAGGAGTATGCCCTAACGTCAGGATACGCTCTGCGAGCTCATCAATTTTCGTTTGTAGATCGGTGTAGATCTCTTCAAATTTCACATGGAGTTCGAAGAATTGCTGACCTTTAATGTTCCAGTGGTAGCCACGTGAATTCATGTACAACACTTGGTAATGCGCGAGTAGTTGATTGAGTTGTTGAGCTAGCTGTGCTGATTGTTCATGATCTAGACCAATTAAGCTTACCTGTTTGTTCATCGTTTTGCTCCTCGGAGATTAATATCAACCTGCAGTAATGAGCCAGTAGTTCACCGTGATTGATACAAAGTTTTAAAATAGTTTGCAGTATTTGCTGCCGATGGAGTCATATTACGATTCATCTTTAGGGAAGAAAATTTGGTTTTATCTATGACTTAAATAGTTAAATCCAATGAGAAAACGGGTAAGTATCGGCGTATCATCCAACAAAATTTCATCGAAGCATTTTCTATTCGAATGTCCAAGAAAATCCAGTGCTGGAGCTGCCATTAGGGCTTGTCTGGTAGTAGGTTTCTATATTCCCGCCTTTAAACTCTGTCTTGTAGCATTGTGTGTCTCGATGTCCACTCGATAAACCATTATCAGTAAATGAATGACTTGGAGTTGCGTGACAGTCATCGCCAACTAAGTGTTGTTGTTGAGGTCTTAAACTTTGAGCATACGAAGAGCTCAATGATTCGGTTAAGTTGAATTCCTCGTCTAGGTTGTCAAGAAACAGAGCGTTGGCAGCGGAAGAATAAGAATAAAGAAGTAATAGTGCGCTAATAAGTGAGTGTTTAGTCGGCATGGGAAACCTCGATGTTATCAATGTGTCTTTGTCGTTTGATAGGTAAGGTAAATTCATTTTCTTCATATTTCAATAAAAAATTATCGTAAAACGATAAGTTTTTATTGAAATTTATAATCATAGAACTAGTATATGGATAAATTATTTATTATTGAGGCTTGATATGTCGCACCAATCGATTAGTACTTTTAGCCGTAAGCTGCTTATTTTGTTTTGGTTTTCTTTCTTTTTTGTCGCAGTGCTAGATACGACACTGTGGTTTAGTGCCACCATGTTTAATGCTCAGTGGTTTAACGCTACCTTCCCTGTAGAGGTCGAATTGCCACTTTCAGTGACGCGTTCTTTGATTGGTTATATCCCAAGTATGTTCTCTGCCTTGTTAACCATGGCGATGTTATGGCAGCTCATAATCTTGTTTGGTTTATATGAGAAAGGACGGATTTTTGAACAGGACAATGCTCGTTGTTATAAGAAGTTGAGCTACTTATTGCTCGCAACTCCTTTCATTGGAGCAATCAGCGACTTACTTCTCAGCCTCGCTTTATCGTACAATGGTGACTCTTGGTACTTCTCTGTAGAAGTCGATGATGTCGACATCACAATGATGGTAATCGGTTTTATTGTCCGTGTTATTGCGGTGGTAATGGAAAGAGCGGCAGAGCTTCACGAAGAAAGTGAGCTGACTATTTAACGGAACAGATATGGCGATTGTAATCAATCTTGATGTAATGCTAGCTAAACGAAAAATGCGCTCAAATGAGTTGGCAAAATTGGTTGGTATTACTGAGCAAAACTTGTCGATTCTGAAAAACGGCCGTGCTAAGGCGGTTAAGCTGGCAACGCTCGAAGCTATCTGTAAGCATCTTGATTGTCAGCCTGGGGATATATTGGAGTACGTACCGATGCCAGAAGAGGTTGAATCTTAGTAAAGGCTTCAAATGTCTTAACCGTATAAAGTCAGAGTTTTTGCTCTGGCTTTATTATTTCTATAGAGATCCTCTCAACTTTCGAATGAGCCACTACACTGAATATTGTTGAGTGTCTTGTTATTAAGTAAGGAAGCGTTTTCCTGAGGGGGCAAAATGGCATCTCAGAATATTCAACATTTCTTCCATCCCAGCTCTGGGACAATTAGCTACGTTGTCGCTGATGGCGATACCAATGAAGCGATTATTATCGATCCTGTGGCCGACTATGATCCTGATTTAGATAAAATAAGTTACGAGTCTGCACATGAGATTATTTCGCACATTAAGGCGGAGCAACTCCATATCGTCGCTATTTTAGAAACCCACATTCATGCCGACCACCTGTCTGGCTCGTTCTATCTTAGTCAGCACCTAGATGCGCCAATTTACGTCTCTGAAGGGGTGAAAGAAGTCTACGCACAATGGAAAGGCGATCTTTGCCTTAGTGAGCTGTACCACTTCGAGCATTTCTTATTGGAGAATGAAGAAATGGACTTCGGCAATTCCCATTTAGAGGTGATGAGTACGCCGGGTCATACACCGTCAGATTTAACCTTTAAAATTGGTGATGCGCTGTTTGTCGGCGATTCACTGTTTTATCACGGTACTGGTCGTGCAGATTTCCCTGGAGGCAGTGCAGAGAAGATGTTTGAGTCAATTCGAAAGCTGTATGAGCTAAAAGACAGCACCGACGTCTATTTGTGCCACAACTATCCAGATAAAGCTGAAAACCTCCATTTTAAAACCACGATTGGTGAAGAAAAACACGACAATGTCATGTTGGATGAGCTCACCACTCGCGCGCAATTTGTCGAAGTAAGAGAAGGTCGTGACGGACAACTTCCGCCACCAAAGCTGCTTAAGCCTGCGCTAGAGTTCAATCTTACCGCGTGTCACTCGCCGCACTAGTTTGAACATAAATTTGCCCCAGTTTGAGTGGTTCATTCTGGGGCATTTTTTTGTTGCGAGATTGGCCGTTGGTCTGAAGGACCACTCTCATTATTGTTCAGATCTTGCTGGTGGTTTTGTGGATTAGAGCAGCTTAACTAGAAAAATGTTTCGCGTTCTAAATATTTATTTACAGGTAATTTTAAGGTGGTCTTTACTGGGTTGTTTAGAGTGGGTAATTGGTAGGTTTGACATTGGTTTTGCTTTGGATTTATCTATTTAAGTTGTTGATATTTAGCATTGAAATGCATTTTCATTGTGATTTTTATATTGGCTATTTGTTTGGATTTATTCTCGGTTTTTAAAGTTTTTGATTGTTAGTGTTAGTGGTTGTTTGGGTGTGTTTTGATCGAGTTTATAGATAAATAATTTGAGATCGAAAGGGTTTTGAGGCATTTTATATTTAATTGAACGTTCAATAAAAAAAGAAAAGGAAGTCAAAATGCCCAAGGTTGGCATGCCAGAAATCAGGAAACCTCAGCTGGTTAAAGCGACGATGGCGGTCATCGATCGCGTAGGTTTGCATGCAGCAAGCATCGCTTTGATCAGCAAAGAAGCGGGTGTTTCTACTGGGATCATTAATCACTATTTTGGTGGTAAACATGGTCTGCTTGAAGAAACCATGCGTGAGATTTTGCGTCAGCACTCTGCAACTATTATGCAAAGCCTTGCTCGATTGCCTAAGGATGCCTATCAACAGCGCATTATTGCCATTGTTGATGGTAACTTTGTTGGTTTCCAAGCCGAAAATCAGGTAACAAAAACTTGGTTAGCATTCTGGTCATACTCAATGCATGAGCCTCAGCTCAAGCGTTTACAGCGAGTGAATGAAAAGCGCTTGCTCTCCCATCTTAAAATTGAACTCAAAGCCCTTTTTGGTGCCGACCAAGCCGAGGTCATTGCACATGGTATCGCTGCGTTAATTGATGGCATCTGGCTGCGTGGGACGCTCAACCCACAAGGTATCGATGCGGATAAAGCGCGTTTTATCATCAACGATTATCTCGACAAACAACTCACTTTCTACTCAAAAAAATAACGAAAAGTCAGACTTTCAAATGGAAATGAAAACACTTTATATCGATGGCAAAGCGCAACCAGCAACGTCTGGTGAAAGCTTTGTGACATACAACCCTGCAACGGGTGAACCGCTTGCGGAAGTTGCTCAAGCAAGCCAAAACGACCTAGAACTGGCAGTGGAGTCAGCGAAACAAGGTTTTGCGGTATGGTCAGCAATGAGTCCAACAGAGCGAAGCCGTATTCTACTGAAAGCGGTAGCGCTTCTTCGTCAGCGAAACGATGAACTGGCGGTACTCGAAGTAACTGATACCGGCAAACCGCTGCAAGAAGCGATTGAAGTTGATATTGCAACGGGCGCTGATGTTATCGAGTATTTCGCCGGTCTAGCTCCTGCGCTACAAGGTGAACAACAACCCTTGAGTGATAGCCAGTTTTTCTACACTCGCCGTGAGCCGTTAGGGATTTGTGCGGGTATTGGTGCATGGAATTACCCAATTCAGATTGCGATGTGGAAATCAGCGCCAGCACTGGCAGCAGGCAACGTCATGATCTTCAAACCTTCAGAAGAAACCCCGCTAAGCGCGTTAAAATTGGCTGAGATCTTTACTGAATCTGGCTTACCTGACGGTGTGTTCAACGTCGTTCAAGGCGATCACCGTGTTGGGCAAATGCTAACGGCCCACCCTGATATCGCTAAGGTTTCGTTTACTGGTGAGTCGGGTACCGGCAAGTTGGTAATGGCTGATAGTGCGAAAACACTGAAGCAAGTGACGATGGAGCTGGGTGGTAAGTCGCCAATGATTGTATTCGAAGATGCCAAGCTTGATGACGCTGTCTCTGCCGCTATGGTTGCCAACTTCTACACCCAAGGCGAAGTCTGCACCAATGGCACACGTGTGTTTGTCCATGAATCTCTTTACCCGCAGTTTATTGAACAGCTAAAAACACGTACTGAAAAGCTGATCGTCGGCGATCCAATGGATATGCAAACTCAAATCGGCGCGCTGATCTCTAAAGAACATTTAGGCAAGGTATTAGCGGCTATCGAAAGCGCTAAACAGAGCGGTGCGACGCTGCTGACTGGTGGATATCAAGTGACTGACAACGGTCTTGCTACCGGTAACTTTGTTGCTCCGACGGTGTTTGTTGATTGTGATGACAACATGGAACACGTCCAACAAGAGATCTTTGGCCCAGTTATGTCAGTACTGACCTTTAGTGACGAGCAAGACGTGATTAAACGTGCCAACAATACCGATTACGGCCTAGCGGCGGGTATCTTTACCCAAAATTTAGCGCGTGCACACCGCGTGATACATCAGATGCAAGCTGGGATTTGTTGGGTCAATACCTGGGGAGATTCACCTGCTGAAATGCCGGTTGGTGGTTACAAGCATTCGGGCATCGGCCGCGAAAATGGTCCAGAAACCCTACGCCATTACACCCAGACTAAAAGCGTGCTGATCGAGCTTGGCGACTACGCCAGCCCTTACGCCTAATATAGATTCTACGGAGAGATAACATGCAACAACGCTACGATTATATTATCGTCGGCGCGGGTTCGGCTGGCTGTGTACTGGCGGATCGTCTGACAGAAAGTGGTGAGCATCAAGTGCTGCTACTAGAGGCTGGTGGTACAGACAAAAGCATTTTTATCCAAATGCCAACGGCACTTTCCTATCCAATGAATACCGAAAAGTATGCGTGGCAATTTGAAACCGTTGCAGAGCAGGGGCTTGATGGCCGTCAGCTTCACTGCCCACGCGGAAAAGTATTAGGCGGTAGCTCATCTATTAACGGCATGGTTTATGTTCGTGGCCACGCTTGCGATTTTGACCAATGGGAAGAGCATGGTGCCAAGGGTTGGAACTACCAATCTTGTCTGCCTTATTTCCGCCGCGCTGAAAGCTGGAGTGGTGGAGAAGATAATTACCGTGGTGGTAATGGTCCGGTTGGGACGTGTGGTGGCAACGATATGCAGCGTAACCCACTCTACCAAGCTTTCATTGATGCGGGCAAAGAAGCAGGTTACCCAGAAACCAAAGATTACAACGGTTATCAGCAAGAAGGCTTCGGCCCGATGCATATGACGGTTGATGGTGGTGTTCGAGCTTCGACTTCTAACGCTTACTTAAGACGAGCTCTTAAACGAGACAATCTAACCTTGGTGAAAGGTGTTGTCGCACGCAAAGTGATCATTGAAGGCAAGACCGCCGTCGGAGTCGAGTTTGAAAAGTCGGGTCGCGTTATTAAGGCGTTTGCCAAGAAAGAAGTAGTGTCGAGCGCGGGGTCTGTTGGTTCAGTACAATTGCTGCAACTATCTGGCATTGGTCCAAAGCAGGTGCTTGCCAAAGCGGGCGTTGAACTGGTTCATGATTTGCCGGGCGTTGGCCAAAACCTCCAAGACCATTTAGAGGTTTACTTTCAGTACCACTGTACTCAACCGATTACGCTCAATAGCAAGTTAGGCTTGGTGAGTAAGGGATTGATTGGCACTGAATGGATCTTAACTCGTAAGGGGTTAGGTGCGACCAATCACTTCGAGTCTTGCGCCTTTATTCGTTCACGCAAAGGACTTAAGTGGCCAAATATCCAATATCACTTCTTACCAGCAGCAATGCGTTATGACGGCCAAGCCGCGTTTGATGGTCATGGCTTCCAGGTTCATGTCGGCCCGAATAAGCCAGAAAGTCGCGGCTCAATAGAGATCTCCTCTTCGAATCCAAACGATAAGCCACGTATTGAATTTAACTACATTTCTACTGAGCAAGATCGTCAAGATTGGCGCGATTGTATCCGTCTTACTCGTGAAATTTTGATGCAGCCAGCGATGGATAGTTTCCGCGGTGAAGAGATTCAGCCGGGTGTTGATGTGACCAGCGATGAAGCGATTGACCAATGGGTTAAAGAAAACGTGGAAAGTGCCTACCACCCATCATGTAGCTGCAAAATGGGCGCAGATGATGACCCAATGGCGGTGCTTGATGAAGCGTGTCGCGTACGTGGCGTTGCAGGACTTCGCGTGGTGGATTCTTCGATCTTCCCAACCATTCCAAACGGAAACCTTAATGCGCCGACCATTATGGTGGCTGAGCGCGCCGCAGACATGATTCTCGGTAAGCCAAGTATAGAAGCGAATGAACAACCGGTTTGGATTGCGCCAGACTGGCAACAAAAACAGAGAAATACCGCTCCACGCAGAGAGTTGGATTAACTTTCAAAAAGTCAGTAACTATTACAAGGAAAACACCATGTCTATGATGACAAAAACTTTTTCGACCATCGCCCTAAGCAGTTTAGCGATGAACGCTTATGCCAACCAATGTGAAACTGTGCGTTTTGCTGACGTAGGCTGGACAGACATTACCGCAACGACAGCCGTGACTTCAGAGCTACTAAAAGGTCTTGGCTATAAAACCAAAACAGATTTGCTGTCTGTACCTGTGACTTACTCGTCAATGGCGAACGGTGATATCGATATCTTCCTTGGCAACTGGATGCCAACCATGGAGGGAGATATCGCTAAATACCGTGAAGCTGGCAGCGTTGAAACGGTTCGCGCTAACCTTGAAGGGGCGAAGTACACCCTAGCTGTGCCTAAGTATGTTTACGATGCAGGCGTGAAGAGCTTTGCTGACCTAGCTAAGAATGCCGATAAATTCAAAGACCGCATCTACGGTATTGAGCCAGGTAATGATGGTAACCGTCTGATTCAGTCGATGATCGACAGCGATGCATTCGGTCTGAAAGACTTCAGCCTAGTTGAATCAAGCGAAGCGGGCATGGTGTCGCAAGTGTCACGCGCTGTACGTCGTAACCAATGGATTGTTTACCTAGGTTGGGCTCCGCACCCAATGAACAGCAATATTGAGATGGCATACCTTGATGGTGGTGACGACTTCTTTGGGCCTAACTACGGTGGCGCAAACGTCTACACCAACGTGCGTAAAGACTACCTAAGCGAGTGTCAAAACGTAGGTAACCTACTTAAAAACCTAGAGTTTAGCCTTGAAATGGAAAACGAGTTGATGGAAGCGATTCTTAACCAAAACGTCAAGCCAGCAAAAGCGGCTCAGCAGTGGTTGAAAGCAAACCCGCAACAAGTGGAAGCGTGGCTTAACGGTGTGAAGACATTGCAAGGTGAAGAAGCGCAAGGAGCCGTTACTAGCTACATCAATTCGAAAGCTTAATTAACGATGCCTTAATTAACGATATTTAGGGTGGGCAACTTGCCTGCCCTTTCTCACACGCTAAATAATCATTACCACAAAGGCTGTATTGTGAATTTTATTACTGACAACAAAATCCCACTGGGTCAATGGATGGAAGCAGGGGTTGATTGGCTAACCTTCAATGCTGCGGGTCTATTTGATGCGATTGCGATCTTCTTAGAGACGATCATTCTTTTTGTTGTAGATATTTTTAAGTGGATGCCTCCTGCAATGCCAATCGTTATGACGGCGGCGATTGCTTGGTACTTACACCGTAGTATCCCGCTTGTTCTGTTTGTTATTGGTGCACTGCTTACCATCTTAAACCTTGGCTACTGGCAAGAAATGCTAGAAACCTTTGTTCTGGTTTTCTCAGCGACAACGATTTCTGTATTAATTGGCGTGCCTATCGGGATCATGGCGGCTCACCGACCTTGGTTATACACCTTACTAAGACCAATTTTGGACTTAATGCAGACGGTACCGACGTTTGTTTATCTTATCCCAACACTAGTTTTGTTTGGTTTAGGCATTGTTCCTGGACTGATTTCCACCATCATTTTCGCGATTGCTGCTCCGATTCGTTTGACTTACCTAGGTATCACTAAAGTGCCTGAAGAACTGGTCGAAGCGGGTAAAGCGTTTGGTGCGACGCGTATGAAGTTGCTGTTTAAAGTTGAGTTGCCAGCAGCCATGCCTAGCATTATGGCCGGTGTAACTCAGTGCATTATGTTATCGCTTTCTATGGTGGTGATTGCCGCTCTAGTAGGCGCAGATGGCTTAGGTAAACCTGTGGTTCGTGCGTTGAACACAGTAAATATTTCGCAAGGTTTTGAAGCCGGATTGGCTATCGTTCTTGTGGCGATCATTCTCGATCGTCTGTGTAAATCACCAAACCAGAAGGAAGCTTAATCATGGATGCGATTACCATTAAAAACCTCGATGTGGTGTTTGGTGATAAACCACAGTTGGCAATAGAGCTGCTGGATAACGGCAAAACTCGCCAAGAAATTATTGATGAAACCGCGCAAGTCGTTGGCGTTGATAATGTATCCCTGACTGTCAAAGAAGGTGAAATTTGCGTACTGATGGGCCTATCTGGCTCGGGTAAATCAAGCCTGCTACGCGCGGTAAATGGCCTCAATGAGATTTCACGTGGTGCGTTAGAGCTAAAAGATGGCGACGAGAAAGTCGACCTAGCTAACTGTGATGACGAAACCTTGCGCCGCTTACGTACTCATCGTGTGTCTATGGTGTTTCAAAAGTTTGCCTTGATGCCGTGGTTAACGGTATTGGACAATGTTGCATTCGGCTTAGAGCTGCAAGGCATGGGTAAATCTGAGCGCCAAAGCAAAGCCCGTGAGCAGCTTGAGATGGTCGGTCTGTCAGAGTGGGAATCTAAGTTCCCTCATGAGTTATCTGGCGGTATGCAGCAGCGTGTTGGCCTTGCGAGAGCCTTTGCGATGGATACCGATATCTTATTAATGGACGAGCCGTTTTCTGCCCTTGATCCACTGATTCGTACTCAGCTGCAAGATGAACTGATTATGCTGCAAGAGAAGCTCAATAAGACCATTTTGTTCGTGAGCCACGACTTAGATGAGGCGCTTAAGATTGGTAACAACATTGCCATTATGGAATCTGGTCGACTGATTCAACATGGCAAGCCAGAAGAGATCATTCTTACTCCAGAAAATGACTATGTGCGTGATTTTGTTGCTCACACTAACCCGCTGAATGTCCTTAAAGGCCGCTCATTGATGCAGCCAGTTAGTGAACTCACTAAAGAGCAAAGCCAGCTTCAGGTGTGTACTGCACAACCTGTATGGGTAGAGCAAACTAGTGATCAACTTCGCTTGGTAGAAAGTGATGAGCTGACATTGATTGAGTGGGATTGTGAAACCAGCCGAATTGAAGATGTAACGAGCTCAACCGTTGTCGTCGCCAGCCCTGACATTGGCATGCGACAGGCGATTGAATTGAAACAGCGTAGTGGGCAACCCATTTTGTTAGCTGAAGATGGCAAGCTGGTGGGTGTACTTAATGACAGCGAGTTTTATGACGCGCTGCTAGGTAACTATAACGCCCCGCAAGCGGCTTAGAACTGAGCTAGTTGATTGAAAAAGGCACCAATTATTGGTGCCTTTTGTCGTTATAGCTGCGCAGTTATTTCCTCAATCTGCTGTTGCCACTCTTGCTGCATGGCTGGTTTTTGGTGTTTAGGTTTACGTTGCTTATCTGCTTCAAGCAAACTCTCCAATTCCAACAATCTTTCAAGAAGTTGCTCCTCTGAGTCAGCCTCCACAGTTTGAAAAACTGGGTTCGAAGCCGAACTCGTTGCAGAGGTTGAATCTGCTGATTTTGGTGCTGAATCGGCAATACGCGCATATACCTCTTCAGCAGAGAGATATTCGGTCAGTGAGCTGTTTTCAACAAACCAGAATCGGTTACAGCTTTGTTCAATCAGACTACGATCATGACTGACCAATAAAGCAGCACCTTCAAACTCTTGTAGGGTCTGAATGAGCTCTTCTTTTCCTTCCATATCGAGGTGGTTGGTCGGTTCGTCAAGAAATAGCATGTGGTAGCGAGCTAAGGTCAAACCGATAAATAGTAGCCTTGCCCGTTCACCACCACTTAAGCTCGCCACTAACTGATCGTGTCGTGCATACTCAAAACCTGCGCTAATGAGTGAGCGTTTGGCAGTCTCACTGCTGATTTCAGCAAAGGATTGCAGCGCGTCACTGATCGTTTGGTTATCGTCGAGCTGCTCTAGTGATTGATCGTAATAACCAAGTCGACAGCGGTCATGGAAAGTCACCGATGTTGAGGTGCAAACATCTGGCACCTCTTTGCTCTGGTAGTGTCGATAGAGCAAGTTAAGCAGTGTAGACTTGCCGCAGCCATTACTGCCAAGAACCGCGATTCTGTCGCCACTCTTGACGCGCATTTCAGTCATATCAAACAAATGAAATGCACTGTCCTGTGGTGTGACAGAAAAAGGCATGGTTTCTAGCAATCTATTGGCGGGTAATCGCTCGCCTTGCAGTCGCAGTGCCCAAGGGGTGCCATCGGTCAGCTCGGTTTGCTGTTCCTCTAAACGTTCTTTACGGGCGAACATAGTCTTGGCTTTACGAGCTAAATCCTCGTTGTCATAGACCTTACCCCAGGTCGCCAGTCGCTTAGCACTCTTTTCTATACGGTCGATCTCTTTTTGCTCGCTCGCATGGCGTAATCGATCGGTTTCATCTTTCTCATCTAATACCTGCCTTGCTTGTGAGCAAGGTAGGGAGAAGTGATGAAGCGTTTGATCACGCATGACCCAAGTGGTGTTAGTGACTCGATCTAACAAGGTTTGATCGTGAGAAACCAATACAAATGAGCCTTTCCAAGCGGATAAGAACTGCTCTAACCAAAGTAGCGAGGGCAAGTCCAAGTGGTTGCTAGGTTCATCAAGCAGAAGCAGATCTGGTTGGTGGATAATCGCGCGCGCAAGCAAAAGACGCATTTGCTGACCGCCACTGCAGTTCTCTACTGGCATCTCGCGTTCGCGTATCGAAAAGCCTAGCTCATCCAATAAGAGTTCTGCTCGCCAAATCTCATCATCTGAGATGAACTCAGATAACGCAGATATAACCGAATGGGAGTTGAGAGCCTCAGGTAAATGTTGCTCTACATAGCGCATCAAACAGGTATTGGCTTTGGCTATTGCGCCACTGCTAGGTTCAAACTGACCGGATAGCAATTTCAGTAACGAACTTTTACCACAGCCGTTATGGCCAATTAATCCAACTTTGTCGCCACGCTGAATGGTGAAAGTAATCGCGTTGAATAGAGGTTGAGTTGTGAAGTTTAGGGTGACTGCCTGTGCAGTTAAATAAGTACTCATAATGTTCTCAAGAATTTTAGGCGTAAGAAGCCGTTGTCAGAGCTGACAATAATTCTTCGAGCTTGAGGGAAGGTACTCGGGTGACGTGTTTTGTCGAAAGGTAATTATTCGCTCAAGTCGAGATTATCGCAGCGCGAAATCTGAAACTCTTGAGCGGTCCTTCATGCCATAAAAGCGTGGGTTGATTGAACACCACAAAGACATAAATTCCTCCTTAAGTTAGTTATAAAGTGTTGCCACTTCGGGTTGATGTGTGATGAAGATTCTAACTCGCAATAGAGCAAAGTGTAGACTGATGACCAAAAAGTGTCTTAGTGATCTCGTTGCCGAGACGCAGAGTGTAGTTGCAAAAGAAAAGGCATCGTCGAAACGATGCCTTAATCAGATGTTAATGAGTGCCAGTGATGAAAGAGAGGTTATCCTTCCCCTTCAGAGAGCAAGGCATCAAAGCGAGGATTACCATGCATACCTTCTAAATCTGGCTCGCTATCAATGAGATCACGAATCGAAGGGCTGGCATCTATCGCGCGAGTCAGATCTTCAATCGCTTGTTCTTCGATGCCGAGTCGAGAATAAGCACAAGCTCGTTGGTATAGGGCTGGGCCGTTGGTATCGTCGAGTTCTAACACACGATTACATAAGCTCAGCGCCCAGTGGTACTCTTTGATTTCCATTGCCGCATCCGCCTTGTAGGTCAGCGCTTCAAGATCGCCCGGACGCAGGGTTAAGATCTCATCATACACATCAATACGCTGCTCAGCAGTTGGCATGCTTTGCGCGCGAAGCCAGAGGTTATGGATCTCGTTAATCTTCTCAATTTCTTTGTTGTTTTCACTGATGATGCGTGTTTTACGTTTTAGGTCTCGCTCCAAAGCACCGAACTTTTTCTGATATTCATCAGCAATCGCTTCAAGGCGTTTATCCGCCATCTCTTTGGTGTTGGCTTTAAACTCACGCAGAGACTGCCAGCCGACAAAAGCGATCAGCGAAGCAACACCTGCGATAATGTAGAAGAAGTAAGTCACCGTCACATTGGCGTAGTTTAATGATTTGTCCGCAACGCTAAGCTCTCGGTCCGTGATTTGAACAATCAACTTACGTTCTAAATCTTGCTGATCTTGGCGAAGCGATTTTAGTTCATCAAGGATGTAGCGCTCCATCAGAGGGCGATCGAGTAAGTCAGATTCTGAGTGTTTGGTCTGTTCAGCATAGACCGGTTGTAGACAAGTGAGAAAGCCGAACAATAAGGCAAGAACTACAGGCATGAGCACATCCATTTAACGCGTTGTTTTATCAATGATTAACATTAGCAAACAGGGGGCGAATTTGGCCAATATTAATATGAATTTTTATGACAACACGTGAGCAGTAGGGTTTAGTTAATCGTATTCCGCCCAAGTACTCATCCCTATTTCGAGTCAGTGAAGGGGGAGGTGATGTGCTTCACTGTTGATAAAGTAGACAGAACCTAAACTGTCAGCAGGAAGCATGTCGTGAATCAACGTCAAAAACAGCAGCAAGAGTTTGATCAAAGCGAACAAAACTTAATTGTCGGCTCAGAGCAGCAATGCCCGTTGTCACCAGAACAATTAGCGATGACAACCGCGGACTCTGAATATGTGGTCGAAACGTTTGAAAGCGGATTAACCGCGCAGGTTTTTCATATTCGTATCGATGGGCAAGACTATACATTGAAGAAAAAACGGCCGCAGGCCAAAGTGCAGAACCTTGATGGTCAGTACTCTTTTCTCAATGAAGTTCAGCGACGCTTCGATTTTCAAACTCAAAAGAATAACCCGAATTCAGCGCCGGATTTTCAGCACATTGTCGAAACGATTTATGCCAATTACCGGTTAGGGATTATCGTGTCTGAATGGGTCGAAGGTACGCCAGTTCAAGAGCTTACAAATGACTTGTTAGCACAAATTTTCTCTACATTGCTCGCCTGTGAGAGTATTGGATTATTCGAATGGGATCTGTGTAGTGGCAACTTGTTAGTTAATGAACAAGGCCAACTTAAGCTGTTTGACTTTGGTTACATGTATCGCTTTGAGCCGTTGCAACACTTTAATAGTAATGGCTTGAGTGACCCTTTGTTTGATGCCTGTGAGCGTTTTGAAACTCGTTTCCTTTCTGGTTGGCTATTGGAAAAAGAATACTCACAGATTGAGTCGTTACAGATCTTCAAAGCGGTGAAGCGACAAGCGTTGAGGATGCTGGAAGACAAACGTGATTGGCTAGCCGCGAATCAAGCTAAACCAGAAGTGATAGAGCGTGTGCAAGCGTCGATAGAAAAGGTTGAAACCGCACTAAGCTCAGATGCCAAGTTAGAACATTTATTTACCCTTGAGATGTTCCGTTCTCACGTATTGGATATTGAAGATGACCTAGAGGGTAAGAGCTGTACTGCGATGACCATCAAACGTGTGCAGTTCGTTTTGGCAATGCTAGAGCAACACTATGATTTGCTGCTCGAAGGAGGCGCGTTGTTCTATCAAAATCAAGGACAGAGCCAAACAGAGTTAATTGGTAGCTACTTAGAAAAAAGGCAGTTGGTTGAGCGATACCAGTTGTAAGTCGAAGATGCGAAAAAGCACACAATCAAGTGTGCTTTTTTGATTCGTATAAGAGTCGAAAGGTTACTTAGCTTGCTGCATTTCTACCAACCCACCTGCGTTATGCAGATTAGTAAACCCCTGAGCAGTTAAATACTGAAAAGCTTTACCAGAACGATTACCACTGCGGCAGTACAATACGATCTGCGCATCTTTATCTATGTTGGCAAAATACTTATCTAGTGCAGAGAGCGGGTAGTTTTTCGCATTGTCCAAATGACCATCGGCAAATTCTTGTGGTGTGCGTACATCAACAACTAATGCTCCTTGCTCAATCCATTCCCAGCCAATATCTGCTCGCTCTGTTGCAAAAACCGGCGAGGCTAGAAGTGCTGCTGAGGTGAAGAATGCTACTAACCACTTTTTCATGATTCATGTCCTTATTGATATGCTGATTCAAGCATAACGGTTTAGCGATCGTTTACCGAGATAAGATTCACATTGCTTTGTCGTAGTTGAGATACTCGATGCATAAATCATGAAAGGCTTGGGCTTGGGGCGATATGGTGCGATCGCTCAAGGTGAAAATGCCAATCTGTCTTTCTAACGGAGGGTCGATAAGCGGTATCCAAACCAAGCGAGTTTCATTGGTCGGAAAGGCAAGTTTAGGCAAAGTGGTTACGCCAATCCCGAGCTCCAATACCGAAAACAGTGAAGTAATGTTTTCTACGGAATAAAGCGCCTGTTCACTGAGCGCTCTGGCAGGTGTCGGGTCTAGTAGGGTACAAGTGCCATTGCGAATAAATGGCTGTTCAAGCAATGTTTGCCACTCTATGCCTTCTGGGTGTTGAGCGATGGGATTATCTTTCAGGCAAACCACACCAATGGGGTCTGAGAGAAGTGAGGTGAAGTTTATCCCGCCTTCATCTAGGTGAGAGGGGTTACCGAGCGCCAAATCCACTTCACCGGAAAGCAGCCTCTCTTCCACCCCCGCGGCGTTATCATCAATAAGGCTCACTTCTACATTGGGGAATTGTTCACTGAATGCGCCCAGTACACTAGGGATAAGTTTGGCCGCCACCGAAGGCACGCTCGCAATTCTTACACGTCCCTGTTGCCCGGCGGCGGCAGCTCTTAAGTCGTTATCGAGAGCACTATAGATATTCAGAAACTGGATTATTTTCGGTAAACATATCTCACCAAATGGAGTCAGCTTTGCTTTGTTACCTGCTTCAAATAGCGGTTGTCCGAGGATCTTTTCCAGCTCTTTGATTGATGTCGATAAGGCAGCCTGAGAACGATTCGCCCGGTGTGAGGCTGCTCGAAAACCGCCTTCTTCTACCACCATCACAAAATGCATTAATTGTTGAAGCTTGATACTCATCTGACCACCATTCCAATCCCTTTGTTTCTCTGATGTTATTTAGAGTGATAAAAAAAACTTATCAAATGTAAAAAATTTACCGTTAGATTTATCAAGTGTCAATGTGCATGATTTAACCATCTTGAAACAAAGTCGTTACAAAGGTTGAAAGGCACGTGAATACTCCAACAAAAAAACACCCAGTAAAAACCGCTCTATTTGCTTCTAAAGCACCGCTTGAATGGGCAGTTGTCAGTAATGGCACTTTGTACACGGCGCAAATCCCAATTGATGATACAGGTGCTGTTGTTGAAGGCGGTATTGAAGCGCAAACACGCCAAACCTTTAACAACCTAGTCCACACCTTGGAGTGTGCGGGTGAGTCTCTCGATTCAGTGCTGCAAGTGCTGATTTGTGTCACCGACCGCGACTATCTAAAAACGGTTAATGAAGTGTATGCCGAGTACTTTGAAGCGCCATACCCGAACCGCGCCGCTATGGTCGTCGCCGGTCTAGCGCGTGAGGAGATGTTGGTCGAGTTTGTGGTTTATGCCTCAGCAAGCCAACCAGAGTAATAACAACTAACGATAAGAATCGAAGCTGATTGATGTTGTCAGTCAGAACTGAACAAGGAAAGAGCAATGACTTTTATAAATAACGTTCAAGCAGAAAAGGCACTATACATTGGTGGTGAGTGGCAAGCGGGTGTCGATACCATCGCGAACATCAACCCATCGGATATCAGTGAAAATCTGGGTAATTTTGCTCAAGCAAGCCAGTCACAGGTAGAGCAAGCGATTCAAGCGGCTAAGCAAGCACAGCCAGAGTGGGAAAAGACCCCAATCGAGCGCAAGCAAGCGGTACTGCAAGCGATTGGTGATGAGCTGATTGCCCGCTGTGATGAGCTTGGCACGCTGTTGTCGCGTGAAGAAGGTAAGCCTTTTGCTGAAGGTCGCGGTGAGATTTATCGCGCAGGTCAGTTCTTCCAATACTTTGCAGCAGAAGTGCTACGTCAAATTGGTGATAACGCAGCGTCTGTCCGTCCAGGAGTCTCCGTTGAAGTGACTCGCGAAGCTGTTGGCGTTATCGCCATTATCTCTCCTTGGAACTTCCCGACAGCAACCGCTGCCTGGAAAATCGCACCTGCACTAGCGTTTGGTAACAGCGTCGTGTGGAAACCAGCCAACTTAACCCCAGCAAGTGCAGTTGCACTGACTGAAATCATTCACCGCCAAGGCTTGCCTGCAGGTACGTTCAACCTTGTGTTGGGTAGTGGCTCTCAAGTTGGTAACACTCTTATCAATTCCAAGCAGGTCAATGGCGTGAGCTTTACCGGTTCTGTAGATACAGGTCGTAAAGTGGCGGCAGCAACAGCGCCAAACTTTGTCCGTTGCCAACTCGAAATGGGCAGTAAGAACGCGCTAGTGGTTGCTGATGATGCGGATATCCAAATTGCGGTTGAAGCGACCATTGCCGGTTCGTTTTCTGGTGCAGGTCAAAAATGTACCGCGTCTTCTCGTTTAGTGGTGATGGATGGCATTCATGATACGTACGTTGAAGCACTGATCAAACGTATGAGCGAGCTAAAAGTGGGTCATGCACTTGAAGAGAGTATTTTCATGGGGCCAGTGGTTGATGGCAATCAGCTCGATGCCAACTTTGCATGGATTGAGAAAGCTCGTCAAAGCGGCGCTGAACTGGCCTTTGGTGGCGAGCGTTTGAACCTTGAGCATGACGGTTACTACATGTCGCCAACCCTGTTCCTGAATACGCAAAATAGCTGGGAAGTGAACCAAGAAGAAGTCTTTGCGCCAATGGCGAGCGTGATTCGAGTCGCTGATCTCGATGAAGCGATTAGCGTTGTTAATGATACTCGCTTTGGCCTAACGGGCGGGATCATCACCCAAAGCCTGCGTAACAGCGCCATCTTCAAGCAACAAGCTCAGACAGGGTGTGTGATGGTCAACCTACCAACAGCAGGGACTGACTACCACGTTCCATTTGGTGGCCGTAAAGAATCTAGCTTTGGTCCACGTGAGCAAGGTCAGTATGCGAAAGAGTTCTATACCGTGGTGAAAACTGCTTACCAACGTCCTTACTAACAGGATGAGGGAGCAGAGCCGTTCTGCTCCCGACTCGATAATAAGCGATGAAAAGGACAGGGAAAGATTAAGGAGTGGTTATGTATCAAGAACGGATTGTGATCGATGGACTGCAGTACTGCAATTGGGATCGTGAGTATTTTCAAACCCTGAAAGCGAGTGGCATCACCGCGGTTCACGCAACGATTGTCTATCACGAAAACGCGCGTGAAACACTGACTCGATTTGCGGAGTGGAACTTACGCTTTGAACAAAACGCCGACCTGATCATGCCAATCTATTCGATGGCTGATGTCGAGACGGCAAAAGCGCAGGGCAAAGTAGGTGTCTTCTTTGGCGCACAAAACTGCTCTCCGATTGATGATGAAATTGGTCTTATCGAAGTAATGCGCCGCCAAGGTCTGCTGATCATGCAGCTGACTTACAACAACCAGAGCTTACTTGCGACGGGCTGTTATGAGCAAAACGACTCAGGTGTGACTCGTTTTGGTAAGCAAGCGATCGAAGAGATGAATCGCGTCGGCATGATCATCGACATGTCCCACAGCGCCGAGCGCTCAACACTTGAAGCGATTGATCTCTCTTCTCGTCCAATTTGTATCAGTCACGCCAACCCAATATTTGCTCATGATGCGCTGCGTAATAAATCTAATACCGTCATTCAGGCGCTTACCCAGCGTGGTGGTTTGATTGGCTTTAGCTTGTACCCATTCCATCTGCCAAATGGCAGCCAATGTAGCCTTGATGATTTTTGCCAAATGGTGGCGAAAACCGCGGATCTATTCGGGGTTGAACATCTTGGTATCGGTAGTGACTTATGCCTTAACCAACCGCAACAAGTGCTGGAATGGATGCGTAATGGCCGCTGGTCAAAAGCGATGGATTATGGTGAAGGCTCAGCAAGCAATTCTGGTTGGCCTGACGCTTTGCCATGGTTCAGTGGCAGCAAGGGGATGGAAAATATCTACAATGGGTTAATTCGCCATGGGTTCAGTGAGCCTGAGGCGGGACAAATACTGGGTGGAAATTGGTTTAACTTCCTACAAGAAGGTCTTGAGCCCATTTCATAACCGTGCATTAAGTCATAACAATGCATTACGTAACGCCCTAAACATGGAAAAGCCTGCTCATAAAAAAACTACAAAGTAGGTGTTAATTCAACTTTGCTGCGAGTTGTCGGCTGCTGCAAAACAGTTCTGGAGTCAGAGTATGTCTGATCTAACCAATAGCATGAAAGAGACCACGATGAATATGTCATCGGGTCAATCGAAAGCAACACAACAATCCTCCAACACGAGTGTTGAAAATTCACCGGACAAATTGGGATTAAGTAATCCTGCACTTTGGTATAGCGGCGGTTTTATCGCGCTATTTGTTGCCTTAGCGCTGTACGATGGTGAGTTACTCTCTTCTATCGTTAATGCTGGCTTTGGTTGGTCTGTGGAGGTCTTCGGGCCTTACTGGCAAATCCTACTTCTTCTCACTTTTCTTATTGGTCTTGGATTAGCAGCAGGGCGAACAGGCAAAGTGATTTTAGGTGGTACAACTCAGCCTGAAATGGATGCATTCCGTTGGATGGCAATTATCTTCTGTACGCTACTGGCTGGTGGCGGGGTGTTCTGGGCGGCAGCAGAGCCGATTGCTCACTATGTTAGCCCACCACCTCTGTATGGCGCGCAAGACAACCCGCAACAAGGGGCGGTCAACGCACTGTCGCAATCCTTTATGCACTGGGGTTTCCTTGCTTGGGCGATTGTCGGCAGCTTAACCTCGATTGTTGTGATGCATCTTCATTATGACAAGGGCTTACCACTGAAACCGCGCATTCTTCTTTATCCAGTTTTGGGAGAAAGAGCGCTCAAAGGCCATACCGGCGCACTGATTGATGCGTGTTGTATTATCGCGGTTGCGGCGGGCACCATTGGTCCGATTGGTTTCTTAGGCTTGCAGGTTAGCTACGCGTTAAACGCTTTGTTTGATATTCCTGATGGCTTTACCACACAGCTGATTATCATCCTATTTGCGATTGCTCTTTACACTCTTTCTGCGCTGAGTGGCTTAAACCGCGGCATGCAGATGCTAAGTCGCTACAACGTGATCCTAGCGATTGCTCTGATGATTTATATCCTGCTATTTGGTCCAACTGACTTTATCTTCAATGGCTACATTCAAGGTGTCGGCAGCATGCTAGATAACTTCATTCCAATGGCGACTTATCGCGCTGATGAAGGTTGGTTGAGCTGGTGGACCGTATTCTTCTGGGGTTGGTTCTTAGGCTATGGACCAATGATGGCTATCTTTATTGCTCGTATCTCGCGCGGCCGCAGCATTCGCCAAATCATCTCTACTATCAGCATTGTTGCGCCGTTAACTACCTGTTTCTGGTTCACCATTGTCGGTGGCTCTGGCCTTGCGTTTGAAATCGCTGAACCGGGCAGTGTGAGTAAAGCCTTTGAAGGGTTTAATTTGCCAGGCGCGCTATTGGCGGTCACTCAGCAGTTGCCTCTGCCGATGCTGGTTTCGATTTTATTCCTGATTCTCACCACGATTTTCATTGTGACGACAGGTGACTCAATGACTTACACCATCAGTGTGGTGATCAGCGGTGAAACAGAGCCGAATGCAATTGTTCGTACCTTCTGGGGTGTGGCGATGGGTATCACAGCGTTAATCCTTATCTCTTTAGGCTCAGGTGGAATCTCAGCCTTGCAATCTTTCATTGTGATAACTGCCGTTCCGGTGTCGCTGATTTTGCTGCCGTCACTTTGGAACGCACCGCAAATCGCAATCAAGATGGCTAAAGAGCAAGGTCTATAAACAAGTCCAATAACGATGAGCTTGTGCGGGCATTCCCCTACACCTGCACAAGCTCCAATTATTCTTACAATAAAAAATAGGTGGTGAGCAAAATGGATGCACATCGTTCTACTTACACTGAAAACCCGCTGCGTGATGCAGCCATCGTCATGGCTCCTGACAGGCTAGGTGCAATGCACCAAAACCGAATCAGCTTTGTGCGCAGTTTGATTCGTAAAATGGCTCAGCAAGAGTGGCAAGTTACTAAGCATGACTGGCAACTGTGTCCACGCGGTTTTGGCCATGTTATTTACAAACTGGCGACACCAAATCAAGCTTATCATTTAGTGGTATTTTGCGATGAGATCGCTGACGAAGAGCGCAATGATCGCGTTATTGCTGAAAAATGGGATGTGACGTTTGCCTTAGTAAAGGGCGATGTTGACGTTACGCTACTCGAACAGTTAAGAGCGAATGTGCCGCTACAAGAAGCGGGCCGTAACCCAAATAATGTGTTGGTTTTAGCTCGTGCCAATAAGAGTGTTCGCGTGTTTGAGCATATTGTCAGTGCGTTGGCGAGTGGTGAACAACCAGAGCCAAAAGAGCTGGCTGAAGTGGGCTACATCCTCCGTACCACCGCGGTTTACGGAAACGGTAAATTTGGCATTGCTGATTTTAAGTTGCTGGAAGATAACCCAGACTTCAACCAGTCATTTAGCGCTCAAATGTGCGCGGTTTATATACTGCGTGAGTTCAGCCTAGACTGGGTGCACTATTTAGCCGAGCAGCAAGGTGGTGATAAAGCGATTGTGTTGCACAAAGGCTTGCAGCGTTACCTCGGGGTGGGCAATGCGACAGGTTTAGGTATGGCACCATATCTTATTAATCACCCATGTATCGTCGATCAGTGGATGACATCAAGAGAGCGCGCAGTGGCCGAAGTGTTAGCCATGCCTTGTGATATGCAGTTTGAGCAACCTCTGAATACCTTGTTGGTCAAAGCCATGCGTCACTTAGAGCAGGTTATTACCATCAATGAATACCAAGATCATTTGAATCAACAAGCGCTTAGCGATATTGAGCAGTTGATTGATCGTTTGCCGCAAGTGATGACTTGCGAGCCAAATTGGAGCGCCGTTCTCAAGCAAGCAGAGACCATGAGTTTGGAAGCCCAAGAAATCCTGACTTCATGCTTGCTTGAGCTTTATCCGACGCTGGTGGACAAGTACGAAAATCAAATGAACACCAGCGAAACGCTTGCGATCCCGAGTGGCAAGAAGGTTGAAGAGTTGGTTAGCTTGATGAAGCAAAAATATCAGTGGGCAGTAGAAGCCGATTACTCGCTAAGCGAGAATAACTACTGGTTCTGGTATCGCTCACAAGATAAAGAAGAGCCAAGACTTGGTGTACGCGGTGAAGAAATCGGTGAAGAGCGAGAGCTACCATTAGATATTGGTCGACAAGCGAATCGTTTGTACTTGGCATTGACTCAATGCCCACAAGAGATGAGTGTGGCGGAGTTCTTACTCCAGCATCCTCAATATCGTGCGATTACGCGTCGTGTTTGGACGCTAGGTTGCAGAGAAATGGGTGACATCCAAATGAATGTGTTGCGCGAAGATGCGCTGCCTATGCATCTGTTACGTTGCAAACTGGCGGTGTTTGGTGCAACCAAGTTTGATCCTAGATCTGACCGTTGGGTGCGAGTGACTTTCTTCCAAGGCGCTCCGCTACTTGAAGAGATTAATGACCCTAACTATTGCGATACGTGGATTTTCCCAATTATGCCGAGCGCACAAGAAGTGGCTCAAAGTGATAATCAGACAATCAATGGAGGGATTGCATCATGATCGTGTCTCACAATGAACTGGTTGCAGCGGTCAACAAAGCCTTTTTGGGTATGCGTCGCCACTGTGGTGAAGCGGATGTGATAGCCAATATGGTCGCTGATCTTCAGATGGTCGGGCTCAATGGTGTTAGGCATTTTAATAATGCCAGCCAGTTTCTTAGCCTAGATTCAGATTGTGCGGTTTCGATTCAGAATCACAAGCCGGGTCGTTTTGATGTCGATTTTCATGGCGGTAGCGTTGCTTGTCATCTTCCAGCTGTGTTGGACTTTGCTTTAGAGAATATGGTTGAATCCAAAGCGGTCACTATCACGCTAAAGCAGTGTCATAACCGCTGGTTAGCATACAGTGAGCTGGTGCGATTGGCGGCGAAAGGCATTGCGTGTCGAGCGCAGTGGGTGAATGGAACAAGCCCGAAGCGCGCCTTGTACGTACTTAACCGTGGCTGCGTGGCACCAGAGGTTTTCTTCTCTGACCAATTAGCAAGCGATCACAGCGATTTCCACTCCATGACTATCGAGCTTGCGACACAAGACTTTGATGTTGCTGAGAGCTCGGAGGGCTATGCGATTCACATTGACAGTGCAGAGCTAAGCCGCGCGCAAAAGAGCTCTTGGGAAGAGGGGATTTTTGTTGAGGACAGTGAGTGGGAAATGCTTAAGCAAACTGCGACCGTGTTCTTAGTTGAAAACAGTGCTCGCTCAATCCAGGGGGCGGGTGAGTTGGTTTAGCTGCGCTTAATTGTTTGAAGAGGCTACCTTGCGCAGCCTCTTTTTTAGTTTTTTAAACCCAACATGGCTCCAAACAGCAGCAGCCCAGCGCCGCACACTTGATTGCCCCATTTGGGTTTGTTCCATCAGGTCATCGATACATGGTGCTTACAGAGCCAAGCAGTGTAAGCCGTTTGGAGTCCAACTTTATTGAATGGCTTGCTGAACAAATGGAAAATTGTATTCCAAAGCAATAACATACCGGCTATTGCAGTCTATAGTCACTAGAGAACTCTGATTATAGGTGGTGTTATGCAGCAACAGATAGCGATTCAAGATCAGATCCCTAATAACCATTGTTATGGCTGCGGGAGCGATAATGAGCTGGGTTTACAAATCAAAAGCTATTGGCAATCAAACTCTGAGGCGACCTGCAATTTTACGCCTTCCCATCATCATTGTGCAGGGCCAACTCATTTCCTTAATGGCGGCATCATCTCTACCATCATTGATTGTCATTGTGTGTGTATGGCCATTGCTAAAGGTTATCAGATGCAAGGGCAAGAGGTGGGTGGAGGTGAGCCAGTATGGTTTGCCACTGGCAACCTTAATGTTTCCTTCTTAAAGCCTGTCCCACTCCAACAGAGCGTACATCTGACCGCCAACATTGTTGAAGCGTCAGCGAAGAAGATTGTCGTCGAGTGTGAGCTATATTCGCAGGGGGAACTGTGCTGCAAAGCCGAAGTGGTGGCGGTAAAAGTGCCGAGTGAGTGGTTTGGAGCAGATTAACCAAGTATGTGGGCTTCGGATCAAATCTAGGAAGGGCATCTAACCCGAAGCTCATACAACTGTGGCTTTACTTCAAAGGATGTTCAGACCGAACACACCTTTTACATCAAATAAGACTTGAGCTGTCTTCTCGCGAGAAAGTTGGCTTCCTTTCGATAGGATCTCGATTAGCTGAGCTTTATCATCTAAATACATGGCGCGCTTTTCTCGGATTGGACGCAGCATATCTTGCAAGCACTCTTCGAGGATCTTTTTGGTCGTGCCGTCACCAAGACCGCCAGCTTGGTAGTGCTCTTTAAGCTGAGCGACATAAGCAGGATCGGAGTGAAAAGCGTCGAGATAGGTAAATACCACGTTTCCTTCCACACTGCCTGGGTCTTCAACTCGCAAATGATTAGGGTCGGTATACATGGATTTTACTGCTGCGCTAATCTCCTTTTCTGATGAGCTAAGGTTAATCGCGTTACCCATGCTTTTTGACATCTTGTTTTTGCCGTCAGTGCTTGGTAGTCTTGAGGCGTTGCTTAGCAGCGGCTTGCACTCTTTGAGCACTGTTTTACCCGCTAGCGCGTTGAGTTTTCTGACGATTTCATTGGTTTGTTCCAGCATAGGCAGTTGGTCATCACCGACAGGAACTAAAGTGGCGTTGAATGCGGTGATATCCGCTGCTTGAGAAATCGGGTAGGTGAGAAACCCTGCGGGTAACGAACGTTGAAAGCCTTTGCTTTGAATTTCACTTTTTACGGTTGGGTTTCTTTCCAGTCTAGCGATGGTAACTAAGTTGCTGTAGAACATGGTCAGTTCAGCCAAGGCTGGGAGCTGAGATTGCAGACAAATGGTGGTATGTGAAGGGTCGATACCAACAGCGAGATAATCTGCGACCACATTGAGAATGTTGGATGAGACCTTACTCGGGTTATGTGCGTTATCAGTCAGACCTTGCATGTCTGCAACTAGAATGTTTTGCTCACAAGTGGATTGCAATGCGACCCGCTGCTTTAAAGATCCAACGTAATGACCGAGATGTAATGGGCCAGTTGCTCGGTCGCCAGTAAGGATAATTTCTTTAGGTTCAGTGTGTTGTTGAGTTTTCATATGTATATCTCCAAGGAAAATAGATCGCTACTGGAGATACAAAAGAGATGACAATCTTAGCTACCTTCCAGCAGCATAAGAATGTAAGAATTCCGCGCCGCTCTATTTAGAGCGCCACCAGAAGAAGAATAGTGAAGGTGCGGATATATATTTCATTTTTTCAATCTAACAAGAAGTATTTTGGAACACAACACCCGCGATAAAGATTTTATTGCCCAGGGCTAACAGCCACATGAAAACAATTCTTGCCTGAATTTTTGGCTTGATAAAGTGCTTCATCAGCGCGGCGAAACGCCTCAGTCTTTACAGCGCCTTGGTGATGGGCAACGCCACAACTTACGGTAACCGGTCGTTCAAGCCCAAAGTTTTGACTCGCGATCTTGGTTTGAATTGAGTTCATGCACTCTTCGATGATTGAATAATCCGCAACCTCAAACGCAATTAGAAATTCTTCACCGCCCCATCGCCCGACTTGACCAACATGCGTGGTTTCCGCTTCTAAGGTACGTGCTGTCTGGATCAATACTTGATCACCGACATCATGACCATAGTCATCGTTGATCTTCTTGAAGTCATCAATATCGACTATTGCCAGCCATTGCACTTTTTGTGGCTCTTGCAGTAGCGCTTCCATATGACGACGGTTAAAGAGTTGAGTCAGCATATCGGTATGAGATAAGGCTTGCAGTTGTCGGTTGGACTCTTTGAGTAGCGCCAATGTTTTTCGGCGTCCAGAGTCATAGAAATAGGCAATCGCAAACAAAAACAGATAGACGATAGACAGGTGAATGAAGCTGATGGTATCAAATGGGATCGGCGGCCAATTATGCATATCGATCAAACAGATATAGGCAATAATCGCAAAGTTTAACAAGCTAAAGACAGCGCCAACTTTGTAGCCAAGAACAAATATCGCCACCACAGGCGTTAAAAAAGAGAATGCCAATGCAAACTCGCTGTGACCTGAGCCTACGATAAACAGCAAGCTGACTGCGGTCATCACTGAAACCATGATGGTCGCCGCGATTTTAACATTACGGCTCTTCCACAACCAAAAATAAGCCAATGAACAAAAGCCTAGGCCAACGGCTTCGATTGATGCGAGCAAAAGGTTAGGAATGAATAGAGTGTTGTAGTAAATAAACAGGCTTAGTACGGAAGACAACACCGTTAAAGAGGCAAAGACAAAAACGCTTTCCCTAAATTCTTCTTGAGTACGGTTTACCCCAAGCCACTTTTCTAATCCGTTAGTCAGCACTACAGTCCACATCGTCCTTATTTGAGAAGTGGTCAATATACATTACGAGCTATGCAGCGTCACTCATAATACGAAAATGAACTAAATACCCAGCTAGATATATAAAATTGTTAGAGATCTAAATGATTCCAAATTGGTACACTCATTGAACTAAGTAGGTATCGCTGTGATTTATAACCAGTGAGAACTTATGGGTAGAGTGATAGAAAAATGCCTCAGAGTGTCTGAGGCATTATCATGGTTACTCACCCAATGCTTTTTTGGCTAAGCGTTTTGCTGCGTGTTTATGACGTTCCATCAATTGGTGAATGTCGACGCCAATCACTTCACCATTCATGACGCGCCAATGTCCGGCGACCATTACGCGGTCTGCTTGTTGAGCTCCACATAACAGTAGTGCTGCCAGCGGGTCATGACTGCCTGAGAAACGAATATCATCGAGCTTAAACATCGCGATGTCGGCTTGCTTGCCTGCGGTGAGTTCACCAATGTCGTTGCGTCCCATCGCTTGCGCGGAGCCTTTGGTTGCCCAGCGCAGCGCGTCAAAATGAGTCACATTGGCAGAGCCGTATTGCAGACGTTGTAAATACATCGCCATGCGCACTTCGGCAATCATGTTTGAACCGTCATTTGATGCGCTGCCATCAACACCTAAACCTACTTTAACGCCTGCTGCTTCAAGGTCATTGTTCTTACAAATGCCAGAAGCCAACATCATGTTTGAGGTTGGGCAGTGACTGATTCCGACACCGGCTTGGCCTAAACGGCGGATCTCTTCAGTGTTGAAATGGATGCCGTGTGCCAGCCATGTTCGCTCATTGAGCCAGCCGACATCTTCAAGATAATCCACCGGACGTAAGCCAAATTTCTCAACGCAGAAATCTTCTTCATCGAGTGTTTCACACAAATGAGTGTGCATCATGACGTTTTCTTGTTTGGCGATAACGGCAGTCTCTTTCATTAAGTCGGTGGTGACAGAGAAAGGTGAGCAGGGCGCAAGGGCAATTTGCGTCATCGCGCCATCGTGGTGCTGGTGGTACTGACGAATTAGCCTATAGCTATCATCGACAATCGCTTGCTCGGTTTGGATAGTATGCCTTGGCGGTAGGCCGCCATCATCTTCGCCTAAGCTCATTGAACCGCGAGTGAAGATGGCACGGACTCCAAGCTTTTGCGCCGCTTCAACTTGAAGATCAATCGCGTGCTCTAGTCCATTCGGGAGTAGGTAATGATGGTCAGAGGCGGTGGTGCAGCCAGAAAGCATCAACTCAACTAAGGCAAGCTCGGTCGCCACGCTCATCATCTCTTCATCGAGATTAGCCCAAACGGGGTAAAGACTTTTAAGCCAGTGGAAAAGTTCTTTATTTAACGCGTCAGGATAGGCGCGGGTTAAGGTTTGATAAAAGTGGTGGTGGGCATTAATCAGCCCCGGTGTCACGACATGGCGTGAAGCATCAACCACGTAATCAATGTGATGATAGGGTGTCCCATGCTTTGGAATGAGTTCGACAATTTGATTGCCTTTCACCACGACACCGCCTTGGGCGTCTTGCTGATTATCAGTGTAAATTGCCAGTGGATTCTTAATCCAGATGGTTTCCATTCATAATAGTCCTTAGCCATCTCAGCCATTTCAGGGGAGAGGGTCTTAAACGTTTTAGTTGAAAGTCATGCTAGTCATCGCTAGCGGGGTTATTGTGTCAAAGCTCTGTTCTTGGTGACAGATGGTAACAGAGCTTATGTCTCCTTTTGCGTTATTACTAATCGCTGGTTTTCGCTTCGAGTTTGCTTTGAACGGCTTCAGTTTGCTCTTCGTTATCCGATTTACGGATGATTTTCTCTTCAAATTGGTCTTTGCTTTCCGTTAAGGCTTCACGTACTTCTTGGTTGCTTGACTTAGGTAACAGTTGGTGCAGGATCACGGTCACAATCGTACCTGTCGTAATGCCTGAGTGGAGGAAGTTAGCGATATCATGAGGTAAGTGTTGCAATAAGCGAGGCTCAAATGTCACTGCCAGACCTGATGCTAAACCAACACAGATAACCAAAGCGTTGCGTTTAGTATCTGCTGCCATGATCAGCATGCGAATACCAGCGTAAGCAATCATGCCGAACATGACGAAACCGACACCGCCAAGCACTGGCTTTGGAATGGTTACCGCTATAGCAGCTAATTTAGGGAACAAGCCGCCTAAGATCAGTAGGCCACCTGTTGCGGCAACCACGTAGCGGCTTGCAACGCCAGTGATGCCGACAATACCAACATTTTGGCTAAAAGATGCCAGCGGCATTGCGGTAAGAATCGAAGAAAGCGTACTGCCTAGACCATCACCTAGTAGACCGCGCTGTAGGTCTTTACCCGAGATCTTCTTGTCACAGTTATTCGCGAGTGCCATAAAGTCACCGGTTGCCTCTGCGATTACCACGATGTAAACCAAACTCATACTCACAATGGCACTGGCTTCGAAAGTTAGGCCATATTTGAGTGGTTCTGGCCCACCAACCCATGCCGCAGAGGAAATGTCATCCAGGTTAACCATACCCAGTGATAGTGCGACGATGTAGCCACCGGCTAGGCCAATAACAATCGCAGAAGCTGCCACCGCGCCTTTACAGTAGACCGATACCGCAACCACGATACCCAGTGACACAATCGCTAAGAACAGTTTTGGTAGAGTGGCAAAGTTTTCGCTCGATGCTGGAGCGTCACCGACCCAGTTCATGGCGACAGGTAATATGGTTAAACCTATCAAGGTGACGACCACGCCGCTGACCACGGTTGGAAAGAGCTTTTTCACTTTATCCATGTAGAAACTGGCGAGGATCACGACGAACGAACCGACCAGTGCAGAGCCCATAATACTGGCGACTCCGCCTTCGCGGCCGATGGCAATTGCAACACCTAAAAAGGCAAAGCTAGAGCCCATCACCACAGGTAAGCGAATCCCGATAGGGCCAAGGCCAATACATTGCGCCATGGTGACAATACCAGAGGCCAGCAGTGCAGCATTGATAAGAGAGACGATTTCTTGGTTTGGCAGTCCAATAGAAGCGCCAACGATAAGTGGTACGGCGACAATACCGCCAATTGAGGCAAGCATGTGCTGTAGAGCTAGAAGTAGAGTGATGCCGTGAGGCGGTCTTTGGTTGAGTGTATACAGAAGTTTCATTGGTTATACCTCGGAGAGACTTGAGTGGTTTTATCTCTCGTTGACTGGGCAATTGACTTCTACAAACTACGTAGGGTCTCGAATTTTGGGTGTAGAAAACTAGCCTAAACAAGCGTTCAGGCTAGTTTTCTTCAGGTTGGAGCGATTAGATGTAGATAAGTTTAGCGACGAAGATAACAGTCAGAATGTACATCGAAATTGATACATCTTTTGTCTTGCCGGTCGCGACTTTAAGTACTGTGTAAGTGATAAAGCCTAGTGCAATACCGTTCGCGATTGAGAAGGTTAACGGCATCATCAGTGCAGTGATTGCAGCAGGAGCGCCGTTAGTGAAGTCTTTCCAATCGACATGCTGCATACTGCTCATCATCACAAAGGCAACGTAAATCAGTGCACCCGCTGTCGCATACGCAGGGATCATACCTGCTAGTGGTGATAGGAAAATCGCAGCTAAGAATAGTGCAGCAACAACAATAGCAGATAAACCGGTACGAGCACCCGCAGCAACACCTGCCGCACTTTCTACGTAACTCGTTACTGGTGGACAGCCGACACACGCGCCAGCCACACTTGAAATTGAGTCAGCTTTTAACGCCTTGCTAAGCCCTTCAATTTTACCCGTTTCTTTGTTCATTAGATGTGCGCGTTCTGCAACACCCATTAGTGTACCTGCCGTATCGAACATGTTAACGAATAGGAAGGCTAAGATTACGCTGATCATCGAAATGTTGAACGCGCCAGCAATGTCCATTGCCATAAAGGTTGGGGCAATGCTTGGCGGAGCCGCAAAGAAGCCATTGTATTGAACTAGACCTAGCATCATGCCAACCACCGTGACACTTAAAATACCGATAAGCACAGCGCCAAACACTTTACGCTCGCTCAGTACCGCAATGATCAAAAACGCGATTGCAGCTAGCATAGCATCAGGCTTAGTGAAGTCACCAAGTGAGACTAATGTTGCTGGATTTTCAACGACGATACCAGCCGTTTTAAGACCGATAAGACCAAGAAATAGACCAACACCTGCGGTCATCGAGTAGCGTAAGCTGACTGGAATACTCTCAATAATCCACTGGCGGACTTTATAAAAGCTCATCCCGACGAAGAGGATACCTGACAGGAATACCGCGCCTAACGCCACTTCCCAGCTGTAACCCATTTCGCTAACCACAGTAAATGAGAAGAACGCGTTTAAGCCCATGCCCGGAGCTAGACCGACAGGCCAGTTAGCAAAAAGACCCATGAGTAAACAACCGATCGCGGCACCAATACAGGTTGCGACGAATACCGCACCTGAGTCCATCCCTGATGCAGCCATGATTTGAGGGTTAACGAAAATGATGTAGGCCATTGTAGCGAACGTGGTGATCCCCCCGATCATTTCATTCTTTACGCTGGTTCCATGTGCTTTCAGTTTGAAAAAGCGCTCTAAAAGGCCACCAGTTTGACCTTCGTTATTAAGCACTTCTGCTTTGCTTTCGTTCATGTCAGCAAGTCCTTTTGTTTGGGTGTTTCTTCAATTGAATACCACGCTCTAGTGTGCTGCCGGCTCTTTTGGCTCGCGACCTAGACTCCAATTTTCCTGATGAATGTTAAGTTTGACGTTGTTAGAAATTCTTTTTAGCTGCCGCGGTACGTTGAGAAACTGTATGGAGAAACAAGCAGCGGAACATGATAATGCGCGCCTTCTTCACCAAGACCAAAGCGGATGACCACATCATCTAGGAATGGCACTTCACCAAGATCGACATCTCTCTTACGGTAATAGTCTGCTACATGGAAAACCAATTGGTATTTGCCTGTTGTGAATGCCTCACCTTCAAGCACTGGCTCGTCTGTACGTCCATCGAAGTTAGTGGTGACCGTTTTGATTTTTGTCACGCTATTGCCTTCGATGCGAAACAACTCAACGAGAATGTCAGCTCCGGGAACGCCATGCATTGTATCCAATACGTGTGTGGTCAATTTACCCATAATCATTAATAGCGCTAAGCGCTCTCCTAATTTTTTGAGGTTTCTTATTGTATACAAAGTTGTTCTAACTTTGCTTTTGATACCTATATATGTACACAAAATATCCATATAGTAAAGCGCGTTGTTATAAAAATGTTATTATTAAAAGTAGCAAAAAGTGAAATGTGTGACATCAAGCGAATCGAGAAAGATTAAGGCTTATTGGCTAAGTCTATGAAATATAAGGTTGTGTCTCGATAAAGTAACTTTAACAACAAAATCTTTACATTAAGATAATTTATTGTATACAATGAATGTATGAAATTAAAAAGACAGCTACGAATTGTCTTGGTTTAAGGAGAGCCTGAATGGATAAGGATTATTCACGAGATCTAATTGGCTATGGGGCGAATCCTCCTCACCCTAAATGGCCTGGTGGAGCTCGTATCGCCGTGTCGTTTGTATTGAATTATGAAGAGGGCGGAGAACGTTGCCTTCTGCATGGGGATGAAGAGTCTGAAGCCTTTCTATCTGAGATTCCAGCCGCACAGCCTATTAAAGGTGAGCGTCACATCAGTATGGAATCTATCTATGAATATGGTAGCCGCGCAGGTGTGTGGCGAGTTCTAAAACTGTTTGATGAGTATGAAATTCCTCTTACGGTTTTTGCTGTAGCGATGGCAATTGAGCGCCACCCAGACGTTGCACAAGCGATGGTACAAGCAGGTCATGAGATCTGTAGCCATGGTTATCGCTGGATTGATTACCAATACATGGATGAGTCACAAGAGCGTGACCATATGATGAAAGCGATTGAGATCATCAAAGAGATTACCGGTGAACGACCTTTAGGTTGGTACACAGGTCGAACTGGCCCGAATACTCGTCGGATTGTTGCGGAAGAAGGTGGCTTTCTATACGACTCGGATGCCTACGATGATGACTTGCCTTACTGGCACACCGAAACGGGTCAGCCACAGTTGGTGATCCCTTACACCTTAGACGTTAATGACATGCGCTTTGCTACGGTGCAGGGCTTCAACTCCGGTGAGCAGTTCTATCAATACCTTAAAGATACCTTCGATACGCTTTATGCCGAAGGTGAAACAGCGCCAAAAATGATGTCAGTTGGTTTGCACTGTCGCCTGATTGGTCGTCCGGGGCGTATCGCCTCACTGAAACGCTTTTTAGATTACGTAAAACAGCACGATGATGTTTGGCTATGTCGCCGTGTTGATATCGCTCGTCACTGGCACGAGAACCACCCATACACACCACAAGAGGAGAAATAATATGACTGAATTTCGTTTTTGCAAACCATCACAGATGGCACGTTCGGAATTTGTCTCTCACTTTGGTGATGTGTATGAGCATAGCCCATGGGTCGCAGAATCGGTCTACGATCAAGGGCTTAGCGACCAAGACAACTTTGTGGCTAACCTGCATTTAAGATTGGCGGAAACGCTGCTGGATGCGGAAAAGGCTAAGCAACTTGCACTTATTAATGCTCACCCTGATTTAGCAGGTCGAGCAGCAATCAATGGTGAACTCACAGCGGCATCGACTGCTGAACAGGCAGGAGCTGGTATCGATCAGTGCAGCGCTGAAGAGTTCGAAAAATTCACTACGTACAACGACAGTTACAAACAACGCTTCAACTTTCCCTTCATCATGGCAGTGAAAGGGGCCAATCGTTACCAAATTCTTGAATCGTTCGAGAAGCGATTAGGCAATGATAGTGACACTGAGTTTGCTACTGCGATCCAGGAAATCAACAAGATTGCCCTGTTTCGCTTACGAGATATGTAAGTCACGGAGAGGTCGACTGTCTCGTTTTAACACTACTACTCATTAACCTATTTTTGAATAATTGGAAGGATAAAGGAAATGTCCTTAGACTTTGAACAATACATTAACCTTGCTGACGATAAACTAGGCGCAGAAGCTATCTTCGCCACTGACGATTTCTTTGCTGATAAAAGCCGCCTACTGCGCCGTGAAGCGCCTGAGTGGAAAGACGATTTATACGATGATAACGGCAAATGGATGGATGGCTGGGAAAGCCGCCGTAAACGTGGTGAAGGCTACGATTACTGTGTGATTCGCCTTGGCCTTGCTGGCACCATTGCTGGCGTCGACATCGACACTTCTTTCTTTACCGGTAACTTCCCACCGTCAGCGTCAATCGATGCATGTTATTCACCAGACGGTGACCCAACGGATGCGACAGAGTGGCAAGAGATCCTGCCATCAATGAGCCTTCAAGGTGACCATCATCACCTAGAAGAAATTGTTAGCGAAGAAGTATTCACTCACTTACGTTTAAATATATACCCAGATGGTGGTGTGGCACGTCTACGTGTTTACGGTCGTCCGAGTGTGGATTGGGATCGTATTGACCCGCAGCAACAAGTTGACCTAGCTGCAGTAGAAAATGGTGGTCGCGCGCTAGCTTGTAGTGACGAGCACTATGGCAACAAATCAAACATCCTTGGTCCTGGCCGTGGTGAGAACATGGGTGACGGCTGGGAAACCGCGCGTCGCCGTACACCAGGTAACGACTGGGTGATTGTTGCGCTAGGTAACGCAGGTAACGTAGATCGCGTAGTGGTTGATACCGCGCACTTTAAAGGTAACTTCCCTGACAGCTGTTCAATTCAGGCAGCGTATGTGAAAGGTGGTACAGACGACCAAGTTGCAACGCAAAGCCTGTTCTGGCGTGAACTGCTACCTGCTCAGAAACTTAAAGCTCATGATATTCACGAGTTTGCCTCAGAGGTGAATGACCTAGGTGCAATCACGCACGTTCGTCTGAATATTTTCCCTGATGGTGGTATTAGCCGTCTGCGTTTGTTTGGCACAAAAGCGAAATAAGCGAGGGGACGATTATGAGCAATGGAATTCGCCGTATAGCAATCGAACCTTTAACCAAACAAGCTTTTGCTGAGTTTGGTGATGTGATTGAAGTCGATAACAGTGACTACTTCATGATCAACAATGGCTCGACTCGTCGTTATCACAAGCTGGCCAAGACGGATGTGCAAGATCAAGGTGGTGAAGCCATCATCAGCATCTTTCAAGCAACACCGCTTAGTTACCCGTTAACGATTTCAATGCTAGAACGTCATCCGCTAGGGTCACAGGCATTTGTTCCATTGCTTGGTCAACCGTATCTCATTGTTGTTGCTCCCAAAGGAGACAACCCATCACTGCAAAATTGCCGCGCGTTTTATAGCAATGGCCGCCAAGGTGTTAATTACCACAAAGGTGTTTGGCACCACCCAGTACTTGCGTTGACCGATCAAGACCAGTTCCTGATCGTTGACCGAGGTGGAGAGGGGCATAACTGTGATGAAGTCTTCTTTGAAGCCGATTTGGTTTCACTACACTTAGAAGATATTCCGGCGAGTAACAGACAGGAAGTAATGCTCTCTGAGTAGAGTGCTGTAAGAAGGAATTTATTATGGATCCACATATCACGGAGTGGTTGAACTTAGCGATTCGCTGGGTTCACATGATAGTTGGCATCGCATGGATTGGTGCTTCGTTTTACTTTGTTTGGCTAGAAAACAACTTGAATCGCGTCAATCCAAAAACGGGCCTATCGGGCGATCTTTGGGCGATTCACGGTGGTGGTATTTATCACCTAGAGAAGTACAAACTTGCGCCGCCAGAAATGCCAGAACACCTACATTGGTTTAAGTGGGAAGCATATTTCACTTGGATCACCGGTGTACTGCTACTGGGTGTGGTTTACTACCTCAACGCTGAGATTTACTTGATTGCGCCTGGCTCAGGTATGGAGCCGAGCACAGCGATTGCGATTGGTATTGGTGCCTTGGTTGCAGGCTGGTTTATCTACGACCTATTGTGTGACTCGCCATTAGGTAAGACGCCAATGCTATTAGGTGCGGTGCTATTCGTACTGTTAGTAGGCGCAACCTACGGTCTGTCTCAGGTGTTTAGTGGCCGTGGTGCTTACATTCATGTCGGTGCCATTATCGGTACCATCATGGTAGGTAACGTATTCCGAGTGATCATGCCTGCGCAGCGTAACTTGGTCAGTGCGATTGAAGAAGGTCGTGAACCTGATCCAGCGCTACCAGCGAAAGGTTTGCTACGCTCTCGTCACAACAACTATCTGACGCTACCCGTGCTGTTCATTATGATCAGTAACCATTTCCCAAGCACCTATGGTTCAGAATACAACTGGGCAATTCTTGCTGGCCTTGCGATCTTTAGTATCTTGGTTCGCCATTACTTTAATACTCGTCATGGTAGCCAGAAATTTGCTTGGACTGTTCCTGTGGCAGCACTGGGTATGATCACGCTTGCGTTTGTGACTTCGCCGTATGCTAACAGACCAGCCGCTCTAGTAGCGAAAGCGCCAGTCGCGGTTGAAGCGCCTGCGGAAACAGCGACACAAGCTACATCTACGGATAACGCTCAAGCTGCCAATACCTCTGAGCAACCAGCCGACGGTGGAGTGAACTTTGCGATCATCAATCAGGTGATTCAGGAACGCTGCTCAGTGTGTCACTCAGCAACTCCGACACATGCTGCCTTTGCTGCAGCACCTGCAGGGGTAATTCTTGATACGCCTCAGGAGATTCAAGCCAACAGTCCACGCATAGCGCAGACTGTCACTACCAAATATATGCCGCTTGGCAATATGACCCAAATGACTGACGACGAGCGCACGCTTATCGACAATTGGGTCCAACAAGGGGCGGCGATCAATTAATCGCCAACAACCTAATCCCGCTTATCGGACTGCAAACCCGGTAAGCGTGATTCATGCAAACGTGGTATTTCCCGCTATTTATCTCACGTGAGATCCCCCGGCCCCTGTTCCGGGGTTTTTTATGCCTCAAAGGAGTTTGAAGCTATGCGAAGTTCGTTAAGTATTCGACATAAAACGATGTTGGCGACCGTTGGCGCTGTGATTTTGGTTATTGCAGTACTGATCAGTATTACGGTTAGCCAAGGGCAAAAAATCATCTTAGATAAGACCTACTCTCAGCAAATGCCCGCAGCGTTAGGAGAGGTGAGCAACCAGATAAAACTGGAGCTGGAAAAACCACTGGTGGTGGCTGAGGTCATGTCGCAGCTATCATTACTGAAAAACTTTAACGGGCGACAGAGTGACAAGGTTGTCGCGCAGTTACAAAGCATCAAACAACAATTTAATGCCCTTACTGCCTTTTATGTGACCACAATAAACGATACCTACTATGTGCCTAATGGGGTACTGAAAACCATGTCGCAAAGCTCAGCAGACGATGCTTGGTTTTATGGTTTTCTTGGCAGCAATAAGTCGGTTGAACTCTCAATTGATGTTGATGAATCGACCGGGCTTGCCACCGTGTTTGTCAATCAAGTAGTGATGCATGAGGGCAAACGTATTGGTGTAACAGGGATTGGTTTGTCGCTGGAGAACTTAGGCCAAACAGTTGCTAATTTCTCGTTGGGGGAATCTGGGCGCTTAATGCTGGTGGATAACCAAGGCATTGTCAAAGTCCACTCAGATACTTCTATTGTAGGTAAGTCGTTGCAAGCAATCGGAATGGCTAATGTCAGCGAAAATGTGACTAACCTGAATGACATAGGATTGGAAATCAATGAAGTCGAGATTGACCAGCAAGCGATGTTAGTGGGCTTGATGAGTTTACCGCAACTTGGTTGGGTGTTGGTTTCAGTGCAACCAACCAGCGAAGTACTTGCAGAGATTAACCACTTTATTGAAACCATGACTTGGATAGGTGTGTCGATTGCCTTGCTGTTTGTTGCGGTCAGCGCCTACATGACCCACATCCTATTGAAGCCGTTATCAACCACGGCGGATCTGCTCCTTGATATTGGCAGTGGTGGAGGTGATTTGACTCAAAGACTCGATGAAAGCCGCAGTGATGAAGTAGGCAATATCGCTAAAGGTTACAACCAATTTGTTGCTTATATGGGGAATGTTCTACAAGAGATTGAAAGCTCTCGCCAAGCGTTGGTGAGCAGTATTGAATATATTGATCAGCAAGCGTCAGAAATGAAGCAGCAAATCCACGGTCAGGAACAGAACATCAATCAAGTGGCGACCGCGATTCATGAGATGAGCGCTAGCTCAGAAGAGATCGCCAACAATGCCAACCATACGTCCGATAACGTGCAGCAAACTACGTTAGAAGTGAAGAAGGGGCTTGAGTCGGTCAGTGACACCTTCAGCCATACCGAAGCAATGAGTCAGCAACTTGATCAAAGTAATCAGAGTATCGAGAAGCTCTCAAATGACATCAACGCGATCGATACTGTGCTGGATGTGATCAGTGGCGTTTCTGAGCAAACTAATTTGCTGGCCCTTAACGCGGCGATTGAAGCAGCCAGAGCGGGCGAACAGGGCAGAGGTTTTGCCGTGGTAGCGGATGAGGTGAGAACCTTGGCTTCTCGCACCCATGAGTCAGCCAGTGAAATTCGTACCATCATCGAAAACTTGCAAAGCCTGAGCAATACGGTCGTGAGTGAAGTAAGCCAAAGTCACAAGATAGGGCAAGATTGTTTAACCGCCGCGCAGTCTTCTGAACAACATTTGGCCTCGATTAATCGCATAGTGGAAGATATCCATCAGCTCAGTGCGCAAACCGCTACCGCGACCGGAGAGCAATCTCAGGTGATCAATGAAATTGCCCCGCACATTGAAAGCATTGCTGATGTTGCCCGCAGTAATACCGATATGGTGACGCAAACGTCGCAGCGCTGTATCAGCCTAAAAGAAAATGCAGATTCTCTCAGCCAGTTGGTGGCGAAGTTTAAGTTTTAGCTAGCAGAATATTCAGTTACAAATCGTCGTCTATACTGTGGAAAAGGGTGGTTGCAGTCATCTTGGCTACAACTACATAGTCAACTGTGACGAAAACTGGGTACTTTATGACTAGATTATTACGTGCTTTGTTGATGAGTTGCGCTGTTGTGTTAGCCAGTACAGCGCACGCGATCCCTTCCCCTCAAGGTGAGCCTATCTTATGGATTTCAGGCAAAATCTCTCAATCTAATTCGGAGTCAGGTGTAGAGATGGATGAGGCGATGGTACAAGGATTAGATAAGGGCACCATTCGTACCAATAACCATGTGATAGAGCAGGTCACAGAGTATTCTGGTCCGACGCTAATTAGCTTACTTGATTATGTTGGCGCAACTGGAACTCAGGTTAAAGTAACGGCGTGGGATGGATATGTTGCAACTATCCCTATCGCTGATATCAAAACCTATCAAGTTTTACTGGCGACTCACGAATCTGGTAAGCGAATGACCATCGATGATAAAGGGCCGTTTTTTATTGTTTTTCCGTTTAGCGATCGTCCAGAGCTGAAGAATGACTATTACTACAGCTTATCGATTTGGCAAATAAAGGACATTGTTGTTGAGTAAAGGTATCGAAGGCACAGATGGAGTCGCAGGGCGATTTTTTATCGGCGTCATTTCGGCGCTGTGCTTAGTCTTGATGGCAATGATTGTCTATTTCTTTTATTCGCTCTCTGAGATACGCAATATTCCCTCTCAGCCTTACGTAACCATCGTCAATAATAATCTAGCAGCAAAAAACAAATTGCTGCTATTGAAGTCTGCGGCCAACCAATTTGCACTGGCCCCAAGTTCCCAAGCGTTAGTGCGACTCAAGGTCAAAGCGAGAGTGTTTAGATCGAGCATTATGCAAGATCTCCGTTCGAAAGAGACTCAAAGGGTTCACAAGCAGTATGGGAACATCAATTCGTTGGCAGAGATTATTGCGGGCATAGAGCAAGCGTCGACGATGTTGCAAAAGGTCACTTTGGTGGATGAGCAGGTGTTAACGTCTGCGACGCAAAATTTGGATGCGGTGTATAAAGATTTAAATGAGTACTTGTCCGGCTTTATAACTGAAGTTCAAAAGCACCAATTGGAATTTAATAGGCACAAAGAAAACTTATACGCTAAACAGTACGTCAATCTTGCCATCATTCTAGTTTGCTCGCTGTTGATGATTGGGGTGATCTCTTGGATGTACCTCAACCAGAGTAAATTGAGTCGCGATCTAAAAGAGCGTTCTATTCGATTGGAAGAGGCCAAACAGCAAGCCGAAGAAAGCGCCAAAGCCAAAGCTCGCTTTCTTGCCAATATGTCACACGAAATGAGAACCCCGCTGAATGCGGTAATAGGGCTGAGCCAAAAAGAGTACTATCAAGAGTCGGATAAGCAGACTAAAGAGTTTATCTCAATGATTAATAACTCAGGTCAGCATCTACTGAAATTGATCAACAGTGTGTTGGATCTGAGCAAAATAGAGCAAGGCCAAGTTGCACTTGAAAAAGAAGAATTTAACGTAAGTGAGCTGATCAATTCATGTAAGAGTATTTTTGTTGAGACGAGCAAGCCTGAAGTGGACGTTTTTTTCCGCTCCGATCTCGATAAAGATTTCAAACTGTTTGCCGATCGAACCAAATTACTGCAAGTGATCAATAACTTGAGCTACAACGCGGTGAAGTTTACCAGTCACGGCCATGTGGATATTCATAGCGCTGTGACTCATGTTGGTGATCAGCGTTACTTGGTCATGACGATAACAGACACCGGTATTGGCATGAGCCAAGAACAAATCGCGAGAGTATTTAATGAGTTTACTCAAGCCGATGAATCCATAACCCGTTTATATGGTGGCACGGGTTTAGGCCTCTCTATCTGTCAATCCTTGGTTGATCTGATGAACGGGACTATCAGCGTAGAAAGTGAACTCGAAAAAGGTACTTGTTTTACGGTGACTGTTCCTGTGGATGTGGTGGATCAAGTCGATTTTGTTTCAGATCGTACACGGCAGACAAAAGTACAAGTGGTGACATCAAATCACTATGCCGAGCAGCTTATTACCTCCGATCTTAAGCGATTGAACCCGCAAGACGACTCAGAAATGGTGACCATCTACTATCAAAGCGAAAGGGATGAGTTCGTCGCACCAACCCTCCCTAAGGAAGAAGGGCACCCTGTTATCTATATTGGTGACGTACACAGCGTCAACCCCGAGATTAAGGACTGCATCAAGTTAACCAAACCTTATGATATTTTCTCACTGCTTCGCGCTATTGATAGGCTCAGCAATGATTATAGTGAGCCTGTCTTGGCGAGCAACAATGCTGATTTACAGGGGATATCGATTCTGATCGTCGAGGATATGAAGGTGAATCAGATTGTGGCTGAGAAAATGTTGTCCGTTTTAAATGTGAACACCACTCTGGCTTATAACGGCCAAGAGTGTTTGGACGCGCTTGAGTCTCAACATTTCGATATTATTCTGATGGATATTCAGATGCCGATTATGGATGGTATCGAAGCATTGAAACAGATAAAACAGCGACACTTAGCCCCGAATACAGCCATTATCGCGCTTACCGCCAATACCTTTGAAAGTGATGTCAGCTACTACCTTGAGCAAGGATTTGATGATGTGATTCCTAAACCTTTCCAACTCGACTGGATGAAGGGCATGCTGGAAAAGCACAGCGTTAAATCTCTCGCCTCTTAAAATTTCTCACTGAATCACCTACCTCTTCACCACTTCGTCGATGATTTTGTTCAAAAACTCACAAAGTAAATGAATGTTTTCATGATTATGAAATGTTTCATTGCTGATGCGATTTTAAGGCTCCAATTCCGTGATATTTTCGTGACAACTTTCGCTGATTTCCATGAAATGAAACCGATTTCAAATCGAATTTTTACGCGGTTTTACTTTTAATTTATTGATTGAAAACACATTTACTTGCTGTGTAATTATTGAACAGTTTCATGGGTTTTCGTACCAACGGTGGTTGTGAACCAGTCCGATATTTTCAGGCTTTTCATTGCTTATTATTTTTGCCGAAAGATAGCAAACCTAATAAATAATAGGGATATAACATGAAAAGCTTTAAAGTTTTACCAATCACCCTAGCAGTGGCCTCTTCGCTTGCAGCCGCTTCTGTCCTTGCCGACAACACGGATATCTCTGACCTAGAGCAGCGTATCCAAGAGCTCGAATCCAAGCTGGTTCAACTCGACTATACCGATGACCAACAACCAGCAGTGCTAACCCCTGAAACAGAAGTACCTTCAGGCATTATCTTCTCTGGTTACGCGCGTTATGGTGCGCATTACTCATCTGGCGATAACCGTTACGTAGAGGTGGGCAGCTCTGGTCGCTCATTGGGTCGTCTTGGTAATGAAGCTAATGGCGGTGAAGTGCAGTTAGCGAAGATATTCCAAGCGGATAACGGCGCTAAGTGGGACCTAGTCTTCATGGTCGACGACTGGAATAACGATCAGTGGGGATCATCGGGCGGCGTAAACCTGAAAAAAATGTACGCTGGTGTGACTAATGTATTTGAAAGCCAACCTGAACTCTACATGTGGGCTGGCCGCGACTTCCATCAACGTCCGCAACAAGGTTTGAACGATTACTTCTGGATGTCTCATGATGGTCAAGGCGCAGGCTTCAATAACTTTAATCTAGGTGGCGCAAAACTGGATATGGGCTTTGTTGGCGCCGTGGATAGTGAAGATGGTGCATTAGGTAACGACTCTGGCCGCTATGCGATTACCTCTAAGTTGCACGGCATTGATCTTGGGATTGGTAACCTAGATCTGTACGCCAACTACGGTTTCGCCTCTGATGAAGCGAACACGGGCACCGATCCAAACGTGAGTGATGAAACGGCATGGCAAGTGGGTGCGGTAATGGGGTTAGGCGCTTCAAACAAGTTGGTGATGAAATACGCCGACGGTGCGGATAACTCGGTGTTTGAGTTGCAAGGCGATGACTACAAAGTCACTTACGTCAGCTTAGAAGGTGGCTACACAGCATCTGAACAATTCATTATTGATTACTTGGTTTCATACAAAAACTTCTCTGGCACAGATACGGATGAGAAGAATGAGTACGCAGGTATTGTTCGACCGCAGTACCAATGGGATGAAGTCCATTCAACGTGGCTAGAAGCGGGTTACGCGATGGAAGACTTTGATGACGGCAGTGAAAAGAACGGTTGGAAAGTGACGCTATCGCAAAACGTTTCGCTAGGTGGCTTGCCTTGGAGTCGTCCAATGCTCCGCTTCTACACCACCGTGGGTGATGTGGAAACTAAAGGGCCAAGCACAACAACGGTAACAGCCGATACGGTCGCTGTGGGTGCCATGTTCGAAGCGTGGTGGTAATCAACTCTAGTAATACTGTCTATTTTTCTGCTAGCGGTAAGGCAGTGAAGCCGCTAGCCAGATTATGATTAACTCCAAATCATTTGAGCCGCATTGATGCGGCTCTTTTTTGTTTCTGAAACCAATCCCTCCCTCCATTTCATCGATTCGTAAAATATCTCTTTCTGGTTAGGCTTTAATCATTTCATGAAACAGTTTCATGGCACCATGTGAAACTTCCCCTTGGTTCATTGTTTGGTAAATCAGGCCAAATAAGGCGCGGTTGAGTGTGATTACTCTCACGCTACTCACTAAGCAAATCATCAATACTAGCTCCATGAAAGCGGTTTCTATTGAAGAAATCGGCTTTGAATGCAGGCAGTAGTCGAGGTGTATAAGTGGCCACAATTAAAGATGTTTCTGAGTATGCAGGTGTCTCTCAAGCGACCGTATCACGCGTGATTAACGGTACCAGCCGAGTCAGTCATGATAAGAAGCTCAAAGTGGAAAAAGCCATACAAGTTCTCGGCTATCGCCCAAATGCAATTGCACAAGCTCTGGCTTCTAGCCGTACCGGAAGTATTGGCATCATCGTGCCTGAGCTGGGTGGCCCGTTTTATTCTGGGATTCTACACAGCATCGAAAACAGATTACGCCGATTAGGCTATCACGTGGTGGTAACAGCAGGTTCCAATACAGAACAAGGGCAGAGAGAGTCAGTTGAGTTTCTGCTAGGTCGCCGAGTAGATGCGATGATTTTGCATACTCAGCACCTAACTGATGATTACTTAACAGACCTTGAAGCGAAAGGCGTGGCATTGGTTTTGGTCAATCGATTTGTCCCAGAGCTTGCGCAAAATTGCATTGAAATAGACAACGAGTTTGGGGGCCAGTTAGCGACTGAACATTTGTTGCGAATGGGGCATCGCAACATCGCATGTATTACCGGCCCTCTGGATAAATCCGATGCTCGGGGGCGTCTGCAAGGTTATCGCAAAGCATTAGAAGCGGCCGATATCTTGTTCGACGAAGCATTGGTTTCAGAGGCCGGTTTTACCGAGGAATCGGGGGTGAGCGCGATGCGAAAATTGCTCAAACGCGATTGTTCATTTACCGCTGTGTTTGCCTGTAACGATCACATGGCATTCGGAGCGTTTGAAGTGCTCAAAGAGGAAGGAATTAGCGTGCCGGAACAGGTTTCATTGATGGGGTTCGATGACATCTTGTTCGCGCGCTACATATCGCCACCGTTAAGCACGGTGAACTTCCCCATTGAACAAATGAGTGCTGAAGCCGTTCAACTGGTCATTCAAATACTCAATAAAAACAAACGAGACGTGAGCTTTAAATTGTCACCGACTTTGGTGCCTCGAAGCTCTGTGAAACAACTCTAAATTTAAGGACAATAAGATGAAATTAAAAACATTGACGCTTGCTACTGTGACGGCGCTTGGAGTCGCATCCACAGTCAACGCTGCTCACTCTGAGATTCGCTTTGATGGTTTCCCTGATTTTGACAGCAGCTTGAAAGTGCTGCTTCCTGACTTTGAAAAAGAGACAGGCATTAAGGTTGATTACCTAATGAACAACCACGGGGACCACCATACGAAGCTGACCACCAACTTAGCAACGGGTTCTGGCGCAGGTGACGTCATTGTTGTTGATGTAGAGAAAATTGGTCCGTTTGTAGCATCTGGCGGTTTGGTCAACCTGTCTGAGAACTACGGTGCAGACAAATACGCAGAAAGTTTTGCACCTTACGCATGGGCGCAAGGTAAAGGGGCTGACGGTGATGTTTACGGCATGCCTGTCGACCTAGGTCCGGGTGTAATGTACTACCGTACAGACGTGTTCGAAAAAGCCGGTATCGACTTAAATGAAGCAATCAAAGATTGGGATTCATACATTAAAGCCGGTGAAGAACTGAAGAAGAAAGATGTCTACCTGATTGCTTCAGCAGCGGATGTGGCGCAAGCGATCATCTTCACGACAGTACCTGAAGGTGAAGGTCTGTACTTCGATAAAGATGGTAACCCAGTGGTGACTTCAGAGCGTTTTGTCCATGCATTTGAAGTAGCCAAAGAGATTCGTGACAAAGGCTTAGATGCGCGAATCTTAGCGTGGTCAAACGAATGGTATGAAGGTTTCCGTAACGGTACGTTCGCAACTCAGCTATCTGGTGCATGGTTACTTGGCCACCTAAATAACTGGATTGCACCAGAGACTGCAGGTAGCTGGGGCGTGTCTCACCTACCTGATGGTATCTACGGCAGCTGGGGTGGCTCATTCCTATCGATCCCAACCCAATCTAAACACCAAGATGAAGCGTGGAAGCTGATCGAATACATGACAACCAAGCGTGATATTCAGCTTAAACACTTTGAAACTATCGCTGCATTCCCTGCAAACACAACCACTTATGACGATGAGCTGTTCCAAGAAGAAGTGGCATTCCTTGGTGGTCAAAAGGCACGTCTACTGTTTGCTGACGTAGCGAAAAACATCAAGCCAGTTGCACCAGCGAAAGGTGACCACGTTGCACGTTCTATTATTTTAGAGAATGCGCTAATGGAAGTACTGGATGAAGGCAAAGATATCAAAACTGCGCTGAAAGAGGCGGAGCGAATGATCAAACGCCGTACTCGTAATCTTTAATTGGCTCGTAATTTGGTAAGGGAGGAAGGCGAGTTTCGCCTTCCTAACTAGAGGTCGTTACTATGAATCATGCAGCGAGCAAGATTATGGACACATCCGAGAGCAAAAGCCTTTTTTCTCGTCTGAGTTTGAAAGCGCTTACACCGTATGGATTCCTACTTCCGTTTCTGATTATTTTTTCTGTATTTGGGATTTTCCCACTACTGTTTTCAATCTTTCTGTCGTTTCATGAGTGGAACCCAGTCGAAGGTTTAGGTGCGATGGATTATGTGGGGTTAGAGAACTACCACATTGCACTGACTGACCCGTGGCTGTGGCGTTCACTGAAAAACACCCTATGGCTAGCGATTACATCGGGCGTCGCTCAGCACTTGGTTGCGTTGCCTGTCGCTTACATTTTGGTGTCAATGAGTGACCGTTTCCGCCATTGGCTGACATCGGCTTACTTCTTGCCGTTTATCACGTCGACGGTCGCAGCATCACTGATCTTCTTCAACATGTACTCGCCGAACTCAGGCATCATCAACCAGACCTTAATCGCGCTGGCAGATAGCACCTTGTTTGGTTGGGCGTTTGGCTGGGTGAATGACTTTCAGCCAATCCGCTGGCTAGATGATGCGACTATGGTCAAACCGTCTATCGCCATCATGGTGTTCTGGAAATACACCGGTTTCAACATCGTGTTGTACACCACGGGCTTGATGACCATTCCTAAAGACATTCTTGAAGCGGCACGAATGGATGGTGCAAATGCGTGGCGCCGTTTCTGGAGCATCTCATTGCCAATGATTCGTCCGTTTATCTTCTTCGCTGTGACCATGACCATCATCGGTAACTTACAGCTGTTTGAAGAACCGTTCGTTTTGACTCGTGGTACTGGTGGTACAGGTCAATCAGGTCTAACGATTTCAATGTATCTCTACAAAGTGGGTTGGGAGTGGTTAGAAATGGGCACAGCATCGGCTATCTCTTGGCTGCTATTTATGCTGATTGCAGGCTGTACTGCGGTGCAATTCTTCTTCTTCGGTAAAAAAGGTTTGGGGGAGCAATAAGATGACCACTCAACACGTAATGTCTCCTCGCTGGCGCCCAAGTGATCGCAGCATTGAAATCTTTACCAAGCTAATGATGGCGTTGCTTGCCGTAGTGCTGATTGTTTCGGCCATCATGACGGTGTTCCCGTTTCTATGGTCGGCGCTACTGTCTACTCGTGATCGCACTGAAATCTTTGGTACGGGCATCAGCTTCGCGATTGGTGATAGCTTAGCTATTAACTACGCTAAGTTGCTCGAAATCATGCCGTTTTGGCAAGCGATGTTTAACTCTATCTACATTGCGTTTCTAGGTACAGCCATCTCGCTGCTGTTCTGTAGCATGGGTGGCTACGCCTTTGCAGTATACAAGTTCAAGGGCAAAACGTTTCTGTTCGGCATGTTAGTTGGTTCGATGATGATCCCGCCGGTGCTGAGTCTGATCCCTTACTTCATGATCGTGAAGTTCCTAGGCTTGCTCGATAACCATCTCGCAGTTTGGCTACCGTTCACCACGACGCCGTTTGGTATTTTCTTAATGCGTCAGCATGTGGTGGCTTCGATTCCTAAAGAGCTACTGGAAGCGGCAAAACTGGATGGGGCAGGTGAGTTCAGAACCTACTGGAGTGTGGTGCTTCCGCTGATGAAACCCGCTCTAGCAACGCTTGCTATCGTTCAATTCGTCTTCTTCTGGAACATGTTTATGCAGCCGTTAGTGGTGCTAACAACCCCAGACAACTATGTGATTACTCAGGCACTGCGTAGCGTGCAAGGCATACCAAATACTCCTTGGGGAGCGGTGATGCTAGGTACGACTATTTCGATTCTTCCGCTGGTAATTACTTACTTATTCGCTTCAAAACAAATGATTAGTGGCCTGACGTCAGGCGCAGTAAAAGGCTAAAAGGTTTAATAACAATGAATAAATTCCAACTTCCTACAGACTCAAAATTACGTAGCCCAGAATTCTTATTTGGCGTTGCCACTTCTTCTTACCAAATTGAGGGCGGCGCGCAGCTTGGCGGTCGTACTCCTTCTATTTGGGATACCTTCTGTAACAAGCCAGGTGCGGTAGACAACATGGACAACGGCGACGTTGCTTGTGACCACTTCCACCTTTGGAAGCAAGACATCGAGATGATCAAAGGTCTTGGTGTAGATGCTTACCGTCTGTCGATGGCGTGGCCTCGCATCATTCCACACGATGGTCAGGTTAACCAAGAGGGCCTTAAGTTTTACGAGCAAATCATTGACGAGTGCCATGCTCAAGGCTTGAAAGTGTTTGTGACTCTGTATCACTGGGACTTGCCACAATACCTTGAAGATAAAGGCGGCTGGTTAAATCGTGAAACCGCTTACAAGTTTGAAGAGTACGCTAAGGTCGTGAGTACTTACTTTGGCGATAAGATTGATTCGTACGCAACCTTGAACGAACCGTTCTGCTCATCTTACTTAGGTTACCGTTGGGGTATGCACGCACCGGGTATTAAAGGTGAGCGTGAGGGCTTCTTGTCAGCGCACCACCTAATGCTGGCACACGGTTTGGCGATTCCACACATGCGTAAAAACGCACCGAATGCGATGCATGGTTGTGTGTTTAATGCGACACCAGCTTACCCACTGACGGATGCAGATATTGGTGCGGCTGAGTACAGCGATGCAGAGGGCTTCCACTGGTTTATGGACCCGGTGTTAAAAGGTGAATACCCGCAGTTGGTTCTAGAGCGTCAAGCGCACAATATGCCAATGATCCTTGAAGGTGACCTAGACATTATTCGCACAGACTTAGACTTCATTGGCGTGAACTTCTACACCCGCTGTGTGGTTCGCTTTGATGAAAACGGTGAGATCAAAGATGTGCCTCAGCCTGCTAATGAGCACACCTTCATTGGTTGGGAAATTTACCCACAAGCATTGACTGATCTGCTACTACGCTTACATGACCGTTATGACAACCTACCGCCGCTGTACATTACTGAAAATGGCGCAGCCGGTGAAGATGACTGCATCAATGGCGAAGTGAATGACACGCAGCGTGTTAACTACTTCCAAGCTCACCTAGAGTCAGTTGATAAAGCAATCAAAGCAGGTGTAGACGTACAAGGTTACTTTGCGTGGAGTTTAATGGATAACTTTGAGTGGGCGTATGGTTACAAACAGCGTTTCGGTATTGTTCACGTGGACTACGAAACCCAGCAGCGCACGCTTAAACAAAGTGCAATCGCATACCGCAACATGCTGCTAGAGCGCCGAGAGGAGAACCAGTAATGGCAAAAGTTGAGTTTAAGAACATCAAAAAATCCTACGATGATGTGGAAGTGGTTAAACACTTCGACTTTACGGTCAACGATGGTGAGTTCGTGGTTTTTCTTGGCCCATCAGGCTGCGGTAAATCGACGACGCTGCGCATGCTAGCGGGCCTAGAGAGCATCACTTCAGGCGAGATTTTCGTTGGCGAGAAGCTGATGAACAAAATCGACGCCAAAGACCGTGATTTAGCAATGGTGTTCCAAAGCTATGCCCTTTACCCGCACATGACGGTGTATGAAAACATTGCCTTTGCGCTCAAACTTAAGGGCATGCCAAAAGATCAAATCGATACAGAGGTGCGTAAAGCGGCAAAAATGCTAGAGCTTGACCCGCTGCTTGCTCGTAAACCGAAAGAGCTATCAGGTGGTCAACGCCAACGTGTGGCAATGGGACGTGCGATGGTGCGTACACCAAAAGTGTTCCTGTTTGATGAGCCGTTATCGAACCTTGATGCAAAACTGCGTGGTACGATGCGTGAAGAGATCAAACAGCTGCACAGAGAGCTTCAAACCACTACGATCTACGTAACGCACGACCAAATCGAAGCAATGACCCTTGCTGACCGCATTGTGATTCTCAAAGATGGTTATGTGGCGCAAGTAGGCACGCCAACAGAGGTGTTCCAACAACCAGCGAACAAGTTTGTCGCTCAGTTTATTGGTAACCCATCAATGAATATGCTCGATGCACAGCTGGTGGGCGAAGAAGGCAACTGGCACGTTGAGCTAGGCGATACTCGTATCCCGCTGCCAGAGCGCTTCCATGCCCATGCATCTAAGAACCTTGCGCTGCACTTTGGTGTGCGCCCGACTGACATTCATTTGCGTGCTGAACAAGTGGATCATGAGCGAGTGCTGCCGTTCCCGGTCAAAATCAAAGATAAGGAACTGCTGGGGGCAAGCATTTTGCTGAAAACCGAGATTGCAGGTCAATCTTTGATGGTTGAAACGCAAGCCGCAGAAGTGGATGTGAATGAACTGACGCTTTACTTAGATCTGGATGCGATTCATTTATTCGATGCCATGAGCGAGAAATCACTGGCGACGTTTTAATCGTTAACTCTCACCCCCTAGGTAAGTCAGTGCAATTGGGCGCTGGCTTACCTCTTCAGCTCTCAGTTTCAATCAACGTCGGTTGAGCTCTATAAGAGGAGTTTCTATAGTCGATGTTTCGCTTGTTTAATTGGCAGTTTCTATGACGACCAAAAAGAAAAAAAAACCTTCCATCTATGATGTCGCCAAGCTCGCCGGTGTTTCACCTAGCACTGTCTCTCGCTTTCTAAATCGCACCACTTACGTGTCCGATGAAAAAACCAACAACATAGAGAAAGCGATCAAAACTCTGGGCTACAAACCCAACTACACCATGAACCAAGGTACCAATACTCGCTCAATGACCATTGGCGTCTTGGTGCAAAACCCAGAAAGTCCGCACACCAGCCGTATTCTTAATGATATGGAGAAGGTGTTCAGTGCGCAGGGCTACTCCTTGGTGATAGCCACCGGACATTGGAAAAACAAACTCGAATCCCATGCGCTTGAATACCTCGCTAAGAGTAATGTCGATGGCGTGATCATTGTGACCGGCAGCCTGACTGAGCAACAAATCCTCGACTACGCTGAGAACATTCCGGTAGTGGCGGTTGGCTATGACGTGATTGGTGAACGAGTGCGTTGTATTAACATCGACAACGTGCTCGGCGGTTATATGGCAACTCTGCATTTGCTGCAACAGGGCCATCTAAACATTGCTCATATTAAAGGTTTGCTTAACCAGCCGGATGCAGTGGCCCGCTTCGTCGGCTATAAAAATGCGCTGCAAGAAGCAGGGATTAAGGTTCAACCTAAGTTAATCAAGCAAGGTGATTTTAGTAGTGAATGCGGCTATGAGCTAACCACAGAATTGATTGAGTCAAAAAACCATTTTAGCGCCATCTTTGCCGCCAATGATCAAACGGCTTATGGAGCCATTAAAGCGTTGCATGACCACGGTTATCGAGTGCCTGAAGATGTTTCGGTAGTTGGGTTTGATGACTTGCCAACCTCTTTCTATTTCACGCCTGCATTAACCACCATGCGCCAACCCGTAGAAGAGGTTGGGGTCGTGTGCGCGGAATCAATTCTTAATCTTCTAAGTGGCGAAAGACATGATGTTCGCCTGCCACCAATTGAGCTGATTGTCAGGCAGTCGACCAAGTCGATTTATCGATAGTTTGTATCAACCTCATCAGAGTTTTCGTTCTGTCTAGAAATCAAACGTGAGGTTGAAATCAATCGTGTTGTATTCTGGTGCGTCAAAATAGTAGTTATAGGAAACGGTCGGTTTGACTCCGAACATAGAGATGGTGAAGCCAGGACTCAAATAATGAGAGTAGCTATTATCGCCATAATAGTGAGGCTGACAAACTAGAAACTTTTCTGAATGAGGCGTCCATTTTTTGTAATGTGTCATTTGATGAGTGTAAGAGAGAGATAGAGATAGCCAATCATTCACGTCATAAAAACTACCTAGCGTTTTATCTAAGGAGATGCTTTTAGCTCTTAAATAATTTAACTCTCGATCTATATATTGAACGGTAAAGTCGGTATAGAAAACAGCATCTTCCCAAGCAAAAGCGCTAAACAGTCCAGATTTGTACACTTCCACATTGTCTAAATTACCACCCGAAGCAACGGTGACTTCGTTGTAGATGAGATCTGCAACAATAAATGAATATCCAATGCCTAGTTCTCCAAAATGATCGCTATCGTATTGCCCGAAGACACGCCAAGTCTCGTTGAAGTTATGCGAACCATAGAGTGTGTAGGTCAGCTCGTTATCATTGTTTTGCTCAAGGTAGTTTTCTTTACTTATAGAAACTCTAAACGTATCACCGACGTAATCAACGACATCTTGCCAATCAGCATGTGCAGTAAGAGGGAAACAAAGTAGTGCGAGAGTGTGTATTTTATTCATGTTGAAACCGTATCTAGATCTCTATCCATGAGAGCTGTTGTTTATTGATGAAGATGATATGAATTAGAGAGTAATTAGAATATTGAGTTAATTGAAAAAGCCTATTAAGAGTGACTTAATAGGCTTTATGAAGGGTGGACAATCCATTGTCCTACATGAACTAGTTAGCCCAATCTATTTTGATAGTTTAACCTTAGCTTTAATCTTGCTTGCTTTTGCTTGTAAGGCTTTCTTTTTATTGGCATCGATAGTAATCGTTCGGCCTTGCTCGCCAATATATGTTCTAGAGCTATCAGCATGTTCAACTAGACGAACCTTTCCTCCGACAATTTTTGCAGCATGTACAGTCGCTAAAAGATCGCCTTGCGCGCTGTGTAAGGTAATATTGTTGTATTCATCTTTACTTAACAAAATACGTTTGCCATCGATAGTTACGAGCTCATCACCTACAGTTGCGTAAAACCATTCACCATTAACTTTGATAGCTTGGTTATCTTTATCTACTTCTATTTCACCTACGCTCACACGCTCGAAACTAGGTAATTCAAATTCTGGTTTATCAACCTCAGGACGAGGCTTAACAGTAGTAATAGATCCATCTGAATGATCAATCACAATCTTGGATCCATTATTTGCGCTAATGGTGGTTTTCATAGCATTACCTTGATTTCTCGCGATATCAATCGTTTGACCACCGTTTAGTGTAATTTGAGAAATATTTCCTCCACCAGATGTAGCTGTTACCGAACCAACTTTACCTTTCTCATACAGGTTCACATTGCCGTCAGATGCGATAAAACCAATTTTTTCGCCACCTAAGAAAATGCCCCCATCGACGATTTTTAGCTCTTGCGCACCTTCTCCACCATTGATGTCAGGTGTGATTGGTTTGTTATCCACATCGGGTAGTGTCTTATCAATCGCATTGAGCAGTTGGCGTTCTTGGATGTTAGCCAGTACATCTGCGCCAGTCTTTACCGTTGCCCAGTTTCCAGTACCGTTACCTTGCTCTTTCTGAACCCAAACTTCACCATTGTAAGTACGGTGCAGATTATAGTTTTCACCTTCGACAGAGAACGAGATATTACGGTCATCGGTACGGCTCACGTTATGAAGTTTAACGTTCTCACCGTTGACCATTGTTACCAACACATCGTTACCGGTTACATGGAACGTAGCGCCTTCCGAGCCAGTGATCGAGTAGTTGCCTTCTGAGGTTACATCGAGAGTTGCAGTGCGAACTGCTTCACCGTTAACGTACATGTATGCAGTATCACCGTGCGTAATTAGATTGATATCACGAGGAATATCATTATCTACACCTGGTAAGCCTGGAGTATCATTGTCTACAATTGGAAAGTCATTGTCTGGGGTATGTGAGTTTCCACCATTTGAAGAACCACTAAATAGTGCAGCCGTAAGACCTAGAGCACCACCACCAATTGCTTTCCACATGCCTGACTTATCTTGTTGATACACTGTGCCGTCAAGCTCTGCGATCTTGCTATTTTGTGCATTAAGCTTAGCCATCGTTGCTGTATCAATGGATTCCATTTGAGATTGAATGGTTTGTTCTGTCGCTAAGTTTGCCTGTTCAATATCTACTTTTTGTGCAAGAACGTTGCTTGAAAATGCTGTTGAAATCAAAGCGGCTAAAATAGTTTTATTCATGTTCATGTAATTAAGTCCGGTATGTCTAATTTAGAGTTAATATTTATTTCGGACCATCCTTGGAAGCGATGTGTGAATATTAATAGCTTCTTTAATTTCTGAATATTAGGCATTGTTAAAGTGGATATTAAGTAGAGCTTAACGAGGTCTGTTTGTAGAACGTGGTAAAAACCGGTCTATATGGTCGGCTCCTTATTACTGTTATAAGAACGATAAATACAAAAAGGCTGACACATGGTCAGCCTCTTTACTTTTGAGGTAAGTTTACCGATTTAAAATTGCTATGACTTACCTGTTACTTTGTACATGTTGTCTGCTTGTTCTTTGACGAGTGCAGCATCAAGAGGTAGATACATTCTAACTAAGAAGTTGCCACTTTTTTCTACCGTTGCATTACCTGTACCCAGCTCGCAGTTGGTCGTGAATGAGAAAGAATTGCCATTATCTTTCATCTCACTGTGCGGAATATAAAAATCATTTTCATGGATCCAGCCATCAGCTCCATAGAAAGTGGCAGATAGATACCCGTTATTCTTCCAATCTAGAGACGGCTTCTCAATGGTCCATGTTTGGCATTTGTCTGAAGTGACTTGCAGAGGAACATATTGAGCAGTATCCATAGGTAGTCCACCCCATCCATAAGCTGCCGCATATAGGTAGTTATGCGGATCCACGTCTTTTAGTGTTTTTCCGAAAGCGTTGTGCCCAGCAATTGGTTGCTCTCCGGCATTGACCTGACGAACTAACTCATCGCGGAAAGCAATCACTTCATCGGCATCAAAGCCTTTAGCTGGATAGGGCCTTGCGGCGTTCGCTTCAAACTTCAACTGACTTTGGCGATGTTTTGTGTCGGCGTAGTCACCGTTATCGCGTGTTCTTGCCAGTAGGTAAACATATTCACCTTGAATGTCATCTGCTGTCACTTTTAGGGTTTCACCATTTTTCACAACTTGGTGGAATAGGTGGTGTTCGTCAATGATGTGGATAATCTGAAATTCGTCAGATTGGGGTACTGTGAATGTAGCTCCTTTACTGACATCAACGATAGCAATGGAGTAGACAACATCACGGTTAGAACGGATCACTTGTTGGTTATCAATGCTCACGGGGTCATCATGCATCCATGTGTTCACGCCGACTTTTTCTTGTACGCCAGTAAAGTACCAATCAGATTCGGCAACAACGTAGTTGTCCATTGTCACAGGAGCAGCCACACAGCTAAATGCACTGATTAGAGATAAAGATAGAATCGTTTTTTTCATGTTTGACTCGCTTATTCGAAGGTTTAATTATCGTCCTTCTAAAACTTTGCCGAATCAGTGCGTTAACTGCTTGCTGATTCGTATTCCATTACCTATGTCTGTGATGATAAAGAGCTAATTGAGATTCGAATAGTTGAATTTAGTTACCTTGCTGTTAAGCTGAACTTAATACAACTTATAAAGGGACAGCGATGAGCAACGATAAGTTTAAGAACCTTGATCTCAACCTACTCAAGTTATTCTCTGTTGTTTATCAACAACGTAATCTAAAGAAGTCTTCTGAGTTGCTATTTATTTCACCTCCTGCTGTTAGCCAAAATATTAATAAGTTACGTGACCACTTTGAGGATGAGTTGTTTGTTAAAACTCCAAAGGGGTTTGATACGACTCCGTTCGCAGACAGTCTTTTTTCGGCCTTGTCTCCAGCGTTAACTCATTTGTCCGATGCGGTGAATACTCATGGTGAATTTGAGCCTAGCGAGCTTGATGGCACCATCACGGTTGATATGGGGCAACAGATCATTCCTTGGTTATCGCCGATGATGTTTGAGCAAATCTCAGTGTTATGCCCTAACGTTACTTTTGCTTCTCACAATATGACCACCGAAACACCAGCAATGATGAAAACCGATCAAGTTGATATTGCTGTCCAGTTTCAGTTTTCTAGTACGACAAAAGACATCTACGAGCTTCCTCTGGGAGATGTGAGCTTCGTTGCGGTAGTGAGAGAAGATCATCCCTTTAAAAAGGAAACGGCGACGATTGAGGAGCTATTAGAATACGATTTTGCCCTGATAGAAATGCCGTTTTTTAATACTTTCCATACTTCCCTTATTGAGCAAATGGTAGCCAAAAAAGGGTTAGACATTAATGTTGTCCATAGAAGTACATCAGCAATCAGTATTCGTGAAATTGTGTTGAAGACGGACTTGATTGCTCCGGCTCTAGAAAACTTTGTACAGCATTGTGGGGAAGGGCTCAGAGCGATAAAAGTTACGAATTTTGAAGAACTTACCACGTTGCGTTTATGTGCCTATATCCACAAGAAGAACAGAAAGAGTAAAAAACACTTGTGGCTATATGAGATGATTAAACCATTCGTCAATACGTAAGAGTTGGCTCGGTACATCACAAGCCAACTCTCATTCTATTAATCAAAATTGGTAATTGAACTCAATACGATGATCGCCATCTGCGTAGTGGGTGTTTTCACTCCAGTTGGCATAGTAGCGGACATTCGCTCTTGGAACTATTTGGTAACCTAACGAAAACTCATGAGTCATGATGGAGTCATCTTGTTGAAAACCTTGCTCTTTGTAAGCAGATGAGCCGGAAATTGTGCCCATGTACATTGGGTTATAATTGAGCCAAATTTTGTCTGTAATTTGCATCTTTGCGTACATACCAGCCACGTAGAAAGTACCGTGTAGGTTGTAACGGTCTCGAACTTGGCTAGCGTCTGAGTCTCCACCAGTCGTCCCCTCCAACTCCTCTCCTGCGGCAATACCTAAGCCAGCTAGCGGGTAGAAGTTGAACATACCCATCTGCGGTAGCGCTTGGATGAAGCTATAAGATGCTGAGCCTTGGTTACTATCAAAGTTCCAATTTACGTCAACTTGAGAGCCTCGTCCATTGGTTAGATCAACGCCGAAATTTCTAAATCGAATCGAATCAATACTGTCATCGTTGCTTCGATTGCTCCATCCTAGAGCATCGCCTGCGATGCCTTTGATTTCGAACACATTCATCCCCATCGTGACATCATTACCCGTATCATAGGTTTGACCGACTTTGACGTTAAGTCCTTTGTTGGTGTAGCCAAAGCCTGCCTGTGTGTAGACCGCAAGAGGGTCTGACATATCTTGAACTTCAGACTCTTGAGCGAACGATACTGCTGTAACAGAAAGGGACGTTAGAACAAAGATAGACCTGGGTATAAACATTTGTAATCTCGTTAAATGGTGGCTCTACGTCCATGTAGAATTAAGACTCACTAAGACTTTACAAATAGTTTTTGTTTGCCGGAATTCACAATCGCTTAATCAGGTGTTAAGTGGGGCTTCATAAAAGTGTCTGGGGCGATAGATAGAAAAAGGTCTAGCCGGAGGAGACTAGACCCTTTTGCGTTCTGATGAAGTTACGCAATCAGAACCGTATTCCTAGGAAGGGAATATGGGCTTAACTAGCGAACTTTTTTACGTCGATGTTTCCTTGTGCATCGTAGGCTTTCTCACCATAGATGAAGGTCTCACACACAGTGCGGTCATCGCCTAAGCTCATCAATACAAACAGTTTCTCTTCTAGAGTTGTCGCTTGATGCATTCTAAAGCGCATCAACTGAGTCGCGTGTAGATCCAGCACCACAAAGTCCGCTTCTTTGCCTACTTCTAAGTTACCAATCTTATCTTCAAGATGAAGCGAACGAGCGCCGCCTAAGGTTGCTAAGAACAGCGATTTGAGCGGGTGAAGTTTCTCTTGTTGAAGCTGCATAATTTTGTACGCTTCGCTCATGGTTTGTAGAATTGAGAAACTGGTGCCTGCACCGACATCGGTACCCATGCCGACTCTTACGCCGTGTTCTTCAAGCTTGGGCAGCTTAAATAGACCAGAGCCTAAGAATAGGTTCGAAGTTGGGCAGAAAGCGATAGCTGATTCGGTATCGGCCAAGCGCTTACACTCACAATCTGACAAGTGAATACCATGTGCAAAGACAGAACGCTTATGCAGTAAACCGTAGTGGTCATACACATCAAGATACGAATCACGTTCAGGGAACAAATCCAATACCCACTCAATCTCTTTCTTGTTTTCAGAAAGGTGAGTGTGCATGTAAACATCTGGGTACTCTTCAAGCAGTTTACCCACTGTGGCGAGCTGCTCTGGGGTACTGGTTGGCGCGAAGCGAGGTGTCACGGCGTATAATAGTCGATCTGTGTTGTGCCATTTCTCGATCAGCTCTTTTGATGCTTCGTAGCCTGACTCTGGCGTATCGGTTAGGTAGTCTGGCGCATTGCGATCCATTAATACCTTACCCGCGATCATGCGCAGTTTACGTTTTTGCGCCTCTTCGAAGAACACATCGACCGACTCTTTATGTACGGTACCAAAAACTAGTGCGGTTGTGGTGCCGTTGCTTGCTAGTTCGTCAAAGAACAGTTTAGCGACTTTATGGGCGTAGACTGGGTTCTTAAAGCGACGCTCTTCAGGGAAAGTATAGTTTTCTAGCCAGTCGAGCAGCTGCTCACCGTAAGAGGCGATCATGCCGGTTTGAGGGTAGTGAATATGGGTATCGATAAAGCCTGAGGTAATCAGCTTATCTTCATATTCGGTAATGCTGATGTCTTTGGGTTGGCGAGCAAGGACTTCTTCTGTCTCACCGATATCGACAATATGACCATCTTCAACGACGATGATACCGTCATCAAAAAATTGATAAGAGTTGTCTAGTCCGACATCTTTTGGGTCAGCGATGCTGTGCAAAATGGCTGCACGATAAGCGTTACGTTGCGTTGTCATTGTTACTTCCTTTTAAAACCCGATTACCTTGCAATCGAGTTAGGCGATTTTCTCTTCCTGTCGGGAATCGCTCTGTTGATTACTTTTACTGTGTGCCGTAGGGCGTTTTTGTTCAAGTGGAATGCCCTGATAGTGTGCGATAAGTTCACCTGCAACCGAGACAGCTATCTCTGCTGGGTGTTTTCCATTCACCATGCTGACACCAATCGGGCAAATCATGGTGTCGATTTGTGCATCGGTGTAACCACGCTGCGCCAAACGCATGTCGAACTTTTTGCGTTTTGTTAGTGAGCCAATCATGCCGAAATAGACACTGTCATCACGGTCGATGATGGCGCGAGCCAAATCAAAGTCGAGCTGGTGGTTATGAGTCATCACCAAGTAGTAACTGTTTGGTGGCAGGTCTCGAACTTCGCCGACTGGATCATCGGTCACTAACTTAGTCACATTGTGTGGCAGTTCTCCCGGGAAAACGTCATCACGCTCATCAATCCAAGTGACTCGGAAAGGAAGGGTGGAGACGATATGTAAAAGGGCTTTGGCAACATGACCAGCACCGAACACAACTAGATGCTTTTGCGCGGTGCCAATCGGTTCAAAGCTCAGTGTTGCCATTCCGCCGCAACACTGCCCCAAACGAGCACCAAGATTAAAGCGTTCTACTTTGAGTGAGCGTTCACCCGCGATCAGCATTTCACGCGCCATTTTGGTTGCTACGTGCTCTAGATGACCACCACCAATAGTGGCAATCAAGCGATCACGGGTCACGAGCATTTTGGTTCCGGCATCCCTTGGCACAGAGCCACGGTCTTCCAATACCGTCACCATCACACACGGTTCGCTGTTTTTTTCTAGTTGTGCCAGTTCATGAATCCAATTGTCCTTAAACATACGTCTCTCCTTGAACTATTTATCCTGTCGTCATCCTCGACAACGAGGACTTGTTATTCACGGCTATCCTCAAGACTGAGGATTTTATTTATTGTCATCCTCAAGAGCGAGTTGGGGATCTCTTTACTAATACGACTGTGTTCAGAGATTCCCTACTCCTTCCTTCGTCAGTCTATGGTAGGCTTTTCCGCTTTCTCTGGCGCTGTCTGAGGCTGGCTCACTTTAGCAATCGCCATCAGAACACGCTCTGGTGTTGCTGGTGTATCCAGTTTTGGAATTGCACCATCTACTGCAACAGAAGCAATCGCATCTCTTAGAGCGCTCCACACTGACATCCCAAGCATAAACGGCGGTTCACCCACCGCTTTCGAGTTGAACACCGTGTCTTCTGGGTTGGCTCTGTTTTCCAGAAGGTGGGTATGGAACTCAATCGGCATATCCGCAATCGCTGGGATCTTGTAACTTGCTGGGCCGTTGGTCATCAAGCGGCCTTGCTCGTTCCAAACCAGCTCTTCTGTTGTTAGCCAGCCGACACCTTGCAAGAAGCCGCCTTCAATCTGACCAATATCGATCGCTGGGTTAAGCGATGCGCCTACATCGTGAAGAATGTCTGCACGAAGGATCTTGTATTCGCCGGTTAACGTATCAAGCACAACTTCTGAACAAGAGGCACCGTAGGCGTAGTAGTAGAATGGACGGCCACGTGCTTTCTCATGATCATAGTAGATCTTCGGTGTACGGTAGAAGCCTGTGCTTGATAGCGATACTTGGTTGAAGTACGCAAGCTGAACAAAGGATTCAAAGGTCATGATCTCATCACGGATGACGATCATGCCATTTTTGAACACCACTTCTTCAGGTGACACTTTGAAGTGGCTAGAGGCGAAGTCAATCAGACGTTGTTTGATCGTCAGTGCGGCGTTTTGGGCTGCTTTACCGTTGAGGTCGGCGCCCGATGAGGCTGCGGTTGGCGATGTGTTCGGTACTTTGTCGGTATTGGTAGCGGTGATTTGGATACGTTCAACATCAACTTGGAACTCCTGTGCAACGATTTGTGCCACTTTGATATTCAAGCCTTGTCCCATTTCAGTACCACCGTGATTCAAATGAATACTGCCATCGGTGTAGATGTGTACTAGAGCACCTGCTTGGTTTAGGAAAGTCGCCGTGAATGAAATACCAAATTTCACCGGAGTAATCGCTAAGCCTTTTTTCAAGATTGGGCTTTGCTTGTTGAACTCAGCAATCGCTTTACGACGTGCGTGGTAGTCACTGCTTTGCTCAAGTTGTTCGGTGATCTCTGGTAAGAAGTTATCTTCAACCGTTTGGTAGTAGTGAGTGACATTACGTCCTTCACCACCGTAGTAATTCGCTTTACGGACTTCGAGTGGATCTTTGCCTAGATAGAGCGCAATTTCGTCCATGATGTGCTCGATAGTCATCATGCCTTGCGGGCCACCAAAACCACGATAAGCGGTATTCGATGCCGTGTTGGTCTTACAGCGGTGACCAGTGACTGTCGCATCACCTAGATAGTAAGCGTTGTCTGAGTGGAACATCGCACGGTCAACAATCGAGCTCGATAAATCCGGTGAGTAACCACAGTTACCTGACACGATAATTTCAGAGCCTTGAATCACGCCATTATCATCAAAACCAATTTTGTATTGGTTGTAGAATGGGTGGCGTTTACCCGTCATGGTCATGTCTTCTGCACGTGGTAGGCGCATTTTAGTTGGACGCTTAGTTAGATGAGCAATCACGGCTGCCATACACGCAGGTGCTGCAGCTTGGGTCTCTTTACCACCAAAACCACCACCCATGCGGCGCATATCAATCACCACTTTGTGCATTGGTACACCAAGCACTTCGGCAACCAGCTTTTGCACTTCAGTCGGGTTCTGGGTAGAGGTGTAAACGATCATGCCGCCATCTTCGGTTGGCATCACGCTACTCACCTGAGTTTCAAGGTAGAAGTGTTCTTGACCGCCGATATCGATATCGCCCTCAATCACGTGTTTGGCATTGGCAATCGCTGATGCTGAGTCACCACGTTTTTGCTGGTGGCTTTCTGTTACGAACAGCTCTTTTTCCAGTGCTTCTTTGACATCCAGTACTGGTGGTAGCGCTTCGTATTCGACGATGGCAGCTTGTGCGGCTTTACGTGCCGTTTCCATATCGTTAGCAGCAACGGCAATAATTGGTTGGCCGTAGTATTGTACAAGACCGTCAGCAAGCAGGGGATCACCCGGGAAAACCGCACCAATGTCCAGTTGACCTGGAATGTCTTCGTGGGTAATGGCAATCGCAACGCCTTCAAATTCATAACATGGTGAGACGTCTAGCTTGGTGATTTTCGCATGGGCATGAGTGCTGGTTCGTGCATAGACATGGAGCTGATTTGGGAACTCTAAACGGTCGTCAATGTAGACCGCTTCACCGGTAACCTGTTTTGGGGCGCTGTCGTGTTTTACGCTTTTACCAACGCCAGTTTTAAGATCCTGCTTTACGATGGCGACCATCTCATCATGAGAGAGAGTCGGGTGGTGTGCGTTAGACATAAGACGTTACCCTTGTTTCAATCTGGTTGTTGTGATGGTTCTGCTCGATGTAGAAACGACGTAGCATGTTGGCTGCCGTCATCGAACGGTACTCTTTGCTGGCACGGAAATCGGACAATGGCTCAAAGTCATTGTGGATCTCTTTCATCGCTTCATCGATATTGGCTTGATTCCACTCTTTGCCTAGCAGTGCATTCTCACAGCGTGTCGCGCGTTTTGGTGTTGCTGCCATGCCACCGAAGGCAATGCGCGCATTTACCACTTTGTTGTCTTCAATTTGGATATTGAACGCGCCACAAACCGCAGAGATGTCGTCGTCTAGACGTTTAGAAAGTTTGTATGCGCGGAACGTCTCGCTGGCTTTCGGTTTCGGGATGATCACTTGCTCGATAAATTCACTCTCTTGCTGAGCAGTGACTTTGTAGCTAATGAAATAATCTTCGATTGGCATTACGCGTGATTGCTTGCCACGGCGCAATTTCACTTGTGCATTAAGGGCAATCAGTAGTGGTGGCGCATCACCAATTGGCGAGGCGTTACCAATATTGCCGCCAAGCGTACCTTGGTTACGTACCTGCAATGAGGCAAAGCGATGCAGCAGTTCACCAAAGTCAGCATAGTGAGTTGTTAGTAACTTGTATGCGTCACTGATGGCCACGTTGGCACCAATGTGGAGTGCATCTTCACTCTCTTCACACACTTTCATGTCTTCAACAAGGTTCACGTTAATAAGCGTTTCGATCTCGCGATGGAACTGAGTCACTTCCAGTGCTAAATCAGTACCGCCAGCGACCAACTTAGCGTTAGGGTTAGCTGAGTAGATTTCTGCTAGTTCATTCACGCTACGAGGAAGGTACGCGGTTAAGTTGCCATGACTCAGGCTTGCTGGCTGTTCCTGCAATGATTGTAGGCGCGCTATGGTCTCTTTCTCTAATTCAACGAACTGATCCATTAATGGCTCGTCTGAGGCAAGAGATAAAGCTGCATCTACAATCGGACGGTATCCAGTGCAGCGACATAAATTACCTGCCAGTGATTCCATTACATCTTCTTTATTGGCTGCTGGTTTGTTCTTGCTTAGGGCGAACATCGACATAATGAAGCCAGGGGTACAGTAGCCACATTGTGAACCGTGGAAATCAACCATTGCTTGCTGGGTAGGGTGCAGCTTGTCTTTATTTTGTAGATCTTCAACAGTAATAAGTTGCTTGCCGTGAAGGCTAGAGACGAACGTCAAACAAGAGTTTACGGAGCGGTATTGAAGCTTTCCGTCGCTCACCTCACCAAGTACCACGGTACAGGCACCACAGTCACCTGAGCCGCAGCCTTCTTTTGTTCCTGTTTTTTGTACTTGTGTTCTCAGGTATTGAAGTACTGTCATATTTGGCGACAGTTCACTCTCTTGTCTGAGTTCTTGATTGAGTAGGAAAGTAATCAAGAGACCTCCTTGTGCATTGACACTATTGTTCCGATTTGGTTTTTCTGACCTTCAGGTCAATAATTGGCTAATTTGACCTTAAGGTCAACTTTATTTTCACAAAAATGCAACATCAAAAAGAGTGGTTTAGAGGTTGAGATTAGTTGGTTGTATTTGTAAGTTATTGTATTTATTTGGATTGATGTAATCTTTGAGTTAAAAATCTCTACGTAAAGATTTTTAATATTGCATTTTATTTTGTGTACAATTTGCGTGGGAGACAGAAAAAAGCCCAGCAGAGTACTGGGCTTGGAATTTTGCGAATGGTTAAAAGCTATCGGTTATTAAGAACATCTGAAAATACGACATGGAGGTCGTTAGATGCGGCATTACTGTCTAGGTTTAGCTTAGAGCGAATATGGTTGAGGTGCTCTTGCATCATATCGACTGCGCGTGTCGTCTCTCCTGACTCAATCGCATCAAGTAGGTTGGAGTGTTCATCAAGAGAACAGTTGGCGTGATTTCCAGTTTCGTACTGGGCAATCAAAAGTGAGGTTTGAGATACCAAGCTACGCTGGAATGCCAGCAAAGGAGCATTGTTGGCCATCTCGGCGAGTTTAATGTGGAACTCACCGGACAGTCGCAATCCTTTACCATAATCATCATTGTCGAACGCTTGATTCTCTTTCTCTACCAAGCGACGGCACTCTTCAATTTTAGCGGGCGTTGCATGCTCAACAGCAAGCTCGGTGATAGCAAGCTCCATCACTTCACGTGCTTTAATAATTTGCTTAGCATCTTCTTTCGTAGGGGCTGCGACCATTGCGCCTCTATTAGGGCGAATACTCACGACCTGCTCCATCGAAAGACGCAGTAGCGCACGTCGAATAATCGTACGGCTGACATTGAATATTTCAGCTAGGGCTTCTTCATTGAGCTTTGTTGCTGGTGGTAGACGTTGTTCAAGAATTGCATCGAAGATGTGGCAGTAGACAACGTCATCTTGTGTTTGACCGGCGACTTTAGTCTTTACGTTTTTAGCCACAGAATTTTTTAGATTTGCCATAGGCGGCGTTCACTCTCAAACCATTTATTTCCCTAATAAAACAATCATACTTCACTTTGTATACATGTGGCTAGCACCGAGCGCCTTTTGCGACTTTGTACGCACACCCCATGGGAAGTTGGATGAAACAAATCGATAACATTTTAGGTCTCGAAACAAAAAAGCCGCCAGTGGTTGGCGGCTTAGTAAAGGGTGAAAGGTTATACCGTGAAGCGATCAACCAGTTCGTACAACTCATTAGCGCGCCCGTTGAGGGCTTGGCTACCTGTACGGTTTTCATTAGCAAGCTCTGCGGACTGATAGCTTTGGTCGGAAATCACCACAATGCGTTGTGAGATCTCCTGTCCGACTAGGCTTTGTTCTTCGGTTGCGGTCGCGATCAGAGAGTTCATATCCATAATGGTACCGATAGATTCTTGGATCTGAACCAGTGCTTGCGCGGCGGCCTTCGCTTCTTCAACGGTGCTTGCACCACGTTTTTGACTCGACTCCATCGCTTTTACTGCATCATCCGACGCAGCCTTGAGCTGTTCAATCATCTGGTGAATTTCACCTGTGCTGTCTTGGGTACGACTCGCAAGTTTACGGACTTCATCAGCAACTACCGCAAAGCCCCGGCCTTGTTCACCCGCACGGGCTGCCTCAATCGCTGCGTTGAGTGCTAGTAGGTTGGTCTGCTCAGCGATGTCTTGTATCACGGCTAGTGACGAGGAGATATTTTGCACGTCACCTTCAAGGCGAGAAACCACGCCATTCGCTTTCGAAACCTCTTCCGCCAACGCTTCCACTGACTGAACCGAAGAATTGACAATATCTTGGGCTTCTTTCGCGTTGTCGTCTGCTTCCTTCGCTGAGTTGGCCGCTTGGCTAGCGTTATTTGAGATTTCACTCGCTGTGGTGGTCATCTCAGTCATTGCTGTCGCGACTTGCTCGGTTTCTTCACGTTGACCCGATGCAAGTTCATCAACCTTAGTGGCACGTGATGACATGTTATTAGTTTCATCCACCACCTGTTGGCCGACATCAGTCACATTGCGGATGATGCCTTGTAAGCTGGCAACAAAGGCGTTGAAGTTTTTGCTTAATCGTGAGAATTCTGGCGCTTTAAAGTCTTCCATTCTCGCAGTCAAATCGGCATCACCACTGGCAAATGAACTGATAGATTCATCGAACAGCTCAAGCGGCTTCATAATGGTGCGGTTTACTGCAACAGCAAACACAGCCACTATAGCGGCGATGATCAAACAGAAAATGATGATTGCTGAGAGCGTGGTTTGCAATGCGCTGGTGGTCGCGTTTTCCATCTCGGTGACAATGGCATCAATATCATCAGTGTAGAAACCGGTACCTAGCATCAAATCCCATTCAGGGATAAAAATCGAGTAGCTGAGTTTAGGTAGGGCGACGCTTCCTCCCGGTTTTGGGAAGTAGTAAGTGGTAAACTCACCTGTTTTAGCATTGCGGATCAGGTCTTGGATAAGGTAGTTACCTTGTTTGTCTTGCAGATTCCAATAGTTATCTCCAATCCCTTTCTCGCTTTGGCCTTGAACTCTACGGATACCTTTAGAGTCATAACCAAAGACATAGCCACTTTCACCATATTCTAACGACATTAATGTAGGGTAAGCTTCCTCAAGGGTCGCTCCACGGTCGAGAAATGGCTTGATCGCCGACCTAGCCAATTGAAGGTAGTTTGTTAACTCTGCCTTCTTCATGTTCATCATATTGGTACGGGTGACTTCAATCTGCTGTTCGTTCAGCTCAATCGTTTTCATGTAGGTAAAGCTAAGCATACCCAGAGCAATGACCAGCAGCGGTACTAGTGCCAAAATATAAAGGCGACTGCGAATAGTGAGACTCATACAAACATCCTGTCTTTGTAATTGAGACTGCAGTGCCTAGAGCGAGAATAGCAAATCAGGCTAGAGGACTGAGTCTAGTTATCGGATTATGATTTTTATAGTTCCAAAGTTTACTTTATAAGATTAGCCAATTAATTGAGACAGGACTGTGAATCTCGATAGATTTATAAATCTTAATTATTAGACATTAGTACAATAACTTAGCGGCAAGAGTGACTTTGACAACGGCTTTTCCCGGTGAGTATTTTAGACCAGCGGTAGCGGTTTTTTGCGAAATGTAGGTAGGCGCGATCGGCTATGGGTTTTATGACTGGCCATCTGAGTGGCGCATAAAGCCAACCTTTACCAACCAGAGCCCAAGCTTGGTGTACGGCATCTAGCCCCAACAACAACTTATGTTGCTCATCAATGGCATGCAAAATGGTTGATGCTTGCTCTGCGTCGATACTGGTGTATGGCTCGAAAGCGGATGTGTGGATGTCGATAAGCTGAATAGCTTCATTTTTATCGAATTGTTTAAGCTTCTCCATTTCTTTAACGCAAAGTGGACAGAAGCCGTCGTAGAAAATAGTGAGTATTGTCATGGTTACCTCTCAGCTGTTGTTACGAAGGAAGGTAACTTACTGATCAACTTTGGACTTGGATAAGTAACTATGCCAGTTTTGTGAAATTGCTTGATATTGAAAGACACAAAAGTCCTTACGCTCAGCCAGGTAGTCATTTTCTACCTCATCAAGTAAGTTTGCATGTTGCTCTGGGTTACTGCCGTAGACTAAACAAAGAGTCGAGAAGTAACGTTGCAAGTCAAAGCTATGCTCATCAATATACTCACCAAAATCATAGTAATCGGGTCTATCATCAGACTCAAAGGCAAACATGTCCGCAGCGCTTATCGTTGCATCGTCACCGTTTTCTACATACTCAATCATTAATACCGCTGCAAAATTATCAACCGCGTCTTCTTCTTTGCCTAATATCGGTATGTTTTGGTCGGCAATGAAGGCGTGCCCAGCTTCATGTAATAGCGTGTGCAGGACAGTATCAATCGCTCCGGACTGAGCTGGTTTGCCATACTTTTCTTGGTACTCGTTCTTTGTGAAGTAGTTCAGTGCTTCGTCATAGAATGAATATGGCATTTGAACGACATGCTTCTCAGGATCGTAAAGCGGCCCATCTTCACTGCCATATTCAATAGTCAGTGTTTTCTCAAATGGAAATAAGCTGTCGGACAAATCCACCACAGTTTCATTGACGCCACTTTGCTTGATGGCTTGTTGGGCTTGGGTTTCGACTTTATCACTCGGTTCAAGGTAACGGATTTGAATATTGTCTGAGGCTAATGCCAAGCTAGGAGCAATAAGTAAGGTGCTAAGCAGTAAGCGAAGAGACATAGATTTTCCTTATAGAATCGCTTTTATAAATGGACTAACACAATACTGACACAAAAAACGCACTGCTGCTTACTCTATGCGCAGTATTAGGAGCCTACAATGAAAATCATAGCGCTATTAAAGCAGCCAAGAGTCCAGTGAGCGTTGTTTAATTTGAACGTCTAAACAACGCCACGAAATCGTTCCGTGGCAAAACTATTTATTATCGGAGTTTGTCATGACACAAAAACATTGGTCTAAATTTCAACTGCTGCATCAAGTTGTCAGCAATAAAAACATTCATATTAAAGGTCAGCACAGCTACTACAGTGATTGCTGGGACAATGGTTTTGAACAATCAGTGGTCCGCTACCTGCATGGTGACGAAGTCAGTCGCCAGTGGGAGTCGCGTTGGGAAGTTGATCAGCTTTATATCGGCGATTACGTCTGTATTGCCGCAGAAGCTGTCATCTTAATGGGCGGCAATCATAACCATAGAACGGATTGGTTTTGTCTATATCCTTTTTTAGATGATGTGGAGCGCTCCTATCAAGGTAAAGGTGACACAGTAATTCATGATGGGGCATGGATAGGAATGCGTGCGATGATCATGCCCGGCATTACTATCGGTGAAGGTGCGGTAATCGCGGCAAATAGTGTCGTTACGAAAGATGTTGAACCTTATACTATTGTTGGTGGAAATCCGGCAAAGTTCATCAAACTTCGTTTTGAAGTTGATCAGGTAGAAAAGTTATTGGCGATGAAAGTGTATGACTGGCCTGAAGAGAAATTTAACGCTCTGAGAAAGCATTTATCTCAATCGGATCTTAATCAGCTTGAACAAGCGGTCAGCGAATATGACTCTAGGCTACGTTAAGTAGCGAACATAAAAAAAGCGCCGCAATGGCGCTTTTTTCGAATCGGTCTACTTAGCTTGAATATCAAGCTTCTCGAGCAAAGAGGGGTAGCCCCAGCCGTTTTCACCTGCGGTAACCTTGTCACCAGTTAGGTATTCATACAAGGTTGGTGCGAGTGAGCCGTTAGCTTCTGAGGTCAGTGGTGTTGGGCTATCACCAATCGGTGTTCCCCAGAATCCGATAAAGGCATCTTTTTCTAAATAGCTTTCACCTGCATGGCGGCCTGGAACTTTAGTGTTGTAGCCGATGCCTTCTCGTGGGAATAGGTTTATTGTTCCAGCTCTTTCTTCAGCATAGAGCTGCGCAAGTTGGACTACGGAGTCAGGTCGTGGTGTAAAGCGGGTTAGGTCGCGCCACTCTTGAGCGTCACACCATGTGTTAGGGCTGTCGATTACTGCTCTGTTAATGCATTTTTCAACCAAGTGAGCAAAGCTATCCAGCTGTTTCTGATCTGGTTTAGGCAGATAAGGATTGAGCGATTTTGCTTCTAGCAATGTTACCTTGGAAGTGTCCTTACCTACATTGCCATAGAAGTAGCGATCATCGTGTCTGATGATGAGTTCATCATGTCTGCTGTTCTCGCGGTTAGCGATGATACGAGTCTGGCAATGATTGTCATCGCAGGCATCGTTGCGCACCACCATGTAATCTAAGCTATCCCCTAAGTAGTTGAGAGATTCCGAGATAATATCGACACTCTCTCCATTAGGGGCATTAACAGGTTGCCACTTCACTAGCTCGCTATAGATTGGTTGTGTCTTCCAACCTGATTTAGAGTTGAAGAAGTCGAGCATAAAGTTACCGCCCGCAGTGGAGGCAACAACGACATCGGTACCTTGGTTACTTGGGTAGTTGAGCGCGTTGGTGATCTTTGGTCCTTCGCCCTCGTCTGAAGAGATTTTCTTGATGACTAGCGGGTAACCTAACTTTTCTTCTAGTGGTTCAAAAATGGCTTTTTCAGGGTTTAATGTGTAATAGACCGGCGCTAAACCGTGGTCGCCTGCCATACCCCATAAGGTTTGAGCGTAGATACCTGCATCTTTGTAACTTTGCTCAATGCGGCTGATCCAGTAATCAAGTCGGTTGAGTTCACCTGTCGGCATGATGACCTCATCACTAAATGGCCCGACAAAGTGGGCAAAGTGATCAGGCCAAGGGTTATAAACCAAGGTGTAATCTGGCATCCCTTGCCCATCAAGCTCACTGTAGCTTTCTAGGTCTTGCTCAATCTTCCATTTACGCGTTAGCTTGGTATAAAAGTCCCACGTAGGGATTGCTTGGTAAGCTTTAATGTTGTCGATTAGCGATTGACGCTGTTTGGTCAACACGACTTCCACTTTTGCTCGCTCATCCAACTCTTTCAAACAACGTTTCTCACCAAAATCTCGCAGTGTTTCGCCTGCGCCCAAATTGACCAAACCGTCATAGCTGGTGTGAGCATTCCAGTCATATTGAGCGTTACAGTTGAGTGTTTTTAGATGCACTAAACGATCGAACATGGTTTGAACTTGATTCTTTTGCATCAAACGATCGAGCTGTAAGGCATCATTGCCGAAGAAATAATAGGCTCTATCCTCATGACGGTCGACAAAGTGGAAGTTAGGAATACCTGTGCCTTTTTCTCCGGCGACCTTCGCTCCTGTCTTGATAATCGGTAGGTTTCGCACACTGATGGTTGGTGTCGATGAGATACCCGTTCGTGCAATCGAGTCTTTATGCTCGGCGTATAGGTGTTTAAAAAACGGTAGATAGTGAGGGTCTTTATACGGCTGCTCAGATAGGATCTGCATGAAGCGGACATTCTGTTGATGCTCTGGGCTCGATTGTGCCAGTGGAGAATCAAGCTCTGCCTGCGATTGATGACGTTGATACGCTTGAGAGATAAAGGGCTTGTCGGGATCAACCAGACCTTCTATTAGACCTTGTTGTAGACCGTCGACGGTAATTTGAACTGCAAAGCGTCGTTCTTGTTGTGACTGAAGGAACGCAAGGGCTTGAGACGGCTGATCGTCAAAAGCAGTTTGTAACCAATCATTGAGTCGCTGCTGCCTTTCATCTTGATAAACGAACTGGCGGTATGCTTTAAGCACGTTCAAACGAATAAAGTCGATCAGCGTAATGGTCAGCGCTTGTGCTTTATTGTTTGGTTTGGAGGTTAGTTCAGGCGCGCCATCTGTGACAATGGCAAGAAGGGCATGTTTCATCTCTCCCTCTTCCATCCCTGACGCTGTTTGGCTAAGGATATTGACGACTATCGGTTGGATCTTCGCCACTAACGCAAGGTCTTGCTCAGAAGAGGTAAGGTAAGTGTATTGCTCAGGAAGATGCTCCATATCTTGCCATTCACCAATCTGAACCAAAGCGTCATAAACGGTCACCATGGCCGCCATAAACTCATTGTCGATCTTCAAACCTTCTTGATGTGCTTGATCTTTGGCGTGTTGCTTTTCTTCTGGCTGGTGGTTTTCATTTAGCTGGAATAGGGAATGCTCGAAGCCTTTAAGTGCTTGATCATCATAGACAGTTTGTAAGTAAGCTTTAAATTTATCGCCGCTTTCAATGCCAGTGTAGCGATCGTAAAACTGATACAAAAAATAGCCGAGAGGGATAGAGTAGCTCGGGTCCGCCAACTGGCCCATTACACGAGCTTTAGTGCTACTGTCGAGCGGTAGCGTCAATAAATAGGTCTCAAGCGTCATACCACCGATGGTGAACAAGGTCACGTCGCGAGCGAAGGTGGTTGAATAGGTCAGTGATGAGACGATCTGATTTTTCAGAACTTCACTGGAATTAAACAGTCCACCGACAACGGGAGCAGTGCCAATATCAGCGTAAATTGAGGGGGATATTGCGCTTGTTAACGCAACCGATAGGGTGGAAGCTTTAAACCAACTCATTGATATTATTCTCATTCATTCCTTTATCTGCCTTACATTGTGGCATCAGAAAATGAGAGTGCAAGAGTGGTTAAGTAAGAAGGTTTATATGGTTCTAATAATGAATAGCTAGGCAGGGTGTTCTACCTAGCTAATTGGAACGTGAGTCAAATTGGCCGGTTAGACGACGACAACATTGACGCCAGACGCTTTCAGAGCCTCAAGCACCTCAGGATCGGCATCTGCGTCGGTAATTAAGGTATCTAGCTGTGTTGCTGTCGCCAATAATTTACCGCCATGCTTACCTATCTTGCTGCTATCAACTAACGCAATGAGTTTTGCGCCATATTCGAGTAGCTTTTTCTCTGCCATGTAGACCAGTAGATCAGAGGTATGGATACCAGCTGGCGTTACGCCTGTACCGGTAAAGAACACAAAACGGCTTTTATGATCGTCGGTTGCTTCTTCATCAGGGGAGATGGTGATTTGACGTTCAGGTAAGTACTGGCCACCTAATATGATGATGCTTTGATGATCTTGAGTGATCAAGCTGTGTGCGAGCGGCATAAAGTTAGTCACGACCTGAACATCTCGGCCTGCCAAGTATTGCCCCATCAAGAAAGTGGTATTACTGCCGCTGACGATCACGCTGTCATGTTCATCGCACAGGTCAACCGCTGCTTTGGCAATACGCTTCTTGGCATCAAGGTTCTCAATATCATATTCACTTGGAATAAAGCTTGATGGCGTATGGTGCTGCTGATTGCTTTCACTGCTTAATGTTTCGGCGCCATTTCTAATCTTCTTTAACTTGCCATCTTCAGCAAGCTTGGTGATATCTCGACGAGCGGTCGATAAAGAGATATCTAACATCGACACATAGTCGTTAGTGGTAATAAAGGTATGACTATCTAAATAGTCGAGTAAGCGTCGGTGACGTTGAGCTTCATTCATCTTGTACTGCATCCTGAATTTATTTTTGGTTTATTTTGACCGAATTTGACGTTTTGAGCAATTTAAATTTGCAGATGACGTTTTGTGAACTTATTTTGACGTTACTTTGTGATCTTTACCAATAAAAACGCCATAAAAAGTCAAATTTGACTTTACGTGACCGATTTTGACGGTTTATAGTCATTTTGCGTCACGAAGAGTCAAAGGAGGCCAAGGTGAAGTATCAAGCAATCATTATCGATTTAGATGGAACCTTACTAAACGATCACAACCAGATTAGCGTGAACAATGTTGAAGCTATTCAACAAGCGCTAAATGAAGGTTATCAAGTGACGTTGGCAAGTGGGCGACCTCATCCATTGATGCTGCCTTTTGCCAAGCAACTCGGTATTACTGCTCCATTGATTTGCTGCAATGGCGCTTACCAATACGATGCAGCGAGTAACGATTACCGCAATGCTCAAGCGTTTCATGCTCACCAACTGAAGCAGTTATTAGACACGCTTAGCTTAGGCCAGTTTGATTTTACTCTTTATGCTCAAAACGGCATTTACGCGCCACAGACTTCAAGCCATTTTCAAGGACTTGAGCGTCAGATGAGTCAATTGGGTATTGATGGCCATATGGAAATCATGCCATCGCTGGCTGAGCTGCAACAAGTATGCGGAGATGTATATAAGGTGTTGGTATCGAGCCGTGACAAACAGGCGCTGTGCCAGCTTCGTGACTCATTAACCGATATTCTGCAAGCGGATCTCTCTACGCCAAACAAGCTCGATATTACTTGTCTTGGTGTGAATAAAGGTCAATCCGCTGCAACTTGGTTAGCTCAGCATAACCTCAATCCAAATCTCACCATCGCGTTTGGTGACGGCGACAACGACATCTCATTGTTTAAAGCCGTTGGTGAACCAGTCGCGATGGCAAATGCTAGTCCAGCACTTCGCGGACTAGCCAATCTCATTATCACAGATAACAACGGTTGCGGCATTGGCCAATATTTACGACTCATCGTTCGTGAAGGTCAGCACACATGCCAACACTCATTTAGCTACTAAGGAAATCTCATGAAAAAAGTAAAAATTGCTGCAGGTTTAGCGCACGTTGATTACGGTCACATGGCTGACATCGTAAAAGAAGTTTCAGATGCTGGCGCAGACTACATTCACTGTGATGCAGCAGATATGCATGACCTAAAAAACATGCAGCTAATGGGCGGCCACCAAATTGTTGAAGGTATTCGTCAATACACAGATAAGCCAATCGAAGTGCACGCTTACTTCAAAGATTGTGACCGCTTGTTTGTGGAAAAAATCGCAGCGGCAGGCGCAGATATGCTGATTCTTCCTGCAGAAAACTTCTTAGGCGCACCACTGGCGTACATGATGAAGTACTGCCGTGACTACAACATGAAGTTTGGTCTAACGGTTGGCTGTTTCACACCAGTTTCTTTCGTTAAAGAAGCGATTTACTACCTTGACCGTCTGCACATTGTTATCCACGGCGTAAACAACGATGAGTGGCTATGGCGTGAGTCAGCAATCGAAATGATTCGCGAAGCTCGTCAGCTTATCAATGAGCGTAACCCTAACTGTGAGCTATGTGTTGATGGCGGTATCCGTAACCACAATCTAGAAGCCCTACTGAAAGAAGATATCGATGTGATGGTTGCGTCTACTAACATCTTCGGTCACGAAAAAGGCATCACAGCGGGTGTGCATGACTTCCGCGCTGCGCTAGACCAAGCTGAGAAAAATGTTGCTGCTGAAGCAGAAGTAGAACCGGCTTAATTAAGCGTTAAATGAATTTGGTGCTGGGCTGACAACCCCCTATATGCTCCGGTCTGGCACCATAACCAAGGATTTTATCATGACACAATTTCAACATTATCAACCGACTAAGCTGACATTCGGCCCGGGTGAAATTCAAAAAATTGGTCAATTGGTTGCGCAATATGGCAAGCGTTGCTTGGTGGTTTCAGAACCGATCTTTGACGCAGTGAAACCTGCCTATGACCGCATTTTTGCTTTGCTGGCAAACGAAGGCATTACGGTTACTCACTTTGATGGCGTAGTACCTAACCCACCGACAACAGTGGTTGAACTAGGTCGACAAGTCGCGCAAGCGGCAGAGTGTGATGTGGTGTTAGCAGTCGGGGGCGGTTCATCCATTGATACCGCTAAGATCATTGCCGCAACAATTAATGCAGAAGAGCTTAACTGGGCGCACTGGTTTGCAACTTATGATTCGCCGTTTGGTGATATTGCCAACCTATCAGCACCTGTTGTGCCTTTGATTGCGGTACCGACGACCTCTGGTACGGGTTCTCAAGTTACACAAGCGGCGGTTATTACTCACGTTGAACAGCACGCTAAGCTGACGTTATTCCATCCAGAGTTCTTTCCAGTAGAAGCAGTGATCGATCCTGAGTTGATGCTGACACTGCCACCAAGAATGACGGCAATGACAGGCTTTGACGCTTTTTCACACGCGTTTGAATCATTTACTGGTACTCGTCCATCACCATTTGTTGACCAACTTGCGCTGCAAGCGATGAAGCTGGTGGTGGATAACTTGCCAAAAGTCGTTGCAGATGGCTCGGATATTCAAGGCCGCTGTGACCTTGCTACCGCAGACACATTAGGTGGTATTTCGCTGGCAAACGGCGGTGCAGGTGCGCCTCATCCACTGGGTGAAATACTGGGTAGTCAGAAAACCAATTTGCCACACGGCTTAACACTTGCGGTGGTTTACCCAGCGTATGTTCAGCTTCAGTGGCGTAAACAGCCGGAGCGTTATGCTCAAGTTGCCGAACTGTTTGGTGCCGTGGGAAGCACCGAAGAGAAAGCGCAATCTTTAGCAGGGCACTTAGTCACTTTCTTAAAAGAGATTGGCTTGGAGTCAAACCTCACTCAGGTTGGCGTCAGTAAGCAAGATGTTGAAGCGTTAGAGCCTGCATTTTGCTTCGACCTACCACTGACCTCGGGCGAAGAGATGAAGTCAATTCTTCATGCAAGTTTAGTGTAAAGAAAACAGGAGTTTAGAACATGGAAGACAAGTTCAGCGTAACAAAGCCAAACCTAACCAATGTGGAAAGAGAGGACATTGATTGTGGTCGCTTTAAAGCGCTGATATTTGACTTCGATGGTCTTTTAGTCGATACGGAAAGCTGTATGTTCAGAGCCTGGGAAGCTTTGATGAAGCCATACGGTGTAGACGTTTCGCCTCTCCAGGTTGCTGGACTAGTTGGGAGCTCAGCGCCAGCAACCGCCCTTTACCACCTCTATCGTCACCATTCAGGCTTAAACCATAGCGACACTCAAATCCGTGACCGAGTGTTGGAGTTAGCCTATCAAATGATCGAAACCTTATCTGAGCGAGCAGGTGTTCGAGACTATCTCAATTTTGCCAAACAAAAGCGGCTTAAGCTTGCGTTGGCAACAAGCTCAGAGCGTGAGCATTACTTACCTATATTACAACGCTTGAATCTAGACCATTACTTTGACTGTTTTACCGGGGCAGAAGAGATCGACGAAATACGCCGTAAACCTTGCCCTGATGTCTACCTAACAAGCCTCGAAAAACTTGGAGTTTCTGCCCATCAAGCCATTGCCTTTGAAGATTCTCCACCCGGAGTCACAGCGGCTCGATCGGCAGATATTTCTACGGTTGCGGTAACCAACCTATTAACCCGGCATCTGGATGTGTCTCACGCCAATGTGGTGTTGTCGTCTATGAGCCAGTTATCGCTAGCAAATTTAATTGAACGTTTATCGAGATGAAATCATGAACAAATTAGAACAACTGAAAAAGTACACCACTGTTGTTGCCGATACCGGTGACATTGATGCTATTGCTGCTTTCCAACCTCAAGATGCAACCACCAACCCTTCTTTGGTACTCAAAGCGGCAGAAATGCCACAGTATGACCACCTAATTGTTGATGCGATCGCATGGGCAAAAGAGCAAAGTAATGACAAGGCGCAGCAGTTGATTGATGCCAGCGACAAGCTTGCCGTCAACATTGGCGTAGAGATTTTAAAATCCGTTCCGGGCCGTATTTCAACAGAGGTGGACGCGCGTCTATCGTTTGATAAAGACGCTAGCTTAGTGAAAGCGCGTAAGCTTATTGCTATGTACCAAGAGGCAGGGATTGAGAAAGAGCGCATCTTGATCAAACTGGCGTCGACATGGGAAGGCATCCGCGCGGCGGAAGTGTTAGAGCAAGAAGGCATCAACTGTAATCTGACGCTACTGTTTAACTTTGCACAGGCAAAAGCGTGTGCAGAGGCAGGCGCATACCTTATCTCACCTTTCGTCGGTCGTATCCTTGATTGGTACAAAACCAACACCGATAAGAAAGAGTACTTACCGTTCGAGGACCCAGGTGTGGTCTCGGTTTCAAACATCTACAACTACTACAAAGATCATGGCTACAACACTGTGGTTATGGGCGCGAGTTTCCGTAATGCAGATGAAGTGCTTGCACTGGCGGGCTGTGACCGTTTAACCATTGGTCCTGCGATTCTTGATGAGCTTGCAGCGCAGCAAGGCGAGGTAGAGCCAACACTGTTTGCAGCGCGTGATGAAGTGAAAGCTGCGCCTCAAGCGATGACAGAAGCTGAGTTCCGCTGGGAAATGAACCAAGACCCAATGGCGACTGAAAAGCTGTCTGAAGGTATCCGTAATTTTACAGTCGATCAGGGCAAACTTGAAGCCATGATTGAAGCGCGTCTGTAAGGAGTTTGGCCATGATTACTCGTTCTAAACTCGCAGATACAATTCGCGTTCTTAGCATGGACGCCGTGCAAAAAGCCGGTTCTGGTCACCCTGGTGCCCCGATGGGCATGGCAGACATTGCAGAAGTCTTGTGGCGTGACTTTCTAAAACACAACCCAACAGACCCAGCTTGGTCTGATCGCGACCGCTTCATTTTGTCTAATGGTCACGGTTCAATGCTGATCTACAGCTTGCTGCACCTCACGGGTTATGACTTAACGATGGAAGACATCAAATCATTCCGTCAGCTTCACGCTAAAACAGCAGGTCACCCAGAGTACGGCTATGCGCCGGGTATTGAAACCACGACAGGGCCGCTAGGTCAGGGCATTACCAATGGTGTTGGTATGGCGCTGGCTGAAAAAGTGCTGCGTGAGCAGTTTAACCGTCCGGGTCATGACATCGTTGACCACTTTACCTACGTGTTTATGGGTGATGGCTGCATGATGGAAGGCATTTCTCATGAGGCGTGTTCACTGGCTGGCACACTCGGCTTAGGCAAGCTGGTTGCATTCTGGGATGACAACGGCATTTCTATTGACGGTGAAGTCGAAGGTTGGTTCTCTGACGATACGCCAAAACGATTTGAAGCGTACGGCTGGCATGTCATTGCCGATGTCGATGGCCATAATGCCGAAGCAATCCGCAAGGCAATTCTAGAAGCGCAAGCAGAGACAGATAAGCCGACATTGATCTGTTGTAAAACCATTATCGGCTTTGGTTCGCCAAATAAATCGGCAAGCCATGATTGCCACGGTGCACCGTTAGGTGAAGATGAAGTGGCTTTAGTGCGCGAAAACCTAGGTTGGGACTACGCGCCGTTTGAGATTCCTGCGGATATCTACTCTGAGTGGGATAGCAAAGACGCAGGCAAAGATGCTCAAGCGCAATGGCAAAACCGTTTTGATGCTTATCAGCAAGCGTTCCCTGAACTCGCAGCAGAATATAAGCGCCGCGTAGAAGGTGAGCTTCCAGAAAACTGGCAGCAAATCAGCCAAGATGTAATCGCAACACTGCAAGCAAATCCAGCGACGATCGCAACGCGCAAAGCATCACAAAATGCTATTGAAGCGTTCGGTACTCACTTACCGGAATTCTTAGGTGGTTCGGCAGATTTAACGCCTTCAAACCTGACTAACTGGTCTGGTTCTAAAGCTATCTCTGCGCAAGATGCGTCAGGTAACTACCTAAGCTACGGCGTACGTGAGTTTGCTATGTCGGCGATGATGAATGGCATTGCCCTGCACGGTGGTTTTATCCCTTACGGCGGCACCTTCCTGATGTTTATGGAATACGCACGTAATGCACTGCGCATGGCAGCATTGATGAAGCAGCGCAGCATCTTTGTCTACACCCATGACTCAATTGGTTTAGGTGAAGACGGTCCAACGCACCAACCTGTAGAGCAAATTGCGTCACTGCGTTTAACGCCAAACATGAGCACATGGCGTCCATGTGACCAAGTGGAAACCGCAGTGGCTTGGAAGTCAGCGGTTGAGCGCAAAGACGGCCCAACATCACTGATTTTCTCTCGTCAAAACCTTGTTCAATTCGAACGCGATCAAGCAACGTTAAATGATGTAGAAAAAGGCGGTTATATCTTGTCGGATTGCGACGGTCAGCCAGAGCTAATTTTGATTGCTACAGGCTCTGAAGTGGCACTGGCAATGCAGGCGAAAGAACAGCTTTCTAACGTTCGCTGCCGTGTCGTCTCTATGCCATCGACAGACCTGTTTGAAGCGCAAACGGCGGAATATCGCGAACAAGTTCTACCAGCATCGGTTAGTAAGCGTATCGCGATTGAAGCGGGTATTGCTGACTACTGGTTTAAATACACTGGTCTTAATGGCGACATCATCGGTATGACGACATTTGGTGAGTCTGCACCAGCAGATCAGCTATTTGAAATGTACGGCTTTACGGTAGAGAACGTCGTCGCGAAAGCACACGCGTTACTGGAGAGGTAATCATGGGCATGGCAAAGCGATTTATCGAAATGAATAGCTCAGATTGCCTGCGTACTAAGGCTGCGAAAGCGGCCTTAGACCAAGTGCTGAGCGTACTAACGCCTTCGTCTGTAATTGGTATTGGTACTGGCGCGACGGTAGAGATATTTATTCAATTGCTTAAACAAAGCGGCGCAGAGTTTTCTCACTGCGTGTCGAGTTCTGAGCGTTCTAGCCAAGCACTTCAACAAGCCGGGTTAACAGAGCTACCTATCTCTTCTTGCGAGCGTGTTGATGTCTATGTTGATGGTATCGATGAAGGGCTAAGTAGCGGCGAAACCATCAAAGGTGGCGGGGCAGCGTTAGCGCGTGAAAAGGTTCTCGCGACCATGGCAATGAGCTTTATCACGATCGCTGACAGTGGCCGTTTGAAACTGGCTTTAGGGGCTTTTCCACTGCCAATCGAAGTGCTTCCTGCTGCTGAACTGGCGGTGACTCGTGCTCTACAAAGCTTGGGTGGAACACCAGTGAGAAGAGAAGGGTGCACGACCGATAATGGAAATATCGTTCTTGACTGTTCAGGACTGGATTTAAGTGAACCATTAGTGCTTGAAACGGCGTTAAACAGCATTCCAGGAGTGGTAGAAAACGGCATTTTTGCACGCCGCAAAGCAGACTATATGGCGTTTGCTGATGACGGTGGTGTGCACTGGTTAGCACGAAATTGAGACTTAGCTAACAACTCTAATTATATCTCTATCAACAACAAATGAATTAGGTTTAAAAGATGACGGAACGCAATTTTTCCACACAAATGTTAGGGTATTTTGATGGCTGTACTGATGAATTACTCAACGACTTATCTGGATTAATTGCCATTCCGTCAGTGCGTAATTTAAGCACTAAATCGGATAACGCGCCGTTTGGTCAAAGTATCAGAAAAGCTTTTGATTACTTGATTGACTGGGCAAAGCGTGAAGGGTTTGAAGTGCGTGATCACCAAGGCTATGCATTGGATATTAGCTACGGTGATGGTGAAGAAGAAATTGGTATTCTGCACCATGTTGATGTTGTGCCAGCAGGCGATGAAGCGGATTGGATTACCCATCCATTTGAGCTTCATCAGCAAGGAGACCGAGTTTTCGGTCGCGGCGTAACGGATAACAAAGGGCCTCTTATGGCTTCGCTATACATCCTCAAGATGTTTAAGCAGCTCAATATACCAATGACACGCAAAATTCGCGTGATTATTGGTGGCGCTGAAGAGACAACTTGGGAATGTGTAGAGCATTATTTCCGCCATCAGCCACAACCGGCTTTTGGCTTTTCTCCCGATGGCGACTTCCCAATCGTCAATGGAGAAAAAGGTATCTTGTATGCCGAGTTGCAAAAAGAATCCCAACCTTTACGTGACTTAGGAATGTGCCAGATTCATCGAATTGAAAGTGAGCGAGACCGAACTTCAACGTGTCACCACCTTTCAGTTTGGTTTTCAGGTCAACAGGCAGCAAGTGTGGCGCAGCGCTTTGATGGCGTTGCCGACGTAACTCAGCAGAAGGAGTTGTACCGCGTTGTATTGACAACGCCGTGGGAGAAATCTCGCAACCCGCATCGCGTCCAAAATTGTATGGACAAGTTTATGGCTGTGATGCGCCATGTTGAAGGGTTAGATGCGAACTCAAAAAGCTTAATCGAACTGTTGGAGTCATGCTTTGCAGACTCAATCGATGGAGCAAAATTAGGGTTAGCACATATGGACGATGAGATGGGAGGCACCAGTTGCTGCGTCTCTTCAATCAACCTTGATGGACATGGATATAACTTGGATTTTGATTTTCGGTTTCCTAAAGGACTGAGCATCGAAGAGACTCGTACCCGACTCCAACACTTATCCCAAAAGTATGGAGTGAGTTTCACCGAGCAGCAGTACTTACCTCTATCTTACCTCTCACCCGAAAGTGACCTTATCCAAGCGATGGGAAAAGCGTATTCCGAAGTTACGGGAATGGAAGCTCAATGTTTTAGCAAAGGTGCAGCTTCGTATGCACGGGCGCTAAACAACGGTGTGGCATTCGGACCTACTTTTCCAGGTGATGTGACGAAAGTGCATGAGCCCAACGAACAGCTCAGCCTCGAGTCATTGAGAAAAGCAATAACAATATACGTGAAAGTTCTCATATCACTTCAGGAGTAAATTATGAGAGATAAGGTTCAAGCACTTGCTGGCGGCATGATGGTATCTATCATCGTGTTAGTAATTGCAGGTATTTACATTGGTATTGGTGCAGGCGTTGTAAACCAAATGTCTGCTCAAGACTCTGTTATCTATGCATTCTTCAAACTGATGTTGGATCTCGGTTTGATGGTGATGCGTAACCTACCACCATTCTTTGCCATTGGTTTGGCGTTCGCACTTTCTAAATCTGAGAAAGGGTGGGCGGCGTTCACTGGCTTCACTATGTTCATGTGTTTCAACGTTGCGATTGGCTCTATTGCCTCATTCAACGGCTGGACACCAGAAACAACCAGCGTGGACTACCTAGTAAACACATTAGGTTACGACAAAGTTGACGCACAAAACTTCAATTCACTATGGGGTGAAAACCTAGGCGTATTCTCATACAACATGGGTATTTTCAGCGGTATCATCGTGGGTTGTTTGACGGCATGGCTACATAACCGTTTCTACAAATTTGAAATGCCATCAATGTTGAGTTTCTTCTCTGGTCCTCGCGCTGTCGTGATCTTCTCTTACATGGCGATCATGCCAGTAGGTTTAGTTGCTTACCACGCATGGCCTCCTATTGCGGGTGGTCTACAGTCAATTACGACTTTGATTACTAGCTCGGGCATCTTTGGTTCATTCCTATTCGGTGTGTTTGATAAAGGTCTACTACCATTTGGTCTTCATCACCTGATTGCTTTCCCTATCGAGTACACTCGTGTTGGTGGCGTGATGGAAATTGATGGCGTGATTTACGAAGGTGTTCGTAACATCATGAACGGTCAAATGAGCTCACCTGATGCAACGGGCTACATCACCCACAACTTCACGAGTGGTCGTATTCCAATTCAGATCGGTGGTCTAACAGGTGCTGCGTATGCAATGTACGTAACAGCGAAAACTGAAAACCGTAAGAAAGTGGCTGCGCTAATGGTTCCTGCTGTGTTTACTGCAGCGGTCATCGGTATCACAGAGCCTCTAGAGTACACCTTCTTATTTGTTCAGCCATTCCTGTTCTTTGCTGTGCACGTGCCTCTAAATGGTCTTGCGTATGTGATTACTGAAATGATGGGCGTGTCTATCCACGGTAACCAGTTACTGTTCATGGTGCCAAACCTGCTACAACCTGAGAAGGTACACGCATGGGCACTGCTATGGATCATTCCACTTTACTTCGTAATTTACTTCTACACCTTTAAGTTCTTCATCTTGAAGTTCGACTCGAAAACACCGGGTCGTGAGGATGCAGAAGAGGGTGACATTGCGCTGTACAGCAAAGACGATTTCAAGAAGAAGCAGAAACAAAACACCGCTGGTCTACCTGTAGAGATCATCAAAGCGCTAGGCGGCGCGGATAACATTGATAACGTATCTAACTGTGCCACTCGTCTACGTGTCTCTCTGCATGACGACACGCTGACCGCCAGTGACGACTTCTGGAAGAAAGAGCTAAACGCGATCGGCGTGGTGCGCATGCCTAAGGGTATCCAAGTTATCTATGGTGCAAACGTGATCACTATTGCCTCGGGGATCAAAGAAGCCCTAGGCGTGGACTCGTAACACCTCCCCACAAATAAAAAATTACCAATAACAACAAACTCCTCCTGTGGCCAAAAGGTCACAGGCAGGATTCCTTGTGCCCAAAATATGGAAATACAATAATGAAAACCATAACTAAATGTACATTAAGCTTGCTGGCGTTATCGATTTCTGGCGTATTGCACGCCAGTGATACGGCGACTTCAACTTGGTCTGAGCGCAACCCAATCTTGTTCTGGGGCGACCGCGCTAACGAAGATTGGAGCTATGTCGATAATCTTGAGGAGAGCCAAAAGAGCTTCTCTGAAAAGCTAAAACGCCTTGATATTACTGATGATGGCGACTGGAAGGTTTCTTTCGCTGGTAACGTAAAAGTGGCTTTCGATAACCGCTGGAATCATATGTATGACTCAGATATTCGCAAGCATAATGAACTGCGCTCACGCCTACAGTTTTCTACCGATGTAACGTACCAAGATTGGATGCGCGTATTTGGTGAAATTCGTACCAACTACACCAACCTAGACGCGCCAGGTCCTGTTGATGATGCGGGTACGGATTTCCACCAACTTTTTACTGAATTCAAGTTATTAGATGACGGCGAGCAATATTTAACTACCCGCCTTGGCCGCCAAGAGATCTATCTGAATGAATGGCAGATGATGAACCGTGAACCAACTCCAGTTCAATCGAGCTGGAACGCGGTCAGCGCTAAATACAGCGTCAGCGGGATCAACTTTGACGCTTACTACGGCGAAGAAGTCTTCCCATTGTTTGATGATGGTAGCTTTAGCGGCAACTGGGACGACAAAACCAACGGCAAAAAGTCGACAGGTCTATTTGCTAACTGGCGCACCGACTTTGGCGCGATGCAAGCTTATGTGATGAGCAATCAGCTGACCAACTCTAGCTTTGTAAATGCTCCTGATGGTGATGTCGATATTCAAGTGCTTGGCCTTCATGCTCATGACTTTGTCAGTGAAGGCTTTGGTTATATGCTCGATGGTGTTTACCAGTTTGGTGATCATGCGGGTAAAGATATTTCAGCTTACATGGCTTATGCCGACTTTAACTACAACTGGAAAGCGGATTGGAACTACCGTGTGGGTATGAACCTGCACTACGCCTCTGGTTCTGATGCTGACAGTGACAAGGTCAATACCTTCAACCCATTGTGGACAGGTGACCCACTCGGCTTTGCTCATGACGGAGCTTACGGTAACGCCATGCAAGTGGGTGGCTACTCTGTGATTGAGTACGCGCCTAAGCAGACCATCATTACTGGCTTCATGTCTACCTGGCGTGCCAATACCGATGATGCGATCTACACCCTTAACCAAGATGTACTGTTTGGTGAAGATTCCGATGAGAAATACGCCTACACCCAGTTCTATCTGCAGTTCCATAACTACATTACTGGCAACCTAAAAACAGAAGTGAACACTTATTATGCTCTATCTAGTGATTACACTGATGATGTTGTCGGCCCCGATAGCAAAGATATTGCGCGTGTAGAGTTGGCGCTGATTTACAACTTCTAAATTGTCTGTCCTATTTGATTATGAGAGTCGTGTGACTCAGAAATAATCCTCTGTCTTTTCGCCCAGCCTAATGGTTGGGCGTTTTTTATACATTGAAAATGGAGTACATTTTTCACTCAAATGAGGATTATAATTAGGGCAGTGAATCGCCTTGTGCTACACTCGCCGCCCTTTTCTGTTTCAACGAGATAATGACCATGAGCCTTAAGAAAGAACTACAAAACCTGAACAACCGTATCGATAACTGCAATCGCAAACTTGATGCTGCAAAAGGCCGTGGTGATGGCGAAATGATCAAGAAGTTTACTGATGAGCTAGACAAGCTAAACAAAAAAGTAAACTCAATGAAGCACAAGCAACAATACGACATGAACAAAGAGCGTAAAAGCCTGCAAGACATGCCATTTTCTCGTGAAATCACTAAAGCAGAACAGGCTGATATGGGCAAACTGAAAAAATCAGTACGCGGCCTAGTGGTTGTTCACCCAATGACAAAACTGGGTAAAGAGCTAAAACTTCAAGTGATGACAGGTTACGCACCGAAAAAATTCTAATTGTTGGTATGTACCAATAAACAAAAAGCGCCGATTGGCGCTTTTTTTGATCTGAAACTTCAATAAGCCTTGTTTTAATAAGTCTTGTTTTCTTCGCTAGCGTTCGAGATTGAGTAACTGCGCCAAACACCTTTTATCTAATATCGGGTGAGGCTCAATACTGGTGATTAAAACAATATCAACGGCGGGAAGCACAGGCATGTTATCGAGCACCTTCAAATCCTGGCTCACACTCATACCGCCCAATGCTCCGATCGCCATTTTAGAACGCACGATAGCGCGCAGAGCGGAAGCGGTATTACAACAAGCCAACAGTTGATGTGAGGTCCCTTGCTTGGTTAGGCTGTCAATCGCGGCTGCGTGATATTGGCAATCACTTTGAAATAACGCGAGAGGGATGGATTCGTCTTGTTCAATATCGAACTCTGGGTGGCTGATCCAAACCCCTTTATCACTGGCGAGAAAATATCCTTCTTCGCTGCCAGCGGCGCGAGTAACAATCGCAGCATCTAACTGACCGTTATCGAGCTTTTCTCTTAGGCTTGGACTTGGCTCACTAAAAACCTGAATAGAGCAAGTAGGCTCTGCCTGCTGTAACACGCGGATGACTTTGGGTAACACTCTCTCATTGTAATCTTCCGGACAGCCTAAGCGTAAAGGACGTTTATTTTCGTATCGTCTAACTTGTTTGAGCGCGTTATTGTGCATGCCGACTAACTGTTCCGCGTGAGAACGCAGCGCGATGCCTGCTTCACTCAATACAAGATTTCTGCCTTCTTTGACGAACAAACTGACATTGAGCTCATCTTCCAACTTACGCATCTGAGCGCTAAAAGCAGACTGAGTTCGATTAATCTGTTTGGCTGCTCGGGTAAAGCTGCCTGTTTCGATAAATGCCAGAAAGCTACGTAGCGCTTCGATATCCATATCTAATGTGATCCATCGTTTTTGTTGAAGTCTTCCATCAAAACTATCTGTTAGTCGTATTAAAAACAATCAGATATTGTTGCGTATATCTTAACCAGTTATTGCAAACACAGCATGGAGGCATCAATGCAACTCTTTATCGGTAACCAAAACTATTCAAGCTGGTCACTTCGAGCGTGGCTAATATTCTCGCAATATCAGATAGATGTAGAGATCGTAAAGCTGGGACTAGGAACCAAGCAGTTCTACGATACTCTAGCGCCCATCTCACCAACGGCGAAAGTTCCAACCCTGCTGGATAGTGGAGTCACAGTGTGGGATTCACTGGCGATCTTAGAGTACATCAATGACCAATACCTCAACGGAAAGGCGTGGCCAAGTGACATCAAGCAACGCGCAAAAGCACGCGCAATTGCGGCTGAAATGCATTCTGGCTTTTTCGACTTACGAAATGAGCTTCCGATGAATATTCGTGCGCGCCGAACAATAGAACTCAGCTCAGGTGCCTTGAAAGACATTGCGCGTATTGACGCAATATGGTCGGAGCAAGCCTCTAAATACCCGGATGAGTGGTTGTTTGGAGAATGGTCGATTGTCGACGCGATGTATGCACCAGTTGCCTTACGCTTTCAGACCTATAGGATTGAGCTCTCTGCAGCGGCCAGTGCCTACCAGCAAAAAGTATTGTCGAGTGAGTCTTTGCAACAGTGGTTAGACGAAGCAGCGTTGGAGACTAGTATTGTCGAAGATGATGAGGCAGGCACAGAGATATAGCGTTTATTACTGTTAATGGAGCGTTGAGCTTCCAATGAAAAAGCCGCCTTTTCGGGCGGCTTTTGCTATTTGCTATCGGTGTACTTTACTTCGTGCGTATAGGTTAAGGTTAACTCATAAACCAAGAGACAAAGATCAAGGCGCCAAACAAGAAAGTGACATTGAGTGCCAAGCTGCCACCGCCTGCGGTATAAGAGGTCTCTAAACACAGGTCAGGGAAATCTGGTCGACGTACCTTTTTCACCATCATGAGTGGTCCCCAAATCGCTAAGAACACTAATACCATTCCGGCGTAGTCGAGCATGCTAACGAACTGGTTTGAGAACAGACTTGCCAAAGCCAGTGGTAGTACAAACGTCAGCAAGTAAGCGGCTGGCTTATTTGTAGTAATCGCATCTTGGTTTTGGTCGTAAAGCGCCATAGAAACACCAAGGAAAGAGGTCACAAGCGCAAGCGCAGAGAAGATTGCCACAATCGTCTTGATCATAGATTGCGAGTCACTGAAGGCGTTAATCAGCTCAGAGATATTATGGAAGCGGCTGATGGCCTCTGTACCAAGGTTACCAATAATGGCAAACAACCATACTAGGTAACAGAATAGCGGGATCAGTGAGCCGAGCAAAATCATGTTTCTGATTTCTTTTTGGCTGGCTTCACGGTTGTAATCAATCAAGGACGGGATCACCACCATAGACGCGAAACTGGTAAAGATAATCGCGCTGTATTTTACGATATCGTTGACTGAGTATTCTGAGTCTTGGGTGATGTAATCGAGATTGATGTTATTGAGTAGCGAGAAAATGACGATAAACAGCATCGCGACCATCATTAAGAATAAGCCACGGTTAAGGCGATCAATATGCCCCTTGCCTGCCACAACAATTACACCCATCAACAAACTAAACAGGGTGTAGCAGGTCGTGGTAGAGACCGAGATACCTACATCACTCAGCAGTTTGTTGAGGATATCACCAATGCCAAGGATGTAAGCAATCGACATACAAACGAGCAGTAGGTAGAACAAGATATTAATGAAGTGCTGACCTGCTTTACCTAGGGTTAGATACGCCACACTGCTCATACTGTTGCTTTGTTTCGTTTTACTGCAAGCTTCGGCGAGAAGAAGCGCAGAGAAAGTGGTGCCGATAAAGATAAACAGCATTAAAACGGAACTGACGATAAAACCAAATTGGGCCAATACCATGGGGATAGCAAGCATGCCTGCCCCAAGAGCGGTTCCTGCTAAAATCAAGGAACTGCCAAATAACTTCATATTCAAAAGAAAATACCTTACCTGAAAATAATTACAGCTTAAGTTGTAAAAAAATATTTCCACAAGCCTAACAAACTTGAGCTCAAAACGGGGGCAGTTTTTTCTAAGAATTATTGATTTTTTCTAAAATAATTTGCTGATAATTACTGAGTGAATGATTCTTAAGGCGAGTGATTTTTACGATGAATGTTGGATTGGCGGTGAGCCAGTACCATGAGTGCGCATGTTCATATCAGGCGAAGTCCTAAGACTTCGCCATTGTTGTTACCGTAATTGACTATCTTTACTGGCTCTACGGTTGTAGGAACTGAATGCTTTCTCGCGTGCATCTTGCTTCTCTTGGCACTCGATACAGTACTCAACACCCGGAAGGATCTTTCTTCGTGCTGCTGGGATCAGTTCGCCGCATTCTAAGCAGTATTCGCTGTCGTTAAGTTCGTGGTGAAGGTGCGCACGAGCGCGGTTAATTGCATCAATAACAGTGGCATCGATTTGGTCTTGAACGCCACCATCTTTTGTAAATCCATTCGCCATAATGGTCTCCAAAGTGAATGAATGACTAGGAGAGCATTATCGATTATTTAGGCTGTGTTGATAATAATTAGAATCGTGAATTACTATTACTTAGATGTAATAAAAGCCCTTCAAAAAGGGCTTTTAACGTTGATGCGGTTAACCTAATATCTTGTGGGATTAACCAAAGATAAAGCTGTAAAGGAAGCCTGCACCGATTGCCATACCTAGGATGACGGTAAGGAAAGCCGCAATCATCTGGTTCTTAAAGATAGACTTGAGCAAAATTACCTCGGTTAGACTTGCCCCAGCACTACCGATGATTAATGCCATCACAGAACCAAGTGCCATACCTTTTTGTACTAATGCAGCGCTTAATGGAATCACCGCTTCAGCGCGAATGTACAATGGAATACCGATGATGGCTGCAACTGGGATCGCGTACCATTTGCCTGCACCTGCGTATTCAGCAATCAACTCTGTTGGGATAAATCCGTAAATAAATGAACCAATCGCAATACCTAGCATCAAGTATGGGAACACTTGTTTAAAGTCTTTCCATGTTGAGTGCCAAATTCTTACCCAGCGGCTTGGCTCGCTCTTTTCAACGGTGGTAGCGGTTGCCGCGCCGTCTGAACCACAGCAGCTGACTTCAACTTTCGGTTCTTCTTTGCTGCCACAGCATGAATCTGTGTTCGACGCGCTAACTTTTGCCATTGCTGGAGCGGGTTCACTACAGCTAGAAGCTGCACATGATGACTCTTTCTTTGGCGCTGGTTTAGTGTCGCCACAGCTAGTGCCACAACTTGACGCTTCTGCTGCTTGATAAGCTTCTGGTTTTACATAACGCTCAAAGCCCAGTTTTTCTAACGTGTAACCAGCGACTACAGATACTGTCATCGCGACTAAGAAGTAGAATAGCGCGACTTTCCAACCGAAGGTGATGACAAACAGGCCAATGATAACTGGGTTAAGCAATGGACTACCAAATAGGAACACCATCATCGGACCAAAGCCAGCTCTTGCACGCAGCAAACCTTTTAAGAAAGGAATGGTTGAGCATGAACAGAAAGGGGTGATCGCACCGAGTAGGGCAGCAACAACGTAACCTTTACCATTGCGTGAGCTTAGGATCGATTGGATCTTTTGCGGTGTTAGAAACTCTTGCAGAACCCCAACGATATAGCTGATCGCGAGAAATAAAATAATCAGTTCAGTGGCAAGAAAGGCAAACATATTGAGCGCCTCAGTTGCCATGGTGACTAACTCGTTGCTTGGGAAACCTGTGTTCATAATGTAACTCCAAATTCGCTAATGAATGAATCTGAGTTGTTCAAATTCATTTCTACTTTTCTCGAATTATAGAAATATAATCGTGAAGATCAATGTTTATTTCGATAATTGTCGAAATAAATTATAAGTGTTTGATTATTAGGTTAATTACTTTTAAAAATAAGAGAGGAGGTTTAGCTCGTAAAAGAAAAAGCGTGCAACAAGCAAACTTTATAAGGCTATGCGAAAGTGGTGTGCTGTTCTAACCAAGCGTCAATTAATCGAATATGGAAATCGATACAGATTACCCCGCATAAGGCGATCTCTCTTTCAGGTTCAGACATATTGATCAGAATGCTCTCGATTTCACTTAAGGCGATCATCTCTTCATGCAGCTTGAGCTCTTTGTAGGTCATCAAGCGCTGTTGAGTTTGGTACAAAGCCTTCATAGCATTAGCTGACAAGGGACGAGTCAGTTTCCCCTGCTTATCGCTGTCAATTGTGATCAACTTTTGCAAATTGCGAGTATGAACTTTGCAATCTGCGCTGAGTGAATAGCGCATTCTTATCCTTGAGTAAACGATTGGCTAGGTAAATGTCTGTATAGGTTTGATTCTATTGAGCTACCCGTTTGGGGTAAATGTAGTGCGGAAAATATGGTCCAGTTATTGCTCCAAATAGGACAAATGAGTCCAGTTGTCTCAAGGAGGGAGCTCATGGATCCTATCATTACCGTGATCATGGAACGACGAAAGCAGGCAGGGCTATCACAAGAAAAAGTCGCGAAGCTTGCTGGTATGAGTACCAAAACGTATCAGCGAATCGAAAGAGGGGAGTCAGACCTTAAGTTGTCACAATACCGCTCTATCTTACGTTCGTTAGGCATGACTCACTTAGATGTCGCAATGGATGAGCTCTCGATCAGGAAAATTGAATCGGATGACCTTGTCTCAGCCGTACGTTTGTTAGACAAAGAATCTAAGTTGTTGCTGATCCGATTTATTTTACAAGTATCAAAATCATTCCAGAAACCTTAGTGGTCAGCTATCCTCGATCTTAATCATTAATCGCGCGATCTATTTGCAAACAAGGTATATTTCGATTATTTTGGAAATATATTATTTGCTATGGAGTTTCTGATGGAACTTGAAGTTGTTGCTAAAGCGCTCAAAGAGCTAGGCCACCCTACACGTCTTTCGATTTACAAGTCAGTAGTAAAGGCGGGATATCAAGGTATCGCAGTCGGGAGTCTACAAGAATCGCTGGGTATTCCCGGTTCGACGCTCTCTCACCATATTTCTAGCTTGGCATCGGCGGGTTTATTGAGTCAGCGCCGAGAAGGTCGCACACTATTTTGTGTCGCTGAGTATCAATGCCTCGAAGGGGTAATTGGTTTCCTACAAGATGAGTGTTGTGCTGATGAGCGCTGTTAATTCCTCCCTTAATTTAGAGCAGGTCTGGGGGCAGTATCAGCAGGGACTCAAGAAATTCTTGCACTCTAAAGTCAGCAACCCTGATGATGTTGATGATTTACAACAAGAAATCCTCATTAAAACACACCAGAGCCTTCACACGATCAAAGATGCAGATAGTGTTAAGTCTTGGCTATTCCAACTGGCCAATCGCACTATTATCGATTTCTATCGCAAGCGTGCTCGCCAGCAACGCGATGGTGATATACAAGCCGAAGATTTATGGTTTGAACAGCAAGAAGACCTGATCGAGCAAGAGATGGCCAAATGTATTCAGCCATTTGTTGATGCTTTGCCCCAAGATCAAGCGACCTTACTGTCCGAGGTGGACCTGAAAGGAACTAGTCAAAAGCAACTGGCTGAGAAAGTCGGGTTGAGCTACTCGACGCTGAAGTCTCGGGTTCAAAAAGGCCGCGTTGAGCTAAGAAAACTGTTTGAAGAGTGCTGTACTTTACAATTAGATAAAAACGGTAGCGTGATTGATTGTGAAGTAAAATCAGTTGGTTGCGGTAACTGCTGAAAATAATTTCAAAAAAATTCGTCTGATCGTCGTCTTTTAAAAAATCTACCCGTCTTAAGGGTGTAAGTGATGCAAAACAGGCATCCTCCCTAAATGAGAAGAGTAGTAACATGATTAAGATTATCAGCTTTAAAATTTGTCCATTTGTTCAACGCGTAACGGCGGCGTTAGAAGCGAAGAAGATCCCATACGAGATTGAATACATCAGCCTAAGTGATAAACCTCAATGGTTCTTAGATATTTCACCAAATGGTCAAGTACCGCTGCTTGTGACTGAAACGGGCACGGCATTGTTTGAGTCTGATGCGATTATTGAATACATCGAAGATGAGTTTAGTCCACTAGAACAAGGCGTGACTAACGAGCAGCGCGCACTCGACCGTGCATGGAGCTACTTAGGTTCTAAACATTACTTGGCGCAATGTGGCACTATGCGCAGCAGTGACAAAGTAACGCTGACTGAAAAGGTTGCTAACCTTGCAAAAGCATTCGCTAAGGTAGAAAAGCAAGTGGCAGGTCCATTCTTTAAAGGCGAGCAACTTAGCAACGTTGATATGGCGTGGTTACCTTTGCTGCACCGCGCTCACATCATCAAAGCGCACACTTGTTTTGATATGCTTGATGGCTTTCCTAAAGTTCAAGCGTGGCAACAGCAGCTTATGGAAACTGGCCTAGTAGAGAAAACCGTCGCGGAAGACTTTGAAGCGGCATTTACCGGTTTCTACCTGTCAGAGCAAACCTTCCTTGGTAAAGGTGAAGACTGCAAGCCAAACAACGGCTGTGGCACAAACTGCTGTTAATTAATTGAGATTATAATCAAGCCTCGCGAATTTTCGGGGCTTTTTGCTATTTGAGACTTGGTATCGATGAAAGATTACCTACACTGATAAGGTCTTAGTTATCTGATACATACGGAGAAGAACAATGGTAACTGCGCTTTATGCGGCAATTTTGGCAGCTCTGATGATTTGGTTGTCGATTCAAGTGATCAAACAACGTAGAAAAGCACAGGTGAAATATGCCGATGGCGGTGTTGATGCATTAACCATCGCACGAAGTGCCCACAGCAATGCAGTCGATTATGTGCCGATAACCCTGATATTGATGGCGCTGCTCGAACATAATGGTGCACAGCTCTGGATGATTCACCTATCTGGTATTGCGTTTGTAGTAGGGCGAGTTTTACATGCGAAAGGGATCTTAGCTGACGGACTGAAAGGGCGAGTCTCAGGCATGAAATTAACCTTTGCAGTGATGGCGGCACTGGTTGTGCTCAACATTGTCTATTTACCCTTCGATAGGCTCTGGTGATGAAGCTCGCTGCTCCTCCGGCATGGTTACTGGTATTAACAGGACTGATACTCAATGTATTGGCACTGCTGATGTCGAGTATCGTATTGGATCGTTTAAGCGGTGATATTGCCGCATTGTCGGAGCAAAAGGACGACAATATCTATTCGATTCAATTGGCGTGGAACAGCGTAGAAACCTTAGAGCGTAAGCGTGAAATGGTGTTACTTCATCTTAGTCAAAGGGGTGGCAAGGCTATCACAGGCAAGATAGGTGAAATGTTACAAGGCCAGCTAAGTGATTGGGTCAGTGAGCCTGTACCGACAATAAGCCCAAGCACACTACCTGAGGTGATGATGCTGATAAATCAGGCCCAGCAGAGTTATCGCAACCAAATCGATGAACATTACCTAAACAATATTACCCTCAGTGAGAAGATGGTCACTCTGAACGAAAAGATAGCTTGGTATAAGAATATTGGTCTGTTTCTGCAGGTATTTGGCTTAGCGTTAATTTTGGCGCGGGACTTAGCTCGAAGACCAGAATAATGAAAAAGCGATGGTTTTTAGCCATCGCTTTTTTGTAGGAGTTACCTAAACAGCCAACGATAGAGCGGCGTTTTCTCAAGGAGTTTAATCAGTAGGAATGTGCCGATGATCGCGCCAGCGAGCACCGTCATATCCTTAGCAAATCCAGTGATTTGATAGATGCCAGTGACATTCATCATCACGATAATGATAGGCAAATGGGCGACGTACAAAGGTAAGACATACTTAGATTGACGATCTAGCCAGCCGCCTTGTCCTAGTGTTGGTTTTGCTAGCAACCACATAAAACAGCCCGTGCCCCATAGCACCGTACCAAACAAGAAGTCATTGGCATTAAAAGGTTGTTCATGTTGGTTGAGTAGCAAAGCTTCGGTGAAATGCATCGCGAAGCCAAGCAGGGCTAACGTCAATGCCTGTTTCGCCGTTGCTTGAATGTTTAGCTGGCGAATCGTAAAACCAATAGCAAACAACAGTGTGCTAAAGAACGGACCGTTACGAGTAAATATCGGTGCCCAGAATTCTGTTAAACCTTGGTAACTGCCGGCTAAAACGCCGTAGACGTAAAGCGAAAAGGCAAGCGGGATCAGCAGATCAAGTTTGTTTAGCTTGGCGAGAAGCGCGGTAATTGCGGCAGCGCACATCAAAGCAGGGATAAACCATAAATGAACCAAGCCGCCTTCAAACAAAGTGTTGAGCGGCATTTGCATCAAGTAACCCCAATAGCCTTGGCGCTCGGCAAGGTAGCCAGACTCAGCCACTGTGCCTAAATTAAACGGCATGGCTAAGCAGATGATGCTCCAGACGATGAAAACTCGGAACAGAGGAGAGACATAACGTTTGAGTGTTTCAATAGGCGCATCAACAAGCTTAGGTTGAATCAAATAGCCTGAAATGAGGAAGAACAAGGGTACAGCGAAGCGGGTAGTTTGGTTAAAAATATACCCAACCCAAGGTAGTTCGTTGAATTGCCAATAGCTGAGGAACATTTGGCAGTGCATTGCAACGATCGCCAATATTGCGACGACTCGGCCGAGCTCAATGCTCGCAATTTTCTTACTTTCCATAACGACAAATAAAATAAATAAAAGTAGGGCAGGTATAGCAGCTTTTACTTTCTACATTGCCACTAAAAATCAACTTCTTAGTCAGTAAAGAAGGCATTTTGCTCAGTTTGAGAGGCACGTCATACAGCAACAATATTTACATTTCTGCACTCGACAAATCGCTCTTCGACAAAAGCAATGATTGCAAAAAAGTACGAGTGTGCTAAAAATAGTTATGTTATCAATGAGAGAGCTGTATGAGTAAAGGCAAAGTCACCCGAGAAAACATCTTAAATAAGGCATTCGAGTTAGCCAGTGTTAATGGGTTAGAAAGCCTAACGATTGGTGAATTAGCCAAGCAGTGTGAGATGTCTAAAAGTGGTTTGTTTGCGCACTTTAACTCTAAGGATAACTTGCAAATCTCGGTATTGGAGCACGCTAACCAGATTTTTACTGAACGAGTGATAGCGCCTGCGAGGTTGAATACATCAATCTCGATTGAGCAGAAGTTAACGACATTGCTCGATAACTGGCTAGGTTGGAACCACTCTTTCCAAGGCAGCTGTATGTTCCTTGATGCTTGGAAAGAAACTGGCGCAGAAACACCGCCAACTCAAGTGGTACTGAAAAAAACCATTGAGACTTGGATTGGTTATTTGACCATTCAAGTGGCAAAAGGGGTAGAGAACGGTGAATTTCGTGCTGACCTCGATCCGAAACAGGCTATCTTCGAGTTATACGGCCTGTATTTAAGTGCTCACCTGTTTTATTCCATTCATGGTGAGCAAGCGAGTTATGAGCATTTCTGGCAAGGTGTGAAGCGTCAGATAGCCAGTTGGAAACAATAGAATTTTACTAAGCCAAGCTTGAGTTTGGCTTATTATTTAAATAAAAATAGCACGGTCGTTCGATTTTTTAGTGAGAGCAGATCGAGCCCAAAAGGAAAGAACCATGAGTGAGAAGATTTACTTTAATACTTCGCAAAAATTCAGTGTAAAGAAGAGCTTGATTAATATATCAACTCGACTGCACCACACGATTGCGCCAAAGCATGCAGAAAAGACTGCACGCAAACTGTTACTGACTCCGGCTCGGGCCAAGCCAAAGAATGCTGAGCCGACAGGTTTGGTCAAAGGAGAAGTTCAATCCAAAGAAGGCACGCTTAAAACCTATGCACTTGGTTCTGGTCCTGTTTGGGTATTGGCACACGGTTGGTCGGGCAGTGCGAGTCAGTTCTATCCATTGATGCAGCATATCGCCAGCAAAGGCTTTACAGCACTGGCTTACGATCACCCTGGGCATGGGCAAAGTGGTGGCGTCTATGGCCATATCCCAGCATTTGTTCATGGCTTAGAAGCGATTCTAGACAGCGCCGATGAAGTGGCAGGTTTGGTCGCTCACAGCATGGGGTCTGCGTCATCGATTGAGTGTCATCACCAGAAACTCGTCGGCAAGCCTTTCCTATTGATCGCACCTGTATTGGATTATCTTGAGAACTTGTTTGGTAGTGTTGCTCGTTCTGGGTATTCGATGAAGCTGTTCAATGCGGTTGTTTCCGAGATTGAAGAGCAGTATCGCTACCCAATCCAATCGGTTGATCCATACAATAAACTCAAACTTCGCACTGCAGCGACTATTATTGTTCATGATGAAGGGGATAAGTTTGCCAAGTTCTCCGTGTCTGAGCGCGCGGCGAGCGAGATGGATAAAGTGAAGCTCGTGGTGACTCAAGGACAAGGGCATGGGCGAGTAATGAAGTGCTCGGAAGTCATGCAAAGTTTCGATGAATTGATTGCAAATTAATCGAAATGACAAAGGAAACTTATCTAGATTATTCATTAGCTTAACAATTATAACCGCGTTTATGATGTGGTTAACAAATTCGCAATAAAAAATATTTCTTTAGCGTGCTTGTGTGGGATCATTTGCTATGCCACTAGGCCCTCAATAGGAAATATAATAATGAATAGAAATGATAGTGTCCCTTTACCCAACAATACCCGAGAATGGTTTTTTAACCGCAACAGTATGATTATCCTTGCTGATATCGCTCTGTTTGCGGTTATGTACTTCACCCTACCTTTTGATCCTCAAGTTGTCTTGGGGATCTGTATGCTGACCTTTGTCGCTATCTTGTGGCTTACTGAAGCTCTGCACGTCACCGTGACGGCTATCCTAGTGCCAATTATGGCGGTGCTATTTGGTGTCTTTGATACTCAAACAGCCCTCAATAACTTTGCTAACTCCATCATCTTCCTTTTCTTAGGCGGCTTTGCTCTGGCTGCTGCAATGCACAGACAGGGGCTAGATAAAGTCATCGCTGATAAAGTACTGATCATTGCCAAGGGCAAGATGAGTGTGGCGGTGTTTATGCTGTTTGGTGTGACTGCGGCGTTATCAATGTGGATCAGTAATACCGCAACCACGGCAATGATGCTGCCGTTGGTTTTGGGCGTTCTAAGTAAAGTGAACTCTGAAAGCGGCCACAAAACTTACGTGTTTGTTCTACTGGGCATTGCTTACAGTGCCAGTATCGGTGGTATTGCGACGATTGTCGGCAGCCCACCGAACGCGATTGCGGCTGCTGAAGTAGGCTTAACCTTTACTGAGTGGATGAGCTTTGGCCTGCCAACCGCGATTGTGCTACTGCCTGTTGCGCTATTAGTGCTGTTCTTTGTCTTAAAACCTAACTTAAGTGGCCAGTTTGAGCTTAACCATGAAGCGATAGATTGGGATAAAGGTAAAGTTGTCACCTTGGCGATTTTTGCTACCACAGTCTGCCTTTGGATCTTCAGTAAGCCGATTAATGCGATGCTTGGTGGTTACGCTAAGTTTGATACCGTTGTCGCGCTTGGTGCGATTGTCGCCGTGAACTTTGCGCGAGTCGTGCACTGGAAAGATATTGAGAAGACCGCAGACTGGGGCGTATTACTCCTATTCGGTGGTGGTATCTGTTTAAGTAACGTACTTAAAGCGACTGGAACTAGTGTATTTCTTGCCAACGCGTTGAGTGAAATGATTGCCCACCTTGGCATCTTCTTCATTATCGCAGTAATTGCTATCTTCGTGGTGTTCTTAACTGAGTTTGCCAGTAACACCGCCAGTGCCGCGCTACTTATCCCGGTATTTGCCAGTGTCGCTGAAGCCTTTGGTATGTCGCCAGTGATCTTATCGGTACTGATTGCTGTGGCGGCGTCTTGTGCCTTCATGCTACCAGTGGCCACACCACCAAATGCGATTGTGTTTGGCTCGGGCCACATCAAACAAAGTGAGATGATGCGTGTCGGTATCATCTTGAACCTAGCCTGTATCGGTGCTCTAACGTTTATTGCCCTGACGTTCTGGGCATAATAGCTTAAATACTACGAGTGGAAGCCCTTCTCATTGAGCAGGGCTTTTGTTTATCGTAAACAATAATATTGCTGCAGATCTAACCCTATAGATGGATTAAAATAGAGAGCTCGAAACTAACTTACTTAATTTGGAGGCACGATGGAAATCGTTGTCGATAGTCATACCCATACGATTGCCAGCGGGCATGCTTACAGCACCATAATTGAAAATGCACAAGCCTCCAAAGCGAAGGGGCTAAAGCTGCTTTGTACAACGGACCATGCCCCGGAAATGCCCGGCGCTCCCCACTACTGGTTTTTCAACAACCAAAGAGTCTTGCCGCGCTTTCTTCATGATGTCGGCATTTTGCGCGGCTGCGAAGCGAATACGAAGAACATTGACGGAGAGCTCGATCTTCCTCCTTCATCTTACCAGCACCTAGATTGGGTGATTGCGAGTTTTCATGAGCCTGTTTTTCCTCCCTCTACGGAAGCTGAGCACACGCAAGCGTTAATCAATGTGATTAAGAGTGGCAAGGTGGATGTGTTAGGTCACTTAGGTAACCCTAACTATCCATTCGATATTAAAGCCGTGATGGAGTGGGCAAGGGAATACAACGTCGCAATTGAAGTAAACAATACTTCTCTGACGGGGAAAAGCCGTAAAGGAAGCGATATTCATTGCTCGAAAATTGTGGAAATAGGTAAAGAGGTCGGGGTCTTTTTTACCACAGGCTCTGATGCCCACTTTTGTGAAGAGATTGCTCGCCTAGATTTAGCAAAAGCGCTATTAGAAAAGCACGGTGTTGAAGAAGAAAAAATCATTTCGACATCCACATCTAGGTTTTTGAATTTCTTGCTGCTACGCGGTAAAGAACGCATCGAAGAATTTGAAGAACTCTATTAATTGATTTCCTCATTAATGACCAAAGCCCTAGTGTGCAACGCAACTAGGGCTTTTATATTTTAAATCACGCTCGGTTGAGACAAGACAAATAAAGCCACTAGAGCGAGGCTGCCGCCAAAGCAACGATTGACGATAGCGAGTTTTTTCGGCGATTGGATAAGTTGGTTGAGCATAGTGCCGAAGTAGGCCCAAATCGCCATACCAATGACCCCAGTAATGACCATACCGCAGATTATGATGACTGCTTGCGGCAAATAGCTTTCATTAGGCGAGATAAATTGAGCGAAAACCGTCAGCGACGCGACCCAACTTTTAGGGTTTAGAATCTGAACCAGTACCCCTGAGGCAAAACCAGACTTCTTGACTGTGGTGTTGGTATCCAACGTAGAATTAGCGATACCCCATGCCATGTAGAGCAGGTAGGCTGCCCCTAACCATTTCATCACCGTGTAAAGCTCAGGATAAAGGCTAAACAGCCCCACTAAGCCCACACTTGCCCCGACTAACAACATGATCACACCAACTGTGCAACCAAGCATAAATGGGATGGTGGCATTGAACCCGTAGCGGCTAGAAAGCCCAAGTAGGGCAATGTTTCCTGCACCAGGAACAATCGATATCGAAACGGCGAATAGCATAAAAGCCGTCATGATTTGAGCACTCATTAACTCTTCCTCAGATAGTTATTATTTTGATGTGGGATCAGTCTATCGAATCGACTAGGAATAAAATTGCTAAATGAGTTAAAGTTAAAACAACTTTGAGCAGACTATTTCTAATAACAGTATGAAACAGAAAGAATCCACCAATAATGTTCTAGATGACACTGATTTAACCATTTTGCGACACATCCAAGAAGATGGCAGGATCAGCAATAGTAAGCTGGCCGAAAAGGTTAACTTGAGCGAAACCCCTTGCTGGCGCCGTTGGAAGAAAATGGAAGAAGAGGGCTACATTGAGGGCTACCAAGCCAAGCTCAATCGCAAGAAGATGGGTTATCAGGTGTCCGGTTTTACCTTAGTGACTTTAGGCAGCCATGAGGTGGAAAACACCGAGCCGTTTGAAGATTTTGTTGCTGAAGCTGGCTGGATCCAAATGTGCCACTGCATTGCTGGTGGCGCAGATTACATCGTTCAAGTCGTCGCTAAAGATCTGGATGAATACTTCGATCGCATCAGTTCAATGCGCCGAGTTAAAGGGGTTAGCTCGATTCAATCGAATGTCTCGGTTAAAGAGATCAAAAGTACCTTTCAGTTGCCGCTGGAGTAATACGGTTTCGTTGTGATTTTAATCTGATGACAATCTGCCAGTTTTGTTTCCGTGGTGGGATTGGAACTGACAGATTGTTCTAAATTGGTTTTGCCCCATTATTGGTTTCGGACAAAATGTTATTGTTCGTGAATTACCATAATTTGCCCAAATGTAGCTCATGTGACGACAATAGGGGTGATGCAGTAAAAGTGATTTTTTATGTTACTAAGGCCGCTTCGGGTAGAAGTCACTTAATGCTAATAATCTCTAAACGTTTATTGCCAAAGCTTAGTTGTCTTCGGACAGGTTTATATTTTCAACCTTCAGTAACGTTTTTTGAAACTTTCGCCTAATGGGAACTTAGTCAACTAGAGTCAGATCTACTCAGCCTCACATTTCTTTCTTGCATACGCTGAAAAATGCCCAAAGCAATCCTGATAGAATAATCAAGAAAGTTTTTGCTTTGAAATTGCGCAACTTTTCAAGAATATCACCTTAGATCTTTTACTCTATCGCAAATCCATGCGTTTCATTGAAATTTCTGATACTAACGAGTTGTATGCATTGTTAGACGGGGGGGCAATGAAATTAGGCTATTCTAATTTAGTAGTGAGTTGAATTCTTAGAAATGAGACGCTAATTCCGTTTCTTGGTTTTGATTAAAAAATGCACTCTAAATCATCTGTTGCATATGTTAATAATGCCACCCAATTGTTGTGGTTATATTATTAAAAAGAATGATGTATGTGGTGGTTAGGGATAGTCGCAGGCGTTGCTCATGCAATGTCTTATCGCTTTGAATTAATAAGTTTAGGAATAGCACTGATTAGTTTTGCTGTTCTTTTCTTTGTGCATGTTCAGCTCAAAACAAAAGGCGCTCGATTCGCCTTATGGATGTTATTTGGACTTGGGTATTATGTTACCTCGTTGTTTTGGGTAAATGGTTACCTCGCTGATGAGTACGGTGACGCCAGTTGGATACGCTGGGGTCTTTGGCCCTTACTTATCTTTATATTATCACTGAGTTTTTTGATTGTTCCTCTCTTGATCCTAACGCTTTCGCGCAGCAGTACATTAGTGGCACTTCCTTTCGTTTTGGTATCTATCGATATCGTACGCGAACTCACCAGTTTTTCTTTTTCATGGTTACACCCCGGTTTCCTATTCCTAGATGCCGGTTTGTCGGGTTGGCTCAGTGTTATCGGAGCCTTTGGAGGTAGCTTCTTCGTTTATGTCGTTGCAAGTCTGCTTGTTTATCTTCTTATTAATCGAACGCCACCGCTCCGTTCTTTAAGTTTATTAGCAGTAAGTATTTTAACTATCGTTGCTTTCGACAAAGGGATTGAAGCGGTCAATAACTTCTACCTCACATCTGAGCAGGCGAAGGTTCGACTCATTCATGGAAATTTCAGCGGTACACACAAGCTGTCAAAAAATGAGGTCATTGAACGCGTTCAGAGATATGCATCACTTTCGTTGCAAGCACCAAGGGCCGACATTGTCGTATGGCCTGAATCTTCGATGTCCATGCCGTATCGAGAAATTGCCCCTTTTGTTCAGGATAGTCTACAAAAGCTTGACGATAAACACGTGGCAGCGGTTTGGGGTGGGCAAGCGAGAAATGGCCAACATTTGCAAAACGTGATTTACCGAAACGATGAGCTTGCCCCTATTTACTATAAGCAGCGTTTGGTGCCTTTTGGTGAGTATCGCCCCGCTTGGTTTATTGATTGGATGGAGCGCGTGACGTTGTCAAGAGGTGGCGATATTCAAGTCGTCCCCAATACAAGCAACGTCCATAATATTGGGCCACTCAAAGCGGTGTTAGCCGTATGCTACGAGGCGCTCTATTCCGATGTGTTCGCCTCTAAATTACAGTCCGGTAATGTCGCGATTTTACTGAGTGATGTGGAATGGACACAAACCCCTTGGGTAAAGCAGTTTCTACTCAAATTGACGCAGGTTAGAGCGGCTGAAGTTGGAAAGTCGATTATTTATCCGACCAATCAGGGCTTTACTTCGCTTATCGCACCTAATGGCGATGTGCTTTCTCAAGTTACGAATCAAAGAACGCAGGTGTTGGATGTCGTTGTACCACTTCAGGCGCGCCAAACCCTTTACACGCAGTACGGACACCAATGGCTATTGTGGCTATCAGTCGGTGTATTGCTGTCACTGCATGCACTCAATCAGATTGGGAAAACAAACGTTCGCTCTACCAATAATAAGCGCCTTTTTAGCGCGAAATAACGAAATAAGGAGTCGTCATGGTTAAACGTTGGTTCACGATAGGGGCAGGTTTTGCTCTTGTTGTCGGCATTGGTATCGTTGCCCTCAACTACGATAAATCGGTACATACTCAGAGAATAGGCACGCCTGTCGCAAGCTCTTCTTCTCCAGATATGGGGAGTCCCTCAGACTCATCGAGCATAGCACTCACTGAGCCGAGCCATGACCTTGAGTCTCAAAGCGAGCGCATTGAAGCTCAGATGCTGGCAGAGCTGGACACGTTTAACCAAGATATTGCTGATGCTAAACGTCTGTTAGATGAAGAGACGGTGATAGCTCAATCTGAAGAAGAGTCCCCTGAATTGGTATTGGCAAAAGCGAGCATGATTTTGTCAGAGCTTGAGCAAGAAGGCATTGTATTCACCTACGACCCCGTACTACTGACTCCTGATACGCCGTCGACTCAAGTTCAAGCAATTGAAAAGCAAGTGGTTGAGGTTGAAGACGATCTTATCGATATTGAACAACGATTTAACAATTTGGGTAACAACAAGGAGTCGTTGTGATGAGAATGAAATCGAAATTATGTGTCGTTGCGCTCTCTTGTTTCTCCTTCCCTTCTCTTTCCTCTTCTGTGGGGGAACTCAGTGGTAGCGCATTTGTTTCTCAAGGAAAGTCAGGTTATCAAGTTGACTTGCAGTTACCGAGTGGTGTCAACGAGCTTGTCCCTTCTTTGCCTGTTAGCTATCAACAGGGCTCAGGCAACGGGCCACTAGGCTTGGGTGTGAGTTTGGATGGTTTATCTAGTATCACTCGCTGTAGCCGAAACGAGCAAGATGATGGTATCAACAGTGGCCTTCGCTTTGATGATACCGATGTTTACTGCTTAGATGGCAAAAGACTTTTTCTAGTCTCGGGGCAGTTAGGTCAAAATGGCAGTGAATACCGCACTAAGGGAGGCTGGCAAACTAAAGTCGTTGCAAACGGTAGCCTGTCTTCAGGTCCTGATAGTTGGACGATTTATTCCGCGGATGGTTATGTGACCCGATATGGCTCAAGAGAGGACGCACAACTTACGGTTGATGGTCATGGGCTAGAATGGTTTATTTCTCGGCAATCTGACCGATTTGAAAATGGTATCGACTATCGGTACCGCACTCACCAAGGCCAACATTATCTTGATGAAATCCAATACGCAGACGTAAGCCTTAACTTTAATTACGTCAATCGCCCTGATGTTCTTTCTTCCTATCGGTTTGGTCAGAAACAAACATTGGCACAAAAGCTCGATAATATTCAAATTAACCGCAGTGGTAATGTGCTTCGCCGCGTTGAATTCACTTACGGAGAGGTGAATTCGAAAGGCATTGAACTTACTCGTTTGAATAGCCTGCGAGTGTGTGGCTCGGGTGGGGACTGTATGCCTGCTCATACCTTTGAGTGGGAAAGTAACCCTTATGCCGGTAGTGAGCCAGAGCAAAAAACGCTCTACCGCCTCGGTGAGTTTAAAGGCTTTGTGGCTGGCGACATCAATCGAGATGGTTTGAGTGATGTTTGTTATTTAAAAGACGGCCTCTACTGTGGATTGAATGAAGGTAATGGCCGTTATGGCAGTGCGGTGAAATGGAGCAATGATTTCCAAGGTAGCGCGTGGGAAGAAGCAGAGAACTATGCCTCCATCAGTCTAATGGATATCAATGATGATAGTTTTCAGGATGTCTGCGCATTCAATGAAACGGGCTTTTTCTGCTCACTTAACCGTAATGGACGCTCGTTTGATTCTGGGCATTACTGGAGCCGAAATTATACGATTGATAAAGCAGTGCGCTTACTGGATGCCAACAATGATGGATTGGTGGATGTTTGCCGCGTTGAATCTAACCGTGTGGTGTGTGCGAACAATACCGGAAGTAGCCTGTCATCAGACTATGTACTGATTAATCATGGCTACTCACTAGAAAAAACGTACAAGCCCATTCCTTTCGCCAATACCAATATTGAGTTTGATTCGGTTAAGATGCCACAAAATCAGTTTGTTGACATTAACAAGGATGGTTTTGCTGACCTTTGTGGGGTAAGGCTTGATGGGCACTTTTACTGCTCATTAGGAAAGGAGTCGGAAGGGAACTTGTCATTTGAAGCGCCAGAGCGCTGGGCAAGCAATTTACCCATTGGACTCAAAAATACGTCGACTCACTCCCCGACAAATGATACCCATGAACGAGATGTAAAAACGGTTGAGCAGCTTCAACGTACCATGAACTTGGTGGATATCAGTGGTGATGGTTTACCAGAGTTGTGTTATCGAAGCGGGAATAACTATGTCTGTCATCAAAATACAGGCAAAGGTTTTGAGACTGCCACAACACGTTTAGCCCTTGGACGCGACCACTTTGAAATCTCTAATGATAGAGAAAATAATGTTGCCCAAATTGAAGGCTCTATCATGTTATCTGACAGAAACAGCGATGGATTAGCCGATTTATGTTACATCGCTGGAGAGCGTGTTTATTGTGCTTACGGAAATGGTAGTAGTTTCAACGAGCCTGAACTTCTCGCCACCATCAATGCCGATTTAGAGAAGCTTGAAGACCAAATGACCTTTTCGGGTAACCGCATTAAAAAATTGTTTGGTATCAAGACTACTATTTATTCGCTTGGCGTGAATAACGTCTATGGTCCTTTCAAGAAAGGTGTGGATGCAAATGGCGATGGACTACTTGGCGACTGTCACCGCTCTATTGATGGCTTAACGTGTTTGTCTTATGAGTTTGAGCCGTTAGCACTACTTAAATCTGTGACATCTGGTTTAGGGATTAAAAGTGAGTTCGAGTATGGCATGACGGGTGACGCTTCGGTGTTCGAAAAAGCAGCCCCGCCGCAAGGGCTCATCAGTTTAACGCCAAACTTCAAGGTCGTGAAAACGCTTAAGCAAGGCAATGGTATTGGAGGCATCAATCGAACCGAATACCTTTACAAAGGTTACCACGCACATAAGGATAAAGGGCTACTTGGGTTTGGTGAAATTCAGACTCATGATGTTGAGCGCAAAACAACATCGATTAGCACGACAGCCTACCACGATGACTGGGTGCCTTATATCGCCAAAACTGAGACGCGTAGTAACCATCGCAAAGTAGCAGAGAGAAATTTTGTCTATCAAGATGTCAATGCCCCTGTGTCTGGTCAGTTGTGGCCTCAATTGCTGGAAACCAACCAGAAGGCGTGGGATTTATCCTCGAACCTGTTAACCGATACGACGACGCAATATCGTGGCTATGATGCACTTAACTTCCCAGATACGATTACCAAAGTCATTGAAGATGGTAACGGAGGGCAATTCATTGAAACCACGACAACACGCTACCAACACGACACTCAACGTTGGCTGATTGGTAAACCAACGGATGTCAGTGTCACTAAATCGAACAGTCATGACTCCCAAGTAAGGCGCACCTCTTTCACTTATGATGCCGATACTGGCGCATTAGTTGAACAAACTTTAGAGCCCGGGCACGCTTTGTCATTAACCACTCACTTTGGTTACAGTCCGAAAGGGTTTCGAACCTCAGAGCAAACAACGGGCAGCGGTGAAACCAGACAATCTAGCACGGCTTATGATGTGTATGGGCGAGTTACTCAGCACACGAATGCCCTCGGCCACGGCGTGACCACCACCTATGATAATCAATGTGGTTTACCACAAAGTGTCACGGATGCGAATGGATTGGTGACACGTTTTGAGTACGACGATTACTGTCGCGAAATCAAGAAAACCCTCCCAGACGGTAACTGGATTGCGCAAGTATATGAGTGGAGTGATGGTGCTGACGCAGGACTTGACCAGCATGGACTCACCCTCGGTGACCGCAGTGTCTTTATGGTCACAACACAAACTTCGCAAGGAGGTTTGTCGACAACGTATTTTGATGGGCTTGGCCGTGAAGTTCGTACTACGCAACTTAATGGCGAGGGTAAAACGGTCATTGTCGATATCGCTTATGATGCCAAGGGGCAAAAAGTGGGCGAGACCGTGCCTTATTTTGAGGGCTACTTCGCTGGGGATGCGACCTTCTGGTTGCAAACCGCCTATGATGATTTAGGTCGCCCAATTAGGCGAACCCAGCCAACGGAAGACGTCGGTGACTTAGTTTCTACAACGTCTTACCAAGGTCTAACGGCGACGATAAGCGGTCCCGGTCAGTTTGAAAAGATAGAACAAACCAATGGCGTAGGTCAGACAGTTCAAATTACTGAAAATGGGCAATCGACGGTTCGCTATACCTACGACGCTGTAGGTAACTTAACAAAAACCGATACCAATGGTTTAGTGACGGAGCTGACTTATAACCAGCTAGGCTATAAAACTCAAATGAACGACCCTGCGATGGGTGTGTGGACCTACGGACACAATGCTTGGGGAGAGCTTGTTTGGCAACAAGATGCTAAAGGGCAACGTACCACCTTTACTTATGACGCTCTTGGCCGAAAAATAGGTGAGACAAGACCTGATGGAACAAACCAGTGGCAATATGACCAAGTCTTGAAAGGTGGCCTTGATGTGGCAACCAGTGATAGCAGTAACCGCAGTTACACATACGATGCACTCGGTCGAACAGAGTCAATGACATTAACGATTGATGGTTCTAGTTATACCACTCAGTATCAATACAATGAGCAAGGTCGCCTTAGCCGAGTGACATTTCCATCGGGCATGAATTTGGATAAAGACTATGATGTCAATGGTCTGCTCAAACGAATGAGTATTCCCTACTCAGACATTTGGGATAGCCAATATTTGCAAATTGAAACCGCGCTGATGGAAACCTCAGAGCGTATCATGGAGCTTGAGGCCCAAGCGTATGAGTTAGAGCAAAGCGCTCAATTTTACATCGAAGAATCTGAACGTCTTCGCCAAGCCGCAGAGCAGTTGTTTGATCAAAGCGCAAGCTATCAAAATACAGCGAATCAGCTGAGTGCGAGTGCGAGCTCATTGTTCAGAAGTGCCAACATTAATGCCAGTCGAGCGGCGAGTTACCGCAATACTGCCCAATATTACTGGCGCGTGTTTGGCAATCGAGTCTTCAGCCATTACAAAACGCAGAATGGCTATGCTTATTACAAGTATGACCGCTGTCTGAAAAAAGATTGGAAGGGCAACTGTAAGAGGAAGGAATACTTTACGGCCAGAGTACCGGTATGGATGGTTAACACCAAGTTTTGTTGGCCTTCCGGTGGTAAGTTTAAAGCAGGCTGCTTTGTTGGACCATCGTCAACGATTAATTTGACTCAAGTCTACAACCAATGGGCCAATCACTATCAGGCCATTGCAAATCGCCAACGTGCGCAAGCAAACCAGAAACAAGGCCAAGCGAATCATTACCAAGCGTTATCTGATAACGCAGAAACTAGGGCGAATGAGCTGATAGCGCAAGCCCAGAATTATGCGTCTCTTGCAAGAACTCAAACGGACCTCTTGTCAGATATTACGGATGAATTGGATGATTTGGTTGTAGCAGAAGCCGAGCTTCAGGAAATCATGGATCAGCGTCTTGATGATGACACTGCTGAAATTGTTTGGGTAGCGACGAGTCGTGATAACTTCGGCCGAATTGGTGGTGAGCTGTTTGGTAATGGATTGTTGACAAGGCGTGATATAGACCGCTCTCGTGGCACTGTTCAGCGTATTACAACAGGCATGGGGGATACCTATCTGCGTGATATCAATTATACCTATGACGAGCGCAGCAATGTCTTAAGTAAGGTCAGTGCGATACGCAATCAATCTGAATACTACCAGTATGATGACTTTGACCGTCTAACGCAGTGGAACTACAGCGATAACAAGAGTGTCTCTTCTATTGAGCGCGACTATCGCTATGATGTCTATGGCAATTTGACGTATAAAACCGATCAAGGTGATTTTGAGGTTAATCCAAATGGTCAGTTAATGAACGGATATACCTATGATGCCAACGGCAACATGCTGACAGGTCGTGGCCGTACACTTGCGTGGAACTCGTTTAACAAAGCTAGATATATCAACGACAATGGCAACATCGTGCAATATGAGTATGGCAGTGAACGTGAACGTGTGAAACAAACCTCTGATGGCGTGACGACTTACTACATTAGTCCTGAGTATCAGCTTGAATTATCAACGGATAACAGCGGTAAAGCCGTGACAACCATGCGTCACCGCTTCCTCGCTGATAACCAAGCTGTTGCTGAGCATGTCAAAACGTTAATTGGTAGTGAAAAACAAATTGACCGCACAGCTTATTTCCATCGCGATGCGTTAGGCTCGGCTGATTTGGTGACAGACCCGAATGGGCAAGTGCAGATAGAGCGTGGCTATACGCCATTTGGTGAGCTACTGGCCTCTGCTGAGTTACAAGCGACTCCAATGTTTACCAACGCAGAAATGCGCGGCTTTACGGGACATGAAAATGTCGGTAATAGCAGTGGCCTTATTAACATGAACGCACGCTTGTATGACCCTGTGATTGGTCGTTTTTTGAGTGCCGATACGTTTGTACCAGAGCCAAGCTTTAGCCAGAGTTACAACCGTTATGCTTATGTATATAACAACCCGTTGAAGTATACGGACCCAACAGGGCACTGGGTGTGGTGGGCTGCTGCGATGGCGTTCTTCGTCGTTAGCCAAACCTTCGAAAACCCTGCAATCCAAATGGCCGGAATGGTGGTTGGTGCCATTGCGATGGGCTATGCCGCTTCAGGGCTATATGCTGGCTTACAACCCATGGCACAAGCTGCCGCAAGTGGAGCGACTGCATCATTCTCAACAACGTATATCACTACGGGGGATTTTGGAGACTCGCTTCAAGCGGGAGTGATAGGCGGTATGTCTGCGGGGATTACTTACGGAGTCGCGCATGGAGCGACAGGTGGAACTAGCCCGTTTGGAGCCGCTTTGCCCCTTGCTCATGGTGTGGTTCAAGGAGGTTTCCATGAGCTACAAGGTGGCAGCTTCAAGCAAGGCTTTATCAGCGGTGTCATTGGTAAGCTTGGTGGGGGAATTGTTCATGCCAATGTTCAAACGCAGACTCTTCAAGCTGGAGGTATGATTATCGTGTCAGGTATTGCAGCCGCCGCAAGTGGTGCCAATAGCCGAGATGCGGTGATGCGTTCTGCTGTTAGTGTGATTACTATCTACTTGTACAATGACTCTATGAGTTTTAAAGATAAGATGACCAAAGGTTGGTCAATATTTAAAAAGGTTGAGTTCCAGTCAGGAGTGACGAATCATATGCAAGATCATGCCGTTGGTGCGGTCGCGGGTGCAAGTTTGCAGCCAGCTACAAGTGGCTTCCTTGGTGTTTTAGGTGCTAGCCATGCAGAAGGGTTAGCTGGTGATGCTTCATTAGGTAAATGTCATGTATCAACAACGTGTATCCAATTTGGGTTAGGGGCGCATGCGTCGGCTGGAATGTCTGGCTCGCTAACTTTGGCAGAGAAGCTAGCAGAAGGACATTCTGAAACTTGGGGGGTATTCTTGAATTCCCCTCTTCAGAGTTACTCTTTTGACGTAAACCAAAATGGCTCGAGTGTGGGACGAGGAATATGGGGTCCAGGGGCTGGATTAGCGGCAGGGGTGCAATTCTGTCAGGTGGAGGTTAAAGAATGTCTTTAAGGTTAATATGTTACGCTATTTCGTTGGTTAGTTTCTTAGTTGGATTTATTGCTTTTAAAGCTGGAGGAGATGTCGGTCTTGGGTGGTTTTTTTGGCTCGCCTTAATTTGTGGTGTCGCGTCAGTCTTCGTAGGTTCTTCTTGTAAGAAGAACAGTTAATCGGCGCTATACAAGGTTGACTATCGTGAGGTCGATAGAAACATTGCGTTAGTAAAGATTTATAAATGCAAATAAGGCAGAAATATCAATTGGGTCTTTTAACCTACTAGATATTGGCGATATGGCGTCATCGGTGAAATTCTCGAAACAGTAAAGAAATGTAATAAAAAATTAAAGGCTAGAACCGTATGAAATTATATTTAACTCCCGCTTTAGCACTTCTTGCGGGCTGTGGAGGCGGAGATGGTGGTGGCTCTACCACCTCAACTCCAGACTCAAATGTCACTCGTTACAGCAGTGATTATGCTGTATCTGATTTACAAGTGCTCTTCACACTATCAGCGGTAAGTTCGTCGGATGCTGAAGTTACTGCGTATGTGCAAGATACCTCGTTCAACTTCGTTGCCATTGATGGTAGCGACCAACTTGTCGCGGAAGTAGATAGTTTGAACTTAACTCTTGCAGAAACGTCTGTAGAAGATGGTGTTTACTACTATGGCTCGGATGTGTCAGCAAATGCATCCGAATATATAGTTAAGTTATTAAGGAATGGTGTTGTTCAAAGTTCATTGACGGTGAATGAGCTTCCATTACCTTTCACACTAACGACGAGTTTTGTAGGGGAAGTGATAGATGTCTCATGGGCGCCAGAAGCTGACCATACATACTCTTATGTTGTTGAAACGCTAACCTGTACAAATAGTGTTGAGACCAATATCAGAACTGTATCGTCAGATATAAACTCGGGTGAGCATCTACTCAATGCAGGTTCTTATAATAAGAGCCTGAGTGAGATATTCGGTCAGACTCGAGCTCAGCTAACTCAAGGTTTCGACACTTGTACCTTTGAGATGGATATTATTGCTACTAAAGACTCCATACCAACTCAATCCAATGGGCAAATAACTCTGGATGTTCAACAGAAAAGAACGGTAAGAGTAGATATATAAAACCCTCTCCACAATAGCTCAAGCATTGTAGCTAAATGCTTGAGCTATAATTTAAGTTGTAAAACTGATAGGTGAAATGAAGTTTCGTATCGAGCTATGGTTAGAACACCGTAAACGCAAAGATCTTTCTCTGGAGGTATTGCGGCGACAGACTCAAGTACAAAAAAATGAAATACACCTCTTTCACAAGCGTAAGAACACGACGATATTCTTGAAACAAGGGCATATAGTTGAAGTAAGCTAAAATACGCGTGTCATAAGTAAACACCAGAATACCTACCCAGAGAGTGCCATTCGAAAAGGTAGGCAACCTTTCTACTCATATAACTAGCCATACTACTTAAAGTTGTTGTTCATAGACGTGTTATGACGCCCAGTTGCAGGACAAAAGGTAGATTGAGTCTGCGCGGTACGTCCGTATAGGTAATCTTGCTCGTCAGCTACTGCGATGTTGCAAGTATTAGTCAGGTTCTTTTTGAGAAGCTATCAAACTTGTACTTGAAGAATTGAAGTGTTGGCTAATTGGGGGGGGGGGGGGATATCGCTAAGTAGATTAAAGCAAAGTGTTAAAGCTTTGCTTTTGCGTGTTTATTCATCACTGAATTTAACATGTAGTGCGGTATTGGTTGAGTCAGAATACGAAAAGTAATGACTGGAAGATTATTTAGACCATCAACTCTAAATGATTTTTGTCCAAAACTTTGTTGGCTGAAGTGAGTTAGCAAAGGGCAGTTAACACGGGGAAAGTAGGTCGCGCGAACGGTTGAGCCACGATTCACGTGCGGATGTGTAATGTCTATAAACTGGTGAAGGGCAAATATACCGCTCACCAGTCCATTCTAGTTATAGATACAACTTCGTCAGCTCATCCCATTTCTTCTGGCCGATAACCTTGGTGAGTTCCGCAATTGAAGATTCAGAAAGGCTGCCATCTTTGTTGTAAGTCAGAGTCGGCAATCGCGAATCTAAGCTCTCACCTTTATCCATTAAGCTCTGGTCGACCGCTTGCCAAAATGCAGGGCCCTTGACGTAAAACAGTGGGTAATATTGATACTGTTGCTTCTTTGAGACTAGGTTATTAGCTTCTAACAGTCCCGTACTCGCAAATGGGAAGCTTTGTTTAAAGTCGAGCCACTGAGCCTGAGGGCTGGCAAAGTCATACGGCGTTTTATCAAGAGACTTGTTCGCGTAGTACTCCGCAATACTTTCCGATGCCCACAGTGGCATGGTAGTGTCGAGTAAGTGCATTGATTCGTGAGCTGCAATCTTAAGCAGCATCGGCATTTCATCATTTTCGAACTGACCATTGTCTAAGATGGCATTGATAAGAATTTTATTGCTTCCCGCGGCGCCACTTACACTTCCCGCACCTTTATCTCTACTAAAGAACGCAATATCCCATTGAGTCGCAGTGCTATCAGGAAACAGCCCAGTGAGGTAGTTCAACTGGGACTCCAGTGCCGGTTTCCAGTCGTCCATAGTTTGCAAAATTTGCTCGGTATCTGTGGTGACCTTAATCGCTTTGCCATTAATATCGAGTTCGACAGGCTTAAGACCCCAAACAACAAACAGTGGTGGTTGATCGGCATCTGGCATCCAGCCACATTGATTATCCGGAGAGCAGACTTGCGCGGGAATAGGCTCATCATTGTGCGTAGAAAAACGCGGAAGGGAGTTAAATTCACTGACAAAACGCCAGCCCTTTGTCGGTTCATAGCTATCGATTTGTTTGGCGATATCGAAGCCGTCTTGGCCTATCGCAGCAAGCGGCAGTTGCCAAGTGACATGGTCACATTGAATAGGCGTTTGGTATTCAATGGCAGATTGGCTTCCATTCGCAGTAACGCAGAATAAAGCGGGCTGTGTGTCGTTAGCGAGCGTTCTTGCTGGCAGAGCGCGAAACGTGCCGAGGGCTTTTGTCTTAACGCTGACGGTTACGGTGTCAGGGCCAGTGGGAGCTGGTTCGATTTGGTATTTGAGCGTTGGTTCAGCAGAAGTAGCAAGCGCAGTAGAGAGCAATAATAGAGACATAGATAGTGGCTACGGGAGATTTGTAATAGTGGTTGGAGTAGGGACGCCAACATTAGTTCAATCGAGAGTGCTCGTCATGCTGAGTACTGAACCAATGCCCGTATATGAAAGAGCTGATAAATAAAAACGGACTGGCAATGACCAGTCCGTTTTTTTGATTTATGGCAGCTAGAGAGATTAGATCTTCTTAAAGATGATCGAAGTGTTGATGCCACCAAACGCGAAGTTGTTACTCATTAAGTATTCAACCTCTAGTTCTCGGCCAGTGCCAGTGATGTAGTCTAAGTTGCCACATTGCTCGTCTAGCGACTCAAGGTTGAGTGTTGGGCTAAACCAGCCTGTGTGCATCATCTCTAGGCTTAACCAAGCTTCAATCGCTCCACATGCGCCAAGTGTATGGCCAAAGTAGCTCTTCAATGAACTGATTGGTACTTTACCCAGAGCGTTGGCTGTTGCGTTACTCTCTGCAATGTCACCGCGGTCAGTTGCTGTGCCGTGTGCAGAAACGTAATCGATCTTCTCTGGTTCAATGCCCGCGTTTTGCAGCGCCATTTCCATACAGATCTGCATGGTTTCCATTTGCGGTTGAGTGACGTGGGCAGCATCGCAGTTGCTGGCAAAACCGATGATCTCAGCGTAGATCTTCGCACCGCGCGCTTTCGCATGTTCATACTCTTCTAGCACTAGCGTACCCGCACCTTCACCAATCACTAGGCCATCACGGTGGCTGTCATAGGGGCGTGGTGTAGACTTTGGTGCTTCGTTCTTTAAGCTGGTCGCAAACAGGGTATCAAATACCGCTGATTCGGTAGGGCAAAGCTCTTCGCCGCCACCTGCTACCATTACAGTCTGGTAGCCATGCTTGATAGCTTCATAAGCATAACCGATCGCTTGGCTGCCTGAAGTGCACGCGCTGCTGGTTGGAATCACACGCCCTTTTAGACCGAAGAACAGACCAACGTTCACCGCAGTCGTATGCGGCATCATCTGTACGTAAGTAGTGGCGGTAATCGCTTTGGTGGTTTTGTCATTGAGCATTACGCCGAATGCACCAATCGCATCGGTACTGCCCGTTGATGAACCGTAGGCAATACCCGTTTGGCCGTTAGTCAGAATATCGTTACCAATCAACCCTGATTGAATAAGAGCGTTTTCAGTTGCCACAGTGGCAAGTTTTGATACTCGACCCATTCCGCGAACTTGTTTACGCTTGTAGTGCTTTGGTAGTTCAAAGTCATCAACAGGCGCGGCCAGTTTGGTATTGAGGCCATCATATTGCTCGTAAGATTCCATATATTGGGTGGCATTCTCACAAGCACGAAGCTTAGGCTCTACGCTTTGCCAGTCGTTACCAAACGCGGTCACACCTGACATACCAGTCACGACTACGCGGCGGCTCATACTAGGCCTCCATTTACCGAGATAACTTGGCGAGTCACATAACCAGCAATGTCTGACATTAGGTAGCTAACAAGGCCTGCCACTTCTTCAGGTTCACCCATACGACGCAATGGAATCTGTGGCATCGCGTGCTCTTTGACGTGTTCATCAACCATGCCCGTATCAATCAGACCCGGAGCGACACAGTTAACGGTAATTTTGCGCTTAGCGAGCTCTAGTGCCAGTGATTTGGTGGCACCAATCACGCCGGCTTTTGCTGCACTGTAGTTAGTCTGACCACGGTTACCCATTAAGCCAGAAACAGACGCTAGGGTAACAATTCGGCCACCTTTGCGTTTCTGTACCATTGGCATCACACAAGGGTGGAGTACGTTGTAGAAGCTATCTAGGTTGGTATGAATAACACCATCCCACTCTTCTTCTGTCATCGCAGGGAAAGCGGTATCACGGGTAATGCCCGCGTTGTTTACCACGCCATAGTAGGCGCCATGCTGCTCAATATCGGCTTCTAGCTTTTCACGACACTCTTCGCGATTGCTGATATCAAATTGAATCAAACGGCCATTACCACCATTTTCCTCGATGGTATCTAGGGTGTCTTGGGCACCCTTCATATCGCCCATATAGTGGACAACAATGGTAAATCCATCTGTAGCGAGTTGGGTAGCGATCGCTTTGCCAATCCCTTTACTTGCACCTGTGACTAGTACTTGTCGGGTCATTGTTGACTCCTGATTTTCATTTCTTGTAATTTTTCTTCTGTTGGCACGTATACGTTGAGTTGGCAGCTTGCCATTATTTGTTGTTCGAATTCAATACGTGCCGTGAATACGGCCATTCCGTTATCTTCCATTACTTTTTCAGCAAAAACATTAAGTCGCTGTCCATTTTGGAATCTATCGCAATGAGAAGAGTAACGACGGCTGCCAAGTAGGAAGCCAATCGGTGGCTGTTCGCCTTTTTGTAACGAGTGGTAGCCAGACCAAGCGGCGACCGACTGAGCCATAAACTCGATTCCGACGTAAGCGGGTAGAGTTTGTGACTCTTGGTCGAAGAACGGATTTTTAGCTCCGATCTTTACTTGGCAATGAATGCTGTCTGTTTGAATATCTAGCGCTTCGTCGATCAGAATCATCGGATCGTCATGCGGCAAGAGTTGATCAATTGAAGGGAAGTTAGTCATGGGTGTAACCAAAAATTAGACTAATGTTATTACCACCAAAAGCAAAAGAGTTGCTTAAAATTGCTTTGCCCGCCAGCTTAGTCGGAGCTTCAACCAGTGAAACTTCAATATCGTCAGCTTTATCTTGGCAATGCTGAATTGGTAGTTCTAAATCGTGTTTTAAAATGTGCCATGCAATGGCGGCTTCAGTAGCGCTAGCTGCGCCAAGAGTGTGGCCAGTAAGAGGTTTTGTTGAACTGACTAGAACCTTTGAGCCAAACAGTCGATAGATGGCTTTGCTTTCCATGCTGTCGTTAAGTGGGGTTGCGGTTCCATGGGCGTTGATATATCCGATGTCATCAGCCGTCAAACCAGCATCAGTGAGCGCTTTTTGCATCGCCACTTCTGCACCATTACCCTCAGGGTGAGGCGCTGAAATATGGTGAGCGTCAGAGCTGTCTCCGGCGCCAAGCAGTGCGACTTGTGCAGGTTCTTTGCTGACCAACATCAATGCCGCTGACTCGCCGATATTGATGCCGTCACGGTTGGCATTAAATGGCTGGCATAGGCTTTGCGATAAGGCTTCTAGGCCGTGAAAACCGTTTAACGTCAGTCGACAAAGAGTATCAACACCACCGACAATCACGGCATCAACAATGCCGCTGCGAAGTAAGCGCTGAGCCGTGATAAAGACACGGCCACTGGATGAACAAGCGGTCGATACTGCGTAGCAAGGTCCGGTTAGACCAAAGTACTGGGCGATAAACTCGCTAGTATTACCTAACTCTTGCTTGCGGTAGTGATAGTCATCTGGAAATTCGCCAGATTCAATTTGCTGGCTATAAGCCATTTCTCCATCTGAGATGCCAGAGGTGCTGGTGCCGATAACTACCGCAACTCGCGCATGACCAAACTGCTTAATCGCGTGGTGCACAGACTCTTCAATTTGCATTAACGCAGAGAGAGCCAGTTGGTTGTTACGAGAGTTAAACTCGCTAAGGTGCTGCGGAATAGCGGGTAAAGATTCGCTGACTTGGCCAATCACGGTACAAGCCCCTGTATTTAGGGTACTGGTATCCTTCACCATGTTCGATTGGCGCTGACCACTTAGGCATTGATGGATCTCAGCGGCGTCTGAGCCCATTGCACTATGAAAGCCACAACTTTGAATAAAAATGGGGTTAGAAACGTGTGTTGTCATGGAAGTTACTGCGGTGTCAGTTGGTCTTTTTGATACTGGAGCGTATTAACTTTTATAGTGTAGCCGTCAATCAGATGGTGAAAGAGAATTTCTCCATCTAGCTTCTCAGTATTACCGTATCTTATGTTGATAATTTGAGTGCCATTGCTATCGAAAATCGCTCGAGAGTTTTCTTTATCAATCACTTGCCACCTTACCTCATTTAAAGGGCCTCCCCAAGCAGAAGAGGGCCAGAGAGTGATCATTAGATTAAATAGTACCTGTTCTGGTGCGGGAAGCGCGCTGCCTAATCCGGTTAGAACATCACTGGTTATCGCATCATCTTGATAAGTCAGCGACAAGATACGTGTTCCCCAAGAAGAAAACCCTGCGAGTACCAACTTGTCTGCGCTAACTTGCAGTTGAACGGGCAATTGCTCTGAGCGCGCGTTGTCGTCAACTGTCCAAGTTGCGGTGATCAGTTGACTGGCATTCAAGCCATAACCAAGAGAGCTAGGCGAGGGCAAGTTAACCATTTGACCCTGCGCGATTTCAACTTGTGGTGTGGTGTCTTTAGGTTTGGACGCGCAAGCAGCGAGCACTCCGCACATCGCGAGTACCGTTAGCGCTTTTGTTATATGAGCCAGTTTCACGAGTGCCTCTCTTTAATTGCTAATGGGGACAGCAGCCAAGCGACAAAGATGCCACTAAGTACCGTGATACCAAAACTATGAATGGCATGAGTCTCACTGAGTGACAGTAAGCCAAACGACAATAGCGTTGTCATAGCCGATAAGGTGATCGCGAGTAATGTACTAGGGCTACGGGCTTTTTCAGCAAAAAACAGTGTGTAGTCGATGCCAATCCCAATAATGAGAATAAGTGCGAGTAAATTGAACAGATTCAGCGTTGAACCGATCGCTGAAGCAGCGGCCAATCCGGCGATACAAGCGATCAGTGACGGAATCAGAATCTTAATCGCATGAGAAAAGCCATAGCGCTTGGTCAGTACTCCACCAATGACCAATAAGGCCACGGCGATAAGCTCCATCACTTTGATTCGGTAATCAGCAAACAGAGCGGAGATTTCAGCCGCTTTATTTAGGTAACTCATATCTGGCTGGTCGGCGACATACTCTTTGACTGTTTCGATATTGTTTAGCTTTTTGAGCAGCACGACACTGGCGACTTTGCCTTCAACGTTACCGACATAGAGAAAACGAACCGGTTCAGAAACGGAGTGAGTCAAATAATCTTGCAGGGATACTGGCTCAAAGGTTTGAGTTAACTGCGGAACATCGGTGAGCTTTAACGTGCTGGCGAGTACAGGGCCTTGTGTTTGGTACAAGTTTTCAATCAGCTTATAGTCAGATTTTTGCATTGCCGACGAGCTAATGTATTGCGTGAGGCTCTGAAAACCTTCAATAACATCTTGGTTTTGCCACTGCATCAGTTGGCTATTAAAAGCTTCGAGTTTTTGCAAAAGCTGCTCATCATCATCAGCGGTGACGACCACCATTTGCTGTGATGAGTTTAAGCCACTCAGTTGCGAGATAAAGGTTTCTTGCTGCTTCAACGATTCAGGCATTGCTTGAAGTTGGCGAATATCATCATCGTATTGAAGGTTAGCCAGCGGAACTAATGCCACAATCAGACACGTTAGTGGTAGTGCGCGGCGCACTATCGGCTTCGACCACACATTGAGCCAGTGTTGCCAAATAATTTGGCCTGGGAGTGGTCTAGTTTTACTTGGTTTAACGGCAAGGATTGGATACCAAGCTACGACGGTGGCATACGCTGCGGCTAAGCCAATCGATGAAAATAGCGCTAACTGTTGTAGACCGGGGAATGGCGCAATCAGCATCCCCATATAGCCAATCAGGCTCGTCAGTAGGCCCATCGTGATGGCAGCAAAGATATGCTTTAATCCTTTTTTGCTGTCCCATTGATTACCTGCCGCTAACCGTTCGGTGAGGTAATGAAACGCATAGTCGATGGAAACGCCAATTAGGCTTGCACCAAACACTAAGCTAAATAGGTGAACGGTATCAAACAGCCATGTTGTTACCGAGAGTGCGGCAATCAAGCCAATCGTGATCGATAGCAATGCCAGTGAAAGAGGGGCAGCACTGCGAAATACGCCGATGATTAAGACGACGACGCCGAGCAGCGAAAACAGTCCGATGGTGCTGATTTCTGATTTGGCGCTTTGGGCGCCGAACTCAGCGTAGAGTAGAACTCCAGTATGAAAAAACTCAACGTGATATTGCTCAGTCAGGCTTTGCTCAATTTGTTCGATGTGACTGACGCCATTTTGCGCGCTAAGACTATAGGGAGAGTCTTTGAGTGTTGCTGTGACCAGTACGTACTCTTGCCCTTGATAGCTGGTAGAGAGAAAGCCATTGTTGAGGGTAAAGGCACTGCTAAGCTGGGTGAGCTGTGATAGGTAGTCGCGAAAGATCAAAAATGGGTCACTGCTAAGCTCATTGCCTGTCACGCCAGCAAAAGGATTATAAATCGACTGCAATACATGTTGGGTTTGAGCTTGTGGCTGCTCGGTTAAGCGCTGGCGCTGCTCATCGGTGAGCTGCTGAAAGCGGTGCTGAAAATAATAAGCGGCCCAAAGACTTTGTTGCTTCTCATCCACTTGGCCGACCACGCCGGTGAATAAACCAGTATCACTAAGGTCTTGAGCTAGCTTACCTGCTGCGGCGTAACTGTTTTGACTCTCTGGGGCAGTAACCACAAACACGACCTTATCGCTAAGGTTATTTGAAACGGCCTCGAAAGCTTGTTCTGCCACTGGGTTTTGCTGGTTTTTAGGTAGCAGTTTGAGGATGTCAGTTTCAATCGGTGATTGCGCTGACCATAGCCACTGATAGAACAACATGGCTAAGAACAATCCCACCATTCCTAGCCATGCAACTGCTATTCGTTTACCCATAAACCAAGGATCAGAAGTTGAACTGTTGCTTTTCAACATCGGTTAATCCTTCAGGCTGATGGGTTTGGTTGGTGAAGCTAATCTCGGTTTGATCGCCACGAATTTCTAACAGTTCGAGTTGGTCGATATTGTCACTGCCTGACAGAGTAATCGATGTGAATACTGCATTAAGTGGCGTATTGAGTGGCGTCAGTTCGATTGTCCACTGGTCAGATTCAGTGCTGAACGCAATATTAAACTGCTCTTTGAGTGCTTCTGTATCGCCGTGAAAAACAGCAAGGAAAACATGGCTAAAGTAAAACGCCATTGGGTTTTCTTTCGCGGTAATAACTTGTGGCTGCTGACCTGCAAAGGTTTGACGCAGTTTGTCTTGAGTGAGCACTAAACCGACTGGGAAAGGCGTCTCTTGTTGCCACAGCAAGCCTTGTTCTTTATTGAGGGTAAAGTGGCCTTCAGAGCTTAATGGCTGTTCGAACATCTCAATATGGCGCTGCTGAACAAAATCCCCTCGTATTGTCTCATGTTGAGAAAGTTGAGTTTGTAGTGAAGCCAAATCGGTAACTGATGACCAGGCTAGGGGAGAGATCAACATTAGCAGTGAAGCCAGACAGCGTTTGATCATGCGACTTTTCCTTCTCGGTGCCATTGCTCGACTTTATCGATAAATATATGCGGTGAGGCGAAACACATCTCTTGTTCCTTGATAGAAACGGCCACTTGAGTGGTGTGTGCTTTGCACATGCGTTTGCTTGTTTGAGCATCATAAATGACATAGTCGACACGCAAGCGGTTTTCCCACTCGGTAAGCTTGGCCGTCACACGGATCTCGTGATTAAACGGGATCGCTTTCACGTACTTTACGCGCGTATCTATGATCGGCCACATGTAGCCAGAATCATTCATCGCCAAGTAACCGTAGCCAATCTTGTCCATCATGATACGGCGGGCTTCTTCAAAAAAGCGGAAGTAGTTACCGTGGTATATCACACCCATAGGGTCGGCATCTTGGAAAGAGGTGACCATAGTCACCTCCGATTCAAGAGGAAAAAGGATCTCTTGCTCCATTACGCCTCCGAATAGAGCGACCAGTGACGTTGCTGGATACGCTCGATAAAGTGACGTAAATCGTGCTCAAGTGGACGGTCTTCAATGACGAATTCGAATTCGCTTAATACGGCGTCACGAATCATCTTCAAGTTGTCGCTCATGTGGTGCTCGTCGAGTTCATTATGACGACGGCGAATTTCCACCGCTTGAATACTCGCTAGCAGTGAAGCCGCGGCTACTTGCTCAGTAAGTTCTAGTACGCGTAGACAGTCACGTGCAGCAATAGTACCCATGCTCACTTTATCTTGGTTGTGACATTCGGTTGAACGTGAGAATACGCTTGCTGGCATGGTGTGTTTCAGTGCTTCGGCTGTCCATGCTGAAATGCCAATTTGTACCGCTTTAAAGCCATGGTTGATTGGCTTACGTTCGCCTTCAGCACCGGTTAGGTTAAATGGCAGGCCGTTATTGAACTTGTAATCCATCAGCTGCGCCATTTGACGATCAAGCAGATCAGCAAGGTTAGCAATACCGGTTTTTAGCGTATCCATTGCCATTGCGATGTGACCGCCGTAGAAGTGACCACCGTGCAGGACGCGTTCGTTATCACCATCAATGATTGGGTTATCGTTGGCACTGTTTAGCTCGTTTTCAATCATTGAACGTAGCCACGGCAGAGAGTCTTGAACCACACCAATTACATGTGGTGCGCAGCGTAGTGAATAACGATCTTGTAAGCGGTCACTGTTGCGTGGTGGACGCTCAGCCTTCAGGTCATCACGTAGCCAAGCCGCGACTTGTTGCTGACCTGGGTGAGGTTTAACTGCAAATAACGCTTCATCAAAGTGGAAGTCGTTGCCATGCATGCCAACAGAGACCATCGCCGTAATCTTGGTACATAGTTGTGCGAGATATTCAGCACGCTTGTAAGCAAGACAAGCCAGCGCTGTCATTACTGATGTACCGTTCATCAGCGCTAAGCCTTCTTTCGGCTTAAGGTGAATTGGGTCAATGCCTAGTTCAGCGAACACTTCTGCTGTTGGGCGAGTTTCCCCTTTGTACAGCACGTCACGTTCACCAATCAGCGCAGCGGCTAAGTATGAAAGTGGTGTTAAGTCGCCACTTGCACCAACCGAGCCCTCTTGCGGGATACGCGGCGCGATATCTTGGTTAATCAGCGTAACGATTTGGTTCAGCAAGTCGTGCGTGACACCCGATACACCTTGCGCCAATGAGCATAGACGAGTGGCTAATACGGCACGCGCTTGCTCATGAGATAGTACTTCACCAAGACCACAGCCGTGGAAGCGAGTAAGGTGCAATGGCAGCTCATCGACCAAGTTAGGCGGAATGGCAACCGTACATGAGTCACCGTAACCAGTTGTCACGCCATAGATGACGCCTTCTTCTTTTAGCAGTCGCTCAAGAAAAGCGACACCGCGGTCGATCTTAGCGGTAAACTCTGGAGAGTTGTTGAGATCGGCATTGGCACCTTGAGCAATGGCTACCACATCTTCGATGGTTAAAGCCTGTGCGCCAAACGTAATGGTTTTATTGTTTTGCGTCGTCATCGTGCTGATTACTTAATGTCCAAAAATTGAAAAAATTATACCATTGTAAAGGGGCTTGTAGCGTGTAGTGCTCTAGGCGATTAGCGTAGTTTTGCACCACATCTTGTAGCGCTTTCTGGCGCTCTTTTCTTGGTAATACGAGTTTGTCGCTAAAATGCTCAAAGTAGACGTTGAAGTGAGGTGTCTCACTGGAGTCATCTCTTAAGCCAAATAGCAAATATACAGGGGCTTTCAGCACAGAAGCCAACATAAATGGCCCTTGTGGGAAAGGAGCGGGTTTGCCCAAAAAGTCAGCCCATACCGAGCGGCTCTCTTTGCTGGTGGAGGTTCTATCACCAACGATGACCACCCACTCACCTTGTTCGATCTTCTGTTGCAGTAAAATTGCGGTGTCAGGCCCCATTGAGCTGACCTGAATCAGGTTCAAGTCTGACTTAGGGTTTACGGCTTTCATAACCGTGTTAAAACGTTCGGCATGTTCAGTAAAGACCAGAGCGTTGATCTTAATATGCTTATGTCGACGACCAAGGGCGCGGCAAAGTTCGATATTACCAAGGTGAGAGCCAAGCAATAGCACGCCCTGTTTGTTATCGACTATCTCTTGAAACTGCTCTTGACCATGGATGGTGAGGTTATCAACACTGAAGTCGCCTTTCCATGCGGCAAGCTTATCGATCATGGTGTGGCCGAAAGAAAGCAGGTGATGATAGCTGTCTAATGGCTGAGGTAATTCAATCTGCTGCTGAGACGCGTAGCTAGAGAGCTGGGTCAAATAGGTCTCTGAAGCTTGTTTGGCATCTTTACCCGTTAGATGGTAGTAGCGCATCACGAGCTTAAGGATCAGGTTGAATGCCTTACGGCCGAGCAGGCTGTATATCGCCAGCATCAGTTTAATGCCGATAATCGTGCCTTGCTCTTGGCGTTTTGACCAGTGAGCATTGCCGGCAGTTCGACGTTTGCGTGTTAGTAGCTTAGGGATTCTCGGTAACATGCCAAAGAACAATCGTGTATGCATCCAACTGATTTTTACGTTGTCCCACAGAGCATCAAAGTGCGATATACCTCCTTCAGGGTAGATCACGCGCGTTTCAACGAAGTCGATCTCGATATCTTCCCAATACATGCGTACCAAAATCTCGATGTCAAAGTCCATACGTGTGCCGATATCGTATTTATCGAGTACGGCGATGGTGCTTTTCACGGGGTAGGCACGAAAACCGCACATGCTGTCTTTAATCGCAAAAGAGAGGGTCTCTATCCATACCCAGATATGCGTGGCGTAACGACCATAGAGACGCGCTTTCGGCACGCTTTCGTCATAGATAGGTTGGCCAGAAATCAAATGATCTGGGTATTGAGCAGAACGTTCCATCAGTTTTGGCAGGGCTTGGATGTCATGTTGGCCATCAGCATCAATTTGAATCACATGACTGTAGCCCAGTTGGTTGGCTTGGCGAATGCCCGCCATCACGGCGCCGCCTTTACCTTGGTTCTGCTCCAAGGTGACTAACGTGACATTATCTTGCTGAGAAACTTGGTTTAATGCCTGTTTTGTTTCTTGATTGCTACCGTCGTCCACAACGATAAAAGGGAGTTTAAAGGAGTCTAGTGAAGACACCACAGCGGCGATAGTACTGCCGTGGTTGTAGCAAGGGATCAGAAAACAGGCTTGGTAATGGCTCACACTATCCACCTAACTTCATCTTGCCTGAAGAGTGAATGACTAGGCGGTCTGATGTCTGAGAGCTGTATTTGAACGCGAGCTTTTGTTTGCCATCGTCCCAATTGAGCTCAAGAGTCACCAAGCTATCCGGTAGAATTGGTTCTTGAAACTTGATCACTTCCATTCCTTTGAAAAGAGGCGGAGTACCTAAATACTCAATGGCGTAAAACAGCGCCCAATCGATTTGACTGACACCAGGCAAAAGTGGGAAGTGGGTAAAGTGACCGCGAAAATCCAAGATATTAGCGTCGACCTTCATGATGATAGTCGCGCTCTTGTCTTCGACGTGCACTTCGGTAATGGTTGGTTTTCTTTGTTCCATTGTTATTAATCTTTATTGGAATAGTTTTTCTATTTCAGTGATTTGTCGTTTCCCTTGGCTATTCAAAGGAATCTCATCCACTAAACGATACTTTCTTGGAATCGCGATCGGCTCTAACCAATTTCGTAACGCTTTCCTAAGGGCTATCCAAAACTTTCCCTTACCTAGAGTGTTGATCTCTTGATGGCCTTTTTCCGTTAAGACGATAACGGCACATAGCGAGAGTCGACTCTTCTCGGTTTTTGGTATGACAGCGCTCTCTTCAATCCATTCTAGTTGCTCTAGACGTTTTTCGACTTCAACTAGAGAGATACGCTTTTCTTCGACTTTAACGATTCGGTCGGTACGACCTTTTAATTCGAACGAAACCTTATCATGAAAATAACACTCATCGGCGGTTTGATACCAGTCTTGGCCGTTGATATGTGGCGAGCGTAATCGTAAACAGAGCTCTTCGTTCAACTGAGCTTCAACTCCTGGGAATAATTGCCACGGGGTGGAAGCCGAGAATTGTTGTCTGTGCGCGATACCACCGGTTTCGGTACTGCCAAACACTTCGATAGGCAATTGATTAAACAGCTCATCACTGTGAATGGCTGCTGAGTTCGCCAGTGGACCACCTGAGGAGAACACGGCCCTAAGCGGAGTGCGTTGGTGTTCTTGAGTTAGGCGTTTTAATAGCGCTGGACTACTGATTAACACGGTATCTGGGCTAGCATGGTGAACAATTTGCTCTGGGAATTCGAGGTTTTGTATCGCGAATGGTCTAGCGGCACACAGTGGCCATAAAAGGCGGAACAGCAAGCCGTAGATATGTTGATGCGAGACGGTGCTTTCAATTCGAGTTCCGTTGATTTTCTCACCCCATAAGGATTGTAAAATCGCGAGCTCAATATCGAGCTGTTCAAGGCTTTTGCTTATCGCTTTTGCTGAGCCGCTGGAACCAGAGGTAAATAAAGTCACTTCCAAGTTGGTTGTGTCTAATGGTTGCCAACTGACCGAGCTGGTTTCAGCGCTTGATGAGGATAACTTGCTGACTGTTAGGGCTTTTAGTCCCGTTGCAATAGGAACCGCATCATCATGGAGCAAGAGATCAAAGTGCTGCTGTAATTCTTTAACCGCTTCGGTTTGGTAGTTTCCTGGTAGGACGAGGGCTTTTTGTGCGTAACAGGCAGCGAAAAAGCCGACGGCAAACAGGTAGCTATCACTAAAGCATAGCGCGACACGCTTAGCTTCCTGCTTGGATAGTATATTTACGTAGCAGGCAACATCATGTTGAAACTCACACCAAGAGATCACCTGTTGCTGACCAAACGCAACCGGCGTTGCCGAGGTGCGAAGGGCGCAGAGCAGGTTTTCAATTGACACAAAGTCAGAACAAGCGAGTGACATGATGTTTAGTGATCCTTACGAATAAACTGACGAACTATCCATTCGCTACCCATCAGGGTTCCTGCGAGTAGATAACTGATTAGCCCGTTGTAGAGCGTCCAAACTTCTAAAGGCTGAAAGCAGGTATAGAGTGCTATCAGCCCATTCATTATGAAGAATGCACACCAAATTGCAGTAACTTTACGGGTGTAAGCGACACCACTTTCTGGCAAATTAGGCTCTTGAAGGCGAGCTAAGCGTTCAATGATGGTTTGCGGTTGTTTGAAACTGGAGGCAAATACAATCAGCATGCATAAGTTGACCACGACGGGGTAAAACGTCATCCATCCATGTTGTTTAAACAAGATGCTAAGGCCAACCAATGAGATCCCAGTTATCGCACTGATTTGAACGACAGACTTGAGTTCTTTTAACTGAGTTCGCTGAACGGAAAACAACCGAACTCCTAAGGCGACGATAAGTACTACCCCCACCAAAGAAATACCAAAACGCTCTATGCCAAAATAGATAGCAAATGGATAAGCAAGCAGAACAACTGCGGACAATACTGTCAGCAATTGGCGCATTAGGCGTCCTTCAGAAGCTCTGTTACTGCGTTTACTACGTCATCAACTGTGCGAACAGTGCTGAATTCCGCAGGTTTGATTTTTTTGCCTGTTACGTTTTGTAGGTGAACCACAAGATCGACAGCGTCAATACTATCTAGATCAAGGTCTTGGTATAGATGCGCTTCTGGCACAATATCGGCTGCATCAATCTCAAACAATTCTTCAAGTGCGTCTTTCACTTGGTCAAATACTTGTTCTTTGTTTACATCTGTCATGAAAGTACCTACGAATTATTCACTAGTTTGGGCAGAGATATAGTTAGCAAGATTGCTTACTGATGCAAAGTGCTCACGTGTGTTTGAGTCATCAGCATCAATAACAATGTTGTACTTCTTCTTGATCGCCAAACCAAGTTCTAGTGCATCAATAGAATCTAAACCTAATCCGTCACCGAATAAAGGTGCGTCGGTTTCGATATCTTCAATGGTTAAATCTTCAAGATTAAGCGCATCAATGATGAGTTGTTTGATTTCGTTATGTAGTTTTTCCACTTGGACCTGCTTGTAACTATGGATTTTCAGGAAAGAGTGTTTCCGCTAAATGCTGCTGTAAACGGCGAGCCGCTAACGTTGGAGTTGTAGTTTGCTTGATAAAAGGCTCAACCTCAACTTTATCCTTAACTTCAACAAGGAAAAAAGGCTTAGTTGGGGGCACTTGATACCACTTTTTCTCTTTTGTGAGAAAACTCGGAGAGACCGTAATATGTACTAGACGCAAATCTCTCTTTGTGCGTACTGCTATTTGTGCAGACCCACGTTGTAATTTTGATTCAATACCAGGGGTAGTTCGCGTGCCCTCTGGGAAGACCAATAATACGTTCCCTTCGCCAAATCGCTGCTCGCAAATAGATAACAGATCATCAGGCGCTTCATTGGGAATATATCCAGCCGCTTTGACGATATGCTTCATAAATGGGTTGACCCATATGGCAGATTTTACCAAGCAATCACAACGTTCAAGTTGCGACGCAATAAGCACATAATCAATTAGGCTAGGGTGGTTGGCAACAATCAGACAATTTCGGTCTTGCTTCAAAATATCAGCGCCGATGATCTTGTAATCAATCGCACCGGTAAATTTCATTGTTTGACAGAAGAAATTAAACGAACGCTGTATTGCACCTTGAACTTTATATTCGGTTTCCTTTTGTCCCTTGGTCAATAAACGTATGACAGGAATGACAATAAAGCTCAGAACTAACCCGCCGAGACCGAAAATAGTAAAACAGAAACCGGTCGCGAACACTCGCCAATATTGGTTGATCTTCCTCATGAACGTTTCCAACTGCCCAATTGGCGAGGTGAATCAATTTTCCATTCACGGTTATTTGAAAGATACTGACGAATAAACTCCAAACCTTGTGGCAGCGCTGGTTGGGTGTCTTGTGTGCTATTGGCAAAAGAAACATTAAACTGTTCACCGCTCGAAAGTACTAGGCCGAGTCCGTAACCGCGATAGCCTTGGGTTTCGAAGCTTGTATATGGCTCTGGTAATGGCTCATCAAAGTCGATAACCAGCACTTTGTGGTTTGGGTGTTCACTGAGGTACAACCAAGCTTCCAGTATGGCACTTTGGAAGGTGTTTTCGGCCGCTGAGATTGATGTTAGTGGAATTGGTTTTTTGGTTGCGATAGTCGCAAGGCCAGCCGCGGTATTATGCACTGATTGAGCAAAAGCCATCGGAGACGCTTCTTCACCTTGAATAATATCCTTGATCAGTGCTGCGCTTCGCTGTAATTCGCCATGTCGACTGGCAAAGACTAAGTAATCGACCTCATACTCGTTGAGTAATTCAATGGCCGTTTGGACTGCCAATTTGGACAAATTACTCATTCGGCGGCGCATCATCGGCGGTATTGCCGAAGTGATCAATTTGCCTTCTTCGGGCCACTGTAAATCAATTGCCCAATTTTCCCAATCTTGAGACAGCGAGAATCCGTTAGAATGCGCGAGCCATGAATCGATATTAAATGAAATGTTTTGAACTGATATTGGCATAAGAGATTGAATTGTTGTGTTTACAGCGAAATACTATTACTGACCTACAAACCTAATAAGGAACTATTAATATGTCACCATTTAAGTTATTCAGCTCACTATTGCTTGCTTTATTACTTGTTGGTTGTGGCCGTGTTCAGCCAGTAATGAATGTTGAGGATACTCCAGTTGGATATAATCTTCAAAGTAAACAAGTTAAGATGGCGATTATGCAAGCAGCTACGAATCGTGGTTGGGTTGTTGAAGAAGTGAGTCCGGGTGAATTTAATGCAAAACTTCATGTTCGCTCGCATTATGCTGAAGTAAAAATCCCATTTAATTCTAAGTTTTACTCCATTCTTTATCTCAACTCAGATAATTTGAGAGCAGAAGATGGCAAAATCCATCGTAACTACAATCGCTGGGTCAACAACCTGAATGTAGATATTAAACGTCAGTTGTCGTTGATTGCGGCAGCTCAGTAATCAGATAGAAGATAAATAGTTAGGTTTTTCGTGCTAGATAAAAATAAAGATCGATTTAACGCATTACAGGCAAAAACAGAAGCTCAAAAGCTTTCATTTGCACCCATTGTATTTCATACCGCGAGAACATTACGTGATATAGGTGTCTTGAAAGCGTTAGATAACGCCGGTAGCCAAGGCTTATCTGCTGACGTAATCGCGCAGCAAACCGATATATCGGAATATGGTGTGAAAGTGCTTTTGGATATGGCGATCAGTGCGGATATCGTTTTGTGGGAAAAGCCTAACTATTCTTTAGCCAATCTCGGCTATTTTATTCTTCATGATGGCATGACCAATGCGAACATGGATTTCACCGCTGACGTTTGTTATGCAGCGATGATGCACTTAACAGAATCTATTGTGGAAGGTAAGCCTGCCGGCCTTAAAGAGCTTGGTGAGTGGGAAACCATCTACCAAGGGCTATCTCAACTGCCTGAACAAGCAAAACAGAGCTGGTTTAAATTTGATCACTTTTACTCTGACCGTTCATTCCCAATTTTACTCGAAGAAGTATTCAAATCTAAGCCAAAAACCTTGGTTGATATCGGTGGCAACACGGGCAAATGGGCAATGCAATGTTGTAATCATGATACCGACGTTGCGATCACTATTGTTGATTTGCCGCAGCAGCTTGAAATGGCGATGGCCAATGCTGAGAAAAATGGCTTTGCTGATCGCGTGACGCCATTTCCTGCCAATATGCTTGATAAGCAACAAACTCTCCCTGAACACGCTGATGTATGGTGGATGAGTCAGTTCTTAGACTGTTTTTCACCGATGGAAATTTTAAGCATTTTAAAGCGTGTTAAAAATCAGTTGCGTAGTGGTGACTCTGTGTACATTCTAGAGCTGTTCTGGGATGCGCAAAAATATGATGCTGCGTCGTACAGCCTTAACGCAACGTCGCTCTATTTTACCTGTCTCGCGAATGGTAATAGCCGTTTCTATCGCAGCGATGATTTTCTTGAGATCATTGATGCTGCTGGATTAATGGTTGAAGAGAGAACGGATAACATCGGTCTAGGCCACACATTATTAAAATTAAAAGCCCAGTAAGCGGATGTATGTCCGTGAGCAATATGATTAGTCGTTATGTATAAAGAAAATACTCAAGTTTTAGTTGTCGGAGCAGGGCCGTCGGGCTCTACTGTTTCTGCGTTACTTCACGCGCAAAACATTCAAGTTACTGTGATTGAAAAAGCGCAGTTTCCTCGTTTTTCTATAGGTGAAAGCCTGTTACCTGCTTGCATGGAAGTCGTTGAGCAAGCGGGAATGTTAGATGCCGTTAATGCGGCGGGCTTTCAATACAAAGATGGTGCAGCGTTTAGGCGCGAAGGGGTGTACACCCAGTTCAACTTTACAGACAAGTTCACGCCGGGCCCGGGGACCACTTTCCAAGTCCAGCGTGGGTCGTTTGATAAAGTGCTGGCAGATAGCGCTGCAGAACAAGGTGTCGAAATCCGCTATCAACATGAGCTGTTAGAGATGGAGTTTGTCGGTGAACGTTCGCTGCTAACGGTGAACGATGAAAACGGCAACCCATATCAAATTGAAGCGGATTATGTTCTAGATGCAAGTGGCTTTGGTCGCGTTCTACCACGAATGCTGAATCTGGAAGAGCCGTCATGTTTACCTCCGCGTAAAGCGATCTTCACTCACATTGTCGATAACATTGATGCGCAAGATGCTCAATATGATCGTAATAAGATTCTAATCTCAGTCCATCCAGATAATCATGATGTCTGGTATTGGTTGATCCCATTCTCTAATGGCATTTGTTCTTTTGGTATTGTTGGTGAACCTGACTTCTTCGACAACTACCCAGACGATAAGATTGAAGCGATTAAGCAACTTGCTGGCGAAGAGCCAGGTTTAGCGGCATTGCTTGCCAACGCTGAGTACCCAAATCCGGCTGGTGAACTTGGCGGTTATTCTGCCAACGTTAAGCACCTTGCAACGCCTCATTACGCACTGCTGGGTAACGCAGGTGAATTCCTTGACCCTGTATTCTCTTCGGGTGTGACGATTGCAATGAAGTCTGCGCAATATGCGGCAGAGTGTGTGATCCGTCAGCTAAACGGTGAAAAAGTCGATTGGCAGCAAGAGTACGCTGAACCACTAATGGTCGGTGTAAACACGTTTAGAACCTACGTTGAAGGTTGGTACAACGGTACGCTGCAAGATGTGATTTTTTACCAAAAGCCTAATCCACGAATTAAGCAGATGATCAGTTCAATCCTTGCGGGATACGCTTGGGATACCAATAATCCTTATGTCAAAAATAGCCTGCAGAGATTGCAGACTTTAGCTGAAGTTGTTCGCGCGGAATAACTGGTCGAGGTTTGATTTATCTCAAGGGTTGAGATAGCAAAACCCCCACTCATTGCTCATACTTTACATATTAGAGTAAGGAGGGTGTGGTATGAAAAACGAACTCGACCCAGGAAAAATCTTGCAAGCGTATGAGACTGTCATGGCGAATGGCTCGCCCACCGAACATGGCAAGATGTATGAAGGCGTTGAAGCGTTCTCAGACTATGATGGCTATAACATCTACATGCGTGGCAATGGTGTTGAACTTAAGGTAGGTTTTCACAATACCTATCATCTTGAGTACGACCAAGAACATCTACGTGACAGTTTTCTCAAGAAAGTCGCCTTACTGGCAAAATAAAACAAGCCCGCAATTGCAGCGGGCTTTTTATTTGTAGGGTAATTAGCCCATTAACGCCAAACGCCCCATTCACCGGTCGTGCCAGGCTCTTCGCCTGTAGTCCACCATTGTGCGGTCCATTCTCTACCGCTGTGGGTGACGATGTCTCCCGTATTATAGACGGCGTTTTGGTCCCATAGATTGACAGGATCAACAGGTGGTGTGTTTCCTTTAATCAGCGACAGGGCATAGCTAAATGAATTGTCTGGTGCGAACACTTGGTTCGAAGCAATGTTGTTGCTATCAAACATATAGTGATTCATCTCTTGATGCCAAATGCCTACATACCAATCACCCGTTTGCTGCGCGTTAAATTGATCAGCCATCTCGGCAGGCCAAGTTTGGCTATTAGTGGCTGAAATTGGCAAAGTTAGGTCAACAATCTCGCTACCCGTTGCGTCAAATGTGCGGAAGCGGATAGTGTCGCCAGCTTCTACTGGGCCTAAACCTTGTGGAACAAACGAGCCAAGTGAGGTGAGGTTGTTGCCAGGTTCGGTCGGTTCACCTGGGCCAGTCGGTGGAGTAGTGCCTGATGAAGCAAAAGTGATGTCACTACAGTTGTAAAAGCCTTCGCCTGCCACATCGATGCGTTGCCAGCGAGTATAAAGGATCGCATCACCTGAACGATCCGCTGGGAAGGTGACTTTCATGCGGTAACGTTTTTCGGCATCGACGGCGATGTCACCAGCGGTATCGATCAGTTCCAAATCATCCCACTTGAGAGGCTTTGAGAAGTCGTGGTTAGGTTTGGTCAGATAGAACTCCCAGTAAGACGGGTTATGAGGCGCTTTGCCAAAAAAGACAAAATCAATTTGATTGTTCTCATCTAAGGCAACATTGGTTCGCTGCCAATGTGGTGAGGCAATGCTCAGACCTTTCTTCGCTGCGTCGCCCGCCGAGCACAGCTGGCCATTAGGCACAATTGCTTTTACGTGTGCCATATCTCGATAGTTAGGGACATTGGCTGCCGTTTCACTTCGTTGTACGAACGGGTAAGCGCCAGACATATCGAAAGCGGCCTGACAAGCTTGGTTTGGGATCTCGTTGGTCCAAAATCCGCCATCTTCATAACAGACATTTTGACGAGCATTTGGATATTCAACCCAGCCATGAGCTGCAACGTTAAATGAACTCAGCGTGGCAATAGTACTTGCTGCAAGGAGTGGGGTGATGACTTTGACGTTCATTATTCATCCTTAAATTAGATTAATAAATTATGCAAATGAGAACACTTCAGTTATTTGCATAGTAAATCTAGCTATGTGAATGAGAGTTAATCAAAGCAATAAGGTTGTGGATTGTAAGAGTTAAAGACGCCTCCAAACAATTTTGTTGGGTCGTGGAATGGTCAGAAGACTCTTTCGAGTGACTTCAAAACTTACCAGTGTAGAAAAAGCCCCTGAGAATAGCGCTGCTAGTATCAGGGGCTCAGATGTTAATCTTCTTCTACCAAGCTTACATCGTCTGCGTAGTCTTCGATGCTGCTAGCATCAGGCTTAGTGCGACCATTTAGCGTGTGGAAACGCTTGCGACCACGAGCCAGTTGAACATACTTTAGCCATACGCGTTCTAGTTTTGACTTCGCTTTACCTGGCAGAGCCAGTACTTTTACGAAGTGCTTTTCTTCGGCGTTTTCTGGTTGCAGTTCACCAGACTCCAAACCAAGCATGGTGTCGCCATAAAGGGTTAGGATTTCTTCCTCTACAAGCGTAAAATCACCCGACTTGGCAAAGCCTCGTGGGAATTTAGTGTTGTCGTAAAAACGTTTTTTGCCATGACGAAATTGAGTGTCTGACATTTTGGTAGCCTCTATAAATACCTACATGGGGAACTAGAGCGAAAAGTAGGCGTAAAATTCATAAAAGAAAAACAAAACCTTTTTATCTTAACTATTGAATAGTTTTATTAAATTTAGATAACACTTTAGTGATTGAAAGATTATAAAATTTCACCGTACTTGCTAACCTTACAAGATCGTCGGTAGAGGTAACCCAATGGACGTAAAAGTCTTCAGAACGTTTTTAGAGCTGGCTCAAGTCAGACATTTCGGCAAAGCTGCAGAAAATCTATACATCACCCAAGCTGCGGTGAGTGCACGTATTAAGCAGCTAGAAAGCTACTTTGATACTCAGCTGTTTATTCGCGACCGTAACAACATCAAATTGACCTCATCCGGTGAGCGTTTGATTGGTTACGCTGAAGTTATGGTGAGCACTTTGCAGCAAGCTAAGTTAGAGCTCTCTCTAGAAAGTGGCAAAGCATTACAACTGACCTTAGGCGGTACGCCGAGCGTATGGGATGCCTATTTACAAAATTGTTTGAGTTTAGTGACTGACCAATTTGAAGGTTATGGTTTTATGGCGGAGATCATGGGTCGTGAGGTTCTCAATCGCCAGCTACAAGAACGCACGCTCGATATGGCATTTGCGTTTGATCAGATTAAAGCCGATGAGCTGAACTGCAAAAAAGTGGCAGACGTGGTGCTGATTTTGGTTTCTACACAAGAAGATGCATTAGAGAGCGTGTTTGAAGGTAAATACGTTTATGTTGACTGGGGAACTAAGTTTGCGTCAGAACATGCCGAGCGACACTCTAAGATTCCAGCGCCTTATTTGCGCACGTCAACCGCGCGTATCGCCCTAGATTTCATCCTTGAAAAGGGAGGAGGTGCTTACTTACCTGCATCTTTAGTTGAACCGTTCTTAGCGAGTGGTCAGCTGTATAAAGTACGCGGTGTGGAAGATTGGTATCGCCCAATCTACCTTAGCTACCGTAAGGCGAGTACCTCGGTGGAAGCGATTAAACAGGTTGAAGAGTTAGTTAAGACTATCGATCCCGTGACTGCATACAGTCTACAACAGATGGCCGATCTGCCTGTTGATGACGAATAACCAATGACGCATAAAAAAAGCCTCGGGATACCGAGGCTTTTCTGTAATATGCTTTTATTTATAGACTCATTAAGCTTTCGATCGATTCCTCAATGCTCATTTCGTGATACGAACGTATGGATTGACCATCAGACGCATCAATCAATATACGGTCAATGTTGGTGGGACCGTGCTGGTCAATTATACCTAGTGTTTGTTCAACATCATCACACGTCATAGTGAGATTATCTTTAAGCACAACAGTGCAAGAGTGCAGGTTCATAGCCAACTTCCTTATTATTTATTGTCTGCACTGTTAATCCTAGAAGAAGAATATCCATTGGCAAATACGCTTTAGTTCCGAAAGTGGCTAGTATTTGCCTAATGAAGCTTTAAACTTTAGATAACAGTTTGAAGAATATTAGGAATATGATGGAAAACGGATTTACCTCTTTAACGCAAAATGATTGTCATATTGCTCGAATGGCGCGAGACAGACGCTTTGATGGCCGTTTTTATGTGGCGGTAAAAACAACGGGTATCTTCTGTCGACCTATCTGTCCGGCTAATTTACCTAAGGAAGAGAACGTCGAGTATTTCCTAGATAAAGCGCAAGCCTTACAGGCGGGATATCGACCGTGTCTGCGTTGTAGGCCAGACAGTGCGCCAAGCTCTTGGGCTTGGAAAGGCGTAGAGGCGACTTTCCAAAGAGCGGTAAACTTAATCGAGCAAGGCGCTTTAACTCACTCCTCGTTAACTGATCTTTCTGAGCGCTTGGGCATTTCTGATCGATACTTGCGTAAACTTTTTACCCAGCACATCGGTATGTCACCTAAGCAGTATGCGATTTGTTATCAGTTGATGTTTGCCAAGCAATTGTTGCACACGACTAAGCTGACGATTACCGATATTGCTCTTGCGAGTGGATTCAATAGTGTTCGACGCTTTAATGACGCCTTTAAGCAGACGTTAAAGCTAGCTCCGAGTCAGATACGTAAAGATACCAACCTCGATAACCGTATGAACCATGTCGATCTGGCGTTTAGAGGGCCACTAGATTGGCAGCATATGCTCGACTTCTACCAATTAAGATCAATTGAGGGATTGGAGCAAGTGACGCCGGAATCGTATCAGCGGTACATTCGAATCGAAGATTGCCGCGGGTGGTTTGCTATTTCTAATCCCAAATCGGGTGTGATGAGGGTTGAATTCAAACTTGATGACATGACCAAGTTACGTACGCTGGTCAATCAAGTCCGCCGTATGTTTGATTTAGACAGTGATGTTTTGCAAATTGAGTCTCAACTTAGTGAAATTGAGCCCGAGTTGATTACGCGTTCTGGTATTCGTATTCCCGGAGTCTGGAGTCCTTGGGAAGCGGGCGTTAGAGCAATCTTAGGCCAGCAAGTATCGATCAAAGCGGCGATTGGGCAATTGAATTTGCTGACTCAGACGCTACAGCCAAATGGCGTGACGCACTTTCCTACTCCGCAAGAAATTAGCCAAGCGGACCTGTCATTTTTAAAAATGCCACAGAGTCGAAAAGAAACGTTATCAAGGTTTGCTGACTATATGGTGGAGCATAGTGATGAGCCACTGGATAATTGGCTCGATTTGAAGGGGATAGGCCCGTGGACAGTCAATTACGCACGGTTAAGAGGGAAGAGTGAGCCTAATTGCTTTCTTGATAGCGACCTTGTGGTCAAAAAGGCTTGCCAGAAATTTACCCATTTAACCACCGAGACGGTTTCTCCTTGGGGAAGCTATGCGACATTTCATTGTTGGAGTCACGCATGAAAAAATTTTATACCACTTATACCTCACCATTAGGTGTCATGACCCTACAAATTAATGATGATGGCATGCTTGGTGCATGGTTTGAGACACAGACGACGCAACCAGAGAGCTTAGGTGAGTACGTAGAAGATCATCACTTACTCAATCACATTACTACTCAACTGGATGAGTATTTTTCTGGTCAACGTAAAGTATTTGATATACCTTTGGCAGCAAACGGAACGGAGTTCCAAAAAAAGGTTTGGCACGCATTAACCATGATTCCTTATGGACAAACGTGGAGCTATCAAGATTTAGCCAATGCGATTGATAACCCTAAGGCGGTCAGAGCTGTTGGATTGGCAAATGGCAAAAATCCAATTTCGATTGTTGTTCCTTGTCATCGTGTTATCGGCAAAAATGGTAAACTGACTGGCTATGCTGGTGGGGTTGAACGAAAAGCCAAACTATTGGAATTGGAGAAAACGAGGTAGTAATGGGAGTAAAGCACTGGAAAATGACACTTGGTGTTGTCGGCTTTTTGTTCGCTGGCTTATTGGGTTGCTCGGAGGAAAATGCCGAGAGATTGCTTAATAAAGAAACCTACTCATTTATTGGCATCTATGAGAATCAGCATAACGGTGATTTGCTCAAGTTTAGTGATGCAGAAATTACAGTGACTAAAGAAAGGGGTGAAACTTATACCAAACCCTTTGAAGTCGATGGCGATAACTTGATTATCCAGATGCGTAATAACTCCAAAGAGAAGCGTGATGATATCGTGATGCGTATTCACGGAGATAATGAGCTGTTAACCTGTAGTGTTTGTGCGAAATATCAACTCTCTAGCACTTGGGTTAGGCGCTTCGACTAATCCATGAACGATAGATTATGAACAACAAGAGCTGCATTTACGCAGCTCTTGTTGTTTTAGATGTCCCTATTGTTTAGTTGAATAGAGCGGAGTTCATCATTAGGTGGGCCGCAATACTTGCCACATAGCCAACAGCAATGACAGGCATCCATTTAAGGTGGCCAAAGAAGGTGTACTTGCCATGTGCTGCACCCATCAGGGCTACACCAGCGGCAGATCCAATTGAGAGTAAGCTACCGCCAACACCTGCGGTCAGCGTTACGAGTAGCCAGTTACCCATATCCATTGTCGGTTCCATGGTTAACACGGCAAACATTACCGGGATGTTATCGACAATAGCAGAAAGAATCCCCACCATGACGTTGGCCCAGATTGGGTCCCATTGGGTATACATCACCTCAGAAATAAGCCCCAGATAACCAAGCAAGCTTAGACCGCCGACACACATTACGACGCCATAGAAAAACAACAGCGTATCCCACTCGGCATGAGAGACTCGTCTAAAGACATCGAATGGAACAACAGAACCTAGGCGTTTTAGCGCGTGATCATCTCGATTCTCGATCGCTATAGCGGCTTTTTTATGCAGTGATGCTTTGAGGGTTCTGCGCAGGAAAAAACCAAAGAACTGCAGATACGCAAGACCCATCATCATGCCAATCACTGGTGGGAAATGCAGCACAGCATGGAACGCAACTGCTGTCGCGATGGTAAGGATAAACAGGGCAACGATACGTCGTGCGCCGCGCTTAAGTTCGACATGCTGGTGGACAACATTTGGGCTGGTGTTTGGAACAAAAAACGACATGATTAACGCAGGAAGTACGTAATTGACCACGGAAGGGACAAACAGTGGCATAAATTCAGCAAATGAAACGTGCCCAGCCTGCCAAACCATCAGCGTTGTGATATCACCAAATGGGCTAAAGGCGCCGCCTGCGTTAGCGGCCACCACAATGTTGATACAGGCAAGGTTGATAAAGCGCGGGTTATCTCCACCGACCTTCATGACCACAGCACACATTAATAGGGCAGTGGTAAGGTTATCGGCAATCGGTGAAATAAAGAAGGCCAAAATACCGGTTAACCAGAATAGGGTCTTGAAGTTAAATCCTTTGCCGACCATCCACGCTTGTAGGGCATCAAAAAGCCGCCTTTCTTCCATCGCACTGATATAGGTCATTGCTACCAAGAGGAACAGCAGCAACTCGGCGTATTCAAGCAAGTTGTGTTCAAGAGCAGCTTTCGCTATTTCAATTTGGTCGTACTGAGAGTAGACATAGCCAATCATCGCCCAAATCACACCCGCTGCAAGCAACACGGGCTTTGACTTACGCAGTTGCAAATACTCTTCAAGCATTACCAAGGCATAGGCAACGGCGAATATGATCAGGGCAGCATAGCCGATTGTTGATTCAGTTAAGGGGAGCGTTTGACTGGAGTTGGTGGCGGCAAAGCTAGATATGGGCAATAGAAAAAGGGCAACAACAAAAATGAACCACGGCATTTTCATACTTTCACTCCTTGAAAGTTCTTGGAAAGTTATTGTTTTTATGATGAATCCATTCTAAAGAGGAATTGATAATCGGTATGTGAAGTAGGTTCAATCTGTTCGAATTGTCACCAATTGATTAACTGATTATGACTAAAGTATGAATCTTTATGATATGCAATGTTGATTTTTATGGTTGGCTTGATGTTCTGTTTATGGCGTCAATCACAAAATATGATAGTAGATGAAAAGTCATTAATAGTTTGTATCACTATTTGATTCCGATCATCACTGTCGCAATGACTTTGAATCAAGATCCTATGTGTTCTGTTCCACATAAGAAAACATAGGTGAATTATGTCCGATCCAACTCAAAAAGAACGTAAAGTTACGTGGGGATGCTACGTTGCCTTAGCGTTCGCAGTGGTATTTTTCTCTGGCTTGATGAAGTCAAATGACTGGTACGGTGTGCTCGACTTCACAACACTAAATGGCTCATTTGGTAAAGTCGCGTATGACGTAAAAGAGACTGCCGAAGGTGTAGAAGCGGCGACGACCTCGTTACGCGGTAAAGGCGGCAGCGGCGCTCGTGATGGTTTTATCTTCGCGTTAACCCTGATCCCAACGGTGATGTTCGCATTGGGTGTGATCAACGTCCTTGAGCATTACGGTGCATTAGATGCTGCACGTAAACTTTTGACTCCTTTACTTCGTCCACTAATGGGCATTCCTGGTAGTTCAGGTCTTGCACTTATCGCTTCATTACAAAGTACCGATGCGGGTGCGGCAATGACTCGTCAGTTAAAAGACGAAGGGCGACTAACAAAACGTGAAACGGATGTGTTCACAATGTTCCAGTTCACTGCCGGTGCCACCATCGTTAACTTCTTCTCATCGGGTGCAGTGCTATTTACTCTGACTTTAGCCGACGGCTCTTTAGCGGTGACGTCATCAATCGGCTTAGCGGTAGCGATTATGTTTGTGTTTAAGTTTGTCGGTGCAAACCTATTCCGTATCTACCTAAATCTAACTGAAGGTAAAGCAGATAAAGAAGACAAAGAGACTGAGAACCTAAAAGAGGAGACGGCATAATGAGCGAAGTTAAAGCAAGAAAACCTATGGTAACGGACATTTTCGTTGAAGGTGCTAAAAAAGGTTGGGTGATTGCGACTACCTCTACCGTTCCTAACGTACTGATGGCATTCGTGATCATCAAAGCACTGCAAATTACTGGTGCATTAGATGCAATGGGCACGATTTTCTCTCCAATCATGGCGGTGTTTGGCTTACCGGGTGAAGCGGCAGCGGTATTGATTGGCGCATGGATGTCGATGGGCGGCGCGGTCGGTGTTGTGATTACCCTGTTTGACCAAGGTATTCTTAATGGTGCGCATATCGCTATTTTGGCACCTGCTATCTACCTAATGGGTTCTCAAGTTCAGTACATGGGACGCATCATGGGCCCAATCGGTACCGAAGGTCGCTACATTCCAGTGATGATCGCTATTTCAGTACTTAACGCATTCGGCGCAATGCTTGTTATGAACCTATTCGTTTAAGGTTACGTTATGAACTTTTCACTGAACGACTATTTAGCCGAGCTTCGTCCATTGATTGACGTCGATTGCGGTACTTATACTATCGATGGTATTAAATTTATCGCTGATCAGTTTGAAGCCAAATTTGCTGAGTTAGAAGGCTGGCAGGTAAAGCGCATTGACTGTGGTAAAGCAGGCGTAGGCTTAGAGATTCGTAACAAGCCTGAAGCAGAGCAGATTGATGTGATGCTTATTGGTCATATGGATACCGTTTTCCCAGTAGGCACAGCGGAACTTCGCCCAATGACCACTGATGCGGAAAAAGCGTATGGCCCAGGCGTGTCTGACATGAAATCAGGCCTGCTGAATGTGGTCTACGCGATGCGTAACCTTGATCAAGCGGTACTAGATAAATTGTCTATCTGTATCTGTATGAATCCAGATGAAGAAACAGGCTCTCTCGATTCTGTCGATTGGATTCAAACAACGGCGAAGCAAGCGAAAAACGTTTTGGTTGCTGAAGCAGCGCGTGCAGGTGGCGGCTTAGTCAAAGCGCGTAAAGGCATGGCGCGCTACAAGCTGACCTTCAGCGGTGTTGCAGCTCATGCAGGTAATGAACCAGAAAATGGCCGCAGTGCGATCACTGAAATGGCTAACTGGATCATTGCGATTAACGCGATGACTAACTTCGAATCTGGAACGACTTTGAATGTGGGTATTGTTTCTGGCGGGGCAGGTGCGAACATTGTTCCTGAACATGCTGAAGCGATTGTTGACGTTCGTTTTTGGAGCAACGCTGAGTATGATGATGTGGATACTGAGCTGAATGGTCTCACTCAACATCCATTTGTTGATGGTGTATCAATCCAACTAGAGCGTGAAGCGTACAAGCCTTCAATGGTGCCAAGCGAGCAGACTGAAGCGTTGATGACGTTAGTCGAGCAAGCAGCAGGTGAGCTATCTATCGACATTAACTGGAAAGAAGTGGGTGGTGGTTCTGATGCGAACAACACGGCTATCTTAGGGGTACCAACGCTTGATGGTTTAGGGCCAATAGGGGCGGGTTTTCATAGTGACCAAGAGTACTTATTACTTGAGTCGATTGAGCCTCGTATTAAGATGTTGATGCGAGTGCTAGAAAAGCTTGCTAAGTAATCTCTCCCCCACACCACAAAAATAAAAATGAATAAATCCTCAAGTGAAAGCTTGGGGATTTTTTTATTGAGATGCGTTGGTTAATCTCTGGTTCATGTTTACATCGGTAGAATCTGTGCCATCAATGGGAAATTTGGAGGCAAAGATGGATTCAACTGCGACTCTAAAAGCAATGTCAGACCAAACCGCTCAAGCACCCGATGAAAAAACCTTTTGGACAAAGATGAAAGGTTCAGTGAAAAAAGCGGGCGAAGAGTTGGCCGTTATGGGCATCAAGTCATGGCTTGCGATGACTGACTCTGAGACATCGGTAAAACATAAAGCGGTTCTTGGTGGGGCGTTAGCCTATTTTGTATTACCTACCGATATGGTGCCGGATGTCATTGCTGGTGTGGGTTTTACCGATGATATGGCCGCACTAACCTTAGCGGCAAACTCGGTCGGAAGTGCGATTAAACCAGAGCACGAAGAACAAGCTAGAACAAAGCTACAGGCAATGACTGAATAGTTTGCTGGTAAAAGAAAGCCCAGATTCGTTCCGGGCTTTTTTGTGTTGGTTTTATAAGTGGATAATTGGATCTGGATTACCGTCAGGATCTCCACTAGCAGTTCCACTTGATTGAGGGCTACTGCCTTTTATGAGAAGTACACCACAAGCATGAGGGGCTGCCATTGAGGTGCCGTTATAGCTTACAGTACCACCACCCATTCGGGTTGATAGTACAGCGACCCCTGGAGCGGCATAATCAACAGGCGGATTGCCGTAGTTAGAGAAGTAGGCGAATACGTCATTACTGTCTGTCGCCGAGATAGTATAAATGTTGGCATGATTAGCGCGCGCTGGAGAAGATGTATTCGCATGATTACTACTGTTACCAGCGGCAAGTGAAACAAGTACACCAGTCTGAGCCAATGCGATAACAGCGTTGTCTAGTGATGTACTAGCACCTCCACCAAGACTCATATTGGCACAATCACCAGAACTGGCGTTAGCCGCAACGAAATCAACACCTGCAATGACTCCTGATGTTGTACCTGAACCGCGTCTATTGAGCACTTTAATTGGTACCACACTGGCCCCAGCAGCAACGCCAACCACATCTCTATTATTATCTAGCGCAGCTACTGTTCCCGCAACGTGTGTACCGTGGCCGTGTCGGTCATTCGGGGTGCTGTCTTGTCCGCTTCTAAAAGCGGTAAAGCCACGACTCATATCAACATTTAGATCTGGGTGATTTGAGTCGATCCCCGTATCAATAATCCATGCGACCTTATCACTCGCGTTCACTGGACCGCCGACTCGAGTAATGCCCCATGGGGTTGTTTGACTGGTTTCCTCAGGTGGATCTTCCGAGTTGTCTTTATCCTTTCCTTTTCCTGGAGGAGGAGCTAAGGCGAACACCAGACTGTCTTGCTCAAAACTCATAATATCGGGTTCGTCACCAAAGACATCTTGCGCTTTAACACAAGGTATATTGACTGCAAAGCCTATAATAGTGTGCTTGTAGATATGTTTTGCCTGAGCATTAGCGGCGACCAACATACCTCGTGTTCGTCCTTCTACATCAAATTTGCTCACCGAGTCATCAAATCTGACAATACAGGTATTTTGAGCTTCTGATAGCATTTGACCCATTTGAAAGGTAGGGGGCTCTGCGGAAGCATTCAATGCCAAAGGTGCAAGGGTGAACGCTACTAACTGAGCGATTATCGTGCTTTTCATTTTTCCTACCTTACTCTCATGAGTTATGACCATCAATACTATTGATAATAGTATAAACACAGTATTATTCGACGAGTTTGACTAGCCGAAATAGGCGAGGAATATTCAACGTTTTGTTGGCACTTTTTTATGATCAATCATAAGTATCTGATATCTATTAGTCTTAAATAGCCCTAAAAACCACACTCTATAAAAGGCTATAGGGAAATTATTTTAGATTATTGGCAAGTTTGTTCATTGTGACGTTTTTGCCATGGTTCTTGCTTATAGCTTGGGGTTGGCTCGAAGGGGACAGGAATGGGCAAAGTAGGTACAAAAAAAGCCCTCAACCGAAGTTGAGGGCTTTTTAGAGCTAATAAGCAGTAATTAAGCTTCAGAGCGCTTTAAGTGGACTTCTTCTTCTTCAACACCCGCCATTGGGTCGTTAAAGCGATTTTCATCCAGTGCTCCTTCTGATTTAGCGACGATGATGGTCACCGCACTGTCACCAGTAATGTTTACCGCAGTACGAATCATATCGAGAAGACGGTCGACACCCATTATAAGTGCGATACCTTCTAGAGGTAGACCTACTTGGTTCAATACCATCGCTAACATAACTAGACCAACACCCGGAACACCCGCTGTACCAATCGAAGCCAATGTTGCTGTCATGATGACCATCAAGTAGTCACCCATCGTCAGGTCAATATTGAACGCCTGAGCAATGAAGGCTGTCGCCACACCTTGCATGATGGCTGTACCGTCCATGTTCACTGTCGCACCAAGTGGTACAGTGAATGAAGATACGCGGTTTTCTACGCCCATGCGGTTTTTCGCGGTTTCCATAGTAACTGGAATGGTTGCGTTTGAAGAAGCGGTAGAGAAAGCAAACATGATCGCGTCTTCCATCTTCTTCAAGAAGGTAATTGGGCTTAGACCAGTAAAGCCTTTTAGCATCACACTGTAAGTAACCAAACCATGTAGCAGTAGCGTACCAGCTAGAACAAGGAAGTATTCTGCTAAGTTGAGGATGGCGCCTAAGCCAAGGCCAGTAAACAGCTTCGCCATTAGGAAGAACACACCGTAAGGCGCAAGGTTCATCAAAATTGCAACTAGCTTCATGATCACTTCGTTCAAATCAGAGAAGAATGAAGCGATGCGCTCACCTGGCTTACCAGCAGCGCTGATTGCGATACCGAATAGAACAGCAAATACGATAACCTGCAGCGTTTTGCCTTCTGCCATAGCACTGATTGGGTTGGTCGGGAACATATCAATGATCACTTGACCTAGTGATGGCGCTTCAGCCGATTTGAATGAGCTCGCTGCAGTTAAGTCTGCACCTGCACCCGGCTGGAACAGGTTACCCATAGTTAGGGCAAGAGTGATAGCGACTGCTGTAGTTGCTACGTAGAACGCGAGTGTTTTACCACCCATACGACCCAGTGTTGAAAGATCTTTTAGTGAGCTTGTACCGCAAACAAGTGAAACGAACACGAGTGGGACGACAAGCATTTTCAAGCTAGCGACAAATATTTGGCCGCCGACTTCAAATAGTCCATTAACGATGTATGCATCGACAAATCCGTTGTCAGCAAATAGGCTGCGAATCGCAAAGCCTGTCAAGATACCTGCTACCATACCGAAAATTACACGGCTAGTTAGCGACATCGGTTTCTTGGTATTCATAGTGAACACTCCTTATAGTTATGCACCTTGAGTTCACTTCAAGGCGAGCAGGAGGTTAGCAGGCGACTTTGAAAATAAAAAAGAGAAATAATCGCTCAGATTTATAGATGTGATGATGGTCACTAGAAAATTGACCCATTTAACGAGCCATTAACCAAATATATCACTGCAAATTAACGTTGATTAATGGTTTGTAACATGTTTATTTCTAGTTATTAAAAACGCAGTCTTTCTCATTACCTGAGAAATCAAGTGCATATATAAATAGGTGCTAGTAGGTAGTGCATATATAGTCAGGAGTTATGCACCTGTCTTGATGCGTTTTTGCTTTACCTTCCTAACTTACAAAATTCTCAAATAGCTCATAATGTGTATTGGTTTTCGCTGTGGGTTGCTCTATGTTAGACGCCAATCATTAACATAATTAAAACGATCAGAAGTTATGAATACCGCTTTGCTGGGAATGTTTATTCCAACCTTCTTTTTTGTCTCTATTACACCAGGTATGTGTATGACATTAGCGCTTACCTTAGGTATGAGTATCGGTTATCGCCGAGCGCTGTGGATGATGGCAGGTGAATTGGTCGGAGTCGGTCTAGTCGCTGTTGCTGCAGTATTGGGCATCGCTGCTGTGATGCTTAACTACCCTTGGTTGTTTGTAGCCTTAAAGCTTATTGGTGGCGGTTACTTGTTTTACCTTGGGATTCAGATGTGGCGTTCGAAAGGAAAACTTGCGATTAACCTCGACGAAACGGCGCCAGCACCGCAAAGTGATTGGGATTTAGTGGTACAGGGCTTTGTTACTGCCATCGCGAATCCTAAAGGTTGGGCTTTTATGATCTCGCTATTGCCACCGTTTATCGATCAAAGTGCCGATCTTACTCCGCAATTGGTCGTACTTGTCTCGATCATCCTGTTGTTTGAGTTTATCTGTATGACCCTGTATGCCACAGGCGGCAAAGGCTTGAAGCGACTGCTTGGTCAATCGCAAAACGTCCGCTTAATGAATCGTATTGCCGGTACATTAATGATGGGAGTTGGTGTTTGGCTGCTGATGAGCTAAACCAAAGGGTGACAAGGCTAAATATCGCTATTAAGCGCAAGAGATTTGCGGTCTAATGTCTGCCTAGCAACAATCCAATTAGAAAGGAAAGTAAGTTTGATGAAGATTTGGGTCGATGCGGATGCGTGTCCAGTCGTGGTTCGTGATATTTTGTTCCGTGCATCTGAGCGAACTGGCGTAGAGGTGACCTTGGTTGCCAACCAGTTTATTCGCACTCCGGCATCGCCGAAAGTCACTATGCTGCAAGTCCAAGCGGGCTTTGATGTAGCAGATAACGAAATTGTTAAACGCTGTGAGACGGGCGACCTTGTCATTACCAGTGATATTCCGCTTGCGGATGAGATCATTACTAAAGGTGGTCATGCGCTGAGCTCGCGTGGAGAGATGTTTACTAAAGAGAACATAAAATCACGTTTGAACATTCGTGATTTTATGGAAACCATGCGCAGTAGTGGTATTCAAACCGGTGGTCCTGCACCATTAAACCAAGCTGATCGTCAGCAATTTGCTAACCATCTTGATAAGTGGTTAGTGCAATGGCAGCGTGCGAAAAAGTAGGTCCTATCGATGGCATTAGTGAATCAACTGTCTCTGTTTATCGATGTGGTGCAGCAAGGCTCATTCACTAAAGCGGCGGCATTACATGATATGGACAACTCCTCACTCTCCAAGCAGATCAAAAAGCTGGAGTCAGAGTTAGGTGTCCAGCTGCTCAATCGCTCCACGCGATCATTTTCTTTAACCCCTGCCGGGGAGGAGATCTTAGAGCAAGCGCATAATATTGTTGGTACGCTCAATCATGTTCAATCCATTGCGGATTCTTACCATGCACAGCCAAAAGGTCGGATTCGCATTACTGCGCCCTACCATGTTGGACGCAATCACCTAAGACCTGTCATTACTCAGTTTATGGCGAGTTACCCAGACGTTGAAATTGAGCTACTGCTTGATGATAAACGCTCTGACATTATTTCTGATCATTTCGATGTCGCATTCCGTCTTGGTCGTTTAGATGATTCGAATTTGATTGCGAAAAAAATTGCCGATATTCGACCTGTCTTGCTCGCTTCGCACCGTTTTATCGAGCGCCATGGTGAGCCTAAAACGCCGGAAGAGTTGGCTAAGTTACCCGCAGTGATTTACAGCAACCGCTCAATCACAGTAGACACCATGAGACTGGGTGAAACACCGGAAGCGACCGTCGCGACCAACTACAAAATGACAGGTAACTGCCGCGTTAATGATACGGCAGTGTTATTAGAGTCGGTCTCGGATGGCTTAGGGTATGCGTGGGTAGCGACATCGAACATCAATACGAACATTGAAACCATGCAGTTGAAGCCGTTACTGACTGATCATTTATTGTGTAATCATGCGTTGGCTCTATACGCCTTATACCCCCACAGAAAACAAACGGCATTGGTGCGTGAGTTTATCGCCGCTGTACAGGCCTATATTGGTACGCCGCCTATTTGGGAGCAGCATATTCCAAACTTTGATAACCTATACAAAGCCAAATAATGCTGATATTAGAACGAAAAAAAACCGCTACTTGATAGCGGTTTTTTATGAGTATTACACTCTATTTTGAAATTTGAACGGCTTCGCTTTCATGCTTAGCAGCTTCTTCCTGTTGGTGCGCTTTTTCTATGTTTAGCCACCAAACGAACAACTCATACCAAATTGCTAGGATCACTGCACCTAAGAATAGGCCAACGATGCCGTAGAAAAGCATACCGCCGATAGCACCTAGTAGGATAACAGGCATAGGTATATCGACACCGCGGCCCATTAGCATTGGCTTAAAGATATTCTCAGACAGTGCAGCGACTACAACCCATACGGTAAATAGAGTCGCTGTTGTGGTGTCTTGAGTCATGTACATGTAGCCAACGATTGGCAGCACAACAAGGAGTGCTGGTAGCTGTGCAATACAGAGAATCATTAAGATTAGAGTCAAGATACCTGCACCTGGAACGCCAAAGACGAAGAAACCTGCACCGATCATTAACGACTGGATCGCTGCGACGCCAATAACGCCGAGCAAAACACTCTTAATCGTTGCAGCAATCATTGATGCCCAGCTTTGCGCATTGTCACCTGCGATACGTACAGCGATTGTGGTTAAACCTGAAGAGAGTGACTTCGAGTAAGTCATAAAACCAGCCGCAATCGCTAGTGATAGAATCGATAGAAGTAGACTGCTCAATACATTACCCACCACGCCAAGTAGCGAAGTAAGCGCTGTCTTAATTTGTGGCATAAAGGTTTGAATCGCTTTCTCTAAGTTAGTCGCAAACAGCGACCATACTTCATGCAGCTTTTCACCCACCAATGGCCACTCTGCAACAGATGGCTTTGGCCCAGGGATTTGAATATTGCCTTCTTGCAATACATGCAGTGCGTGCGTTGATCCTTCGACAATAGAACCCGATACCATTACTAGAGGTGTTACAAGTAGCGCGATACCTAATAAAGCAATTGTGGTCGCAGCTAAGCCACGTTTACCACCGTACAAGCTTTCAAGCTTCTGACAAATGGGCATCAGAGCAACTGCAATGATAGCACCCCAAATGACAGGCAGAATGAAAGGTTTGATGATGTCATAAGTAAACATCAGCAAGATGACTATCAAGCCGATACGTATTGCGGATTCCACCATATTACTGATGAAAACCTTGTTTGTGACTGATTCCGATTGTTTATCCATTTTTGTTTACCTGATGTTCAATGTTGGAACTGACGAGACTTGAAACAACAATCGCCATATAAAACACACCTACGATGGCCTCCAAATAGACGATGACTTGTGCCAACGGCGTTAGAGGACTAATGTCGCCATAACCTAGAGTTGTTAAGGTGACAAAACTGAAATACGCTGCATTAGAGAAGTTCTGACCCCAAGAGATCGCTTCCATGCCAGTGAAAGCATTGGGCGAAAACTCCAAAAGGATCAAATAAGCAATAGCCCACATAAGACCAAGCAGCAAGAAAAGCGCGACGGAGCCGATCACCTTGTTGGTATTCACCTGACCGGTAAAAAGAATTTGTCGCGCGATTGATTTAAATGTACCGAAGAAGAACGCAAAGGTGAGGGCCAGCATCACCATGTCCATCTCTTTAATCCCCAATAAGGCTTTGAGTACCAAAACACAGACCCATGTGCCAAGTAGCGAGTACAGGAAACGTGACCAGTTTTTATCAAAGCGAAGACTGGCTAAGCAGACGATAAAAGTAACAATCGTAAAACCTTGTAAAACGTGCTCTACAGCGCCTTCATTGACGACTTGCACGAAGGCACTGCCAACCAGCAACCCAATAAGTGCTAACGTGAGATAGAAGAAATTATTTTCTTCATTGATATTTTTAAGCTTTTTGCCAATGGCCATATTTAATCTGATCCTTTGATTATTCGCCGTCTGATGAAGAGTCCTTCATCACCATGATTGAGGCAGAAAGTCCGAAGCGTAGAACTACTCCTTCAGGCAGTTCATTCAGTGACACTCGAACTGGAATACGCTGCGCTAAGCGAATCCACTGAAAAACAGGGTTCACATTGGGCAGAAGGTTATAGCCAACCGTGCCATCTTTTGGTGCAATACCCCAACCGATGGAATCGACGGTAGCTTCAATTGGTGTATCTGGATGAGACATTAAGGTCACACGAGCCTCATCCCCCGGCGCGATTTGTGCCAACTGGTTTTCGCGGAAGAAACCAAATACCCAGAAGCTATGCTTGTCGATAAGCGCTACTAAAGGCTGGTTCGCCACCGCTTGAGTGCCGTTACGGATATCTAGGTTGGAAACAAACCCATCAACAGAGGCGTAAACCTTGGTGTAGCTTAGGTTTAGGTGCGCCGATTTCAGCTGTTCTTCAGCCGATTTGATTTGCAGCAGCGACTCTTCATAAGTGATTTCACGTCGAATTAAGTCTTTGTGTGATACCGCGCCTTTATCTCGCGCGCGAATATCTTTGAGGCGGTCATACTCAATCTTTTTACCACGTGAGCTTACGGTTGCTTTCTCTAGTGCCACTTCGGCTTGCGAAAGGGCAACCTGATAGGTTGTTGGGTCAATCTCAAATAGCAGATCACCTTTTTTAACCTCTTGGTTGTCGAGAACCGCGACATTAACGATTGGGCCAGATACACGCGGAGCTACTTTGATGACATTGGCGCGAACTTGCCCATCACGAGTCCATGGGTTATTAAAATATTCATCAAACTTTTGGTAGCCGAACCAAGCCGCACCACCAAGAATGACAAGATTAAGACCAATAACGAGGAGTTTTTTCATCTTGTTGGGCACCTAAAACTGTATATAAAAACTGTCGATTGCCACGACATAAAACACCATGATGGCGATGAACGTGAGCGACGGAAAAGTGATAAAACGAGACAAGCGGGTCTTGTTTAATACGATGACGGTTATCCAAGTGGCCGTGACCGCAAGGAATAGCACCAAGAGAAAAGGAGAGAAGTAAACATCACCCCAAGAGAGTTCGTGTGGCATCACTGCTGCTCCTCTTGTTGTTCATCTTCTTGCTGCTCTTTTTCCTCTTGCGTTGGAATGTAAATGTCTGGCAATTGGCGACCTTGCTCATCCAAATAACCACCCCAGTCATTGCGGTCGATCATTTGCTGCGCGACCGATTCAGATAAGAAGGCTTTTCCGGTTTGGGCTTCCCAGCCACCGCCTAACGCTTTGTATAGCGCAACGACTTGGTTAGCTACGTTACCTTTAATGCTGGCGTAGCTATCTTCAGCGCGAGTCATTTTCTCGACTGAGCTGAGTAGGCGTTGAAACGATATTTGGCCATTCTCATACTGGGTCATCGAGATGTTGTAGGCACGAATCGAAGAGTTCACCGACTGCAGGCGTAGAGATTGCTGCTTAAGATAAAGATCATAAGCATCAAGGGCATTAGTCACTTCGTTAACCGCTTGCAGTACTTTCTTGTTGTAGTTAGTCAGCGTTTCTTGGAACCGAGCATCTTCAAAGCGAATGTTGTCTTTGACACGTCCATACTGGAAGATATTCCACTTAAATGTCGGTCCAACCGCCATCGTCAATGAGTCACTGAAGCTAAAGCTGTTACCATCTGGAACTGTGCTGTCGATGCCAATAGAGCCGAGCAGTGAGAAGCTTGGATAAAGCGCGGTTTCCGCTACTCCAATTTTGGCGCTTTGAGCGCGAGCCTGCATCTCAGATACCAGTAGATCGGGTCTGCGCATCGCCAAGTTTGCATCGACTTGTTTCTCAAGCTGTGGTGGGTGAGGGACTATCGAGCGATCATCGTTTCCTGACAAAGCAGGCTTGCGGTTTGATGACTTAAATTGCGCTTCGTAGTCGGCCATTTGTTGGTTGAACGTTTCTGAAGAGAGTAACGCATCAACTTCACTCGGTAGAATCCCAAGCAACATAGATAACGCCATACGCGATTGTTTCATCGCAACCTCTAGCGATGGCTGCGTTGCCTTGGTATTAAATAGTTGGTTCTTTGCCTGTTGAACATCAAGCTCAGTTACGTTGCCAGAATCAAACTGAACTTGGGTTATGTTGACGACACGTTGCTGTATATCAATATTACGGCGAGATAACAGAAGGCGTTCTTGAAACGTTCGGTAGTTAATATAGTTACGCGCCACTTCCGAGGTAATGGTGACCATAATGTCGTGGTACGAAGCGACAGAGGCGTAGTAGCCCGCTTCTGCAGACTCAATGCCACGTGCGTATTTGCCCCACACATCCATCTCCCAGCCTGCATCAAACGACAGTCCGGCGTTGTTAACCCCTTGGTCATTGACATAAGCACGCGTTAAGTTGCCAGACACAGCTTGGACTTGTGGGTATTGCAAACCAGTGGAGATACCTAACAACGAGCGAGCTTGGACAATTCTTAAACCTGCCGCTTCAAGGTCTAGGTTTTGCTGGCTTGCCATGTCGACCAACTGGTTAAGGGTTGGATCGTTAAATTGTTGCCACCATAGGTGTAGTTTTTGCTGTGACTTTTGTGCGTCACTGTTAGTGCCTTCTACTGACCAATCATTTGGCAGTGGTCTTTGCTCAGGGTGCACATAATCGGGGCCAACAACAGTACATGCACTGAGGCCGAGTATTGATAATATGGCAAAGCTTGGTTTTGATATTTTTAGAAGCATCGTATCCCTACCTTTAAAATCGCTTCTGACGTAAGTTTACCCAATCGATATCCTCGTAGGTTTGCTTGCATTGTTGCATCGCTTCAAACACGTTCCTTTTTAGATTCAGCAAGATATAAAAGCTGGCGATCTCTGAGTAAGCGTAGTCAGATAATTCCAACTCACTAAAGAAATCTTCCAATCTGCTTTCAAAGGATTGATAGTCTTGGCCGTATTGCTCAAACACTGAGTTAAGTTGCTCGCTAGTTTGATGAGCGGCTAACGCACTGGCCATTTGAGGCAATATGGAGTCTGTATGCTTGCTGCGTAATTGTTTGATTAATGGGTTGCTGAGCAGCTTCTTTTCTGCGGCAACTAGGATGTTGATGTGGTTACTCAGCACTTCACATGATTTATTAAACGCACCAATCGATTCTGGCGCGGTGGTGCTAAATAGTTTGTGATTGATTTTAGAGCCCCAAACTTTGAGTTTTTGGGTCGTCACGTTTAGCGTCACGATATGCAGCGAGCGCCTGAGCGAGTTGAGGCTAGATTCAGACTGTTTTTGGTAGGTCGTAAATAGATCGCCAACATGCCTGAAATAGCGCTCTTTCATCGTCAGGAACAAGTGTTCTGGTCGCGAGCTGAACGGAAAGTAGTGGGCAAAGATGATCATAAACACCACCATATAGAACATCGTCATGATGCCCATTAAGATACCGAAGTGGTAATTCATGGTGTTATTCAGTCCGAGAACAAACAAGCCGACCATATAGAAAATCGTCACTGGCCCTTTGAATAGGTAGAAGCCGATAAAGGTATAGATGAAGATAAACAGACCAAGTTCTGCACCCAGTTCCAACCCAGGTAAGATGAACACATAGGAAGGCATGGCGAACAAAAAGCCCATGGTAAATAAGATCAACAACAAGAACGGGTGGACGGGTATAAACGACAGCAGTGACATGAAGATGGTCGAAAATGCGACGAACGAATAGCCGCCTGGTGGATTGAAATAAATCCAAATCAGTCCTGCGACCCAATACGTGGTGAAGGTTTTAACCGCGGTTTTAAAGTTTTCCGCATCCCACCACAGGAAGCGCCCTTGTTGCTTTGGCAGTTCTTGGTCGAAAGAGATGTTGTTGGTGACGGAATCAATGCAACTGATGCTCTCTGCTAAACGCGATAGGCTTTGATGCATGGTTTTTAGCAAGTGGCCAAGGGTCAGCGCTGAGCCTTTGACTAGGTGGGTTGCTTCGTTAAGCGCATCTTTGTCGTAATCTATAGTCAGTTCTTGTGCGCGGTAGGCGGGACCTTGGTTATCCCACATTTGTTGGCAAGTCTCGAATAGCGATTGGATCTGCTTGATTGCGTGGTCGAAGTTATTTACACAGTTACGGTCTTGCTGGTGGCTGAAATGACTATGCGCCGCCACGCTCAGAGCTTGAGTCACTTCTTTATTAAGATGAACTGCCAGTTGCCACTCTTTGATATAAGCAGACACATCACTGCACTCGGCGCTTACGGTAGAAAATCGTTGCTCAAGTGCGTTTTGGGCAGTGAACACCTGATCTAATAACGCATCAATAGACGGCTTCTCAGGGTCTTCATCATCTTGATCGTTAGCATCATTGAGGTGGTGTGCGGCAGAGGTCTTCTCTTCAAACCGTTCGACAATCGCTTTAAACAGCTCTTGCTGAGCGTGGTTTAGTTGCTCGCATAGTTGACGTAAATTTTGTTCAGTTGTGGTAGGCCATAAAAAGGTGCCGACTAAGGTAAAGACAACCACGCCAAATACGGTCATGAATGCTCGGTCAACGCCATACATGAATGCGCCTTCTGCATCACCACCATTCGACATCATTAAGGTCATCACCCCTGTCAAAGCTAACAGGGTTGGGTCTTTTTTGTAGGCGTTGCGGAAATAGAAAATAAATGAAACAACGACAGACACGCTGAGCATATAAAGGATGCGATCTTGGGCGAACATGCCTACCAGCAGCAGTCCAATCACGGCTCCGACTAAAGTGCCCACGACACGTAATGTGCCTTTGGCAAGGGATTCTCTTCGACCACCGATAGAAGCAATTAGCATGACGGTAGTGGCGGCCGTTGATGCTTGCGGCCAGCCCATAGCAAAAGGAATGAGATAAGCGAGCGTCAGACTTAGAGCAACTTTGGTGGCGAATTTAAATTTCTCGTTCATTTTGGCCTATATGCTCAGGGTCGTTATTCGATAAAGAATCTCTAGTACAATCAAAACTATACATACAAGATGTGCATCAACGATAAGAATAGCGACTAAAATGTGTGTATTTGTAAATGGTTTGTCAAAAAATGAGACGCAAAGCGCATATAGTCAGGTAAACAGTCATATTGCGGTAAATTCTTACATCGGCTGTGAAGTGAGATAGTAAGTTCTGTAGCTGTTTTCTGAAAAATATCGTTCAGAGTGAGTCATATGACTCAAATCAAATACGCTCGCTTCATCTCCAAAAACTCTGGTTCAGAATCTGCTTGTAGTCTTACTTCTCGACTCCCTCCGTCTTACTAAGTGAGACTCAAAAAATAAATGTTAATAAAATGTTTCAAGATCAATATCTTCGCGTCTAGATTGAGGTGAACGCATGGTTGCGTTGGTTAACAAGACAATCCTTGTTTGAACTATCAAAGATAAGAAGAGTTAAGATGGAACTTAAGAAGTTAGCAGTCGCCGTGGCTGGCGCGATAATCAGCCTAAGTGCTCATGCGGTCAGTGAGCCAGTCCCTCAAATCGTCGACCGTTCGTCGAATCACGAACATGATCTTCACCACGGTGTTGAAAATACCAAACCAGAGTATTCCCCAACCAAACAACTGGCGCAAAAGCCACAGCCAACCATGCGGGCATTTTCAACAATGTCAGCGGAAGAAACGATTGTGTGTGATGTTGAGGCCTTTGCGACATCAAGCAGTAGCAGCTTAATCGCGGCGATTACAGGCCAAGGGAGTGATTGCGTCAATGAGTTGTTCTCTGCTGAAAGCCGAATTCAAGAGAGTGCTTTTGCATCGTCAAATATGTATGACGTTGCCAAACACACGGCATCGTTAGCCAAAACCTACCAAGGCGGTGGTAGTGATGATCTTGAAGCTCTGTTTCTCTATCTAAGAGCGGGTTATTACGCTGAGTTCTACAACGACAACATCAGTTTCGTTTCTTGGGTTCAGCCTGCGGTTAAAGAGGCGATTGATGCGTTTGTCGCTAACAGTGCGTTCTATGAAAACAGTGACGCTCACGGCAAGGTGCTCAGTGAAGTGATTATTTCAATGGACAGCGCGGGATTGCAGCATGAGTATCTCGATGTCGTCACTCAGTGGTTAACCCGTTGGAATGGTGACTATGCTCAGCAGTGGTACATGCGAAACGCAGTTAATGGTGTGTTTACGATTCTGTTTGGCGGTCAATGGAATAACGACTACGTTCAGCGTATTGGCTCTCAAACCGCTTTGGTTGATGCTTTAGGCAGTTTCGCGGCAAACAAAGATGCCCTTGGCCGAGGTGATGAATTTATGGCAGCCAATGCTGGCCGAGAGCTTGGCCGCCTGCTGCAATATAAAAACACCACAATCGAAGCGAACGTCAAAGCCAAGGTACAGAACGTATTCAATCAGTATGAAATGTACGGTACTGGCGACAGTGTTTGGCTGGCGACTGCCGATACGGCCTCTTATTATGGGCAATGTTCCGAGTTTGGCATCTGTAACTTTGATCAAGAGTTGAAATCGCTAGTACTGGCGCAAAGCTACACCTGTAGCCCTACGATTCGTATCTTGTCGCAGAATATGACGCAGGCTCAGCATCAAGCGGCGTGTGACAAAATGGGCTACGAAGAAGGTTATTTTCATACTCGCCTAGAAACAGGTAATCAACCCGTTGCCGATGACCACAACATCCAGCTGCAAGTGAACATTTTTGATAGCAGTGATGACTATGGAAAATACGGCGGGCCTATTTTCGATATCAATACCAACAATGGCGGTATGTACCTAGAGGGTGATCCTGCTACCCCGGGTAACATTCCTAACTTTATCGCTTATGAAGCTTCCTACGCCAATGCCGACCATTTCGTATGGAACTTAGAGCATGAGTACGTGCACTATCTTGATGGTCGATTTGATATGTATGGCGGTTTTGGTCATCCAACTGAAAAAGTCGTGTGGTGGAGTGAAGGTGTCGCAGAGTATGTGGCCAATGAGGATAACAACCAGCGTGCACTTGATACGATACTCGATGGATCAACCTATACACTGCAAGAGATCTTTGAAACTACCTATGACGGTTTTGACGTTGACCGTATTTATCGCTGGGGCTATCTAGCGGTTCGTTTCATGTTTGAGCGACATATGGATGATGTGAACCAGATGCTGGTGGAAACACGTGCAGGCAATTGGGGCGAGTATAAGCTGATCATCAGTCAGTGGGCGACTCAGTACCAAAGCGAGTTCGAACAGTGGCAGCAACAATTAGTTGGTGAGCAGCCAACAGCGCCGACGGCAGTAATCAACACAGTCAATCAAGGTAAAGTCAATGAATCCATTTCATTCAGCAGTGCAGGTAGCCAAGACCAAGACGGCGAAATTACCCAATACCTATGGGACTTCGGTGACGGTTCGACCAACACATCGGCCAATCCGACGCACCAATTCACAAGCGCAGGGAGCTACACGGTCAGCTTAACTGTAACGGACAATGATGGTCATACAGGGACCACCACCGCATCGATTACGATCAGTGACTCTGACGCAATTATTGGTCTACCTAGTGACTGTGTTGTGCAAGGCAAAATCAGTGATGGTCGTTTGACTGCTACTGAACCAGCTTGTTTAGCTTCTCAATCGGTAATCTGGTTAAGTATTGAAGGGGTGGATCAATACTCTTCAATGGCGATCACTGCAGGTAATGGTTCTGGTGAGCTTAAGCTGCAATACAGTAACTTTGGTTGGCCGAATGACGAAGGTTCAAATCTACATGGCTGGTCTGACAATCCGGGCACAAGCGAGTGTATTACTATCGGACGTCAAGCAAATTACTGGGGTTACCTAAAAGTGTCGGGTGATTTTGAAAATGCCGCGGTTGTGGTCGACTTTGACACCCAAACTTGTCGTCAATAATTTCTAACCTCAACACTCTCTAACACCAAAGCCAGTAACGGGTTTACATTGTAAATCGTTACTGGCTTTTCTCTTTATTCTCTTTTCTTCTTCCCCTGCCACTACAGCCGCCTTGCTTACATGAGCTTACGTCAGCTTACACACAAACAAGGGAACGGTTGGTATGATCTCCAGCAACAACACGGCAAACCATGGTGGAAAGGTAGTTGTCTGCTTTTTCTGTTTTGCATAGGGCAAGGACGCCCGACCTTATTTCGTGTTCGACTACTTTCTAGAGCCAGATAACCTAAGGTCCTGCCCATGAACCTCAAAAAACGCCACTTATCGTTAGTTCTTCCGTTGATGATGACTCTAACGGCTTGTGATGATTCATCAACCAATACTAAGCCAGCTTCAACTAATGCTCAGGTCTATAGCAAGCTTGATTGTTATGAAAAGAGTTACGGTGTCGAGATCTCTCAGTCTGTTGATGTTGCCAACTGCGCATTTGAAGATGGCGTCTATGTATTGCCGATGAACACTGCAACACAAAAACAGCACGAAACGGTAGCCAAGCAAATTGCTGATTTTCTTTATATGGCATCGGATGAGGTTAATCAGAGGTTTTCTAACCGAACTGTTGTTATTGGCGTAACGAGTGGTGAACCTAACGGTAAAACGTTGGATGAGGAGTTTATCTTTGAGCTTTCTGACTTTGCTGATAGCAGCTCGACTCTCGAAGGTATCGAGTTAATCTATACCGATATTGGTGGTAAAGACGAAACACTAACCACCACGGCTTATCAAAAGATGATGCAGTTGTTTGATTACTATATTGATGGCGATGATAACCACCAATTAGGCATGAAGTTGAAGAACGCGTACGACGATCATCTCGCGTTGATCAATTACGATAGCTCGCTCTATTACAATGAATGTAATTATGGCAATGGCTACGTAACCGTGCCTAGAGTAAAGGGGACAAAAGCAAACTGCGATGAGAAGCCAAATGACTCTGTTGATGAAAGCAACGGAAAACTTGATGAAATTCATGACATTAAGGAAAATTTGAACCCAGGCGCTAGTTTCGGTGTGGTTTATGAGTATATGCTGACTGGAAAGTATAAAACCACTGCGGAGTGGAGAACGGGTCCATTGGATACGCAGGAGCTAGAAGCAACCAGTGACCTTGATGTGGGAACGGGGGCCAATGACGCACCTAACTTTTCTAACTCGGCATTTGTGCCAATTGCTAAGTATCTAAATGAAAACTTCTTCGTCAATAAATCGAAGATATATTAGTGATGATCTAATAGAGGGGGGCAGGTGCTCCCTTTTTTGTTAGCGCCAAGTGGTTAACTATGCGCTTTCTCAAGGTGTAAAAAAGCCGACCCGAAGGCCGGCAAAACTTAAGTTGTAATCACAACAAAAGGAGATTCACATTTATATCGGTTGAGTTGCCTTAGTCAGCCACTCACACTCCTGAGCCGATAGATAAGGGGAAAGTTCGCGTAGGCACTGCTGATGGTATTTGTTGAGCCAGGTAACTTCGCTTGCGTCTAGCATTGACTTATCAATCATGGCTGTAGCAATCGGAGCAAGGGTGATGGTTTCAAAACCGTAGAAAGTGCCGAATTCATTCTCTTCAATTTCAACCACTTTCATGATGTTTTCGATGCGAACGCCATGAATGCCTTCGCGATACGCACCTGGCTCGTTAGTGATCACCATACCCGGTAGCAATGCGACTTCACGTGGATTTTGTGAGAAGTTCTGTGGCCCTTCATGAACATTTAAACAAATACCAACCCCATGCCCAGTGCCACATTTGTAATCAATACCATGCTGCCAAAGTACGCCACGCGCCATAATATCGAGATTGGCGCCAGTTGAGCCTTTCATAAATCGAGCTTGAGTGAGGCGAATGACCGCTTTAAGCACTAAGGTGTAGTCACGTTTTTCCTGCTGGCTTGGCGTGCCAAAGTGGAAGGTACGCGTAATGTCAGTCGTGCCTCCAGGGTATTGACCACCAGAATCGACTAAGAAGAAATGAGACTCACCAACTGTGTAGCTGCTCTCTTCGTTGGCGGCGTAGTGCATCTTAGCGCCATGTTCAGCGTAACCTGCAATAGTTCTGAAGCTATCGCCAATGTAGCCATCAATCTGCTTGCGATAACCCATTAGCGTTTGTTCGGCGTTAAGCTCAGTCACATGTCCGCTTGGCACTTGTTCATCGAGCCATTTCATGAACTTAACCACAGCGGCGCCATCTTGACGAAGCGTCTCTTCCAGACTGCTAAGTTCTGTTGAGTTTTTCTGTGCTTTGAACAAAGTGACTGGGCACGGTTTATCGATAAGGGTTAACTCTGATTTCACCTGATTAATGATCAGACTGTCGCTATTCTTTGCTGTGTAGATCAGCGAAGAGCCTTTATCTATCAGGTTTAATGCCGTGCTAAGGTGCTCGTAATCATGCACATGAATTTGGTATTTTTCGAGCTCCTGACTCACAGCGTGAGTTAATTTTCTCTGATCAATGAACAGGCGACTACTGATATGATCAATCAGTAAATAGCCTTCAGAAATCGGGCAGTAAGCGGTATCGCCACCTCGAATATTGAGTGTCCACATCACGTCATCGAGTGTGCTGATAAGCAGCGCATCGGCAGATTGTTCAGTCAGGTACTCACGGAGCTGAGCCACTTTTTCTGATGCACTGAATCCGGCAACGCTGAGTGGGTGGTTGAACAAAGGCGCAGATGGTCTTGCTGGACGGTCATGCCATATCGGTGAAATTAAGTCTTGGTCGAGAACGATGTTGATAGACTTACTAGCGAACGCATCTTTGAGTTCAAGATAAAACTGCTGACTGATGCTGCGGCCATCCACACCTACTGAAGAGTTCTCAGGGAGTGTTTGAGCTAGCCACTGCGCAATGGTTGGGGTTTCAGGTAATCTTGCCTTAAACAGATCTAGCCCTGACCCTGCAATCTGCTCCGCGCCTTGAATATAATAACGGCCATCGGTCCATAGACCGCCGCCTTCTTTGGTCACGACAACATCGCCTGCCGAACCGGTAAAGCCAGAAATCCATTGGCGAGCTAGCCAGTAATCAGCAGAATACTCGCTCGCATGAGGGTCGTTGTTAGTAACGATATACGCATCCAATTGGTGCTGGCTCATGCCTTCTCGTAAAGCTGAAAGACGTTGTGGAACCGTGGTGATTGTCATAATGGTTGGCTTCCTAGCAAAGTATGGGTACAGAAAATGTGGTGATCATTGTGACCACTCTTGGTTGGTTTTTGTTCGCCGCATAATTCAGTCGCGCTCGGACAGCGAGTACGGAATACGCAGCCACTAGGTGGATTCAGTGGTGAAGGTAAATCTCCCGGCAGTAATTGGATATCCCGATTGTGCGCTAGTGTTGGGTGGGCAATTGGCACCGCAGACAACAGCGCTTTGGTATACGGGTGCTGCGCGTCGTCGAATACTCTGTCATAGCGGCCCACTTCCATAGGTTTACCTAGGTACATGACCATGACTCGGTCACTGATATGACGAACCACGCTAAGATCGTGGGCGATCATCACCAGCGTTAAGCCCATCTCTTGCTTAAGGTCATCAAGTAGGTTGATCACCTGAGCTTGAATCGAGACATCCAGCGCACTGACAGGCTCATCACACACCACTAAATCTGGCTTGAGAATCAGCGCACGAGCGATACCGACACGCTGGCACTGTCCGCCAGAAAATTCATGTGGATAGCGGTTACGCTGGCTGGCGAGAAGGCCGACTTTATCCATCATGGCGATGACTCGGCTTTCTACTTCTTTACGTGTCAATTGCGGCTCATGAGTTAAAAGTGGCTCGGCGATACACTCGGCGATCGTTAAGCGTGGGTTTAGACAAGCGGATGGGTCCTGAAACACCATTTGGAATTCACGTCGGCGCTGGGCGAGTTGATGCTTACCCAAACCACGCATATCTTCGCCTTTCCAATGCAGTTGCCCGCCGGTCGGTTCAATTAAGCGCAGCAGGCCTCTGGCGAGTGTTGATTTTCCGCAGCCAGATTCGCCAACAATACCAAGGGTTTCGCCGCGATAAACGTCTAGGTCAATGCCATCGACCGCTTTGACCACCTTACGCTTACTAGGCAGGATATGTTTATTGATAGCAAAGTGGACTTTAAGATCGCGCGCTGAAAGTAAAATTTCTGGTTTGGTCATATGTCCTCCTAAGCTGAGCGAGCAATATTGGCGATGGTCGTGGGTGCATTGACATGACACGCAAGACCTTGGCGATGTGAAAGCGAACGAAACGGAGGTACGGTTGCACTGCATTCCGCTCGATAATTCCCGCAACGCTCTTTAAATGGACAGCCTTTATTGTGAATCAGGGCACTTGGTGGGTTGCCTGGAATGGTCGGCAATCGATCCATATCTTCAGTAATCGATGGAATCGCTTTGAGTAGACCTTGGGTATAAGGGTGGGCAGGAGAATCAAAGATCGAGTCGGTATCGGCTTCTTCCATTTTTCTACCGCCATACATGACTAAGACACGGTCACACATTTCTGCGACTACGCCCATGTCGTGAGTGATCAGCAAAATAGCCGTGTTGAATTCGGCTTGAAGCTCACGCAATAAAGTTAAGATCTGAGCTTGCACCGTCACATCGAGGGCGGTGGTGGGCTCATCCGCAATAAGCAGTTCTGGCTTACACAATAGTGCCATCGCAATCATAACGCGTTGGCGCATGCCACCCGACATTTCATGGGGATACTGCGCCATACGCGTTGCAGCAGAAGGAATGCGCACTGCATCAAGCATTGCAATCGCCTCGGTTTCTGCTTCTCGCTTTGACATACCTTTGTGGATCATCAGCACTTCCGCTAACTGCTTACCAACCTTCATAAATGGATTAAGCGAGGTCATTGGGTCTTGGAAGATCATGCCAATCTTCTCAGCGCGAATGTGATTGAGCTGTTTTTTCGACATTGTGAGGAGGTTTTCGCCATGGAAATTGGCTTCACCAGTCACCACGCCATTATCGGCAGTTAACCCCATCAAGGCGAACACCGATTGGCTTTTCCCTGAGCCAGATTCGCCGACAATACCGAGCGTTTCACCTTGCTGGATGGAGTAAGAAAGATCGCTCACCGCCTGAACCAAACCGTCAGGAGTTTGAAAGCGGACGTTCATATTATTTATTGAAAGAATACTCATCACTACTCCTTAGCGATCTTTCGGATCAAGTGCGTCACGTAAGCCGTCACCAATAAAGTTGAAGCAAAACAGCGTGGCAACAAGAAAGATGGACGGGAACACTAACTGCCATAATGCGACATCAATAGTTTTCGCCCCTTCAGCGATAAGAATGCCCCAACTGGTATCTGGTGGCTGAACCCCGAGACCCAAGAAGCTTAAGAAGGATTCAAACATGATGAAGCCAGGTACCATGAGTGATGAGTAAACCATCACAATGCCAAGCACGTTCGGCAATACATGACGGCGAACGATGGTCAGGCGAGAGACCCCGATCGAATGGGCCGCTTCAATAAATTCACGTTTTTTGATACTGAAGGTTACGCCGCGTACTACTCGGGCGATGCCAAGCCAAGAGACCATACCAATCACTACGAATATCAAATAGATATTGTTGCCAAACAGGGTGACAAACAAAATCACCAAGAACATAAAAGGAACAGAATCGAGCACTTCGATTATGCGCATCATAGTGCTATCAACCATGCCGCCAAGATAGCCAGATAAGGCGCCCCAAGCGGTACCTATGACAACAGCAACCAAAGCGCCCATAAAACCGACCATGATAGACAGCCTGCCACCTTGCATGGTGCGGGCGAAGATATCTTGACCTAAGTCGTCGGTGCCAAAGTAGTGACCAGAGCTGATTGATGGTTTGCCTAATTCATAAGGATCTACGACTACGTTCCAGTCAATCTCATCATGACCGAACGCGGCCAAATGAGGGCCAAAAATAATGCACAAAACAATAAAACCTAACACGTAGACAGAGGTCATTGCCGCGCGATTCTTGCGAAATCGTGCCCACGCATCTTGCCATAGGCTTCGACCTTCAACCGCTTCAATGTTGGAGCTCATTTGGTCTGCCAGCTCCTTGGCATCAATTTGTTTGGTTAACATTCGCTACCTCCTAAACACGAATGCGCGGGTCGATGACGGTGTAAAGAATGTCGACCACCAAGTTGAAGAAGATCGTCAGTGCAGCGACGATGAGGGTAATCCCCATAACTAAGCCGTAATCACGGTTCAGTGCGCCCGAGACAAAGTGCTGTCCCATTCCGCCAGTACTAAAGAAGATGTCGATGATGACAGAGCCAGTCACCACAGCGACAAAGCTTGGCCCCAGCATGGCAATGATAGGGATAAGGGATGGGCGCAGCGCGTGATGGAACAATATGTAGCTGGTGGAAAGGCCTTTGGCTTTGGCTGTACGAATATAAGGTTGATTGAGCGTCTCTATCATTGCGCCGCGCATAACACGAGCGATACTCGCCACTGAACCAATCGCAAGGCTAAGTACTGGAAGAACCAGAAATGCCAATTCTCCGCCTTCCCAACCGCCGGCAGGAAGCCAACCTAAATGGATAGAGAAGATGGTCACTAGCACGGGTGCTAAGACAAATGCAGGGATCACTACGCCAGTCATTGAAAGTGACATCAGTAAGTAGTCGAGCTTGCCATTGCGATTAAGCGCAGCAATGGTGCCCAGAACCATGCCAAGCGGGACGGAAATACAAAATGAAATCACGCCAAGTACCGCCGAGACAGGCCATGATTGAGCAACTAACTCAGTAACACTGAAGTCTTGATAGACAAAGCTTGGCCCTAAATCGCCTTGAATGAAGTTACCAATGTAGATAAAAAATTGAATGATAAAAGGTTCGTTAAGATGGAACTTGGCTTCAATATTGGCACGTACCACTTCAGGCATTGGGCGTTCCATATCGAAGGGACCGCCGGGTGCGATGTGCATCAGCCAAAATGAGACTAGCGCGATAAACAACAGCGTAGGCACTGCAATCAGCAAGCGGCGAAGAATATACAGCAACATGACCTATCCTTTCCTTAGAAAAAAGCCCGCAACCTACGAGGACGTCGAGGTGCGGGCAAACCGTCCCAATTAACGGGCCATTACGTAAACATTTTTGCGGTAGTACGAAGACTCAGGGTTGGTGCGCTCATAACCACCTACGTGCGCTTTAATCAGGTATTGGTCGTTACCATTGCGATACATAGGGATGATAGCCATATCTTCGATAAGCAGCTTCTCTGCGGCAATATACTCGGCTGATGGGTCACTGAGGCTTTTTGACTCTGCCATTAAGCGGTCGTACTCAGGGTTATCGTATTTAGAGTCGTTGTATTCGCCTGTTGAAACGAAAATATCTAACCAAGTTGATGCTTCGTTATAATCAGCAGTCCAACCACCACGACTGATGTTGCCCGGATCTTTCAGTGCGTAAAACACTTTAGGTTCAAGCTGTTTGATTTCGACCTGCGCTCCTAGCACGCTTTTCCACATACCAGCCATCGCCGTTGCCATTTTCACGTCCTTTGAAAAGGTTGGCACAGTGAATGTCAGCTTAAGCGGGTTTGAAGCGCCGTAGCCTGCTTCTTTGATTAACGCTTGTGCTTGTTGGTTGCGCTTGGCTTGGTCCCAAGTCGCGAACTCTGGCGTATGAGTCTTAAAGCCATCGGTTTGTGGCGGCACGAGAGTGAACATTGGAATGCCGCCATTTTTCGCAATCGCTTTAGTGATGATATTACGATCGATCGAGTAAGAAAGAGCCTGACGAACACGAAGATCTTGGGTTGGCCCTTTATCCGTATTTAGGTAGTAGAACGTTGAGCCCAGTGAGGCGCTGGTGTCCGCCACTTGCTCAGGAAACTTCTTAAGTAATTTGTTCTTTTGTGCAGAAGGAATAGAAAGCGCTTGGTCGATTTCACCTGCCAGATAACGGTTGAGTGCCACGTTAGCATCGCCAATCGGTAGCCAAGTAATTTTCTCTAAGACAACGTTATCAGCATCCCAATACTTGTCGTTTTTCACCATTACCATTTTCTCGTTCACTTTCCAGTTGGAAACGGTGAAAGCACCATTGGTCACGATGTTTTCTGGTTGAGTCCAGGCGCTGCCATGTTTTTCGATGGTCGCTTGATGAACAGGCGCTAGCACAGGGTGGCTAAGCAGCTTGATGAAGAAAGGAACAGGCTTTTCAAGTGTCACTTCAAAGGTGTAGTCATCAATAGCGCGCACGCCTAATGAATCGGCGGAAGCCTCACCTTTCATAATTTTGTTAGAGTTTTTGATGCCAGGAATAGCGGCAAACCAAGCATAAGGGGAAGCGGTTTCTGGATCGATTAAGCGTTTCCAACTGTAGACGAAATCCTGCGCGGTTAGAGGGTCGCCATTTGACCATTGTGACTCGCGTAGTTTGAAGGTGTAGACAGTGTTGTTGTCATTCGCTTGCCAGCTTTCAGCAATACCAGGAATGGTCTTACCTTGCTTATCTTGAATCGTCAGTCCTTCAAATAGGTCACGGCCTAAGTTGAATGCGGGCTCTGCGGCTTGCTTCGCTGGGTCAATGGAAGTGACCTCGGCACCATTGTTAAGCACGATTTCTTGCTTGTCTGCTAGTTGTGTTCCAGCCGGGTAAGGCTTCGCGATGGTATTGCCTGCCATAAATGCCGCAGCAATAGCACTTAATGCGATCAGTTTTTTTGCTTTCATAGCTTCCTCGTTATTTCCTTATAGGAGTGGCCCTATGGCGAAATGGGAGGGGAGGCTAACGCCATGAACGGGGTGGGGTTAACCGACATTTCACCACTAGGGATGAAATGAATGTATATTGTATAAAATGCTCGAACAAACACTATTTAACATGTTTGTAACAAGGTGGCGAAAGCAGAGACCAGTGGTCTTAGTTTTTGAGACTGGATAAAATTTAATCGTATGAATATGTTGAAACCGCTGTGAGATCACAGCGGCGGTTGAACCATTGATTATGTGTTACGAAAACGTGCGGAGACTTGCTTGAGCAGCTCACCATTGATTTCTGGCAAGCCATCAGAAAAGAAGATTTGTTGTCCTGGGATGTTACGAAATAGCACATTGGTTAATTCACCGATGTTGTTTGCACAGTTAGCGGCGTGCATCTCGCCAATCTTTTGATCCACTTCTTGCTCAAGCTTCAGCCTTTGCTCCGGTGTTAACCTAACCCGAGCATGGCAGACCTGAGAAAGGGTTGGATCGGCCATGGATACTTGCTCAAATCGACGCTTAAACAGGGTATCGAGCGCAGTGCCTTCTTCCATAATGAAGCGACGCCCTGAGCGGTAGAAGACTTTATCGCCAAGATTTTCGATGTAACCGAGCACCTCGGCAATACTGAGGTAAAAGCGCAAACTTGTGTCTGAAAGGTGATATTTTTTCGCAACCTCTTCAGGAGCAAGATTGCATGAGGTGACTAAGTAGATAAAGTCGAGCAAATAAGGATGCTCGACAAACAGGGCATTTTGCTCACCAGATAAGAACTGCTCATTATCTCGTTGAATTTGAATGGCAATTTCCGACAGCTCTTTTAAGTCCGTATTGAGGTGATTGGTGTAGATGAGGATCTTATCTAGCCCAAGCGAGGGGTTATGTAGATGCCGCTTGATGGTTGACAGTGGGATGCCAGTTTTCTCTGACAATGCGCTGTAGCATAACCCTTCTTCTTTGATCTTAAGGCGAATCGCAGCTAATAAAAACTCAGGACCAATATGCATACGGACGACTCCATTAAGATGGATTGTTCTGACGTTCTAATAATAGGTCTCGAATGGCAGCACCCGCTTCAAGGATATGTTTTTTAAGCATATATTTAGCCCCCTCGATATCGCGGTTTTGACACATCTCAAGCAGCGCTTGGTGCTCTTTGTCTGCTTTGACTGTTCCTTCGGTGAACAACAACTGCATACGAATGTAACGATCACACTTGGTGTTGAGGTTGTAGATAACGTCCATGGTTTCTGGCATCTCAGCAGGGGCATAGAGCGCTTTATGCAGCTCATAGTTGTAGTTGCTCCACTCTTCGACTTCATCACCTCGGCTCACCACATCATCAAAGCGTTCACGAATTGCGTTGGCTTTGGCAAGGTCTTCGTCAGTCATCTTTTGAATCGCGCGCTCCAAAATGTGGCACTCAACCACAGCTCTTAGCTCAAACAATTCATCAATTTTATCTGGAGAGAGCTCAGTAACTGTTGCACCTTTATGAGCTTCAAAGCTTACTAGTCCTTGCGCTTCTAACTGCATTAAGGCTTCGCGAACGGGGATACGGCTAACGTTAAACTCCTTAGCCAGTGCGTCTTGGCGCAAAGGCTGACCAGTTTTTAACTCCCCTTTGAGAATTTTAGTGCGAATCGCTTCTTCGACTAATTGGGTTCGAGTTTTAAAAACAGGTTGTGACATCCAAGTCTCCAGTAGTGCTTCTTCAATATTGTATTCAATATACTATTTTGTCGGAGAAAGTGAATGAACAACGTGCTAGTGGCTTAGTTTTTGGGGGATAGGTCAATAGTTGGCAACGGTGAGAGTGAGCTTTTGTCAGGTTTTAGAGAGCAATGAGAGCCTCAATCGTTAAGGCTCTCACGTTCTTAGTCGGTTTAAGACTTGATAAATTGGCGGTCAAAAAGGTGGCCTAGCTTGGCGGCTTTGGTTTCAAGGTAGAACTGGTTATTGGTATTGATGCCTTCCTGCAGTGGCACTCGCTCTTGGATAACAATTTGAGCCTGTTCTAGCGCCTTCACCTTACGTGGGTTATTTGTCATCAAACGTACAGTGTCTATGCCGAGATAGCTGAGTATGCCTCGGCAAAAACGGTAGTCTCGCATATCGGCAGCAAAGCCTAATTGCTCATTGGCCTCGACGGTATCGGCGCCTTTATCTTGTAAGTGATACGCTCGGATCTTGTTGAGTAGCCCAATACCGCGACCTTCTTGGCGTAAGTAGAGTAAAACGCCTGCGCCTTCATCGGTAATATTTTTCAGCGCTCGATCGAGTTGGAATCCGCAATCACAGCGAGTACTAAACAGTGCATCACCCGTTAAGCATTCGGAATGTAGGCGAATCAATGGTGCATCAACAGAGGAAATATCACCATAGACTAAAGCGAGGTGCTCTTTACCTGTCTCTCGTTCAATAAAACCGTGCATCTCAAAGGTGCCCCATTTGGTGGGTAATTTGGCTTTATCGACAAATTGGATCAAATTATACGGCTCTGTTGATTGGATCTGTTCACGTACGGCCATCAAGATTTTGCCTAGGTGATTGTCGCCTTGTCCATCTTCACCATCGCCCCAAAATGCATCTTTATGAGAATGTTCAGTCAAGGTGGCATTGCCAGTTTCGATTAATTTGAATGCCAATAATGGGTTTTGTTTGAACTTTTCAGCGACGATAAAGCGCATGATATCCAACCGTATCTCCATCCAATCGCGCCTTGCTTCACTATCGTACTGGCGGCTTAACGCAAAAGCCGAGTCTGGTGTTCCACAGTGTTGAATTTTGGCGTAAATGTTTGGGTCAACGAACTTTTGTGCTTGGTAGTAATGCTCGCTTGTCGGCCAAATCTGACCATCGATGTTAATTGGAGATTGGTAAAAGTTAGATAGAAATCCGTAGGCGTCTTCGGGTTCGTAAAATTGAATATTGCTGTCCATAGCGCTCTCCTGACATTGCTGCAATTCATTATAAGAACTGTATTGCTTATTAAGAACTAGTCGCTGCTGAGTATAATGTCAATTAAGGGCGCTGCTGATTTATACCTGGGGATGCTGGCAACGTGTTAGAACCGGGATACGGACGAGAACACATTCTAGTTAAATGTTGGGTTGAGTAATCCCCTCAAAGTAAGAGCTAATGATTTGGTGGAGATGTTGATTGAGAGGATAGCCCCGTTTTGCTTGCGGATAACCGCCAATCACTCGGATATGTCTCATCGATTTTGGTAATTCAGGAAGCGAGTAGCTTGATAATCTCTCATCCAATCTACATACATAGCTGCTGCCAAACATAATCGCATCGGTGTTAAGTAGTGTATTAATCAACACGCGAACACTATGAGTGACCAAAGAAACTTGCGGTGTATAACCTTTGCTGAGATAGACTTGCTCAACGGGAGAGTGTTTTGAGTTAATGCCATCAATGATAACTCTAGCAATAGGCAGCTGGTGAATTGCGCTCCAATCGGAACTAGAGCGTAAAATCGGGTGATCCTTTTTTGCCACCAAGCAGAGTTCGACATCTTCTAAGGTATGGCAATATATTTCTTGAGGCAGAGGATAACCTTCAAAGTGGATGAGGTAATCAATATCCCCATTTAATACGTCGGCTAAAGAGTGCTCCTGCCAATAATCTAGCTTAAAGCTCGCATTGGGAAAGGCTTCTCTCAACGCGGTAAGAATCCCATCACCATGAAGTTCTAAAAAGAAGATATTCATAGCGATCTTAATTTCACCGTTAAATAGCATCGGGTTAAAGTCCTGATAAGATTCAACGACTTTGAATATAGGAGTTAGCATTTGTGTGCTTGCTTCAGCGAGTTTTTCTGCTAGTTCCGAAGGCTCTACACCGTGAGCTTTACGGATGAAAAGCTGTTCTCCGAACGTTTCCCTTAGCTTGGCTAACCCTCGGCTGACACTCGTTTGTGAAATACCAAGCTGGTCCGCCGCCGCATGGGTATTTCCTGTATCAACGACAGCTTTGAGCAATTTTAGTAAGTTTAAATCTAGGTCTAGAATTTTGTCTTTCATCATAGTTATGACCGAGTTACCAATGCTTGGGTGAAAAAGTTTGATGTAGATATATTCGTTATGTTTGTGCCAGCAGAACTTGATTGCTGCTCTGAACGATCACCGAGTGCTTTCAATCGTAGCAAAGAACGGTTCAGATCGGCTATCTAGGATTATGCTAACTGGACAAGATGAGACCAAGGCCAATGTTTGTAGTTAGTCTTGCTCGTCAGAAATGAATTTCTCCAATTCATACACAAGAGAAATACGATTGCGTACATTATCTCCATCGCAGCAGGGAGTGCTTTTCTTACAATCGTAATAGGTATGAAAAATGAAAACACGTCATCTAATTTTATCAGTTCTAGCAAGCGGTTTTATGAGTGCACATGTTGCAGCTAATAATGACAAAAACAGTTTGTCACTTTCGACGCAACCAGTACCTCTAGCGACGGCGGTTAGTCCGGAGTTTTATGAATTCTCAAAAGCTTTTCCTGCACCCGATGTGACGGCTTTACAACAGAATATTCCTCAAACAGCGGAAGAGTGGCGTTCTTTTATTGAGCCAAGAGATAAAGCGGCTATTAAGAGAACTCAGGCGTTGGCAGAAAAGTTAGGGGCTACCATCGAACAAGACACCATTGCAGGTGTAGATGTTTATTGGGTGACACCAAAAGTTGTTTCCCCACAACTTGAAGATAAGTTATTTGTTGCAATACAGGGTGGAGCATTCATGTTAAATAGCGGCTTAGCATCCGTTTCAGAAGCACTAATGATTGCGACAGAAATGCAAATTCCTGCAGTTGCGATAGATTACAGTAAAGCGCCAGACTCTCCCGCGCCAGCGGCACGCGACGATATCTTGAATGTTTGGCATAAGCTCACCAAGACTCGTTCTGCGGACGACATGGTCATGGGGGGGACATCTGCAGGCGGTGCTTTGACAGTGGCCGTAAACCAAGCTCTCATTAAGCAAAATGCTCCTATACCAGCGGCCCTGTATGTTGGAACGCCCGGCATGGATATGACGATGACAGGTGATAGCCGTTTTGTAAATGAAGGCTTAGATCATATCTTAGGAAGCTGGAGAGGAATGTCATCGGCCATGGTTGGTGCATATATCGGGGATTTAGATCCAAGTGATCCTGTTGTGTCGCCGATTAATGGCAGCTTTGAGAGTTTCCCTCCCGTTTATTTGATCACAGGAACTCGTGATTTACTACTGAGTGATACGGTGCGATTACATCGAGAGTTACGACGTGCTGGAGTGGTAGCAGATCTGAATGTTTATGAAGGTCAGTCTCACGGGGACTACGCAGCTGCATTTGGTACGCCAGAGTCAAAAGAGCACTATCAGGCTTTAAGTTCGTTCCTCTCTGGGTATTTGATTCAGTAAGTCGCGACGCTCGAATAGACTAATGTTCTGACAAGTACTTCTCATTTTATGAGCAGCCTGTGTTAATCGCAGGCTGCTTTATTTTTATAAGTCGCTAGGATTGGCAACTCCTATTTCCCATCTACTGTGCGGCGTACATTGAGGGGGTTTTGAGATTTAAGCGCATCAGGTAATAAGGCTTCTGGCACCGATTGATAGGCGACAGGTCTTAGCCAGCGTTTAATTGCTTCTGCACCAACTGAGGTACTGGCTGGCATGGTTGAAGCTGGGTATGGGCCACCATGCACCATGGCATAACTGACTTCAACACCGGTAGGCCAGCCATTAAAGACGATACGACCTGCGACCTCTTCAAGTTCATCAAGCAATCGAGAAGCAATAGGGTAGTCCGGTTCTTCGGCATGAATGGTCGCAGTTAAGCTTCCTGCCAAGTTTGTGCTGAGTTGCAACATGTCTTGGTCATCTTCACACAGTACGATGATTGACTGTGGGCCAAAGATCTCTTCTTGCCATTGCGGGTTATTGCGCCACTCGTCGCTGGTGGTTTCAAACAGCATTGATGGTACACCATTATCTGGTTGAGACTGAGTTCGAGTTAAGCCGCTTTGACTGGCTCTTTCTTCACTCTGGACCAAGTAGTTACGCTTAATCCCACAGGTGAGCATGGTTTGTCCCGGTTGTTGCTTAATGCCTTGACGAACCGACGCTATGAATGCATCACTCGCCTCATTTTTTGCAACAAATACGACCGCAGGCTTAGTGCAAAACTGCCCACAACCCATATTCATCGAAAGGATGTACTCTTCTGCCAGCGATTGCGCGTTTTCCGCCATGCGATGGGAAAGAATAAATACCGGGTTTGAAGCGCCTAACTCACCATAAAATGGGATAGGTTCTGAGCGGCTTTGGGCTAGATCGAACAGGGCTCGGCCGCCATGAATCGAACCTGTGAACCCAACCGCTTTGATGGCTGGATGGCTGACAACCGCTTGGCCGAGTTCGTGACTAGTGCCTTGCAGCAGGGTAAATATTGCTTGGGGCAATTGCTGCTCTTCTAATGCTTTGGCAATGCACTTTGCGACGATTTCACTGGTGCCTGGGTGAGCTGGGTGACCTTTGACGACCACTGGGCAACCCGCCGCAAGAGCCGAAGCGGTATCACCGCCAGCCGTGGAAAAGGCGAGGGGGAAGTTAGACGCGCCAAATACTGCGACTGGGCCCAACCCAATGTTTTGGCGGCGAAGATCTGGCTTAGGTAGTGGTTCTCTATTTGGGTTGGCACTGTCAAATATGGCTTCTTGCCATAACCCACCTTCGACCACGTCAGCAAATAACCTCAGCTGAGCAGTTGTTCGGCTTAGCTCTCCGTTCAGTCTTGCGAGAGGTAAGGCCGACTCTAAGTTAGCGCGCTCAACGATCGCGTCACGCTGCGCTTCAAGGCAGTCGGCAATGGCTTGTAATAGGTCACTCCTGACTTTTGGTGATGTTTGGCGAAATAACTTTGCGACTTCATGAGCGGCAGTCGCTGCAAGATTGACATCGGCTTGATTGTGTTCAGCAAATTGGCCGGGTAGCGTTTGCTCAGTCGCTGGGTTTAGTGCACAAAAGGTGTGGCGAGTACTCATAACGTTTCCTAAATATGGGGGTAATTGGGATTATTTCAGTTCAAATCCGTAGGCATACGGGTCTTGGTCATCGACCCAAATGGTGTTGTGGCCAGTAACTTGCGCCCAGCCTTCAATACTTGGCAGGATTGCTGCGCGTCCATTGACTTCAGTAATGCCTTCAATGCGTCCAGTGAACAAACTGCCGATGATGCTTTCATGGATAAAGTCTTCACCTTGTTTGAGTTTGCCTTTGGCATACCACTGGGCCATGCGTGCGCTGGTGCCCGTACCACAAGGTGAGCGGTCAAGGGCTTTCTCTCCGTAAAACACGGCATTTTTGGCGCTTGATTCCGGTAGAGTCGGTGTTCCAGTCCAAAGTACGTGAGAGACGCCACAAACAGTCGGATCATTAGGGTGGATACATTCCACAGCTTGAGAGACCGCTTCGCGTACTTTTGGGCTGAGCATGAGGATTTCGTCAGATGTGTAGTGTTCTAGCCCTTGGTAATTCTCTTGAGGATCGACGATGACGTAGTAGTTACCTCCATAAGAAACATCTACGGTGATCTCGCCTAATCCTTCAACTTCAACCGTGACATCTTGGTGGGCAAGGTAAGCAGGAACATTAAAGATCTTTACTGAAGTGACCTTTTCCCCGTCGCGCTGATAATGCACTTCAATCTGTCCTGCTGGTACATCGAGGATCAATCGACCTTCTTCTTTCGGGGTGATCAATTTGTGCTCTAGCGCTGAGGTGACAGTACCAATCGTACCGTGACCACACATTGGCAAGCAGCCGCTGGTTTCAATAAACAGAATTGATGCATCCGCATTGTCGCTACAAGGTGGTAGTACCACGGATCCTGACATCATGGCATGGCCGCGAGGCTCAAACATGAGCGATTGACGGATCCAATCATAGTGTTCGAGGAAAAACTGGCGCTTGTCACTCATCGTCTTTCCTTCGAGTGGAGGCACACCGCCAGCAACTAATCGAACTGGATTACCGCAAGTATGTGCATCAATACAGAAGAAGGTTCCTTGTCTCATTTCTCGCTCCTTGAATAAGAAATTAGTTGAAGTAGAGAAATTGGATGTTATCGTGATGTTAAGTATATTTTATACAATTTTGTTTTTGAAACGTGATAAGGAGCAAAATAAATGGTGAGCAATAAATCATCAATCCCACAAAATATCGCCGTGGTTGGCGGTGGTGTGATTGGATTATGTATCGCACTAAAGCTGCAATTGGCGGGTGAAAATGTCACCATTTTCGATAAGCGCGGTGCGGGAGAAGGGTGCTCTAAAGGTAACGCTGGCCACTTTGCGACGGAGCAAGTTTTTCCACTCGCAACGCCTGCTCTTTTACCTCAGATACCTAAAATGTTGCTGTCGCCAACCAGTCCGGTATCGGTTCGATTTCAAGACATTCACCGCACACTACCTTGGATGGTTCGGTTCTTATTAAAAGCGAGAAAAAACACATCAGAGCATGCCACTCAAGCACTGACTACGTTAAACAGTGTTGCTATGGAAAGTTGGTTTGATTTGCTTGGCGAAGTTGGGCTATCTGAGTTGATTTCCATGCAAGGCTCATTGTTGACCTTTGAAAGTGAGTCACTGTTTGATAGCTATCGCTCAACGTTAAACAGACTACGTGAGCAAGGCGTAACTTGCCAAGTCTGGGAGCAAGATAGGCTACGAGAAGAGCTTCCTTCGTTATCTGATACTGTTAAGAAAGGGGTGTTCTTTCCTGACACAGGACATACCGCGAACCCTTATGGAATGTGCGTTGAACTGGCTAAGTCGTTTGAGGCTATGGGAGGTCATTGGATTAAAGAGCAAGTCGATGATGTGTTTTTTGATGGCGACATGGGCGTCGTTGTGACGCCGTCGCTCAGCCATGAGTTCGATAAAGTCGTGATAGCGACAGGCGCAGAGTCGGCCCCTCTAGTGAAGAAAATTACGGGAGTTAAAGTGCCGCTTCAGGCTGAGCGTGGCTACCATTTAATGGTACCAAAACTTAAAAATTGTTTGCCATTTCCCGTTAGCTCAGCGGATAGAAAATTCATTATGACCCCGATGGAAGAGGGGCTAAGGTTGGCTGGAACCGTCGAATATGCGGACATAGATTCTCCACCAAATATGCAGCGTGCCAAGATGCTCAAAGGGCTTGCGACAGGGCTATTGAAACCAGAATGTGACCTCGATTCAGCCGGTGAGAGATGGATGGGAAATCGCCCCTCTTTACCTGATTCTCTACCGGTTATAGATAAAGTTCTAGGTGGAAAAGTACTACTGGCGTTCGGTCACCAACATCTCGGTTTAACACAAGCCGCAATTACGGCATCGCTCATTTCACAGCTTCATAATGAGACCAATCCATCGGTTAATCTTTCACCGTTTGCGCTAGATCGCTTTTGCTAAAAAATTTTAAAATTAAATATTGTATAAAATATACGAGCGCATTATGTTAATTAAAAGTTAATGAAAAAGTTGATTGGATAAAGAATTTGATTTGATGCCTAACAGCGGTATCTGGGCGTCCAATAATTTCGGGAACACTCCCGATGTGACAACAATAAGGAGCAAAAATCATGTCAAGAAAGACGATGACACCACTCGCACTGATGATTTCAGGCATGCTGTTAGGAACGATCAATATCGCCAACGCGAACGAAAAATTAACGGTCGTATCATGGGGAGGCGCATTTACTAAAAGCCAAGTAGAGGCGTACCACAAACCTTACATTGAGAAGACAGGTGTAGAGTTAGTGTCTGAAGACTTCAGTGGCGGTCTTGCAGAAATTAAAGCTCAAGTAGAAGCGAACAATGTTACTTGGGATTTAGTGTCATTAGATAAGCCAGATATTGTCCGCGGCTGTGCGGAAGGACTATTGGAAACGGTTGATCCTAGTATCTTGCCGGCAGGAGATGATGGTACCCCTGCGAAAGAAGATTTCATCCCAGGCGCGATCCATGAATGTGCAGTCAATACCATCGTGGTATCAACGGTACTGACAGTCAACGAAGAGGCATTTAAAGGTAAAGCGCTACCATCAAAGCTTACGGATCTATTCGATCTTGAACAATATCCTGGACGTCGAGCACTACAAAAAATGCCACAAGGAAATCTAGAGTGGGCATTGATCGCTGATGGCGTTGAACCAGAAGCGGTGTATGAAACTCTTGAAACCCCTGAAGGACGAGCTCGCGCATTTGCTAAGCTAGACAGCATTAAGCCACAAGTGGTGTGGTGGACAACCGGAGCGCAGCCGCCGCAAATGCTGGCTGACAAAGAAGTTGTCATGGCGTCTGCATTCAATGGGCGCATCCACAGTGCCACTCAAGAAGAGGGGCAGCCGTTCAAAATCATTTGGGATCATCAATTGGGCTATATGAATGGCTGGGCAATACCAAAAGGCAGCCCGAACTTAGAGCAAGCGCTAGACTTCATTAAGTTCTCTTCGGGTACCAAACCACTGGCTGACCAAGCGAAATACGTCGCTTACGGCCCTACGCGTAAATCATCTTCAGCGCAAATTAGCCCTGAGATTCTAGCCAGCTTGCCGACCGCTCCAAACAACTTCCAAACAGCGTTTTTGATTGATGATGAGTGGTGGTCAGATTACGCCGATGAGCTGAATGAAGAGTTCAACACTTGGCTTCTTAACTAACCCTTAGTTCTAAAGTGGAGGTGAGAGATCACCTCCTTAAAAGGAATATTCAATGATCAATCTAGATGCGCAGCAAATTGTCAAAAGCCTATCGATGAAAGGTTTGATTGAATCAATGCGCCAAACTTATCAGGAACAGTCTACTATTCCGCAGCGCAGAGTGATGCCGTTAGAAGAGGGTAGCTACGATGCGTTTGCCTTGCTACCTGCTTGGAGTGAATCACTTATCACGGTCAAAGCGTTTACTTATTTCCCGCAGAATTATTTGGAAGGAAAAGACAGTCTCGCATCGAAAATTTTAGCTTTTGATCGTGCTAATGGTGAGCCTCTTGCGTTATTGGATGGCAAGGTGCTGACGTTTTGGCGCACTGCTGCGGCATCTGCGTTGGCGGCGGACTATTTAGCGCGTAAAGATGCGAGTCGCTTACTGATTTGTGGTACAGGCAATCTTGCCCCTTATATGGCTTATGCCTATGCCGCGATTCGTCCAATTCAAAAGGTGTTGATCTGGGGGCGCGATAAGCAAAAAGCCTGCAAGACAATCGATACCATTTTATCGAGCAATGAATATCAGTCACTCCCTCTAGAAAGTCAGTTCGATGTTGAGATAGCGGATGATGTGAATAGCGTATTAGCAAACATCGATATCATTACCTGCGTCACGGGATCAGATAAGGCGTTATTTGATGGTAGTCAGCTCGCACCTGGGACACACGTCGACCTAATTGGTAATCACGACAAAGACAAACGCGAATGTGATACGTCTACCGTTGTGCGCTCTAGCGTGTTTGTTGATAGCAAAATTAACGTATTAGCAGAGGCGGGTGATTTACTTATCCCCATCGAACAAGGCGTATTTGCTGAGCAACAGATTCAAGCCGAATTGCCTGAGTTATGTTCTCAAGCCCACTCTGGACGACAATCACCACAGGAAATCACTTTATATAAATCAGTCGGCAGTGCACTCGCCGATCTCGCTGCAGTTAAGTTTGTTTTAACCCAAAAAGAGATTCTTTAGTTTTGAGGAAAATCCTCATTTATCGCGGTTTCGGCCGTAATTTTAAATTGCATACAATATACAAATGGAAGGTAAAAGATGAACGTAGATTGGAAAGGTGTCTACCCAGCAGTCAGCACACAGTTTCGCAAGGATCAGAGCATTGACTTAGATGCAACACAAACGGTGATTGATAATCAGATCAACGATGGCGTAAACGGCATTATTTGTCTGGGTACGGTCGGTGAAAACTGCGCGCTCTACCCAGAAGAGAAGCGTCAAGTACTTGCAGCAGCGCAAGAAGTGGTCGCGGGCCGCGTTCCTCTTATCGCAGGGACAGCAGAATCGATCACAACTGCTGCTGTTGACTACATGCAAGACGCGCACAAGATTGGTATTGATGGTTGTATGGTAATGCCTGCAATGGTCTATCGCACCTCAGACAGTGAAACCGTTGATTACTACCGCACGTTGGCAGAAGCGACGCCAGAGATGCCAATTATGATTTATAACAACCCTGTTTCTTATGGTGTTGATGTCTCTCTCGACATGATGGCTCAGTTAGCTGAGTGCGAAAGCATTGTAGCGGTTAAAGAGTCAACTACTGATACGCGTCGCATTACAGAGCTATACAACCGTTTTGATGATCGCTTCACTGTATTTAGTGGCGTTGACGATATCGCCCTTGAATCTTTGATGCTCGGTGCGACGGGCTGGATCTCGGGCCTAACCAATGCGTTCCCTGCTGAATCAGTCGCGATTTATAAGCTAGCAAGTCAAGGTCGTTACGCTGAAGCACTAGAGATCTACCGCTGGTTCTTACCACTACTTCGTTTAGATACGATTCCGACGCTGGTGCAGTGCATCAAGCTGGCGGAGCAGGTGTGTGGCCGAGGAAGCGAGCAGGTGCGTGCACCGCGTCAAAACCTAAAAGGTGATGAGCGTGCACAAGTGATTGCCTTAGTTGAGCAGGCGATTGCAACTCGTCCAGACCTATCGAAATACAAGCTGTAACTCACAAAAAGTTACTTAGTGAAGGGTAAGGTTCGCCTTGCCCTCAATCCATCTATGTAAACGGCTTATTAGGTCGTTAAGCCTTTTACCTATTTGGGTTGCCAGACATATTGCTATTAAAAAGGATGCGCAATGGCACTGCAAAAGGAATACGTGAGCTTTCAACACGTACAGAAAACCTATGATGGTGAAAACCTAGTGGTTAAGGACTTCAACTTGGTGATTGAACCGGGGGAGTTTGTCACTATGCTCGGACCATCAGGCTCAGGCAAAACAACTTGCTTGATGATGTTAGCCGGGTTTGAAACCGCAACTAAGGGCGAAATCTATATTGATGGCACTCCGGTGAATAATCTTGCCCCGCATAAGCGTGATATTGGTATGGTGTTTCAAAACTACGCGCTCTTTCCGCATATGACGATCGCAGAGAATCTCGCGTTTCCATTGAAGGTGCGTAAGTTATCGGCAGAGGATGTTGAACGTAAAGTGACGTCAGTGCTAGAGATGGTTGAGCTCTCTCATGTTGCTAACCGTTATCCTAAACAGCTGTCTGGAGGTCAGCAGCAGCGCGTCGCATTAGCCCGTGCTTTGGTATTTGAACCTAAGTTGGTGTTAATGGATGAGCCGTTAGGGGCACTGGACAAACAGCTCCGTGAACAGATGCAGTTAGAAATTAAGCGTCTGCATGAAAAGCTCGGTATTACGGTGTTGTACGTAACCCATGATCAAGATGAAGCTCTAACTATGTCTGATCGCATCGCGGTGTTTAATAACGGAGCAGTGCAACAACTCGCGTCGCCAACGGATCTTTATGAGTCACCAAGCAATGCGTTCGTTGCGCAGTTCATAGGCGAGAATAACCAGATTCAAGGGGTCGTCTCTCAGCTTGACTCGCATCGCTGCACAGTGAGCGTTAGTGATCTGGATATTATTGCCAAACCGGTAAAAGTGACCAGCGTTGGCGAACCTACCTTGTTATCTGTACGTCCGGAGAAGATTGTTGTCGAACCTGAAGCGGGTAGTTGTGATAACGAGCTAACGGGTTTGCTAAGAGAGCTGATTTATCATGGTGATCACCACCGTTTAGTTGTTGAGATTGCTGGTGTGGGTGACATCGTGGTTAAGGTGCCTAACGACAGTCATGGTGAACGTAGCTTCGTAGCAGGTCGCCAGTATACCATCGGCTGGCTGAGCCAAGACTGTCATGCGCTTGATTGTCAGCAAGTGCAAACCGAGCATGAGGTAGCCGCATGAGTCGTGAACTAACAGGGCTAAATTCGGTTTTGTCATTGCAGCGCAAGCTAGTGAGAACGGACAATAGCCTCAAAGCTCAACTCAAACGTGCCGAGCGACAAAAACAGATTCGATCCATTTTGCTTATTCTTCCTTTGGTCTGTTTTATCTGTGTCACGTTTGCCTTTCCTATTGCAGAAATGCTCTATCGAAGTGTCGACAACAATGCGCTGCCGAAAGCATTCCCTCAATCATCGAGTGCGATAAAAGGGTGGGATTACCAAGGCTTACCAAGCTTATCGATTCAGCAAACCTTTATGGGAGAACTTAAACAACGTTATCAAGATAAGACGCTGCCTAAGCTCGCGAATCGAATGAATATCGAAGTTTCTGGTATGCGCAGCTTACTCATGAAAACAGGGCGAAAACTGGCTAAGTTAGAGTCGCTGCCGCAAAGCCTTGAAGAGATTAAAAAGCTCGATAAACGATGGGCTAAGCCGCAGCATTGGGCCGCGCTGAAAAACCTCAGCTCCCCCTATACTTTGAGCTATTACCTAGCTGCGCTGGATTTACGTTACGACGCCAATGGCGAAATAAGCGCCCAGCCAGAAACAAGACAGGTATATGTGGACTTGTTTACCAAGACATTAGGTATGTCTCTGGTGATCACCGTAATCTGCTTGGTGATGGCTTATCCCGTCGCGTATCTATTAGCAAATCTTCCAGATAAACAGGCCAACTTGCTACTGATTGTGGTGCTCTTGCCATTCTGGACTTCACTTTTGGTACGAACCACATCTTGGATTGTACTGCTGCAAAACCAAGGTGTGGTGAATGATTTGCTGCTTTGGCTTGGGATCACCAGTGAGCGTTTAGCCATGATGCACAATACCTTTGGCACGATAGTGGCGATGGTGCACATCTTACTGCCGTTTATGATTTTGCCGTTATACAGCGTGATGAAGGGGATTAGTCCAAGTTACTTCCGCGCCGCGCGATCATTGGGTGCAACGCCTTCAGTGGCATTCGTTAAAGTCTATATGCCACTCACCATGCCTGGTGTGGGAGCTGGGGCCTTACTGACATTTATTCTATCGATTGGCTTCTATATTACCCCAGCACTGGTGGGTGGGCGCAGCGGGCAGATGATCTCCAATATGATCGCCTATCACATGCAAACTTCTTTGAACTGGGGCATGGCAGCGGCGCTTGGCGGGTTGTTGCTCGCGGTGGTGACAGTGCTGTTTTATCTGTTTAACCGCATTGTCGGTATCAATAACATCAAGGTAGGAGGTTAACCATGGCACTGCCAGCTTATTGTAATATGCGCGAGCGAGTGGGTTACGCGAGCTACCTAGTTTTTTGCACTTTGGTGTTTCTGTTTCTTATTGCGCCAATTCTGATCATTGTGCCGCTTTCGTTTAATGCCACGCCTTACTTTACCTTTACTGAAGGGATGTTAAGTCTCGATCCTGAAGCCTATTCGGTGCGTTGGTATGTCGATATGTTTACCAACAGCCAGTGGTTGATGGCACTTAAAAACAGTACCTTAATCGCCGTGAGTGCAACAATTGTCGCGACGATACTTGGAACCTTGGCAGCGATGGGATTAGCGGCCAATAACGTCCCGTTTCGGAATGCGATCATGGCGTTTCTGATCTCACCAATGATTGTTCCGGTGATCATCTCTGCGGCAGCGATGTACTTCTTCTACACTCGTTTAGATTTATCTCAAACCTTCACAGGCATTGTGCTCGCACATGCTGCATTAGGAACTCCTTTTGTAGTGATCACTGTGACTGCAACGCTAAGCGGATTCGATCATAGCTTAGTGCGAGCAGCGTACAGTTTAGGGGCAAACCCAGTCTATACCTTCAGGCATGTGACTTTTCCTCTGATTCGCCCTGGGATGATTTCTGGCGGTCTATTTGCGTTCGGTACTTCGTTTGATGAAGTGGTGGTAGCGCTATTTATCACTGGAGTTGAACAAAGAACCGTACCGAGACAGATGTGGTCGGGTATACGCGAGCAAATCAGCCCAACCATTCTCGCCGTGGCGACATTACTGATCTGTATGTCGGTTATGTTGTTGCTCACGCTGGAAATCTTGCGTCGACGTAATGTGAAGATTCGCGGAATCAAGGAATAGAGTTGTCGATTTTTGGAGTAGTGCAAGTCAACTGTTTAGGTTCTGTCCAGATGTCCTAGTAGGCAATAATCCCCGACTTTCTATTTCCACAGCGCCTCAAGATTTGAGGCGTTTTTTCTTTACGACAGTTTGTAACTTACTGAAATCGATTACGAAACTGGGTAGGGGTCATCTCTTTTACGGTTTTGAACTGCCTGTTGAAATTAGACAGGTTCTGAAAACCGGTTTTCTCGGCAATGAGAGAGATTGGTTGTGAGGTACTGGCGAGCAATTCGCAGGCTTTACCGATACGAAATTGCTTTAAGTGATCGGAAAAACTCACGCCGTAGTGCTTTTCAAACAAGCGATAGGCAGAGCTTTCACTCATGTGTAAATGGCGGCCAAGGTCAGAAATTCGAATCGTCTCGGCGTAGTTGTTTTCGATATAACGTGTTGCCAGTTGGACCTTCTGCTGCGCCTCACGGTTGCCAGATACTTGGCTGATTCGATATGGTGAAGCCGACAAACGCAGTGACTCGGCATCATTGGCGATCAACAGCAGTACTTCAATAACACGAATGGCTTGAAACTGCCTTTCGACTTGCTCAATACCATTGAGTCGTTCAGCGACCTGCTGTGATATAGCGGGGCTAAATTTAATGCCATAGGCTGAGTTTTCCAGTAGGCGTTTTATATTACGCGCTTCGGGAATGGTGGCTTGCAGTTTTTCTATCCAATGATGTTTCAGCCATACAATCACCGAGTGGTGCGGCTTTTCTTCTGAACCGTTGATTTGACCGGTGATCATATGCGGCAGCCCCGGTCCATAAAGCAGCAGAGTATTATGGTGAACAGAACCTACTGCGTCTCCGGCAAAGTAATTGCCACTAAACACACATTGAGGATCTTGGTAAAGAACCAGTTCATACTCAGTGTGATAGTGCCAAGAACAAGCAAACTCTTCTTTTTTTACTCGGCAATGATATTCGCGAACAATCCAATCATTGCTCGGTGTATCCATTACGTTTTCTATGAATGGTTTCATTACTGCTCTCCCTTCTCTTCGCCGTCAAGATTAGTGTAATTGTTGCTTTTCTGTCAAAGCTGGAAGATAAGTTGATGGATTAGTATCAGAGGTGGCTCGAATACTATCAATCTAACCGCATGTCTTTGCGTAGACTGTAGCCTCACACACTTACTCAAAGGAGCCCTACTATGTTTAAAGATAAAACAGCGATGTTGTTTATTATTACTGCTTTTGTCACTGGATTATGTGGGGCCTTTTTTTACCCTTTGTCGAGTCTTTTTATTGTTGAAGAGCTCGGTGCGTCGCCAATGATGTTAAGCCTGTACATGGTGATGGCGGTGGTGAGTGCGGTTGTGGTATCTCAACTGTTAGCAAGACAATCTGACCGCAATTGGAAACGAAAAACGATTCTCCTTGTAGCGATGACTTGCTACTTAATTACCATCTCTAGCTTTATCGTGGTAAGAGACTATTGGTTAGCCATCACCATTGCGACGGTGTTCGGCAGTGTCAGTGGTGCCTCTTTCGGTCAACTATTTGCATTAGGTCGTGAGTATGGTGATCGCCATATGAAAGATAGTACGACTTTTCTATCAACCATGCGTGCGGGAATAGCGATTGCTTGGGTATTTGGCCCACCAATGGCATTTATGCTCAAAGCGGCTTTTGGTTACAACGCTTCATTTTCTGTCTCTGCTGTGATTGTCAGTCTATCTATTTTGGTGATTGCTAAGTACCTGCCAAATGGCGTGGTCAAAGAGGATTCAACAGCAGAAGAAACGGTGACGACAAGTCAAACATCGAATGGATTGATTTCGCTATATTGTTTGGTTGTTGTCTTTGCTTTTGCGGCGAACAATTTATACATCACCAGTATGCCGCTCTATCTATCGCAAGAGCTTAAGGTCGACCCAAGTTGGCTAGGTTTTCTTTTCGGTGCAGGCGCATTATGTGAGATTCCAGTGATGCTGTACGCTGGAAAACTGGCGGCGCGCTTTGGCACGATTAAGTTGCTGATGTGTGGCCTTGTCAGTGGCATTGCCTTCTATACCGTTATGCTGACCCAAACTACGTTTGTCGCGATGTTAATGGCTCAGGTGCTCAATGGAGTCTTTATTGGGGTATGTGCCACGCTTGGTATGGTTGTATTGCAAGATATGATGAAAGATCGCTTAGGTACGGCTTCAACGCTATTCTCCAACATGCTCAATGTCAGTATGCTAGTGGCGAGCCTTTCCGTCGGTGTTGTTGGTGAGCTATTTAACTATTACAGCACATTGTATGTCTCTCTTGCTGGCTCCCTAAGTGCCGTCGTGTTGTTAGCATTATTTGCCTTATCTTCATCAAAGCAGCACCAACAGCAAAACCAACCAATGAGAGCTTAAACTGAGTTCCTTACTACAGTCATCTTTGGCTAAAGGGTTAACCAGCGCTGGCTGATAGCCCTTTAGTCAAAGAGACTGAGTACTTGCGACATTCTGCTACCAAATCTATGAATTATCGGCTTCATTTTCTACTTCGTGAGGAGCCTCTAATGGGAGCGTTAGAGTGAAACAAGTGCCAACGTTTAGTTCACTCGTGACATTGATAGCGCCGCCTAGTAAACCCGTCACCAAGTTATAAACGATATTCAGACCTAACCCAGAGCCGCCTTGACCCAAACGGGTAGTAAAGAACGGATCGAAGATCTTTTGTAGATGTTCTTGTTCTATACCTTGACCATTATCTGTGATGGTCAGTACCGCTTGATCATCAATCAATTGGCCGCGAATCGTAACGGTTTTGTCAGTTTGCTCCGAGAACGCATGAACGATCGCATTCGAGAGTAAATTCATCAGGACTTGGGTGAGTGGGCCCGGATAGCTGTCCATTTGAATATTGGCTTCACACTCTTCGTTAAAGGTGATTTGATTCTTGCTTAGATTTGGAGACATGGTGACTTTTATCTCGTGCAAGATCTCATCGAGAACGAACGGGCGACGTTGATAACTTGATTGATCAACGGCAACCTGTTTAAAGCTAGAAATCAATTCAGCGGCACGGCGTAGGTTACGTTCGATACTGTCTGCCGAATCCGAGCTCTGCTCAATATAACTGTCGAGCACTGAACGTCTCAGTCCTTCTTGTATCGATTCAACAAAATGTTGATTGGTGTCTTTGAGGCTACTTGCGACCACCATAGCGTTACCAATCGGGGTATTGAGTTCGTGAGCAACCCCTGCGACGAGTGAGCCCAGTCCGGCGAGTTTCTCGGCCTGTACCAGTTCCTCTTGTGTCGCTTCAAGCACCTCAAGGGCATGTCTAAGTTCGATTGTTCGTTCATCGACTCTCTGTTCGAGTTCGCGAGTTTGCTGCTCAATGGTTTTTAAGTGTTCGCGGCGATCGTACTCAGTTTTCGCTGCTCGTTTAAACCAATATGACCATTTTGAAGGAATGGTTGGAATGATGATGTTTGGATTACTCGGCAGCTCTTCGACGAATTGAGCCAACCTTAACGCAGGCTTACTGAAATTCCAGTGTTGGTAAAGCACAACCAGTAATAGCAGCAAGGTAAACGCTGTTGCCATAATGAGGTTAGGTAACAGGGTTTGAAAGGTATGCGAGCGAATATCACTGTTGGAGATTTCTAATACCAAACGCCAGGGTGTATTGGGCAACTGGTAAGATGCCCAATATCCGAGCGGGGTTGTGTTTAGGAGCGCATGTTCTGCCTGATGCGCTTCACCAACCGTGACAAATGACAGCACGTCTTGCTGGGTGACCGCTTCGGTTTTACCTTTTAGGCTGCCTCCGCTGTCACCAATAACCCGACCTTGCTCATCAACAATGGCAAGTCTTGCCAGTTCAAGTGGTTTGTCGGTAATGATTTTATCCAGCACTTTTAGAGTAATATCGGTGCCAACCGCGCCAACAAATGTTTCGCCCATATAGGTTGGAGCAAGTAGCGATATCATCATACCTTTGCCACCGGCGTCCATATAAGGTGTCGTCCAGACTTTCTCTTTTTTAGGGTTGGCACTCGGATTTATGAGTTCAAGAGGAAAAGTGCCGCCCGCTTCGAAGATCACATCCAGAGCCGCGTCCATATTATCGGTTCCAGTGGCGGCTAGAATGTCTTCTGCCCCAAGCCATGGGTAGATATAGGTAAGTATTTGCTCCGCGTCATAGTAATAGCTCCACTGAAAATCATCGTGTTGTTGATGCGTAGAGACGACCTCGGAGGCCATTAAAAGCAGAGTCCGTGCATCGAAAGAGTAGTCTCTAACGTTGGAGCGAAGGTATAGCTGACCAACAGTATTGCGTAACTGTTCGGGCAAGTTGTTCCAAGGTGCATTGACTGGGGCGTTAGGCGATTGTTGGTTTAGATACTCAAACGACTGTTTACTTGGGATAATCTCCGGATAAAGGTAAGCAGTTTCAATTGCGTTACGCATAGTGTCGATATGGTTTAAAGAAACTGAAAGGGTTTTGTTTAGTGACAGCATACTTTCAAGGGCTTCATGGCTCTGCTCTGCAACGACTTGGGAACGAATTTGATTGCTGAGATACAGTGTGTTGCCCAAAGTCAGTAGAACGATCAACGCCAAAGCACCATAGAGCATTAAACGGTGGCGAAATATAAGGGCTTTTGAGCTGATATGTTCTTGGGAGTGTTCAGTCTTTTGATTGCTTTCTTGGGTCGGTCTCGGATCTTTCATGAAAGTCCCCTTCCGTTTAGTCGTTTTGCATAGGCTTGGCTAAGAATGCGATGAGCTCATCAAGCTCCATTGCTTTGGCAAATAACCAGCCTTGGCCTTCTTCGCATTTAAAGGCTTTTAATTGTTCGTATTGAGCTTGGGTTTCGATCCCTTCTGCTGTGATCTCCATACCTAGTGTTTGACCTAAGTTGACAATCATTTTGGCGATGCTGTCATCTTGCTCCATGGCGTCAACAAAGGTGCGGTCTATCTTTAAGCGTGTCGCCGGTAAGGTATGAAGAATGCTGAGTGAAGAAAAACCAGTGCCAAAATCATCAATGGCCACTTTGCAGCCCAGCGCTCTAACGCGGTTTAAGGCTTGCTGGATGTCATCGAGATTATTGGCGGCGATGGTCTCGGTGACCTCAACCTCAACTTGCTCAGGGGGAATGTGACTCGATTGCATCGCGCTATTCAGATTGGCGCAGAAGTCAGGCTGTTCTAATTGAGTAGGGGAGACATTAATCGCGATGGTGATATCAGGATAACCATTATGGAGAAGCTGGTGGAATTGCTGACAAGCCTGCTTGAGTACGAATTTACCAATGCTAATCATCATGCCGGATTGTTCTGCCAACGGAATAAACTGATCTGGAGGGACTAAGTCTCCGTTTTTGTTACGCCAGCGAAGCAGTGCCTCTACACCGGTTAATCTTAATGATTCCAGATGATATTTAGGTTGGTACATCAGGAACAGGGCATTATTGTCTAAGGCTTCTTTGAGCTCTGTTAGCAACAGCATACGATCTCTCGCACATTGCCCCATGTCTTTAGAAAAGTGAATCACTGAGCCACGGTGGTGGAGTTTGGCTTGTTTTAAAGCGACTTGTGCATCTTTATAGCGCTCTGAAAGGCATGAATTATCCTCGCTATTTAACTCGACCTCACCGACGCTCGCCATGATTTTGAACGGTTGGTCGTCGATGAAAAAACTCTCATCAAAGACATTGAGAATACTATGCGTATCCATTTCATCGGCACTGCCAATCAAAGCGAATACGTCACTGCCTCCGCGTGCAATAAAGCAATTTGGAAAAGCCAAAGTAAGTCGGCGAGCAACGGCTTTGAGTAGTAAGTCTCCCACTTTATGGCCAAAGCTATCATTGAATGCTGAGAAATCATCAATATCGACCAACACCAGTAGTGAAGAGCGGTTCAGTGCAGGGTTGGATAGTTGGTAGCGAAGCAAGCTATTGAGGTTGGGGATTCTAAGCAATGAGTCGGTGAACGCTTGCTCTTCCAGTTTGTTGTACAGCAATACGTTATCAAACCCCACTGAGAGGTTGGCACAAAAAACTTCGAGTAAGTGGCGATCAATATCTTCAAGGGGGCGATGAATGTCAACGTAAGCGGCTAACCCTCGGCCTTGTTCGGTGGAGAAATAGAGAGTCAGCCCAGTTTCAAGCAGACTAGTCCGACTGTCTAGACAGCGCATGATTGACTCTCTGATCTTATGTGAATCGAGGGTGTCGAGTGGTGAGTGAACAAATTTGCTATAGCGCCCAGCCGCCGCGATAATTTGTGCGCGCTCTTCTTCATAACCAGAAGATTCTTGAACGCAGATTAGACCGTCAGGTTCGATTTGGATAATGGCGCTAATCTGTTTAACCGCTCCTTCAGCAAACATTTTTAGACCGTGCAAGTGAGCGAGTTCAGTACTGGCCAGGACGACTTTTTCGAGTCCTTGACGCATGATCTGCTGATTGCGTATTTGCTTGTAGGCTCGAATCGCACTGGTCAGTATGGTAAAGAGACGAATACGAGTCAGCTCTGGTTTGGTTCGGTAATCATTGATGTCGTAGCGCCGAATGGTTTCCATTTCAGGAGCATAACCCGGTTGACCTGTGCGCAAGACGATTCGAATCGCTTTAAGTTCTAGCTCTTCACGGATGATTTCGACCAGATCTAAGCCTGCATGCTCTGTTTCCATCACCACATCCAGTAGTACCACGCCAATATCCTGTTCACTTGTCAGGCATTGCTGAGCTTCTTGGGCTGAATAAGCATGGAGCAGTTCAAGGGGCCGATCCTCAACAACCAAGCCTTTGAGCGCAAGCTTTGTCGCTTCATGGACACCAACATCGTCATCGACGACAAGAATACGCCAAGTATGAGAGGGTAGCGCAGATAAAGTTTCTTGGTCGTCATCTTCAATGATGAGCATTAGGTCGTCAGTTGATTCAGCCTTGTTCTCCATGAGCCCTCAAATATTGGTGTAGGTCTAAGCTAAAAGTTTAGTCCGATATTTTAGGGTATGCGAAATGTCAGCAATGAAGGGAATAGGGAAGCGATGATGATGACTAGGCGAGGTAAGCTCGCCTAGTTTAGACCGTTACTAGGCCAGTTTTAGATCAAACTGCTGGCGATACATAACCATATCTTCAATGGTCAGCACAGGCATATTATGAAGCTTACCAAAGGCAACGATCTCAGGCGTTTTTGCCATGCTACCATCAGGGTTGGTTACTTCACACAGCACGCCTGCTGGCTGCAGACCTGCCATTTGCATCAAGTCAATCGTGCCTTCAGTGTGGCCACGACGAGTTAAAACGCCGCCTTTGCGTGCACGCAGTGGGAAGACATGACCTGGGCGTGCTAGATCGGACGCTTGTGCTGTTGGGTTAGCTGCAGTTTTAATCGTAGTCACACGGTCTTGGGCAGACACGCCGGTTGTTACACCTACTTTGGCTTCAATAGAGACAGTAAATGCGGTTTGATTGGCACTGTTGTTGTTTTGGACCATAGGGGTAAGCTCTAGACGGTCAGCTTGCTCTTCTGGCAAACACAGACAAACGATGCCGCTACATTCGCGGATCATTAGTGCCATTTGAGCAGTAGTTAAAGACTCAACTGAGTAAATGATGTCGCCTTCGTTTTCACGGTCTTCATCATCAAGAAGTAGAACACCACGGCCGTCTTTTAAGGCTACGAGTGCCGTTTCAACGCGTGTAATTGGGTCGCCGAATTCGGCGAGAAGTGATGACTGATTCATGGTTAACTCCTAAATATCACCAGAATCAGGGCATGCATGAGCACCGGAGCTTCAATAAATGAACTCCAGCTAAAACGAAATGCACCACGGCATACAAGGTATGGTGATGTCTTTTCATTCTCTCTCATCCGGACTATGACCGTCGGCTCTGGGTTTTCACCAGATCTGCTGACCTCGACGAATCGAGCGCTCGCGGGCTCACCTTAAACAAGATATAGCTAAGGAATACCGCCGGTGGGGAATTTCGCCCCGCCCTGAGAATAAATTAAACGTTTGCAATTAAGCGAATGGGATTCTATCGCTTCTGAGAGGAAAATCAACAAAGGCGCCCAATATCATGAACTTGAACAAAATTTGGGACGCTGAATGGCAAAAAAGACAGCACTAGGCTGTCTTTTGAACGATTAATCATCATCACTAAGAGGATTATTTGTAGAACGCTTCTACTTCGCCTTTTAGTTTGATCAGCATTGGGTTACCCCAGCGATCTTTTGCTTTTGGTGAAGGGATTTTTACCCAACCTTCACTCACGCAGTACTCTTCAACATCAGTACGCTCTTTGCCGTTTAGGCGGATACCGATGTGGTGCTCAAAACACTCTTTTACAAAGTGTGGGCTACGTGGGTTACCTGAAAGGTGATCTGGCAACTCTGGCTTAGCGTTGTTATCGCTCATGATTATGACCTGCAATATATTTAAGGTGACGCATTGTAGACAATACCAAGCGCGGCGACAAGATAGAGTAAGTGGTTACTAATCGTCTTGTCCGCATTCAGCACAAGCTTGGTAGGTTCTTTCCCCTTCGCTAATGACAAAATGCTTGCCGACACATGTTTCGCATAGCGCAAGTGTCGGGTAACTTTGTTTTGGTTTTTTAGACTGGGTGGTGACGATTTCAACCACGTAGAATTTTCTCATGTATATCAACTTCGTTTGGCAAGAGAACAACTTGAGATGTTACCAAACACGGCGATGTATCGCACTCGCAGTAAGCAGGTAAGTGCTAATAGAATAGAACTTACCTGCTATACAGTTACCATTTAGCGTAATGTTATTTCGCGGGTTACCCCGGATTCGGATGCAAAATCATGATCATGGCTGATCAAAATGAATCCTCCTTGATAGTGTATTAATGCGCTGGCTAAATTGATTTTCGACTCAAGATCGAGGTGGTTGTCTGGTTCATCCAGCAGTAAAAAGGGTTGGCTCGGTTGATGGCTGACGATCAACATTGCCAGTTTCATTTTCTCTCCGCCACTAAGTGCCGACCCTAATCGAAATACGCTGTCACGGCGAAATCCGATCCCAGCAAGTAACGTACGGGCTTGGCTTTCCTTCATCCCATTACAGCGGGACATTAGATTGTCGAGAATCGAGAGCTGGGGCTGTATGACGTTAAAATGCTGGTCAAGGTAGTAGAGTGGGGTGTTGACTTGGCACTCTCCGGATTCGATTGGCCATCGACCTTGGAGCGTTTTAAGTAAGGTCGATTTACCACTGCCGTTTCCACCTTTTAGATGCAGTTTATCATTAGCAAAAACTTGCAAGGTGAGCGATTCGGCACCGCCGTATTTTAGCTTTACGTCTATTAGCGATAGCACTTTCTTGCTACTGGCTTGTCTATCCTCTAAATAGATTTTCTGCGTTTTGAGCTGTTCTTGTCTTTCGCGGAGCGCGCTGCCTTTTTGCTGTAAGTGGTTCATTCGCAATTGTTCGTTTTTATTGCGACTGGCAAGGCGTCGTTCAGCGCTGTTTTTCATCCCATCTAGTAAGATTTTAGGCTGACTGCCATCTTTGCGTGCCTTATTGCTTTGAGAAGCTCTTTGTTCGGCTTTCTCTTTGTTTTTCTGCGCTTGTTCAATGAGCTGTTTCTGCATCTTTTCTACATTGTTGAGTTGCCTTTCAACGGCCTGAAGTTCAACACGCTTAAGATTTTCGTAAGTGTCGTAATTGCCACCGAAGGTTTGCAGGCCGAGTTGGGACATCTCCCATATTTCATCCACCTCTCTGAGTAGTTCTCGATCATGACTAACGAGCAGTATCGAACCGGGAAAGCTTTTCATTGCATGAATGAGCCACTGCTTGGCATGTCTATCAAGATGATTGGATGGTTCATCGAGAATGAGCAGCTCAACATCGCTATCAAACAGTTGCCAAAGCTGCAATCGCGCTAGTTGGCCGCCGCTTAGCTTTGAGCAGCAGAAATCGGGATCGGCAGGTAGACCTAACTCACTAAGTTGTTGTGAAAGCTTGCTTTCTAAGTCCCATTGTTCACCCACAAGATTGAACCACTTTTCATCGCAGCTCCCTGATTCGATCTGTTTGATCGCGTTGAGAATGGCGTCCTTACCTAAGTAATGGGCAATTGAGTTCGCTTGGCTCAAAAGTTCGTCTGCTTGTTGGCGATAAACAGCATAGGAATTTGGTTTGGAGACGTTGCCCTCAGATGGGGTGATTTCTCCTGATAGTATGGATGTAAGCACAGATTTGCCGATGCCATTTCGTCCGACTAATCCGACGCGACGTTTGGTCATTGAACAAGATAGGTGTGTGAAAAGCGCTTCACCGTTGTCAAAGTGAAAGCTGATGTTACGAGCGCTAAATACTGGCATATATTGCCTCCTGTAGTACAGGGGACAGCCGTAGCTAGAAATAGTGTTGTGAAGTTAGATCTGTGCTGTCAAAAATCATATCAAAAGCTGAGTTTGAAACTTAACGCAAAGAAATAGCTGAGAATGAGCTACGCCTACTAACCCTGTAAATCCAAAGATAATGTGAAGTTGGATGACAGGTTTAGTTCTTCATATTGGCGTAATCTCCTACAGAAATGATGGCCCGAGTATACTTAGGGTATTGAGCAAAAAGCAAGCGACTTAGAACAGATGTTTGTCGAGCATCACACAGCAACTTGGTAGCGATTTCTGCCTGCGCTTTTGGCTTGGTATAGTGCAGCATCAGCTTGAGCGAAGCTCTCATCCCAATGACTAGAAAGTGATTGGCCACTGCAGACTTTAGCTCCCATAGAGATGGTGACGTTAAACTGCTGTGAGCCGTAAGTGTAGTGATGAGACTCAATACAGTGAAGCAATCTCTCTAATATACCTGTGACATTTTCGCCACCATCAAGCGGGATCAGCAAAATAAACTCTTCACCACCCCAACGAATCAAATGATCCTGCTTACGCAGTTGACCTTGGAGTACTTGGACCGTTTCCTTAAGTACCATGTCACCGATGTCATGACCATATTGATCATTAAAAGATTTAAAATGGTCGATGTCTAACACTGAGACAAGTACGTTGGAGGTAACGATTTTCTCTTGCTTGACCCATTGCTCTAGGTAGCGTCGATTGTAAGCTCCGGTGAGCAGATCAGTGTGGTTTTGCTCTTTCAATTCGGAATTAGACTGCTTTAAACGTAACAAGACTCGTGCAGCAAAGTAGCTGACGAAAATGAACAATGCGGTGTAGAGAATGTTCTTCGATCGTTGCTCCTCCAACTTTGCCGCTTGAAGGGCATTGGTCGCTTCCAGTAGCTCGACTTCACGTTTGTTTAGTGTACGCTCTAACGCGCCTTTCTCACTGATGATTTCTTCATTGTAAGTTTGACGATTGAAGTCCTGTTTCAGTAGCGCGGACTGCTTCATATAGTTGAGCGCTTGCTGGTAGTCACCTAGCTTTTCATATGCGGTGACAAGATGCGCCAGAAGTTGGAGTTCCCAAGCTGTTTCTTGGCTTTCGGAAATAGCAAGAATATCCAGAGACTTGTGCGCATAGGCAATGGTCTGGTCATAGTTCTCTTGCGCTAAATAGGCGGTTGCAAACGAATCATAGCAAGTGGCTAACATCACCGGAGAGTCGGGAGATTGCTTGGACAGATCGAGGCAGCGCTGCGCCATATCCAAGGCTTCAGTCGGGCGGCCAACACTAGAGTAGAGTTGAGACATATTAGACAAGGTCGAAAACTTAATGCGATTTGAGCCCGTTTTATCGGCTTCTTGGAGCGCTAAGCGCATGTAATCCGCTGCTTGTTGATGGTCGCCTGTGGCGAAATAGATCGCACTTGAGTTGGCGTAAAGAATTGCTTCAAACAGACTGTTGTCATAGTTATTCTCAACGTAGAGCGACAGCGCATTCTTAATGTATGAATTGGCTTGTTTCCACTCTTCAGACTGCATGTACACGGTGGCGATATTATTAAGTGTCATGGTCTCTTGGAAGTTGTCACCGATCTCATTGACCAAAGCATAGGCCATCTTGTAATAGTTGAGGCTGCCCTTGATGTCAGAGTGCTGCATTTTGATATTGCCTAGCCAGCGATAAATTCTTGCCAGTAAGCGCTTATAGCCAATCTCTCTTGCGATTGGAATCGTCTCGTGCAGCAAGCGTTCTCCTTCACGCAGTTGATCCGATTCGATCAGCTTAATTGCGTTATTTAGCTTGGCTTCCGCTGTTATCCAATTGATGCCATTTTGCTGTCCGATTTGGACTAAATCTGGCGGAGTGTTGATGGCTATCCCTTCATACTTTTTTAGGTTCAGCAGGCCAAAATAGTATAACGCTTTGCCTTGTACTGACGCGTTGCTCGGCAGTGAAATATCACTGAGCTGGACCTGGCCAGGGCGACATAGGGATTGGTAGTAGAAGTTAAGTATTGAGCGTTCATCACTTTCAACCTGTTTATAGAGAAAGTCATGCTGTGGTTCTACATTGCATGCAGCGTGCGCTGAAAAAGACGCACTCAGAGCAAAGTAGGTGATCACAAAAGAAAGGTAACGCTTCATCAATACCGCAACATTTAAAAAAGAGTAATACACTAGTTTACCATCTTATAAATAACCTGCACTTCATTGGGGATAAAATTCCCTCTGTTTAATAAACAATTAAATTACGACTTTAGTTCATCGTGACTTTATTGAAGTCAATCCATCCGTTTGCAAGTAGATCTGGAGTGGATATGCTTTCGGAAATGCTGAGGTCTTGTTGCACGTGATAAAGTGGTTGGTATAAGCCTTTGGCTTTTAAGTCGCGTTCGATGCGTTGAAAGGCATTGAGCTGAGCTTTCTCTGTCGAAAGAGCGATCGCTTTGACGCATTGATTGTGTAACCATTGCGTTGACTTGGCATCCAAGCAAGCTAGATTAGAGAATGTACACAGTAGCCAGCCTAGCCACGACATTGGCAAGTCCTCACCAAACACTTCTCCGGTCACTATGAGGTCGAAGTCGCTCAACGTGCTGAGCTGATTGAATACGGGATATTCCAATATCGTCAGTTGATTGGTGACACCAAGTTGGCTCAGTGCCGCGCTGATAAGCTTGGCAGTTTCAATGTGAGTACCTAGCTGATAGGTCACAATCAGTAATGGTTCACTTGGCTTATTGAGTTTACTTAATGTTATTTCCGCTTGCGCGAGATTAGCTTTGGCAATTGGCAGTGGGGTTGAGAGCATTCCGCTAGATTGTGCGACGACTTCACACTGCGCTCCACTCGGTTCCCCCATCACCTGCATAAGAGTCTGTAGCCAAAATCGATGTTGGCGTTTTTTCATCCATGGGTGGCGCAGAGGGTTGAGCATGGCATGTACACAACCGAGCTCCCATTGTTGCTTGGAGTGAAATTGTGGCGCAGTACGTGCTCTTAAATGGCTTGCATGTACCACATCGCAGTTGAGATCCAAACTCTTGGCATTATTACCCACGTTCCAGATTTCGATACCATCTATCCATGGACGGTAACCATGATAGTAAGGGTTGACGGTGAGTAGTGTGCGCCACTCGCTTTGCTCCGCTAGCTTAAATGAACCACTGCCAATGATGTGTCCTTGGTCCATTTTAGTGATCCCTGTTGCGCCATGTGCAAGTAGCTTAGGCAACAGTTTCGGCGCTGATTGACTAACAAAGACGAGTGAAAGTAGATCTTCGATGATGATGTCGTCAATGAGATTAAACAGGGCCTTACTAGCAGTTTGCGACTGGCTCAAACGCTGGAAATGCTCTTTGACATCCTTTGCCAGCAGTGGACTGCCATCGTGAAATTTAAGCCCCTTACGCAGCTTAATATGAATCCTATCGTGCTCTATTCCCCACGAGTGGGCTAGGTCGCCTTGTAGTGAACCATCAACGGGATCGACGTGGAGAAGTCTCGCGTAAAGGTAGTTCGCGATATGTTGTTCAGTGCGGCGATTGATGCCAATCGGGTCCAGGTCATGCGTTGCGCGATAAAAGGGTATTTGCAATATGTCTTGTTGCGAGTCAGTGGTTTGGTATTGGGACAAATAATGGCTGAGAAAGCTATCTCGTTGGTTCGGTTTTACTAAGTCTAGCGCCTGTTCAACTTTACCGTTTTGGAGCAGGTTTTGGGCTTTCTCAATCAGAATCGGGTCGATACAAGTGACTAATTTGGCCTTGGGCAAGTTTCCTCTACCGACACCGGGCTGCCATAAAATGTGATGTTCGCTAATTAAGCGTTTAATCAGAAATTGGGTATTGCGGCGGGTACAGCCAATAAACTCACTGAATTGGTTGAGAGAAATCGACGTCCAGTCGTCCGTATTTAACCTATCTCGACAAAAAGCGAGGGATTTCCAGTAGCTCATAAAGGTGAAATTCCGTTTTTTAATTTCTATTTTTCTTCATCTTTTAATCTCGATAATAGGAGATTCTCTTCAGGATGAAAGGATAAATAAATGAATACGTTAGCTCAGCCTCATTCTTCTGTTTGGCGTAACCGCTCGTTTCAGGTGCTGTTTTCTAGTGCATTGCTGGTGGCATTTTCGGCACAAATCTACAATTTGGCGCTGCCTCTGTTGGTGTATGAGCTTACCGAGTCAGCGCAAATGATGGGCTGGATGAGGGCGGTTGAGTTTTTGCCTAACCTACTGCTGGCGCTGTTTATTGGTGTGTGGGTTGATAGGGTAAACAAAAAACGTTGGTCTCAAGCGATGTTACTGGGGCAACTGTTGGTCGTGCTTTGCTCATACTTTGCGGTCGAATGGCTGTCGCAGCCTCTGTGGGTATTGTTTCCGGCCGCTTTTATCACGATGGCGATGAATTACGGCTATCACAATGCACGAATGACGATGCTAAAGAGCGCGTTACCAGAGCAAGTGCAAAATACCGCGGTCGCTCGGATGAGTTCGCTAAACAGTCTGATGGAAACGGTAGGGCCAGTACTGTCCGGTGCACTGCTGTTAGTTTCAGCTATCCACAACGTCTTTCTATTGGTTGCTTTCCTATTGCTGCTTGCGTTCTGGCAACTAGAAAAACTCGAATTTACTCACCAACCTATGAATGATCAGCGCAATGTGCTCGATTCTCTAAAGGAAGGCTGCCAGGTTCTGAGAGCGGAGCGCAACATGTGGCAAATCACCCTTGCTGTGATGGTGATTAACACCACAGGGGCGGTGTTCTGGATTCAAGCCATTTATTACGGTAAGGCCGAACTGGCTTTAAGCTCAATAGAGGTCAGTTATTTAATCGCCGCATCAGGCTTTGGCGGACTGATAGGCGCATTTAGTGCCGACAAGGTACGGGCAAAAATGGGACTTGGTCGACTGCTCATCATCTCTTTATCTTTAGAAGCCATTGGCTTTGTTCTACCCTTGCTGCTACCCAACGTTTGGGGACTTATTGTGGCGTTTCTGTGGGTGTCTGCAGTCGGTTTGTACGGCAGTATTTGCATCTGGACCTATCGACAAGAAGCGTTTGAATCGCAATATCTTGGCCGCGTGGCGGGCATTACGGGCTCACTATTTAAATTGCTTATGCCGATTGGACTCGCGGCATCGGGGTACTTGATTGCTTGGTTTGGTGTCAGTGCGGTGTTTATTTGTTGCTGCGCAGTTCAAATTGCGACGGCATTTATATTGTGGCAAACCTCAGTACGGGACATCGCCTAATCTCAGAGTGCGTGATGACTTGACCTGTCTATAGCTCTATAGTTTAGGCTATATACCACTTAACCGTTATTTAGGTAGGTTTTCATGTACAAAATTTCTCAGCTCGCTGAACTGTTGGGCCTTTCTCGTACTACCTTGCTCTACTATGAAAAGCTCGGGCTGATTAAAGGCCAGCGTATGAGCAATGGCTATCGTTCATACGGAGATAAAGACCTCCAACGCCTGAAGCTGCTGCAAAACTTGCAAGCGGGTGGTCTAACTCTAAAAGAGTGCCAATCGTGTTTGGATGAGAAGATTAATCGAGCGCTTTTGAAACAAAGGCTGAGCGAGCTTGATCAAGAAATTGAGCAGAAGCAGAAATCGCGTGATTTGTTGGCAGCACTGCTTGGTGAGAGTCGTTTAGATGAGTGGCATAGCAACCTAAATAACATTGCCCCTGATGCGCACCTTGAATGGTTGATAAAGCAGGGCTTCGATGAAAAACAAGCGATGCATTTAAAGTGGTTGTCGAAAGATATGAATGAACATGAACGTTACATGCAAGATTTTATGCACGTCTTTGAAGCGTTAGAACGCTGGGGGCCGGGGAGCGAATTTGATACTGACAAAGCACTTGGTCTGCTGCCTGATAAAAGTGGAGAGTGGCTAGAGATTGGTTGTGGCCAAGGTATCGCGACCAAGCTACTGGCGAGCCATACGGATGCGCATATCACTGCGATTGATAATGACCAGCCTGCTCTTAACTTCCTTGATAACACTCTTCAGACGCTCGGCCTCAGTGATCGAGTGACTACCGTCTGCGCTGATATGGGGAAATTACCATTTCAGCATGGGACCTTTGATGTTATTTGGGCTGAGTGCAGCGCGTACATTATTGGGGTTGAGAACGCGCTAAAAAGCTGGCGTAAATTACTCAAACCTAATGGGATACTTGTTGTGAGTGATCTTGTATGGCGAGTGGATGAGCCTAGCCAAGACACTAAGGCCTTTTGGCAAGGGGAATATCCAGATATGACGACAGCGACGTCACGAGTCAAACTGGCTCAGCGACTAGGGTATGAAGTGGTGAACTCCTTCCCGATTAGTGATGAGTCATGGGATAGCTATTATCGACCACTTAGCCAGCGCATTGATGAAGTTGAAAAAGTGCTTGAAGGCTCAAGCGCGATAGAAAGCCTCAAACGGGAAGTCGAAGCTTATCAGCAGCGAGAGCACCAGTTCGATTATCAGATGTTTATTTTAAGGGTGGCAGAGTAAAAAATCTTAAACAGTGTTTGACCTGTCTATAACTTTACAGTTTATGCTGCAGGCATAAATTTGAGAGGAATGAATAATGAATTACGGTATTTATAACACCACAGAAACAGCATCGATTATCGAGTTATTTAGCAAAACATTTTCCGATTCAGAAGGGCCAGCAGAAGGCCAAATGATCGGTGAATTGGTCAAAAATCTTATCTCGCAAACCCCTGAGCAAGACATCTCGGTTGCAGTGGCGAGAGATGGTAGTGACGTTGTTGGTTGTATTTTGTTTACTCGCTTAGCGTTTGATAATGAAACTGAGTGCTTTTTGATGGCGCCTGTGGCCGTACGCACAGATTACCAGGGCAAAGGTGTGGGTCAGGCATTGATCGAATTCGGCTTAACCTCGATGCGAAACCAAGGGGTGAAATTGGCCTTTACCTATGGTGACCCGAAGTTTTATAGCAAAACTGGATTTGAGCAGGTGACTGAGCAAGCGTTTAAAGCGCCACTGCCATTGAGCTTTCCTCACGGATGGATGGCTCAGTCATTGGGCGTAGAGAAGATTGAAGCGCTTGCCGGTCTTAGCGTTTGTGTGCCTGAATTTAACAAACCTGAATTGTGGTAATTCAGTGTGATTTAATACTCCCTGATGGGCATCTTGCTCATCGGGGAGTTTTTATATTCGCCTCAAGGTCGAGATCGACTCGATAGTTTTGTCGTCATTGATACTCTATTATCGAATAGCATGAATAAATGGATGAAATAAACAGCTATGGAACCGAGAGTCAGCATCATCACCCTAGGGGTCAAGGATCTTCAACGCTCATTTGAGTTTTACACTGGACTTGGCTTCCCAAGTTCAAGATCTCCGGAAGATGGAATTATTTTCTTTAAGACGGGCGGGGTGTGTTTAGCGCTCTATCCACTCGAAGCACTGGCTGACGATGTCTCACCGGATATGGCAGTTAAGGCGTCAGGTTTTGGTGGTATCACTTTGGCTCACAATACTCGTTCCAAGCCTGAAGTCGACGATATTCTTAACAAAGCCGTTAGCCTTGGTGCAAAGTTAGAAAAGCCGGCCCAAGATGTTTTCTGGGGAGGCTATAGCGGTTACTTTTCTGATCCTGATGGTTATCTGTGGGAGATTGCTTTTGGCGACTGCTGGGAGTTTAATCAGGATGGATCATTGGTTATCGATTAAGGGATAAAAGTGCAGTTACAACGCATTCATCATGTGGCCATCATTTGCTCAGACTACTCAGCGTCGAAGCGCTTCTACATCGAAGTTTTAGGACTCAAGGTATTGGCTGAAAACTACCGTCAAGAAAGAGACTCATACAAGTTAGATCTTGCCTTACCAGACGGCGGGCAATTGGAGTTGTTTTCTTTTCCCAACCCTCCGGCAAGACCATCTAGGCCAGAAGCGCAAGGTTTACGGCATTTGGCTTTTACCGTTGAATCTGTAGAAGGTTACGCCAACTACTTGGCTGAAAAGGGGATAGAGGTAGAGCCGATACGCATCGATGAATTTACCGGTAAGCCGTACGCGTTTTTCAGCGATCCGGACGGCTTACCTTTAGAGCTTTATCAGGCCTAGCTTAGGACTTCACGCTTAATAACAGAGAATACTCCAGCTTCGCGGTTACTCGGGGCTGCGAAGCGTGCAATTTCTTTGACCTTAGGGTGAGCATTATCCATCGCGTACGAATGGTAGCTCGCCTTAAGCATCTCCAAATCGTTTAGGTAGTCACCAAAGCTCATGGTTTGTTCATAAGAGAAGCCCAATGACTGCTGAAGGAATTCAATTGCAGCGCCTTTAGATGCTTCAGCATTCATCACATCAAGCCATATTTTGGCACTCACTACCACTTGGTGGCTCGCGCCGAATGCTTGATTGAATGATGGGTAAACCAGCTCTTCTGTACCACCAAAGTGACATATTGCGACTTTAATAAACTCGTCTTCGACGGTCAGTAGGTCTTCTACGTATTGGCAGTTTTTGTAATATTTAGAGAACTCAGCGATTGCCTGGGGATCTTGCGTTTCAATATAGGCTGACTTTTTCCCGCACAACACGATTTGCGCGCCGTCGATTGCTCTTGCTTGAGCGATGATTGCTTGGATAGAGTCGTTATCCATTCCGCAGCTATACAGCTCTTTGCCTTGGTGCATTACCATGGTGCCGTTTTCGGCAATAAACATCATGCGATCTTTTAAAGGTGCGAATGTTTCAATCAAGCTGTAATACTGACGGCCAGAAGCGGCGGCAAATATAATGCCTTTGTCTTCAAGTTGTGGATATAATTCAAAGAATTCAGGGCTAAGCTGGCTATTTTCGTCAAGAAGAGTTCCGTCCATATCGGCGGCAATGAACTTTATTTGTTGGTGGCTCATTTGATAAGGGTACATCGGTTAGAAATAAGATTTGTGTGCCTTAACTTACACGACTCTAAGGGCGAGACAAGTTAATTTTTTAGCAAATAGATAAAATCCTCCAAACTGGAGGGTTTATGTAATCAATGCGTGCAAGAAAGGGTTATTCCCAGAAGTTCCACCATTTTTTGCTGTTCTCTTCGCGCTTTTCCTGACCTTGCTCAGAGCCTTTATCTAGCTCTTTGCGCTCCTTGTCAGACTTTTTACCTTCGTGTTTGTCTTTCCCTTTAGACTTATCTTTTTTCTTATCTTTGTCTTTCTTGTCATCATCTTCGTCCTCGTCGTCTTCATCACGATCTTTGGACTTGTCCTTCTTGAGCTTTTCTTTCTTATCTTTCAGCTTATCTTTCGCTTCTTCTAGCTCGTCCGCTTCATCTTCAAGTTCTTCGAGCTCTTTTTTTAACTTGTCTTTGTTCTTGCCTTTGGCTTTTTTAGCTTCGTCACGTTTCTCTTTAATGAGCTTGTCGAGGTTTTCTTCATGCTCTTCGAGTTCAGCGTCGAGCTTTTTCGCGTCGGCAAAAGTTTTTACTTCGTCAAGATCCGGTTTGCCTTTACCAGCCCATTCAGGTTTTTCGGCCAGCGCTGCGCCTGACGCAATAGCAAGAGATACAAAAATGGCTAATGATGAACGTTGCATTTTATCTTCCTTAATTTATGCGGGATATCATTCGATAATAGGTGTTTTGATTTAATTATCAACCGTAATAGTCTGATTAACAGAAAGTTTACATTCCTAGGACTTGGTATGGACTTAACTCAATCATTTGTTTGATGAAACCTCTTAAGGTGTGAGCGAATTAGAACGCCGAAAGTGAGAAACGAAAAAGCCTGGCATAAAGCTAGGCTTTTAGAGTTGAGCATCAAAATCTATGACGCTTTATTGAGCTTTGGGCTATCAGCAGGCTCTTCATCAGATGGTTCTGAGAAAATTTCAGCGACTGCGCTGCGCTCCAATTCGCCTTGCAGATTGCCATCTTCATCAACCACAGGTAAAGAGTAATCGCACGACATGGTATCGACTAAGACTTCTTCTATGGCGGCGTCTGGTGACACTGAAGGGACTTCTTCGTAGATTTCTTCACTAATCGCTTGTTGGTTTGTTGCCTTAGCTGCGTCATTCAAACCTTCTTTGGTCAATACCCCTTGGTAACCTTCGTCTGTCACATGGTAGGCATAGTCTTGCTTGATGCCTTTCATCTGAGAGATGGCTTCTTGAATAGTATTGGCACTGATTCGGTAAGCTTGTGGGTTCATCACGGTTTCAACCGTCAGTGCACGTGCTCGGTTGACATCTTTGACGAAGGCTTCCACGTAATCGTCAGCAGGGTGAAGTAAGATTTCATCTGGAGTGCCTTGCTGAACGAGTTCTCCATCTTTGAGGATCGCTATTCGGTCACCTAAGCGCAGAGCTTCGTCTAGATCGTGAGTGATGAATACGATGGTTTTGTGGAGCTTTTCTTGAAGTTCAATCAGTTGATCTTGCATCTCACTGCGGATCAAAGGATCCAGTGCAGAGAAAGCTTCATCCATCAGCAAGATTTCTGCGTCAGTACAGAGCGCTCGTGCAAGGCCGACACGTTGCTGCTGACCGCCTGATAGCTGGGAAGGGTATTGGTTTTCATAACCTTTTAGGCCAACCGTTTCTAACCACTCATAGGCTTTAGCTAGGCGCTGAGTTTTTTCGATCCCTTGAACCTCTAAGCCGTAAGCAACATTGTCGACCACGGTGCGGTGCGGTAGTAGCCCAAAACGCTGAAATACCATCGACATTTTGTGACGGCGGAACTCTTCCAGCTCTTTCTGGTCGAGCTTCATTATGTCTGTCCCTTCAACCAGAATCTGTCCTTCGGTTGGGTCGATCAGTCGATTGAAGTGACGAATTAAGGTCGACTTACCTGAGCCAGATAGCCCCATAATAACGAAGATTTCACCTTGCTTGATGCTGAGGTTAATCTCTTTCAATCCGACGGTGTGACCTGTTTCCGCTAGAACTTTATCTTTGCTTTCACCTTGTTTAACACGCGGCATTACCTTGTGAGGTCTTTCGCCAAAGACCTTGTACAGTCCACTGATCTCGATAAGTGGTTTAGTCATGCTTTAGATCTCCAAGGTGGGCTTGCGTTCTTTTCGCATAAGCTTGTGAAGCACGATCGAACAAGATCGCAAGGACAACAATTGCAAAACCGTTAAGTAGCCCAAGAGTGAAATATTGGTTTGTGATTGCCTTGAGTACAGGCTGTCCCAGTCCTTTAACACCGATCATTGAGGCGATAACCACCATCGATAGCGACATCATAATTGTTTGGTTGATGCCTGCCATGATGGTTGGCATCGCAAGGGGTAACTGTACACCGAATAGACGTTGCTTAGCGCTGGCACCAAAGGCCGTTGATGCTTCTAACACTTCTTTGTCGACCAAGCGAATCCCAAGGTTAGTCAAACGGATTACTGGTGGAATAGCGTAAATGACCACGGCAATGAGGCCCGGAATCTTACCGATGCCAAGCAGCATTACCACAGGAATTAGATAGACGAAAGCTGGCATGGTTTGCATGATATCGAGCATTGGAGTGACAATGGATTGCACTCGATTCGAGCGGGCCATCGCGATGCCGATCGGAATGCCGAGCACAATGGAAAGTAAGGTACAGACAGTAATGATACTTAACGTGCGCATCGTATCTTCCCACATCCCAAAATAACCAATCAGAATAAGGGAAACAAAGCAGCCAAGAGAAAGTTTCCACGAACGGCTGGCGGCATAGACAAGACCAGTACAAATCGCTAAGACGAGCATCCAAGGCGTTGAGAGAAGAAGCTTTTCAAACCAGATAAGAAAAGAGAGAAGAGGGTCGAAGAATGATTCAATCATATCCCCGTATTCACGAGAAAAGTCTCGGTATGCGCCATCAAGCGTCTTACGAATCGCTCTAAGATCAGAACGCTCCATTTCAGGAAAGCTGTTGAACCAGCTATCATTTGACATCAATAAGTTCCTTTTATTCTCATTCACCGCGTGTTGCTATGCGGTGAATGAGTACATCTATAGGATAGCGCCGCAGCGCTAAGAGAGTTCTAGAGTTGTTTCTATAGAGCTTGTTTTACTTTATCAGCCACATCTTGTGGTACCCATGCAGTCCAGATTTGTGGGTACTCCTCTAGGAAGTGGAACATTGCTTCTTCACCGTCAGCTTGGTTGTCTTCCATCCAAGCTAGAAGTTGGTTCATATCAGCATTGGTGAAGCCACGCTTTGCAAAGTACTCGTAAGCTTGTGGTGCACGAGAAGCAAATTCTTCTGTAGTAATAGTATGTACTGGTGAAGGTGGGTACATAGTTGGTTTAGGTTCTGCACACTCAGCTTGTGTTGTACAGCCAACGAACTCGGCTTCATCTACGCCACTACCAAAGTCAACTTTGACCATTTCGTATTTACCAAGCACGGCAGTTGGTGCCCAGTAGTAACCGAACCATGCTTCTTCACGTTCGTAAGCTTTTGCAATTGCGCCAGAAAGACCTGCACTTGAACCTGGGTCAACAATGGTAAAGCCTGATTCACCCAGTGCTAGTGCATTGAATAGGTGACCAGCACTGATTTGACAGTTCCAGCCAGCTGGGCAACTGTAGAAAGCTGATTGTTCAGGATCTTCAGGGTGTTCGAATAGTTTCGCGTGTTTCTTAACACCTTCGATAGTTGCCAGTTCAGGGTACTGGTTTACTAAGTATTTAGGTACCCAGAAGCCTTCTTCACCGCCATCAACCAAAGATTTGCCTGCGTAACGTAAGCGTTTTTCCGCCACACCTTTGTCTAGCGCATCTTTAAGGCTGTTACTCCAAAGCTCTGGAGCGACATCAGGTTGACCTTTTTCGATCATCGACGTGCCGGTTGGCATGGTATCGCCCGGAATTAATTCGGCTTCACAGCCATATCCGTGCTCAAGGATGAAGCGGTCAACGTTGGCCATCACAGTGGCAGAGTTCCAGTTCATATCTGCGATGGTGACTTTGCCACATTCATCAGCTTGGGCTTGAAAAGCGGTCGCGGAGAGCGTGAGTAATGCAGCTATTTTTAGTTTCATTCTAATTTCCTTTTTAATGAATACGTTATAAAAATAGCGAATTGATATTTAGAGTTCAAATTATTATGAAAGAGTTATGAGCTAGATTTGGTATGATTTGTCTTAATATTGGGCACAAGTTGCACCAAAAATAGACATTTTTTGCGTTGATATCTAAGGTTTTACACCGAAAATGTAACGATTTGTTTTGAGTTCAAATTAGTTTTTAGTGTTGGAATTGCTGGTTAGTCTGTTGACCAGACGTTTTTAATATCTGGCCATCCCCAGTTGGTTAGTGCCACATCATTAAGAACCCCTTGAAAACGCAGAGTTTGCCTGTGGTGAAAAAGTGGCGAAAGCCAGAACTGGTTAATCAGTGCTGAGGCGATAGGTTCTAACGCATCCAAATAGCCATTTAATGGCGTTTGCGAACGAAGTTCATCTAAACGTTGCACGAGCCACTGCTTAGATTCTTCGCCGATACAACCCTGAATAATCGGGTTGTGATAGAGACTGTTAAAAGCGGATGCATGGCGATTATCATCTAGGTTGATATTGGTGATAATTAGTGACTCGGTCAGCTCTCCCTGACTAGAGCGAGTGGTTAATTCGCGGTAGGAGTACGTATTGATAGTAACGTCGACGCTTTGTTGTTCAAGCAAGTGCTTCAATGCCAACGCGCAGTTCCACAAAGAGCTATAGTCGTAGACAGCAATACTGAGTTGTTTAGGCAGTGTCACCGACGGCATTTCTGGGCGAGTGATTTTATGCCACATAGGTAGAAGGTTTTCGGCGATTTCACAGCCAAATAGACGATTGGTTTCATCAAGGTAGCGATAGACTTTATCTGTGGTTAGGTAAGTTGAGAGAAATCGTCTCTGAGCATCATCAAGGGCTTGGGCGGCGCTTTGATTAAATAGGATGAACATGCAGCCATCTTCAATTCGGCTTTTTTGGACATCCTTTTCTTTGTGCTGGCTCACCGCATGAGATACATAGTAATTACACTGCTTGTCTGATTGTGCACCAGGTTGATTAGTGTGAATCTGCTGTTTTTCCAGTCCCAGTTCGTCGAGGTGCCAAATGGTCACTTGATCGGTGAGTGCTCGGCAGGCGTAGTAGCGTTCAAATGCCTGTAAACAGAGTTTTGTTTGCGTATGTTCTGTCACCTCAAATGGCCCAGAACCGACCACTTGGCGAGCGGTTGATTGGCTGATCTGGCTTGGTGGCTGGATAGAGTACTTAACCCCCGAAATAAGTCCGCCGAACCCTTGGTCAGGCTTCGACAGTTTAAAGACCACCTTGTTACGTGTTGGCGAATGAACTGCTGTTAAGTGGTGGAGTTCACTTTGGTAATCTTCGAGTTGCATCAGTTTATTGAAAAGTTCGCTAATGCAAGTTCCATCTATGGCAGCACCATTATGAAAATTCAAACTCGGACGTAGATAGAAAGTCCACTCTAACTTCTCTTCATCATAGTGCCAGTGGTGGGCGAGTTGTGGCTGCAATTCGCCGTTATGAGAGCTACCGACTAAGCAGCAATATACCTGGCGAAGCAAATAACGCTCACTTGATCTTTGTAGCTGGTGGGGGACGAGACGTTCAAAGGGGCGTTTGTAGGTCAGCTGAATATGCAGCATACCCTCTCGGAGGGAAGCGCCTGAAGTACTTTGTAGCAGCCTGCCAAAAGCAATTTCGTCATCATCGAGTATAGATAGCGCCTTTTCGTACTTACCTTGCAAAATTCGTTTGGCGGCCAGCCTATTTTTAAGCTCATCCAACTCTAGGTTCAGTACCAAGCTGGAACGTTGGTTACGTCCCGGTTTTGGTGCCCAAGTTAACCATTCAAGCTTCTGCATTTGGCTTAGTAAGTTGCGAGCGTGTCGTGGACTGGTAAACAGCAGCTCGGCCACCATAGGCAATGCAGTTTTGATCTCAACGCCGACTCCCATAGGAACGAGTCGGGTGTAATAGCGGATAAGATTTAAGTCAGACACGGAAACTCTTAACAAACCAAGCAAAATTGACACTTAGTTTGTTCCGATTTTGGCTGAGTTTCTACACCGGCATGTCTAAATTCGCTAACAATTGACAATAAGGGGAATGGAATTAATTTATTTGGCCAGTTTTTCTGTTCCGTATTAAGCGGGACAATAACGGCAACTAAGGAGGCGAAGATGCAAAAAGAAGTAATGATATGTTACTACCAAGCGCGACTCGCTAACTCTTCAAATAAGTTGGAGAAATTGGCGCTGTTGAGCCTGTTAGAACTACTGACTTAACCGTCACTGGTAGTGAATCAAGCCAAGCGGCATCAAACAAAACTTGCTCCTGACCCCCACGAAACAGTTTATTGATGCCGCTTTTTTTGATTAAAGAGGTTTGTATAACGTTATCCACGTCCCTCTATCTAGACCACTGATATTTACTCCGGTCACGCTACTGGCTTGAGTTACACCCGTTGGCAACCAATTGACGTTGATGGAATCAAACTTATTGGCAACGGATGCTTCAATACCGGTTTCTTCAAGTAAAAAGCCCATATTAGTTGCTTTCCAATGTGCGGAAGGCGTTGCTGCCCATTTGTCTTTAATACGGTTGGTAATGAGCTGCGCGGCGACTTTCAGCTTAGGACCAGCAATTTTAGCAAACTGGAAATATTCGATTGAATTACCCACAACGGCCACCGCTTTGTCATTGAGTACTCTAAGGTCTTTTACCGCACTGCCTTGAATAGGGAACTGCTCGATGACTTGGTATTTGCTGTTATCAAACAAGTAGAGAGAGCTATCGGTTACCACTGCTGATTGTTTGCCATTAGGGGATGACTTTACAAAATGGATAGCAGCATCCAATTCAAACTTATTTAACTCTGTTGCGAATTGACTCTTCTCTACCCAAGTAACGTTGTTATCTTTAAGGCCAAAAATCAGTTTATCGTTAATCGTGAATGCCGCTGCTTTCGCATTGTTGATACCGATGGTTGATTTCGCTGCTAATGTTGTCGAGTCAATCAATACCGTATCATCGCTGCCGCCAGCACCACTATCGACAATCAAGAGCTCAGACTCATCAAGTGAAGCTACAACAAAATCTTGTGTCGCTGATAGAGTGTAACTTTCAGAGCCCATCACCAGTTTGTCAGCGCTTAACCGGCGCAATTTATCTTTTGCGTAAATGCCATCGTCTAGTTCTGCAATGATCGATTTCTTCTTGTAGAGCGGCATCATCCAGTTGAAATTATCATTGAAGCAGCGCTGTGCAGATAGATCTGCATCAGGGTTTACTGGAGTTGGTTTGGGGATTGGAATAGGTACGCTACCGGAAGCACCACCGTATGCATCAATGGTGACTTTTGATTGTTTGGCAATTTGAGTGGATTTATCGTGCAAGCTGGTCAGGAAAATACCACTGGTTCCTGCTGAGCCACACTGTTCACTGGCTTGAGCGACTAGTTTAGGCTGATAAAGCTTGTAAGACTGAATACTATTTAGTGCAGGCACAATTTGAACAAGCTTATGTTCGCCCTGCTGCCATCCAAGTAAATCGTCGATGCTGCCTCCGTGATGGTGATCATCGTCGTCGTCATCGTCATCGTCATAGCGATTGATTGTCTTAAGTTGAGCCATTTGTTGTACAGAAGCACTGACCGCATTATTTCTGTTGCCAATATCAATTTGCTTCACATTGTCCGATGAATCTAAGAAGACAATCTTTTGATTGGCAGGATTATACGTAATCGATTTCGCCCCTACGAGCGATGAGTCGACTTGCGAGCCCTGCACGGTAAGTAGACCATCAAAAGAAACATGTCTACTTGGTTGTGACTTTATATTAATACCCGATAAATCAAGAGTTTGGTTAGCAATCATAAGATCGAGAGCATGGGCAATATTAAGCATGGGATCGAACTGACCTTGGCTCTGAGCTTGGCGTAAAGTTTTTAGTAAAACTTCGGTCTGTTGCTTGGGGCCATGCGTGGTATCGACGTGTGAGAAATCAACACCCACTTTATCGCCGAGTGCTGTTTGCAGGTAGGCGATGGCGCTCTCTTCATCACCTTTTAATGCTGGGTTAAACAGCATCTCACTATGCACTAAAGTGGTGAATGGTGACACCATCTGCGAGCCTGCATGAGCCGTCAGAATCGCCCCGTTATCATTGATCATTTTTGAATAGGTGCTGGTGTCAGAAATCTCTCGTTCGTAGGTACTACATACGCCGTCCAGATCTGTATCCGCACACTCTTTAAGAGAAGAGTATGAGTATGCATCAACACCACTTGTCGATGAGGTCGAGTCATCCGAGCCTCCTCCACAAGCACTGAGAAGTAGTACACCTGAAATAGAAAGTGCCAGTTTGCACATTGGATAATTTTTAAGCATAGTCAACCGATAATTTTATTGAATTCCATGTTGTACAGTATTAATCGCTGCTATTTAATCATCTTATAAAATAAAAGATCAAATGATATTGATAATAAATATCATTTAAATTAATATCGCCGCTCAATTTTGTTGTTGGTTTTATAAATCATGGAGTCTGGACGGTGGGATTACTGGTCAAAAAACTTGGGGCTGGAGCGATAACAATTGCGCTTGTGGGCTGTGGCGGAGGAAACGAATCTGATGCGAAAATTTCCTCGCCAGAAAGTAAGGTATCTGCCAAGAATTTGTCTGGTGTCGTGATGGATGGCTACTTAAAAAACGCCAATGTCTGCTTAGACAAAAACAACAATACTGTTTGTGATAGCGCTGATGGTGCGATTGTTCTGACTGATGAAAATGGTCACTATGAGCTGCCAGTTGAGGGCGATGTTTCTAGTTACAATCTGCTTGTAGAAGCGCTTTCTGGCGTTACTGAAGATATGGATAATCCAGGTCAAGTTTTACTTAGTGGTTTTACTCTAGAGGCGCCAGCGACTCACCCTGAAATCGTTAGTCCTTTGACCTCTATGGTATCGAGCATAGCCCAAACGACGGGTGTCAGTTTTGATGAAGCGGCTAAGAGTTTGGCTAGCGATCTGAATGTTTCAGAACAGACGATTACTTCTGACTATGTCGGCAGTTCGAACAGTGAAAGTCAGCAGATTCATATGCTGGCACGTGGGATCACCAAAGTACTCCAGTCAGCTCAAGAAAGCTCAGTTAGCGGCGGTGTCACTGAAGAACACGCGAGAAAAGGCTCAATGCAACGACTGGCGAATCTTGATGTCGCCGCGCTAAAGCAGCGTACAGACAATCTCTCTCACGGAGCGAAAAATACCGATCAAGCGCTAGCTCAAATTGCGGGTGACTATAAAAACGATTTAAAGATTACTCCTGATGATATCAAGGGAGGTAAGGTTTTATCTCGACCAAACGCACCAAAAAATCCAGCAGTTAACGATGCTGCCGATACTTTTGACTGGACCTGGGTTAAACCCTTCAACGCTATCTCAGATTACCAATTCTCATTGGACGGCGGCGTGAGTTGGCAAAGTGTTACTCAAAAGCCGATCAATGTAGGCTCTGGAGCAATTCCTCAAGGAAACGTTCAAGTCCGTGTTGCTGCGAAGCCTGCAAGGTCGATCGCTACTGGTTCAGTTTTGGTCTCTGATAAAGCCTACACAGAGACGCTTGTTGCTCCAGCGCCAACGGCACTAAACCTCAATGATGTGAACAATGAGTTAGATTGGACATGGGCCGCGGGGTTTTCATCGTTTCAAGACTACGAATACTCGGTAGATAGTGGCAACAACTGGAAACCAGTAACAGCAAAGCCACAGTACGTAGGTGATATCGCAGTCGCTACTGGTGAGTTTAAGCTAAGAGTCAAAGCGGATGATGTCCAAGGACGTCCTGCAGGTTTAATGGCAAAATCGACTCAACCTTTAACCGTGACGCCACCTAAACCAACCGCTCCGGTGATTCTTCGCGCTGATGATGCCACCGATATATTGGAAATCACTCTAGTTCAAGGATTCCCTAACCTTAGCGATTATGAAATTAATCTGGGCTCAGGTTGGAACGAGTTGACCTCAAACCCGGTACAGATCGGCAACGTGGATATTGCTTCTAACACGATACAAGTGCGTGTGAAAGCGAATGCGACTAATGGTCGCCCTGCGGGTAGTTCGCTTGTGGTTACACAGCCATTTACTAGAGCTACCAATAAGCCTTCTAGCCCGACACTTCCGGTCGTCGATAATGCGAATAACCAGTTTGGCTGGACCAATGTAGATGGGTATACAGGCGTATCTGACTATGAGTTTTCAACCGATGGCGGTAAGTCGTTTAGCGATGTAAGCAATAACCCTCAAGATTTATCCGATAGTAACTTTTCTATTGGCGATGTTTGTGTGCGAGTAAAACAGACGGCCAGCAATGCTGCCGGCAGCTTACTGTGTAATGACAAACCTTATTCTGTGACGCCTGCAAAACCGGTAGCACCGACTCATGGTGTGGTTGATGATGCGCAAAACACTTTCGATTGGACTTGGGTTTCTGGTTTCGAAACGATTCAAGATTATGAAGTGAGAATTGAGGCTGGTGAGTGGCAACCGGTTCAAGCCAAACCTGTGCAACTTGAAGATCGTGCCTATGCCATTGGTACGATTGAAGTTCGAGTAAAGAATAATCCAGTTGATGGACGTGACGTGGGTGAGATTCTTTCGAACACTGACGAGCTTACCAAGCAACCTGACGCGCCAGTTGCGCCAACATCTTTAGTCGTTGATGACACCTCAAATACCTTAGATTGGGTGAATGTCGTAGGTTTTACCGCTGTTGCCGATTACGAGTGGTCAGCCAATAGTGGTTCAACATGGACACAAGCCGTGGCGAAGCCAATCGTGGTTGGCGATATTGCAAAACTGGCAGGTGAAGTACAAATTCGCGTCCGTGCCAATGGGCGAAATGGTCGCCCTGCAGGTGCTGCAGCGTTAACGGCACAAGCGTATAGCCAAACGCCGACACTGCCTGCGCCAAGCAATGGTGCAATCAAGGTAGCAAATAACGGCGCAGTGCCAAATATGATCAGTTGGGATTACGTCAATAGTGGCGAGCATTATGACCGAGCTGAATACTACGAGTTTACCGTAGATAAAGGCGCTACTTGGCACGCTGTTACAAACAATCCTCAGTTTGTTGGCCCTAAAGCCTATGACAAGAGTGATGTAGGCGTTCGAGTTAAACATAATGCGATTGCGGGCAAAGAGAATAGTGCAGGTTCGATCCTGTGGGCTACGGCTTTGACTGGGCAATTTGGAGCGTTTGAGTATGTTCCAATGGAAACATGGAATCAGTCATCAGGGTTCAGTTTATACCATGGCTGGAATAGCAACGATACAAAGTGTATTGCCCAATACGATAGTAATGGAGAAGGCGAACCAACATTCTGGGCAGTGACTTCAGTGTCAAGGTCTGAGAACGTATTTACTAGAGTCTCTGAGCTAACGATTTGTGGCATTAATCATTGGCAATTACCTAAAGCAGCAGAAGCGCTCACACTAACGACCCGTAGTAGAGATACACTGCCGAGTTACGCGAGATCTTACCTAATTTCAGATTACTCAATTGCTTGGTTAGATGAAGCAGGGACAGCGGTAGCTTACAAAAATGGAGTGAAGGACGCATCTCCCTACTCAAGCAAATATGCTTTCGCGAAATGGCAGCTTGCGAGTGGTGCGGAGCTTGTTGCGGACGTTAATAGCAAACTATCGACGCTAGATGGCTTCTTATCTCAGCAGTCTACAGAGCTGACTCAAGCAACGTCGTTTTTAACGACTTGGTTAGCAACAAATCAAGCTAAGCAAAAGAGCTACACGACGCTAAGTAGCGAAGCTAACGTGAAACTGAACGCTCTTAATGGGTTAACGGCGAGTTGGGAAGCGCAAAAAGCTCAGCAGCAAGCGCTCGTGAGCAAATTAACGTTTGAAGCGAAAATGGCTCAATCTCGTAAGGACAGTGAGAGCGTTGCTTTCATTGTTAAAGTGGCAGAGTTCGAGAGCAAGCTTGAACAGTTAAGCAAAAACAATGTCGCGCTTGCTGGTGTGATTGAAGCCACCGGATTTGCCGAGAAGCTTGCCAATATTCAATCACATTCTGACTCAATGACCTCTGCGCAAGCGACGTTGCTAACAGCAAGTTCAGGCAGCGCAACTCACCAGGCGACCTTGGCGTTTTACGCGGCATTGTTTGATATTGAGAATGACTATGGCACCACAGACGAGTTAAAAGTGGCGCTAAACAATGTATTGAATGGTATCGATAGCCAATTCGTGGCGCTGATTTCTGCAATGACAAATTTGGTGACTGAGTTAGATTCAACGATTGCCGTCCATAATATCGATACATTACATACCACAGCAGAAGATGGACTAAACCGTGCTCACTTTGCCGGGTTTGTAGTGGCGCAAGCTGATGCTCTGATTGATGGGCAATTTGCAAAGTTAGATTCATTAGGTCGTTACTTGCCTAAAGCAACATCCTATCAGCAGGGTTGGCGTTGTGTGCTTGATACCAATGTCTCCGGGGCGAAACGCGTTTGGAGCCTATTGAGAAGTGGTCTGCCGGGAAGTAAAGACGAAGTCGTTTATGATGCAGCGGGGGCTGATTTACCAAGTGTTGTCGGGGCTGGAGGCGTCATCGAGACAGCGAACAATGAGAATCTTTGTGGCTTCAATGACTGGAAGGTGCCTCATCCAAAGCAAATCGAGTCATTGGAAACAGCAACGGTTGCAGGACTGAATGGCGCGAGCAAGACGATTGATGTCAATGTATTCCCGAATCACAAAGGCCTTGTTCCAGAATACGATAAGTCTTACTACAGCGGGGGAACACGTTTCTTCTATTGGACGAGCGCCGCTTCGAGTTCTTCAAAGCAATACGCTTATGTGTTTGCCAATACCAGTGAGAGACCTGGCCTACGCGAGTTTGACCTAGATGGCGATAGTTATGACCAGTACGTGACTATGGCGCGACTAATGCGCGAAGACTCTGTTGCTTGGGACTATATCGCGAGTGACGGCTCAATCGTCGCGGATCGTGCTTCTGCACAGTGTGCTAAGCATCCAGAGACAGGGGAGATTTGGCAGCTCTTCCAGAACGCAACACCGAGTGAACGTTATAAGACGTTTAACAACATCCAAGCGGAGCTCGCCAACTATCAAGGCGGTGTGTGTGGCAAGTCAAACTGGGGCTTACCGTCTGTGGATGATATGCGCAATTTGATCCCAACAGATGTTGTTGTATTCCCATACGCAGCGCCAACAAGTAGCGATTATTACGAGCATGACTACTACGTTACGAATGGTACGACAGCGTCAAGTCTCGAATACGTTGAAATACAGCTTGGTGAGTCAAGCACTCGTTATCACAGCAGCACAAGCCCAAATAAGTACTTATTCCGCTTCGTCGCTAAATAACCCAAATCTTTAAAAATAATAATTAATCCAGCCTCCGTTGGAGGCTGACTCTCACTTTTTAGGAGTCTATTCATGCTGAATAAGAAAAAACAACGCGGAGCTGCCGCAATTGAATACGCAATTTTGGCTGCAGCGATGTCGGTCGTATTGCTCACCTTAGTTGGGGGCAGTGACGGGCGATTAACGCAAGCGATCACTCAGGCTTATGACACCGTTATCACCTCATTAGAACAGTCTGCAGACTCAGGCGAATAGTTTCGTTTAGTTAAGGAAAAATCATGACAGCGAAACGACTAATGTTGCTTTCTTTGATTTTGTCAGCGGTGGGGATCGCCATCCTATTGCTCAATCCAAGTAAGCCTCAATCCGATCAACCACAAGCGGCTGCAGAAGTCTTCAAGCGCGTCCTTGTCGCTAAGCAGGGAGTAGTGGTGGGTCAGCCGTATACACTCAACATGTTCCAATGGAAAAGTGTATCGGAGCAAGAACTTAATAACTACCTCGACTTTATTTCGGAAGAAGAGTTTTCTCGTTTAGACCTAAAATCAGGTATCGCGCATACGGCGATTCAGTCTGGCCAAGTCATGTCTGAAGATGACTTTGCAGCGCCGACGGGTGGCATCTCGATGGCATTCAAAGTGCAAAGTGGCCATCGTGCAATATCAGTTCCGGTTGATGCGGTAACCGCTAATTCTGGGTTTGTTCAGCCCGGCGACAAGGTCGATATATTGCTACTAGGCTCTCAAGTCGAAGAACTCAAGAAGTATGACAATCAAGTAGCCGGTCTTTACGTAACGACCATTGCTATTGACGTGAGAGTGTTGGCATTTAATCAGTATGCTGACCCACAAGATTTTCAGAAGAATCGCACTGCTTACGGCGCAGATATTCCTGATAACAGCTCGGTCTCTTTGGAAGTTACACCTGAACAAGCGACCCAAATCGTGCTGGCGAATCAAATCGGTAAGCTGACATTGTCACTGCGCGGAGCAGGTGAAAGGGTTTCTAATGTCGGTGAAAAATACACCGTCACCTCATCACTGATCAATCCTGATAGTAAGCAGGTCGCGCCAGACTTAGGTTTGATTCAGCTTCGACCAACGAAAGATAAAAACTAGTCGTGATAGGAAAGGACACTATGAATAAAGCATTCCGCTGGTGGAGCTGGTTATTGCTTCCTGGTCTGTTTTTCTCATTTGCTTCATGGGCAACCCCACTAGAAGTAAATATTAATGAAGCGAAGATGATCAACTTGCCGCAAGATGCGAAATCGATCTTCATCTCTAACACACATATTGCGGACTACCAGCCGATGACCAACACCAAGATTATGGTGTTTGGTATGCAGGCAGGCACCGCAACCATTACCATCTTAAATGCCCAAGAGCGAGTTATTTACAACAACAAGATTCGAGTTGTTCATGATACTAAGGAGTTGGATTCGTTGATCGCAGCGCAGTTTCCAGAAGCATCGGTGCACTCTGAATCGTTGGGCGGAAAATTGTGGTTAAAAGGTAATGTACCAACACCCGTTATGGCGCATAGCATTGTCAGCGTAGCAAAAGGGTATTTGTCGCCAGTGATTGCTCCTAAGCAATCAGAAAACGGTTCGACTTCATCTGACAGTTCAACTCAGAATACTGGCAGTGAAAACGGTGATGAACTCGTCAACCAACTGGTGGTAACCATGCCAACCCAAGTGAACATTCGCGTTCGCATTGCGGAAGTGTCGCGTAGCGTATCCAACAAATTGGGTATTAAGTGGGGCTCGCTTCAAGAGGGTGTGGGGAGCTTTTTGTATACCAAAGCTTGGGATGTAAGCAGCTGGGGTAAACCAACATTAAGTGCTTTGGTTGATGCGCTTGCGTCTGACGGCACGATGTCGATTCTAGCTGAGCCCAACTTAACCGCCATGTCAGGAGAAGAAGCAAATTTCTTAGTTGGTGGGGAGGTAGCCTTGCCACTCATTATCGGAGATACAGCAACCGTCGAGTACAAATCGTTTGGCGTTAACTTGAACTTTACACCTGTTGTACTTGGCCCTGATCGTATTAGCCTGCGTGTTTCTCCTAAAGTGAGTAGCGTGTCAGTCGACAACCAGACGAGCTTGAATGGTAATACTTATCCGTCATTCACCTCGCGTGCAGCTACTACCACAATTGAGTTGGCAAGTGGGCAAAGCTTTGCACTTGGCGGGCTGCTGCAAAGCAGTGAAATTGATCAACTGCAGAAGCTACCAGGCGCTGGTGATATTCCAATCTTAGGTGGTCTATTCCGTTCAAGTGAGTACCAACGTAAAGAAACCGAACTGATCATTATTGCCACGGCCTATCTTGTTGAGCCAGTGCGTAATGACGCGTTACCTCTTCCTACCGATAACTTACTGCCACTTAGCGATCTGGAGCGCTTGCTCGCGATCCCTCGTTCGCGTGGTCAGCAGGTGAAAGGCAAAGACATTTATACGGATAATCGTGCGCCACGTTTGCTCGGTGATAACGGTTTCTACTACTAAGGTAATTACTTCATGATCAAATACATTTTACCTGCCTTGGTATTACTTGGTGGGTGCAGTTCATCTCCGATAGAGCGAGCGCCAGCTCTGGATGTGGTTTCGGTGACCAATAAGCTGACATTGGCTATGCAAAGTCCGTCTTTAACCGCAAAGCAACGTAAAGCTGTTGAGCAGTTTGTGCAACGTAAAGGCTCCCCATATGGTTTGAACGTCAAGCTAGTGAGTTTAAGCGAAAGCGGTCAACGTGGCTTAGATCAAATTGAAGCGTTACTTATTGAGCAAGGCATTGTTGCTAAAAATATTTATCGTGAACACCTGGCGGAGAATGGCAAGGGTGACGTTCAGATCCTGATTGAGTCATTTAAAGCCAAAGTGCCAAAGTGCCAAGCACAGAAATACGGTAACAACTTCATCAACCGTTACAAAGAGCATCCATCGTTTGGCTGCGCTACATCCGTTGCACTGGCTCAAATGGTCGCAAACCCGAAAGACTTAGTTGTTGGCGAGCAGTTAGGCGCAACCAATGGGGCTAAAGCGGTTGCTATGATAGACAGTTACATCGCACCTGCCACGGACTCCGGCAGCCAAACCAGTAGCGAAGGAAACACATCGACAGAGTTTGGGGGTAATTGATATGAAAACGCATACCTTGTCTGTGTTGGTGGCCGCTTCAGAGCGTCTTGATATCTACAGCTTGACTCAAGCACTTGCTGAAAAAGGCATTAGCAACCTTGTTCAAACAACATTGGACGAAGAGCAAGTCATCAAACAAGTGGTGAAACATGGCCACGAAATTGTGGTGCTGGATGTCTCTCAGTTGTCGGTTGAACAAGCGAAAACCATGCTACATACCGTCAAGCTGAGAACAGGAGCTCAGGTTGTTGCAGTTGGCGACAATCGAGAAATCGCCTTTTATCGTGCGATGGTCTCTGCAGGTGCGTGTGAGTATCTACTCAATCCAGTCGAAATCAGTGCCTTCAACGCGACAGAGTTCCAAGCAAATAAAGCAGAAACAACAGCAGGTAAAGTGATTGCTGTTGTTGGGGCTAAAGGGGGCGTTGGCGCATCAACCATTGCGGTGAACTTAGCGCGCGAATTGGCGGAGCGAGGAGAAGTCCTCACTGTTGCCGATATGGATTTTGCGACTGGTGACTTAGACCTGCAATACGATGTGCAAGGCAACACCGCATTAGTGGAGATGCTGCAGTACCCTGAACGCCTAGAGCCTGTGGTGTATGAGCGAAGTGGAATTAAAGTCTCGGACCGCGTGACCTTGTTTACTGGTTATTTACCACTGGATTCTACGCCATTTTGGCCAGAGAAAAGCGCCTTAGACCACTTTAGAAAGTTCTCGCTTCAGCACTCAGATACCTTGGTACTGGATTTACCTTCGTTTTCGATGCGCGACCAGATCGGATTTAGCTCACTGGCTCAAGCGGATGTCAGGGTTTTAGTCGTGGAACCGACCTTATCGTCGATTCGCAACACTGGGCAGATTCTGGCATTACTGGCTTCAACGGCAAATGGTCAGTCAGATAAGATCAATCTGATTGTGGTTAACCATACCAAATCAGATAAAGCGTCGTTGATCAGCTGCCATGATGTTCAACGCGCGTTAGGTTGCACGGTCGATGTTGTATTGCCTTATGCGCCTAACCATTTCTTAGCCAAAGAGTCACTAGGTCGTTCACTGTTAAATGGTAACCGTAAAGTGTCGAGAGCGTTTGATCTACTGGCGAGCAAAGCTGTGGGTGGACAGACGACAACCAAACGCCGCCGTTGGTTGAGAGGTGCCTAATGTTTACCACCTCTAGAAAAACGGTTGAGCCGCGCAACAACACCGCGACTCCGGTAACGAATGCTCACTCTGATCCGGTTAGAGATCATTACCAAGTCATTCATGCCAAAGTGATTAAGGCGATTGAACCTAGTGTGGTGGTTAAACTGAGCCCTGCGGAGCTTGAAGGGCGTATCCATCATCTGGTGTCCGATATTGTTTCCGCTGATCAGCTTCCTCTCGGCCACCGTGAGGTGTTCACTGTGGTGAAACAGCTGGTTGATGAGATGTGTGGCTTAGGGCCATTACAACCACTGATCAATGATCCGGTCATCACAGATATCATGGTCAACGGCTATAAAGAAGTCTATGTCGAGAAGCTGGGTAAACTTCAGAAAACGGACGTTGTGTTTCGAAGTGAAGAGCAACTGCTTAACTTAGCGAGACGTATTGTCAGCAAAATTGGTCGCCGTATCGATGAAACGTCACCCCTTGTGGATGCACGTTTAGAAGATGGCAGCCGCGTTAATGTGATGATTCCTCCGCTGGCACTGGACGGAACTTACATTTCGATTCGTAAGTTCACCCAAGATAAGCTCTCTTTGAATCAACTCGCGACCAATGGTTCGATGTCGAGCAATATGGTTCAGTTACTCGATGTCATTGTACGTTCGAGGCTCAACGTATTAGTGGCTGGTGGAACAGGTGCTGGTAAGACAACACTGCTCAATGCTATGTCGTTTAGCATCTCGCCAACTGAGCGTATTGTTACGATTGAAGACGCGGCTGAGCTTAAGCTTCAGCAACCCCATGTAGTTAGAGCTGAAACGCGCCCTGCTAATGCTGAGGGACTGCCTGCTATTGGCCAGCGAGAGTTGGTGAAAAACGCATTACGTATGCGCCCCGATCGCATCATCCTCGGCGAGGTTCGTGGTGAAGAAGCATTTGAAATGATGCAGGCAATGAATACCGGTCATGATGGATCGCTTTCGACATTGCATGCCAATTCGCCAACGGATGCACTGGTTCGTTTAGAAAACATGTTAATGATGGCTCAGTCTAACTTGCCTTTGTTTGCGCTTAGACGTCAGGTGGCCGACACGATTGATGTGGTGGTTCAGGTAGAGCGCATGCGTGATGGCAAACGTCGAGTGGTTGCCATCACGGAGATCATCGGCTTGGAAGGCGAGCAGTATGTCACTCAAGACTTATACCGATATGTCATGAGTGGCGAAGATGTGCAAGGGAACCTGCAAGGCACCTATCAGTCGAGCCGAACCTTGCCTCAGTTTGTGACCAAGGCGACTTATTATCAGTTAGAGCCATTGCTTCGCCGCGCGATGGAGCTAGAGATATGATTTACATCTCAGCTGTTCTCTTCCTGTTGGTGCTTACTCTTTATGCGCTATGGCGACGCTCGCTCAAAACGAGAGTAACACATCGCTTAAATGGGTTAAATTCACAGGCTCGTCAAGATAGTGCGCCTTCGATCTTGCGTAAAGCCACGCCTTCAAGTGGGGTGTCACGACTGTTTGTGCGCCTAGATGCGTTGTTTTCTACTAAAGATAAAGCGTTACTTTTAGCGGCACTTATTGTGCTACCCGTAGTGAACTACATGATGCTCGGCATGATTGACGTTCAGTGGAGAATCGCATTGGGGCTTGCCGCGACCGCTGCGATGGCTCTGATGCTATTTGTCATGCGCAAGAAACAGCAAATTGAAGAGTTCGAACAGAGCATTGTCCAAGTTTTAGGTCTGATTAGCCGAGCGGTTTCGGCTGGATTATCAGTGCCTCAGGCAATTTCTCAGGTGGCTGAGTCGCAAGGTGGGCTATTGGGTCGTGAATTTTCTCGTATTGAAGATCAGCTCGCGCTGGGTCACGGGATGCGCTACACCCTAAACGAAGCTTGTATTCGCCTACCTTATAAAGCCTTTCGCTACTTCACTATTGCGCTGGTGTTAAACCAAAGCAATGGTGGTCAACTGCGCGAAATCTTACACAGTTTAAGTCGTACTCTGCATGATAACCGCACCATGCAAAAGAAGGTTAAGAGCTTGACCTCTGAGCCTCGAATGGCGGCACGTTTTCTTTCAATGCTACCGCTTGGCTTACTAGCGGTAGTGGCTTGGATAAACCCTTCGTTGTTTGTTCTGCTGATTGAAACCGAAACGGGTCAGTCAGTGTTGATCTACTGCGCTGTGAGTATTTTGTTGGGGGCTATCTCTTTACAGGTGATGACCAAAAATAGGAGGTTCACATGATCCTCTCAATTGGTATCGCATGTCTTGTGTTAGGAGCTGTGGGTGTTATTGCTGGTTTCCTTCATGCTACCCAGTACGACATCGTTAAAGCGCGCCTTGATCGTGTTGCAAGGTTTGGCGCTGTGCAAGCTTCTCGCGGCGGCATTTTACGCTGGGCGAGAAACCCAAAGCGCGCCCAACAGCTCGCCATGCTTGGATACGTTTCATCACAGGCTGAATCGATTTTCATGACAGCACGCGCCAGCGTAATGACTGGCGCGGGAGTGGTTTGGCTCTACTCTCAGCAGCTTTCGGTTGATGTTGGTGGCTTTGCTCAAAGCGTCGTGATTGCGTTGATTGCAGGTATCGCCATTGATAGAGCTTTAGATTGGCGAGTCAATGTTGTACGCCAAGAGATTGCTAAAAACATCCCAGATGCACTTGATTTAATGGTGGTGTGTGTCTCATCAGGACAAAGCCTTGAAGCGACCTTTAATACGGTCGGCCAAGAGATGAAAAGTATCTCGCCAGCGCTTTCAAGAGAGTGGCTGGTGACGGCCACGGAAATGGCAGTGTTGGATTCGCCTCAAGTGGCATTGACCAACTTGGATACTAGATTAGCCCTGCCTGAAGTGAACAACATGATAGTCACCATGTCGCAAGCGTTGAAGTTCGGTACTCCGATGGCTGATGCACTCAAACTGATCGCTGCAGATAACCGCCAATACCATATGTTAGAGCTCGAAGAGTGGGTAGGAAAAATTCCAGCGAAAATGTCATTTCCGTTGGTCGTGTTCATCATGCTGCCTGTGGTTGTCATCATTGTTGCGCCAATGGTGCTCAGCCTCTTCCAAACCTTAGGTCAATTATGAAAAAGTCGATTATCGCCCTTGTCTTGGGGCTTACCTTAATGGGTTGTCAAAGTGCGCCACAGCAAGAAACTGATGACCTAAAACTGGCCAATACTGCGTTGCTAAACGGTCATGCGGATAATGCATTACTGATCTACAAGCAAAGGTTGGAGTCGACCCCAGATGATGCTGAACTGCTGTTTCTTGCGGGCTCGGCGTGCAACCAGTCGGGCCGTTATGACGAAGCATTACACTATCTAAAGAAAGGCCAGAAAATTTCTCCTTCACATCAGTTTGAGCGTGAAATCGGCCGTTCTCACCTTGCTTTGGGTCATTTAGAACAAGCGAGAACAGCACTGGTTAAAGCCGTAAGTACCGCGCCGTCAGATGATGTGGCCTTAAATAGCTTAGGTGTCACACATTCATTACTGCAGGAGTATCAAGACGCGAGAGAGGTGTTTAGCCAAGCGATTGCACTAACACCAGACAGTGTTGAATACCGAAATAACCTAGCGCTCACTTGGATGTTGGATGGAGCGCCTCATCAAAGTATCCGCATTTTGTATCCCATTTATCAGCGTGGAGAGGCGAGCAGTAAAGTGCGGCTTAACTTGGCGTTATCGTATGCAATGAGTGGGGATGTAGAGGCCGCTAAACAAGTCGCTGCTCAAGACCTATCGCAAGCTGAGCTTGAGCGCAATGGGCAGTATTACTCAAATCTAGCCAATCAGTTTGACGGAGCAGCACAATGAAACGTCAACGTGGTAGCCAATCCTTAGAGTTCGCGATGATTGCCCTGCCTTTTGTATTGCTGTTGTTGGTGATATTCGAACTGACGCGCTTTCTTTGGATCAACATGGTGTTTGATTCAGCGGTTAATCAAGCTATGCGCGTCGCGCGTGTCATGCCGCCAACGTACGCCGCCGATCAAAGTGTAAAAGCAAAGATTGCCTCTTATCCATTACTGGAAGAGCAAAAGGTCGAGCTTTCGGCTCCCCGTTATGCTGGCTCAGTCAGTGATTTGGCTCACTATCGTCTGACGTCTGCGACACAAGCCAAGCTAGGCCAATACACAGTGAATTACCATTTTTCGTTCTTGTTGATCCCTAAGTTAAGTGCAGTGTGGAAAGAGTCGATGACGTTGCAGCGCGTGATGGTGGTGGCGTATGACCATTAAAACCGCATCAAAGCAACGCGGTGTGGCTTCGATTGAGTTTCCATTTGTCGTTGTTGGCATCATGGTGATTGTCTTTGGTTTGGTCTCCATTTATCGCCTGATGTATACCCAGACGCGACTCGACAGTACCGCGTTTATGCTCGCCGATATTGTTGCGCGAACCTTTGATGATAAAGGAACTACAGCGCCAATAAAGCTAAAGGATTTGGTCAACGAACAGTTTGATGCTCAGGAGCTATTGATGATTGCTCAACGTATGTTGCCAAAAGGAATTGCCTCACAGAGCGTTGGTTTGAAATTAGAGATTCGACGTGAAGACCCAGCTTCAGACCGGATAGAGTCAATCCCGCTGTTCGCTGGGGCAAATTGTACAGCAGCCTCTTCTATTGAAAGCCTATCTGACTTAGCGCCGAAAAGTGAGCGAGATGAAAAAGCACTTAAAGGCCGAACGGCAACTTTAGTCCAGGCCACTTTATGTGTTGAAAACCCATTTAGTCTCGATTCGCAGTTTGAGTTGACTGGCTTTGTGCTACCGAATCGTTTGACGAGCAAAGCAGTGATGATTGGTGGGCGCTATGCACTTTAATCAATCGATTTCAAAGCAAAATGGATCTGTGGCAATCAGTTATCTAGCCATGCTGATTCCAATGATCATTGCAGCGGCGTCGACCATTGTGATTGGTTACCACGTGCAGCTTTCTAATCGAGCAATGCAAGCGACAGATGCGGCGAGTTTCGCGTGTGAGTTTCGCGGTGAATATGACGGGACTATGGCTCAAGGTTATCTCGATTACTACCGACCAAAAATTGACAAAGTGAGTGGTCAAATTGGGACTCACAGTGGTTGCAATGTGTCGCTGGGTTATAGCTTATCGACCATATTTACTTCGTTGACGTTATCGGATGCTTCATTCGTTGTGAGTTCCACGGCAAATGAAAAAGCTCATGTGACTGAAGATGTCGCGAGTGAGCCACTTGAGCTGATCATGGTGCTCGATATTTCAGGTTCAATGGCCAGTGATCTTGATGACTTAAAAGACATTTTAAAGCGCGGCTTAGCTTCACTAAAAGAGCAGCAGAACAACGCCCTTAGTAAAGATCATATCAAGGCATCCATTGTGCCTTTTTCTGATGGTGTTTCAGTCAATAACGCTCCTTGGCTCAATGAAACAGGCACCTATTGCGTTGAAGGTATCACTGAATCTGGTGGCAAGTTTTCTGCGGCTCATACGGTGGCGAATTTGGATGTTACCCATGACCAAACCCCAGTTAAAACCTCTCAACCGGATAAGTGGCTGATGGATTGTAGCGCGACGTCGGTCACCTTGCCGCTTACTGCCGATTTAGACCAAGTGACGAATGCCGTTGATTCGCTTAGCTCTGAAGGTGGTACCGCTTCTTATCAAGGCTTGATTTGGGGGCTAAGGCAGCTTACGCCAAACTGGCAAAAGGCTTGGACGGTTGGGTCAAATCGCAACTTCGACAAGGTTGAACGCAAGTTAGTTCTAATGACCGATGGTGCTGATAACGGTAGCCATTTCGATGAACTGATTAACGCTGGTTTGTGCGATAGGGCTAAAGACTATGGGGTTGCGTTGAATTTTGTTGGCTTCGGTGTGTACGGCTCTCGACTTGAACAATTTACTCGCTGCGCAGGGAACGCTAACGGCGTTTTCTCAGCCTCCAACACTCAAGAGCTCGACAGCTATTTCTCGCAGCTACTGAGCGTTCAATACGACACAAGATTGAATTTTGGCAATAACTAAGTCTACCCAGACTCACAATTAAAACAAAAACTTAAGGAGAAATAATGTTTAAGAAATGGGTTGTCATTCTCGCTTTATTAACGTCACTACCCTCGTTGGCTTTTAAAGAAGGGGACACGCTGACGGATGCGGCATCTGCAGGGTTATCTCTTGATCCTAATAAATTGACGATTGTGGATTTCTTCGCTGAGTGGTGCGTGTCATGTCGCCATGAACTGCCGGAAGTGAATTCTCTCTATCAAACCCTTGATGGTACGGGTGTCACCGTAGTGGGTGTTGATGTTGATGAAGAAGTCGAAGTGGGACTGGCGTTTCAAAAAGAGCTCGGTCTGGAGTTTCCAGTGGTTAATGACCCTCAGCAATCGTTGGTCAACGAATTTAAACCTATTGGCATGCCTGCGCTCTACTACATCTACCAAGGACAAATACTTAAGGTCCGTTTTGGGGCGATAAACAACATCAGCCAGGTAATTACTGAAGACCTAGCTGAAATGGGAGTGGAACTATGAGGCTTGTTACTCGTTCAGCTTATGTCGCGTTAGCGATGTTGTTTCCTTCTCTGGCAATTAGTGCACCCAAAATAGATTTGAGTGGGCTGGGTAAAGCGAAGCCAGCGCAAACCCAAGTCATAGATGATTCGGGCATTTTCGAAGAGGAAGTCATTTCAAGCAAGGTGTACAGCAGTGGTGGGGCAATGCCTTCGGCGAGGCGCAAAGTTGAAATGGTTAAGCCCAGTACGGCTCAATTAAAACTCAATAAACCGAAAAAAGAGAACAAATCCTCGCTGGAATTTGTCGACAAGGCATTGGGCATTAAGCCTGTTAAACCATGGGAGAAAGGTACTTTGGCGAAAAAAGAGATGAAGCCCGGTGGTCCAGTCCCAGAGTTTGATTTGTTCTCAGAAAAGGTGTTTGCCTACAAGCAAGGATCGGTTGGTGGTAGTGGCGTCGGTGGTGGCGGCTGTGGTTGTAACTAAATAAATAAAAACACAATGAAAAAAATACCTTTAACGCTGCTCGGTGCAGCAGCAGTGGCCAATAATGTAATGGCTGAAGATCATATTTCTGTTCATTATCTAAGTTACCAAGAATATGACGATAAAGTTGAAGCGGGCGATCGCGTCGTTTCATTTGAGAAAAGCATCGGTTTGGATTGGACAATCAATCTAGAAGTCGGCTTTGACACCGTATCTGGCGCCTCGCCAGCTTGGGGGCCGACAACGCCACCTTCCGGGCCAGACGATGCAATTAACCGTGCGCAGATGACAGAAAAGGCTCAGGCAAAAACAGATCAAGTTATTCGTTCCGGTTACGACCCACATGCAAGTGGCTACGAGATTCAAAAAGTGCCTTTAGAAGATAAGCGCAAATCGTTCAGTGCGAGTGCAACTTATCGAGATGAGGATCGAAATGAATGGACGCTTGGCCATAACTTTTCTGTTGAAGAAGACTACGAAAGTGTTGGCATTAACGGCAAGGGGCTTATCTATGCTGACTCGCAAAAGAACCGTTCATATAGCTTAGGTGTTGCCGCTCTGTTTGATAAAACGTTGGCGTTCCAAAAATATGAAAATTACGGCAACAGCCAAGAGTGGGAGAGCATTTTTACTGGCAGTGTTGAAGCTGGGCTTTCTCAAGTCTTTACGCCAAACCTATACGCAGTGTTTACAGGTTATGCTGGCTACCGTTCAGGGTATTTGAGCAACCACTATCTAACGGTACTACGTGAAATAGACATTGATGAAGATGGCCAAATTGGCACTGATGAGGTGTTCTTAGCTCAAGATTCAAGACCGGATACCCGTCTGTCTGGCGGCGTTAACCTACAAGCCTTTTGGTCGATCACTGACTCTTTGGTCGTTCGTCCAAGATACAAGTGGTTCCAAGATGATTGGGGAGTTATGTCGCACCAAGTCGGAGGTAAGCTATCTTGGGCGGTGACCGATTGGTTGACGTTAGGTCCTGGGTATTTTTGGTATACCCAAGATGCGGCCGATTTCTATCGTGACCCTTACGGCTCGGATAAGACGTTTGCTTCTACTGGTTATGCGACGTCAGATCTTCGTTTAGGCGACTATACCGCTAATGCCTATGAACTAGGAGCGAGCGTCAAGGTATACAAAGGTGTAAGCATTAACCTTCTTGGCGCCTATTATGAACAATCCAATGGTTTTGAAGCGCAATGGTGGGCCGTTGGAGCGACCTATGCATTCTAATAGGCCATTTGTTCATCGCTTTCAAGCCATGACAGTGCCGTGTGAAGTGCAACTTTTTGGCTCGCTTAAGGCGAGCCAAATTGCTGCGATGATTGAACAAAACACTCGTCGACTAGAGCAAAAATATAACTTCTACTCTGAGCTATCTTGGCTGACACGTGAATTAAATCAACGTAGTGGTCAGTCAGTATTGCTTGACGATGAATCCCTCGTCGTTTTTCAAACTTTGAAAAATCTAGTGGCGGGAACAGCAGGAGTCTTTGACCCTACAGTCGGTTCGCTTAAGTGGTTATTAGCCAAGGACGAAAGCTTGAATCGTGCAGAGGCTTACCAAGCAGCTCAACCTATGATGGGTGAAGTTGTTTGGCATCTTGAGGATAATAAGCTGTGTATCAGCCATCAAGAAACGCGGTTTGACCTTGGCGGTGTGATCAAAGAGTTCGCCATTGATCAAGCCATTAATCTTGCTGAAAGCTTGGGCGTAACAGCGGCGCTGATTAACTTTGGTGGTGACATCCGCGTGCTGGGGGCTAAACCAAATCAAGAGGCGTTTAATGTGGCGGTGGTTAATCCTAATGATCCGACACAAGCCTTTTTTTCGTTACCACTAGTTAATTCGGCTTTGACGACTTCTGCACACTATGAGCGCAAAACGCAATTTTCTGATGGGCAAACCTCTCATATTTTGTCTGACAAAGGGACCCACTCGAAAGTGTTGTCGGTGACCGTTGTTGCCCCTACTGCTTTAGAGGCGGGCGCGATAAGCACTGCTTTGACCATTGATCCCTTACTTCCAGTCCCTGACGAAGTCGCTGTCATCTTCATCGATGACCAGCTCAAAATACATCAAGATACGGAGTTTCTAACGCAATGAAACAGTTCATTGTCACCTTAATGGTGTTTCTTTCATTTGCCACATGGGCTCAAGACGATGACTTCTTGCCTGTAGAGCAAGCATTCCCATATCAGTGGTCGGTGAGTGAGACGGGCTTGCAAGTGCACTTTGCTGTTCACCCTGATTACTACTTATACAAATCACGTTTTAAATTTAGCTCTGACGATTCAGTCCAGCTTGGGGAAGTCGACTTTTCTTGGGCAGGTAAGTCTAAAACGGATAAGTTCTTCGGTCAGGTCGAGGTTTTTGATAAACCGGTGACGTTGACACTGCCGTATAGCGGTGTAGGGGAGATAAAAGTCCGTTACCAAGGCTGCGCCAATAAAGGGCTATGTTACTTACCTCAGACGATCACTTTGTTGGTTCCAAAGCATATCAACTCGATGCCGAATGAGACGTCTATTTGGCAAGATATTTCAAACTTAGCGGATGATACCGACGGCCTGTCAAAGTTTTTAGGCAGTGCGTCAAAAGCTCAGGCTGTTTTGGTGTTCTTTTTACTCGGGTTAGGGCTGTCGCTGACACCTTGCGTGCTACCAATGGTGCCAATTTTGTCGAGCATAATAGGCGGCGACGCTAAGATGACAGGGCGCAAAGGACTCATTCTGTCTAGCTCTTACGTTCTAGGCATGGCAACCAGTTATGCGATGACTGGCATCCTAGTAACGACAATTGCCAAAGGCGTTAACTTACAAGCAGCGATGCAGCAGCCGTGGTTACTGAGCACTTTTGCCATTGTCTTTGTTGCCTTAGCATTAGCGATGTTCGGTTTTTATGAGTTGCAATTGCCTTCATCTATCCAAAATAAACTTAATAGCCGCTCTGACAAACTTGGCGGTGGACGAGTGGTGAGTGTATTTGGTATGGGGGCGGTATCGGCATTGGTTGTTTCTCCTTGTGTCAGTGCACCTTTAGCTGGTGCATTGCTGTATGTATCGACCACACAAGATTGGGTATTTGGCGGTATCACGTTGTTTATTATGGCACTGGGCATGGGTATACCGTTAATTCTCATCGGTGTCAGTGGCGGTAAGTTGTTGCCTAAGAGTGGTGCGTGGATGATTGCAGTGAAGCAGCTATTTGGTGTGCTATTACTTGCGGTCGCGATTGTGCTTATCAGTCGCTTTGTTCCTGCGTGGTTGACCATGTTGCTATGGGCAGTGCTAACAATAGGCACTGGGGTTCACTTTGGGGCACTTGAAGCCGCTCAACCAGGCTGGGCTCGAATGCGTAAATTGGCGGCATTTATGTCGTTGTTTTATGGCTTAGTATTGTTTGTTGGATTTCTTACTGGTCGTGTTGACCCACTTAATCCATTACAAGCACAAGTTGTGTCTCAGCAGCCTATTTCTAATTCGGCGGCGTTCACTAAACTTGCCAACATTGAAGCATTGGAAGGTGCGTTACTACAGGCGCAAAACAAGCAGCAACCGGTGTTGGTCGACCTTTATGCTGATTGGTGTGTCTCGTGTAAGGTGATAGAAAAAGAGATCTTCACTAATGCAACGATCACAGAAAAGTTGGCAGGGTGGAAAACGATTAAGTTAGATGTAACTGAGAGTACTCCGGAACAAATGGCTTGGTTGGCCGAGCGCAATGTCTTTGGTCCACCAGCAATATTTTTCTATTCACCTAGTGGAGAAGAAATCGAAGCCAGTCGGCTTGCTGGGGCAGTGAGCTTAGATAAATTCCAAGACCGATTCCCTCAACTGTAGTTATGAATCAAGCAGCGGATATGCTGCTTGATTTAATTCTGTCGCGTAAATGTCAACAGGTAGAAGATTTTGCCGAGGATAGTAGCTAATATTAACGGAGAATAATTAATGGTTGGCTACTAAAATGGAAAAAGTTGTAGACATTAACAAATGGCATAAGGAACACGTTAAGAGTGAACAAGATCTTCAGAACTTGTTCACTGAGATTAACAGTCACTACCACTCTGACCCCTACACGACTCTTGAACAAAGGTTAGATAAGCTCAAACAGATAAAGTCGAGCTTACTTGACCACCAATCTCAACTCGTCGAAGCGTTGAATTCAGACTATGGTCATCGTAGTGAATTTGACAGCCTCATCTGTGATGTACTGCCAGCCGTTAATCACATTAATTACACCATAAAACATCTTAAAAAATGGATGAAACCCAGTAAGCGCCATTCGGGGTTACTGTTAATACCTTCGAAAGTGAGGGTCGAGTACCAACCGCTAGGTGTGGTTGGGGTGATTGCCCCTTGGAACTTTCCTATTGTTCTTAGCATCGCACCAATTGTCACTGCCATTGCGGCGGGTAATCGGGTAATGGTTAAGTTGAGCGAGCATACGCCGGCGACTAATGCGGTGCTGAGCCAAATCTGTTCGATCTTGGATCAAGATGTTTACGTCATAGAAGGGCAAGCGGACATTGCTCAATATTTCTCATCGCTACCTTTCCACCACCTGATTTTTACCGGTTCTACCCAGGTAGGCAAACTGGTGGCAAAAGCGGCGGCCAGTAATTTGACTCCGGTGACCCTTGAGCTTGGAGGAAAATCTCCAGTACTCATAGCGGATGATGCCGATATCAAACGAGCGGTGGATGCGATTATGCTAGGCAAGTCCATCAATGCGGGGCAGATTTGTGTCGCCCCCGATTATGTACTGCTTCCACAAGGAAAAGAGCTGCAATTTATAGAGTGTTATTTGGAACGCTTTTTTCAACTTTATGTCGAAGATGGCGAGTTGAAAGAGGCGACACATATCGTCAATGAGGCGCAACACAAGCGTTTGCTCTCTTACCTTAAAGACGCCAAAGATCGAGGTGCGACGATTCACACCATTGATTATGTCGACCATGAACAAGGCCAGATGCTACCCCAACTGATCACTGGACTCACTGAACAAATGCTAGTGATGAAAGAAGAGATCTTTGGTCCGATTCTTCCAGTTATTGGTTACCGGCATTTGAATGAGGCGCTTACGTTCATTAATTCAAAGCCAAGACCGCTGGCACTTTACTTAATGTCTGATGATAAGTTGCTTCAGCAGCAAGTGATTGAGCAAACCCACAGTGGTGGAGTGGCATTTAACGATACGCTTTTGCATGTTGCCGCAGACGATGCCCCCTTTGGTGGAATCGGAGAATCCGGTATGGGTCATTACCACGGAGAGGAAGGGTTTAGGACGTTTTCAAAAGCGAAAACGGTATTGTCGACTCCTTCTTGGATGCCTCGTAGTGGTTTACTGCTGCAATACCGAGCTTGGTTACAAAAGATCATTGGCCTTTTGTTCTTGCGTTAATTTGGTTAATTGTTGCCATATGGCAACAGTGTTTCAACCTAATTGATATATATCAACAGCGAGAGTTCTTCTAATATACCTCAATCGCAGCAACACAGGCTGCTAACGAATTTCAACAGAGGAAATATTAAGATGAAAAAACTAATCGTAATCACAGGTGCTAGTTCAGGTATTGGTGAAGCTATTGCTCGTCGTTTGAGCAATGAAGGTCATCCTCTACTTCTTTTAGCTCGTCGTGTTGATCGCCTTGAAGCGCTAAACCTACCAAACACTATGTGTGAAAAAGTAGACGTGACTGATAAAGCGACCTTTGAAGCGGCTATTGCGAAAGCGGAAGCAGAGTTCGGTCCTGTTGATGGTCTAGTGAACAATGCGGGCGTTATGTTATTAGGCCAAATTGATACTCAAGACGCTTCAGAGTGGAAACGTATGTTTGACGTCAACGTTCTTGGCCTACTGAACGGTATGCAAGCGGTACTTGCGCCAATGATGGAGCGTAACAGCGGTACGATTATCAACATTAGCTCAATTGCAGGTAAGAAAACCTTCCCTAATCACGCGGCATATTGCGGTACTAAATTTGCCGTACACGCTATCTCTGAAAACGTACGTGAAGAAGTGGCGGCATCAAATGTTCGTGTAACAACTATCGCCCCAGGTGCCGTTGAAACAGAGCTTCTTTCTCATACCACATCACAAGACATCAAAGATGGCTACGATTCATGGAAAGAAGACATGGGTGGTGTTCTTGCGGCAGACGATATCGCTCGTGCAGTGGAGTTTGCTTACAGCCAACCACAGAATGTGTGTATCCGTGAAATTGCTTTAGCACCAACTAAACAACAGCCATAATCGATAAGAAAGCACGATAGTAAATAGCCAGTGACGAAGGTCGCTGGCTTTTTTGTATCTTCAAATTGAGAATCTATTTAAGAACAAGCCGGATGGTTGAGAATGAAAAGAGAATGGTAGTCGTTTAAAATCATATGCTTAATGTGATTTTTTGAGGCTTGGCATAGCGGTTGCTAAGGTATTGAGGGACAGAGAAGTTATTCGCATTTTCGAGAAAGCCGAATAATGATGTCGTTATAATCAGATTTATAGTTGAAAGTGTTGACTATACTTAGAGTATGACTATCACCGAGAGGAGATGCTTATGGCAGTTGTTCCAAAACATACCGACTCTAGCACTCGTTACGATCCTAGTCAGGAGTTAACGGCAGATCAGTTACATCGATTTGGTCGCGTTGCGCAGAAAGCCCAGCAACGTCGTGATGAGAGAATAGAACGAGGAGTTACTCCTCAGACAGAACGTGCAGCAAGAAGAGCAGCGCTTAAAGATGCCGCTTTTAGACCGATTGTCGCGCCTAAACGTGACAAACCCAATACTGTCCGCTACGCAGTATGGATGCTTGTTGTTATGGTTTTCTCACTTTGGTTAATGTATATGACTCGTTAACCTATTTAATCGAAGTTACATTCGCGAGTTTTTTTTCCTGCTCAGAAAGGGCGCGAGGTGTTTTATTGTCACTGTAGAAGCGGTATTGGTTTTTACCACTATGCTTCGCGGCATACATTGCTTTGTCTGCGCACCGGGTCAGCTCTGAGAGCGTGCGAGCGTCATCCGGATAGAGCGAAACCCCGACACTAACGGTTAATGTATTAATCCGCTCAGATGATTGATAGCTTTCAGTAAATAGGTGACTGATGCGGTTTAATATACTTTCTAAATCGTCTATTTTCTTCACATCGTAAAGTAGCAATACGAACTCATCACCAGCGAAGCGCGCAATCGAGTAGTCGTGCTTATCGGTTTTCCGATCTTTGTTGCGGACATTATTTCTTAAGCGCTTAGCAAAATGCTGCAAAACCCTGTCACCGACATCATGTCCATAGGTGTCATTGATTGATTTAAAGTTGTCGATATCAATAAATACCATGGCAGTGATCTTAGTACTGTTTTCTTGATCTACCAGTTTGCCTGCCGCCCAGTTTTCGAAGCTCCAACGATTGGCAAGTCCGGTGAGTTGATCCAAATAGGCGAGGTCTTCAATGCCTTCTAAATACAGTGAGTGGATGTAATTCATCACCTTGGCGTAGTAATACGCCGATATGTTGCATAGTAGACAAAGCGAGAACAAACTCAGTAAGAAGCGGCTTTTGGAGCCACTTTCGGACAAATGTACAGCGTGAGGGAATTGAATGGCGATCAAAGTGAGAATGCAAAACCCGACACTCATTAAAGCCCCAACCTTGAAGTCGTTAACAAAGATCAGCACAGCAATAATAGGGTAAAGCCACAGTAGTCGATCGTTGATGTGATCACCGTAGAGCAACAGAACAACACCGTGGAAGAGAAGAACGCAGCTAAGAACTAAGCCACTATGATTGAAGACTTGATGTTTATAAAGGTAGAGGGTATTGAGCAGCAGTAAGAAAGATGAAAAGAAGTTGATGGCACAAAGAAAATAGTCACTGCTTAGGTAACGAACGATGCCATAACTCGTTAGGATGACAATTGATATCAACGAGCAGAGCAAGACGATATTCGATTTTCGTGTCGCTCGAATATCCGCCATCTCTTCTATTTGTCTTCCTGCAAGTTGTGGCATATTAAAAAAATTCCTCACGTATAGCCCCTCAAGCTAAGTCTAGGAGAAATATAAATGTCTGAACGAAAACCGAATTATAGTGTTTTTACCAATATGATTATTCAATATGCACCTTGATTTATAGTGCCGTATAATTTAAGCAAGCAACAGAATTTTGACTCATACATAATCTGTTGTATGACGGCTTGATAATAACCGTAGTGATGAAGTTTTGACGTTTACAGGTTTTCTGAGCTTATATAAGAACCTGATTTTATATGCTGTGCTTATGACTAAATGATCTATCGACTATTCAGGTCCGAGCGCAAATTCACGACGTATCCAGTTCCGAATCAAGAGTACATTTTCGTTTTTGAGCTTACTTGGCTGACAAGCGAAATAGAATTTTTGCTTGGGGTTGAGAACAGGTTCACCCACTTCAACTAAATAGCCCTGGTTTACTTCCTCTCTGACAAAAATGCGGTGGGTAACAAATACACCCAAATGGCGAGTTGCTGCTTGTACTGCCTGAATTGAAGCGCCAAATTTCAGGTTATTGACCGGATCAGGCATAGAATGCTGGTACTTGTCGCACCAAATCTCCCAGTCATGTTTCCGGCGGTCATTTGTCACTATGATTGCTGGGTGGCTCTCCAGCAGTGCAATTGGATCTGTTTGCCCATTGGCGAGTTCGGGACTGGCGACCATGACGAGTTCGTCATCAGCCAGTTTCTCACAATAGTAGTCTTGCCAATCATCAGTGTGACCATGAATGACGGCAATATCGACGCCTTCATTTTCCATCACAAACTGCCCCACAAGGTTCGATATACGAATATCTAGATTAGGAGCGTATTGATTAAACTTATGCACTCTTGGGATCCACCAGTGCATCGCTAAGGAGTTGACCATGTTCAATGTGAGCCGATGTGAGAGGTTGTTTTCGACTAGCTGCTGAGTTGCGCGAGTGATCTGCTCTAGCGGGGGAGCGACTCGTTTGTAATAACTGCGTCCAAGTGCGTTGAGGGTAATATTTCTGCCAGTTCGGTTGAACAGAGTTTGTCCAAGGTAAGACTCTAACGATTTGATCGACTGACTTACCGCTGAATGGCTGACGTGCAGTTGATCTGCCGCCTTCGTCATGCTTTGCGTTTCCGCAACAGCGACAAAAGCATATAAGGATTTAAGTGGCGCAGAAGTTATTTTTTTCATCTGTAAGTTTTTCTTACCAATACTGTCAATTTAACTCAGTTTTTATTTCTCCCCCTTGTTTCTAAACTAGTCGGTGTAAGGGGGATGTATGTCAATTCAGTTGTACCCGTTTTTATTTATGTTAGCGTCAACGTTCAGTCTGTCATTAACTGGACTGCTTTCCAAATTTTTGAGTCAATATGTTGATCTGGCAACTCTTGGATTTCTAAGGTTTGTTATACCTGCAGCGATCATTTTGGTGATTAATCGACAATCGATGATGATGCCAAGAGGTAGGCTCGCTCGCACGATTTGGCTGAGAGCGATATGTATTGCCGGCTGTCAGCTTTGCTTTATCTATTCACTTTTACACTTAAGCTTAGTGGAAAGTATTGTTCTGTTTGGTACAGGCCCACTATTTATCCCTGTGTTAGAAAGGCTTATATATAAAACGCCGCTACAATGGTTATCAATAGCCTCGTTAGTGGCAACGTTTTACGGGGTAACGTTACTTGCAGGTGATGTATCGGATATATCGGTACGCCCTGAGTTACTGGTAGGCTTGGCGTCAGGTTTATTGAATGCGGGATCGCAACTTAGCTTATATAGGATCAGTAAATCGAGTTTATCGGCATTAGAGATTAACTACTGGACATTTCTATTTGCAGGCTTGGTTCTATTGCCGTTTATTGGCCATAGCTATGTCAGCTTAGATAGTCTTGTTGATGTAAGTGTTGTGCGGTGGGAAGGGCTGGTGGCACTGTTAGTTGTTGTATCAGTGCTGATTATCAACACCCAAGTATTTCGGGCTAAGGCCTATCGTTTAGCGTATTCGGGAACTCAACTAGCACCGTTAGTCTTTACCAATGTGCTATTTACCGCGTTATGGCAGCAGATATATTTCGATGTGAGTTACACTGTCACTCAGTCGGTGGGGTTACTATTAATTCTAGCCGCCAACATGTTTGTTGTCCTGTTTCCGATTTACCGCCGTCGGTATAACGCCAAAGCTGCTTAAAAATAGTAAGCCCCACAAGAGAGTGGGGCGTTACTGTCGAATAGCTTATTGAGCGATGAGCCCATAAGGGAGATTGGAGAAGACTTTTGGGTTAGCTTTAATCGTCGGCGCTTCATTTACTCTCTGCCAATCAAGCAGCATTATTGCTAACACATTGCGGTGCTCTCCATAGGCAATATTAAAGTCACCTGTTACAGAAGGGATCATCCCTTTTTCTTTGTCGATCGACTTTTGAATCGCTTGGCGAGTTTTTTCTACAACGGGGTCATTTTCGAGCCCTGCCAGTAAGAAGCTAATCCCAACTTCAGCGACAACATCTTCTTTTGCTCTAAGTAAGATGGTGTCAATGTTGCTACGGAAATAGTCATAGATCCATTGGTACTCTTTCTCATCGACACGATGCTGGTAGTACTCAGAATCAGCAAAGATAATGTGTGTTAAGCCGTAAATCTTGTTGCCGTATTGCTGCTTAGAGAGCTTGCTGTCTTGGCTATCAGGATAAGCTTTACGGAAGGCATCAATAAATGGAGTCACTACATCCTGTTCGTTGAGTTGGCGTAACCAAAATACCTGATTAGCAAGTTGCGCAGCCCAAGCTCGAATCATTTCGGGGTCGGTCGCATACTTCTCAAAATCATAACGGCGGATGACCTGGCGTAGCTTTTCATCTTCTTTGTGTTTAAGGCCATATTCGTTGGCTCTGGCCATAGAACCGAGTAGGTCAACGCCTAGATAAAGGTATTCTGGCATATGTTTCGTTACGGTATAGCGCCTGACACTGCGCTCGTCGGTATCATCACTGTAGCTAGAAACACGTTTCTCTGAATAGAGTAGGATTTGCTCTGGGGTATGCACCTCTTCAGCGAATTTATTGAGTCTGCTGGCGACGCGTGCCATATCACTCCAAACGGCCGCTGAATACTTAGGATCGAGCGTTTGTCTATACATTCTTAGGCCATAGTGCCCTTCTTTGAATGCAGGAAGCGTATAGAGCTGAGATTCGTATGTGTGGCGAATGATATCAGCAGAAGCAGTAAAACTCTCAGGTGTAGCTGATGCAAAGGTTGTTTGGCTGATCGCTAAGCCTAAGCATAGTGCGACAAACTTTCCACGCATGGGGTCATCCTCATAGGGCAATTTACCAATCTATCCATTAACACTATCAGAAATTTCTTATTTGATTGTGAGCAATGAGTTAGGACTTACCAATAACTGACAGTTTTAGGTTAGCGGCAATATTGATCACCCATGCCAATAAATTTATCTATTATCGGTGAAAAGTGCGGCAAATTAATGTACGTTTTATATAACTGATAAAAATAACAATCATCGTCATTTTTGCGTAATAAACCAAATATGGTTTGAATTTGTATTAATAGCGCGACCGTTTCTGGGGGATAAATGACTTATCATCGAGACAGGCATTACTACATTAGTGCTTTGTTTTTGACTATCTTTGTTTTTTCAATAGGGCTCATTGAGTTTCTAGATCGTAGCCAGAAATCCTTTCTGAGAGATAGCTTGTTGGCGCGAGCAAAAGAAGAACTTTCTATTGTTCGCTCTGAGCTTGAAGCGGCAATTGTTGCTGATATTTACGTGTCGAATAGTCTCTCCACCTTAGTCGCCGCCAATCCTGAGTTTGAGTTCTCCGGTTGGGATCTGATCGCTTCCAGCATTTTGCGCAAAAGTAGACATGTCCAAGTCATAGGGCTGGCCCCCGATGATGTCATTCAATTTATCTATCCCTTTGAAGGGAATGAAAAGGCGGTTGGGCTGGATTACCGCACCATTCCAAACCAGTGGCGTAGCATTAAAAAAGCGCAAGAAGTACAAGATATTTTCATCTCTGGCCCTGTTAATCTTGTTCAAGGAGGAAAGGGCTTAATTGCCCGAGTGCCAATTTTTACTGACCCGCCTTACAACACAAGATACTGGGGTGTGTGCAGCGTTGTTATTTCTCTCGATTCACTGTTTTTAGATGTGGGCATTTCATCATTTGAACACAAGTACGTACTTGCTATGCGAGGGATGAACAGTACTGGGATCAATGGAGAAGTATTTTATGGTTTACAACGTACTTTCGATAAGGCTTTTGCTGTAGAGGTGGTTCACTTCCCTTATGGGAGTTGGGCGATAGCGGCGTCAACGAAAGGGGACTTGTTATCCAGCAGCGAGTGGTACCGGGTGCATGCGGTTAGACTGTTGGGCTATCCGATGATGGTTATTTTAATCTTCGTGTTTGCGATTACTTTCCGTTTATATTCGCAAGCCACCAATCGATCCTTACATGATGAACTGACGCGCTTACCCAATCGGCGTTACTTTATGTATACCTTAAGCGAGCATTTTGATGCAGCGGTAAAGAATCCTCATAAGGATAAGTTTGCGATTCTTAATATTGACCTCGATAAGTTCAAACGAATTAATGATACCTACGGGCATGCAGCTGGTGACAAAGTCCTTATCGCAACCGCCGAACGACTTAAGAGCGTACTCAGGGCATCCGACCTTGTTGCTCGCATCGGCGGAGATGAATTCTTGATCTTGCTACCAAGAATCGATCGTGTGGAAGATGTTGATATCATAAACATTGAATTGCAAAAAGCGGTGTGTCACACCCCTGTTATTTTCGAGCAGAGCCTTATCAACATTCAGGTCAGTGTTGGCTACGCCTTGTACAAACCTGAACTCAAGGATGTCGATGAACTCCTTAAACTTGCCGATATTCGCATGTATGAAGAGAAGCGGCGCCAAAGTTTAAAAGAACACACAAATTAACGTACTCAAACGGCAAGATAATGTCACCCGTGCTATAGAAATAGTAGTGATGGTTATAAAAGTGCGTGCGTATGAAAGATCTAACTCAGTGGCTTTGTGAATATGGCGAAAGTCATCAAAACCCCATCAACCAGAAAATCCACAAGGTGGCCGTGCCGGGGATCTTCTTATCCGTTGTGGGATTGATTTGGTCGATTCCCTCGATTGAGTTATTTGGGCTCTCCTTAAACTGGGTTTGGATCGCGGCGCTTCCTGTTATGGTGTTTTACTTTCGACTCTCATTAAGTGTTTTTCTGATGATGCTGGGATTTACCCTCGCGTGTATCGCTTTAGTTTGGTCTATCGAACTGATGCAGATATCTATCTTTTTCTTCTCTCTCTCGCTTTTTGCGATCTTGTGGCTGTTCCAGTTTATTGGCCACAAAATAGAAGGCAAAAAGCCCTCATTCTTTGAAGATCTTCAATTCTTGCTTATTGGTCCTATTTGGGTGTTCCGCAAGCAGTAATACTTGATATGCACTCGTTTTATCGTTTGCGTTGAATCCCGTGTTCTAAATCACACTTCCTTATAAGTTTGTTAATTCCTTAGTGGTAGTAAATAACAAATGTGACAATTGTCATAGTAAATTACATGTTGTTACCGGTAACATTGTGGTTAACGTTACCGGTAACATAACAACTACAACCGGTAGGTAACCAAAAGTCATTCCGGCTAGATTGGATAACTGAAACGAATAAAGGAAACCCCTACTATGAAAGCAATGACGAAAACTCTACTTGCTGCTTCAATGACTGGTCTATTCTCGATGTCTGCACTTGCTGCTGACTTCACGCTGAAAATTCAATCGTCTGATCCTTCGGGCGATCTTAACTTTAAGGTTCAGCAAAACTGGGCAGAACGTGTAGAAACAATGTCTAACGGTCGTATCGATATCGACCTTCTACCAGTGGGTGCGGTGGTAAAACACACCGAAACATTGGGCGCTATCAAAATGGGTATCCTAGATGGCCAAGTGACGGCGACAGGTTACTTCTCTGGTAAAGATCCAGCGTTTGGTCTAATCGGTAACATGGTTGGTGCATGGTCAGACACCACTCAACTTCTGCAATACATGAACTACGGCGGTGGTAACGAGCTAATGACAGAGCTTTACGCTCCTTACGGCGTGAAGTTTGTTGGCGCATCGACAACTGGTGTTGAATCGTTCATTTCTAAAAAGCCAATTGATGGTGTTGATGATCTAAAAGGTCTTAAATTGCGCGCACCAGAAGGTCTAGTTCAGCAAGTCTTTGCTGCGGCAGGTGCTACGCCGGTTAACCTACCAGGTTCAGAAGTGTTTACTGGTCTAAGTAAAGGCGTTATTGATGCCGCAGACTACACAGTATTCTCGACTAACCAAAAAGCGGGCATGAACGACATCGCTACTCACCCAGTTCAACCTGGTTTCCACTCGCTGCCTTTGATTGATATTTCAATCTCTCAGAAGAAGTGGGACAAAATGCCAGCGGATCTACAAACGATTCTGCAAACGTCAGTACGTGATTTCTCTTACGATATGACAACTCAGCTAAAAATGGCTGACCAAGCAGCAGTAAAAGAAGCGCAAGCTAACCCAGAAATCACAATTCACGACTGGTCTCAAGAAGAGCGTAAGAAGTTCCGTGAGATTGCTAAAGGTCAGTGGAAGGTATTTGCGGAGCGCTCTCCTAACGCACAAAAAGTTTATGACTCTGTAACAACATTCCTAGAGACGAATGGTCTTCTTTAAGCTACTCACGCTTGTTTAGCTTCTCTGTGGAGGGCGAAAGTCCTCCTGTTTTTTCCAGGATTGCCCAATTATGACTGATAACACTTCACATACTCCACCTGAGCAGGAAGAGCAACCACGTAACATTCTTGATAGAGCCATTATTAAAATCAGTAATCTATTAAGTTGGTTGTTTATCGTTACTGTACTCATTTCATTTTACGAAGTTGTCATGCGTTATGCCTTCGATGCACCAACGACGTGGGTACACGAAACGGCCTCTTTTGTTGGTGGTTCTCTCTTTATTGTTGGCGGTATCTACGCCTTTGCGGCGAACAAACATGTTCGAGTTGTTCTTATCTATGATTCGGTTTCTGCTCAAACACGAAAATATCTCAACCTCGTTCATCATATTGTGGGTTTAGCGTTCGCGGGTATGTTGGCGTACGCATCTTATTTAATGGTTCAAGAGTCTTGGTTTACACCTTGGGGTGACCTTCGTCTTGAAACCTCTGGCTCGGTTCTCAATGCACCGTATCCAGCTCTATTGAAAGGCATCATCTTTGTTTGTCTTTGTGTTCTTGTTGTCCAGTTTGTATTGCACCTCATCCAAGAGATTGTAGGTCTAGGGAAGAAAGACGATGTTTGATTTATCTTCTATTGGCATCGCATGGGGCAGTATCCTCATGCTAGTTATGATGATTGGCTTGCTACTCACTGGTATGCAGCTGGCATTCGTAACAGGTTTCGTTGCGATCTTTTTCACGCTGTTCTGGTTTGGTCCAGATGCGCTTCCTCTCATTGCGAGTCGTACTTACAGTTTTGCATCGGGTTACGTTTTCCTTGCCGTTCCAATGTTTGTATTGATGGCTGCTCTGCTTGACCGTTCTGGTATCGCTAAAGACTTGTTTGACGCGATGAAGTCGGTTGGTCGCCGAGTGCGTGGTGGTGTTGCCGTCCAGACATTGCTTGTTGCAGTGCTATTGGCATCCATGTCGGGTGTTATCGGTGGGGAAACGGTTCTTCTTGGTATCTTAGCTCTACCACAGATGCTGCGTCTTGGTTATGACCGCAAGCTAGCGATTGGTACCACATGTGCTGGTGGTGCGTTAGGTACTATGCTTCCACCTTCGATCGTTTTGATCATCTACGGCATGACGGCGAGCGTATCCATTGGTGACCTGTTTAAAGCATCATTCCTACCGGCATTTATCCTTGCGGGCTGTTATATCGGTTATGTACTAATTCGTTGTAAGTTGAACCCTTCTCTTGCGCCGCTACCTAGCGATGAAGAAATGGCGGAAGATATGGCTAACCAGCCAAGCTATTTCAAAGCGCTGTTCTTCCCTCTGCTTTCTGTCGCAACCGTTTTAGGCAGTATTTACACGGGTGTTGCTTCAGTAACAGAAGCGTCTGCACTGGGTGTGGTCGGTATCATGATCTCTGCAGCGATTCGTGGTGAACTTAACTTCAATATGCTTAAAGAGAGTGCCGTCGCAACGATGCGTACCTGCGGCATGATCATGTGGATTGGTATCGGCGCAAGTGCTTTGGTTGGTATCTACAACCTGATGGGTGGTATCGACTTTGTAGAAGAAGTGATTCTTGGATTAAGTGGTGGCAGTGCACTGGCTACTCTCTTAATCATGATGGCGATCTTACTGGTTCTCGGCATGTTCCTTGACTGGGTAGGTGTTGCGCTTTTAACAATGCCAATCTTTGTACCAATCATCATTAGTCTTGGCTATGACCCAGTTTGGTTCGGTGTTGTTTTCTGTCTTAACATGCAGGTGTCGTTCTTATCACCTCCATTTGGTCCAGCGGCATTCTACTTGAAGTCGGTCGCACCAAAAGACATTACGTTAGGTGAAATCTTTACATCACTGCTGCCATTTATCGGACTTCAGGTTTTGGTTCTCGGCCTTGTGATTGCCTTCCCTGAACTAGCGATGTGGTGGAAATAACCCACCGTTTTAGATAACTCGAAATAACCAAAGAATATAGTGACAGCCTCCAGTGATAGTTGGAGGCTAAGGATAGTATTGTCCAATGAAAGCGAAAAAAATCTTAGTAATGGGCGTATCAGGTTGCGGCAAAAGCTTGATTGGCAGTGAGATTGCGAACGCTCTAAATCTTCCATTCCACGATGGGGATGACTACCACCCACAAACAAACGTGGAAAAAATGGCTCAAGGCATTCCACTGACGGACGAAGACCGTATTGGTTGGCTGGAAACGTTAAATAAAGTGTATGTTCAGAACGACAGCGCCGTGATTGCTTGTTCGGCTTTGAAGCCGGCGTATCGAGATATTCTAAGACACAACAACGAAGAGCTTGTGATTGTTTATCTCCAAGGTGACTTTGACACGATTTGGAATCGCCACAAAGCGCGTGAGAATCATTACTTCAATGGTTCAGCAATGCTAAAAAGCCAGTTTGAAGCCCTTGTTGAACCCGAGCAAGGTGAAGCACTATTTATCGATATCTCACAAGATGCACAAGCAGTCATTGCAGAGACATTACGCTCAATCCGTCAGCTTGAGGAACAGAAATCATGACTCGCTCTAACATAGCAATGATCGGTCTTGGTGTGATGGGTAAAAGCCTAGCGCTGAACTTACTTGACCAAGGTTTTAATGTGACAGGTTTTGATATCAGTGAAGCGCATCGTGAACGTGCTGAAACTGAAGCGAAACAACTTGCTCAGCAAGTGGGCAAGGGCGGCTTTGTTAAGGCAACGCATTTAAACCAAGTGTTAGATTCATTGGTGAAACCACGGGTGATAGCACTCTCTGTTCCGGCGGGTAATATTGTTGAATCTGTCATTGATGATTTGCTTGAAGCAGGTCTCGAGCAAGATGATATTGTGATAGATACAGGTAATAGCCTTTGGACAGATACAGAAGCTCGCGAGCAAAAATACCAAGAAAAACTGCGCTTCTTCTCAACGGCGGTTTCTGGTGGTGAAGTCGGCGCTCGAACAGGCCCTGCATTAATGGCCAGTGGAGACAGACAAGCTTGGAATTACGTGCAACCTATGTGGGAAGCGATTGCTGCAAAAGTGGATAGCAAAGGACTACCGGTTGGTCAGTTCGAACAAGGTGAACCGTGCGCGGCCTATCTAGGTCCTGCTGGCGCTGGTCATTACGTAAAAATGGTTCACAACGGTATTGAGTATGCTGACATGCAGCTCATTTGTGAGGTTTACCACTTTATGTCTGAGGTGCTGGATATGCCAGCCCTAGAGATTGGCCGAGTGTTTGAGACATGGAATCAAGGGGTTCTGAATAGCTACTTGATGGAGATCAGCGCTGAGATTTTGCAAACGTCTGATCCCATAACATCCAAGCCGTTTGTTGAAGTGGTTCTCGATAAGGCCGGTCAAAAGGGAACAGGCTTATGGACTGCGGTGAATAGCTTACAACAAGGAGCCCCTGCACCAACCATTGCGCAAGCCGTATTTGCACGCGGACAAAGTAGCCAGAAACGTAACCGTGTGATTGGCTCTTCGCTACTTCAAACTCATGTTAAACCAAGCAGTGGCATGAACAAAGAAGAGACGCTTGCTGAACTGCATGAAGCACTGTATTGCGCCAAGTTGTCTGTTTATGCACAAGGTTTTGATTTGATGAAAACCATGTCGGTCAAAGAAGAGTGGGATCTGGATTTTGCGCATATTGCCAAAATTTGGCGCGCTGGTTGTATTATACGCGCCGTCTTCTTGCAAGATATTACGTCGGCTTACCAATCTAATCCCAACCTAGAAAACTTGCTGTTTGCTCAACGCTTTATTGAAGAAGTGCATAATCGGTCATTTGGCTGGCGAGCGACAGTGGCAAATTCGGCTCTGACAGGTGTTCCGATGCCAGCGATCAGCTCTGCTCTGAGTTATTTTGATTCTCTCCGATGTAAAGTGCTACCAGCGAATTTGCTGCAAGCTCAGCGAGATTATTTCGGTGCACACAGCTATTCTCGCATTGATGAGGAAGAGGCCAATAAGTACCACTTAACCTGGAGCGCTGACGAAAGAATTCAAGTCAGCGTATAGAAAATAAAGCGTTCACAGTAATGTGAGCGCTTTTTTGTTATCTATGACAATAAAAAACATTTCATTCATAGGTATCATGTTACCAGTAACATCAGTAATAAGTTTATAGACTCTGTCATGGCCAATAAGAAAAAAAGACCCACATTACAAGACATCGCTGACCGAGTAGGCGTAACAAAAATGACCGTAAGCCGTTGCTTACGTGACCCCTCTCAAGTCTCTGAATCACTGAAAGATAAAATCAACCAAGCGGTTGAAGCTCTGGGTTATATCCCTAACCGAGCACCAGACATTCTGTCTAACGCAAAATCCAATGCGATTGGCGTGCTTGTTCCCTCGTTAACCAACCAAGTTTTTGCTGAAGTCATTCGAGGTATTGAGTCAGTGACAACACCCGCAGGCTATCAGACCATGATTGCGCACTATGGCTACAGCGTGGAATTGGAAGAGAAAAGTATTGCTTCACTGCTTTCTTACAATGTTGATGCAATCATCTTGTCGGAAAATGTTCATACCGAGAAAGCTCGCAAAATGCTGCAGACCGCTTCAATTCCTGTCATTGAGATCATGGATACTTTCTCGGACAAAATTGAACAAGCGGTTGGGTTTGATAACGCTAAAGCATCAAAAGCCATGACGGAAGCGCTCCTTGCTAAAGGACGTAATAACATCGCTTACTTTGCCGCTCGTATGGATGAGCGTACTCGTTTGAAGATGGAAGGTTATCAGCAAGCGATGGAGGCTGCAGGCAATCGAGTGGTAAGTTTGCAAACGGAAGACGCTTCCTCATTTACGTTAGGCGCTCGCCTTTTAGGGCAGCTAGTTGAACAACATCCGGACGTGAATGGAATTGTTTGTACCAATGATGATTTGGCGATAGGTGCAGTATTCGAATGCCAACGTAGGGGAATTCAAGTTCCTGAGCAGATGGCTATTGCGGGTTTTCACGGACACGATATCAGCCAGACCATGATTCCCAAGCTGGCAACAGTCATTACACCACGTGAAGAGATTGGTCGAATTGCTGCTGAGCAACTCATTCAACGTTTAAGAGGTGAAACCGATTGGCTAGAAACGATCGATCTCGGCTATAAGATCGAAATCGGCGAGAGTATATAATTGCATTTTGCAACGGATGGGATTTGTAAATTGCGGCAATTTGCAAAATGAAAATTTGTTATGCGCATTGTTTTTATGAAATGGATTAAAAAACCACCAAAAATAAAGCCGTTAGCGAGTTTTGAAAGTTGGCACGCATCCTGCTTTATGTAGATTGACCCTTATTAAGCCGAGGGTCACCTAGCCAACTGACGTTGTTAGTGAACCTAATTTGTTCACACTTATATATAGCCAATCACCTATCTTGTGATTGGCTTTTTTTCTTTTTGGCGTCTTGAATGTAGTTAGCTGAGAATAATCGGGCTTGTCTCGTCTTCACAACCATTGTAACAACTTGGCTTTCTTGGGCACACAGCGCCTCTAGAACAGATAACCCTCGCGTCTGTCTGAATACCCCGCTCAATCCAGTTAATATTGAGGATTTTTGCGATCGTCGTGAATTCTTTCTGAATATGACGAGGGATCGCAGCGCTGCCTCCATTACCAACACAGAGTGATTTAAGCTCTTCAGCTAGCTCTAACGAATTCCCTCCCTGAGCATCAATGGCTGGATTCAAATCAATACCGGCACATAGCACTCGATTGTTACCCGCGGGATCAGTCATATTGACAGATTCACAGCAATAGATTCTTGGTTCATCGCCTACATTAAGAATAGATATCTGTGCAGAGCTGCCTTGCTGAGGCTCTGACAGGCGACGAAATACTGCCCAGTGTTGGCATGGGTCATTAACTTTGCGCATATTTCCCCACGGGAGTGGAATGCCATTACCTCGGTACACCGCTTTTAGCTTGTTTTGTCCATAGGCATCAAAGTAATGCCAATGTGGATATGGGGATACCACGGTCATACGACGCATTGCGACGGAAGGGGAAACACCAGCTTTTAGGTGTACATCGATTTCATAGCCACTACGGTCGAGGAGCTGCCTGAAAGGAACCTTAGGGCATAGTAGCGCACCAGCGAAAAAGCTCGATTCAAAGTCTCGCCATGCTTGCAAAATATCTTGAGAGTTGAGCTCTGAACTTGGTGAGACTTGTCCTTGCTCTTCCCAACTATTGGCATGACCGACCGAAAGGACGCTCTTTAAGCCTTCTTTGCTGTGCAGGACACAATGGCCAATGTACACCGCAAGGTCGTACTTTAATCGAGTTGGGTACTGCTTGAGGATTTCATTCAAATAGATGCTGCCAGGAGGCTCAAAGAACGACGTCACCACTTGTTTCGCGCTGACGCCAAGCTCATCGACAACGTCTTTTGGCGGGCGAGATATCCAGCGAATCGTTAAACCGAGGCTACGAGCGATATCCATCAAATCTTCAGCCGATAGGTTGAGGCGTTTTAGTCCGACTTCTTCGGCGGCGCGTTCAAGATCAGGAAAGTGGTTCTGGTTACTTTCTTGGTGAGCGCGAATTAAAAGGTGAGCAAATTGCCTGCCTGTAATCCCAGTTTGAGAGAGCATCTCAGGAATGGCAATTTGTAGGATATCATTTGAGAACAGGAAACTTGGCTCGAGCGCCATTCCACTGATCCCGCCACGGTTTCCTTTGTCCGGCGTGATATCTGCCTGCTCGGGTTCATCGTCTAGAAACCAGGCGGGGTCTTTTTGAAATACTTCGGCGATGACTTCCAGCATATCGATACTTGGAACTCGTTTACCGCGTTCAATCATAGATAGGTAAGAAACCGACGGTGCGTACTCTGGGTTGACTCTAATGCAGCGTGCAGAAAGGTCCTCCATAGTTAAGTGATTACGCTTCCTAAGGTTTCTAATCTTTGTCCCTAAAAAATGGGACTGTCGAATTAAGCTTTTTGACACTGGCATTTTGTAAAATTCACACTGTAAAATTTTTGTTGTGAAATTGTAGTAAAAAATTCACTAGTATAGAAAGTAAGCAAAGTCACAAAACTTAAAACAACCCAACTCAAGTTTGAATTCTTTGCTCTAGGACATAAAGATGTGCCATTACTTTGAAATAACAGTCCGCGAGGGAAACACTATGAACATGCTTACTATCGATAAAACAGAAATCCAAAAACAAGACAAACCATTTATCGCTGAAGCAGTCTTCGCGGTTGAAAAAACGAACTCGAAGCAATCTTCAGAAAAACAAACTAAAGCGAAGCAGCTACTTGACCGTATGTTCCCGCTAGAGAATGGTTCTCATCAGGAAGTGACTGCATACATGGTAGATTATCGTCACCTTGTTGCTTACTTCAAAGATGGCACGCACAGCGGCTTGAAGAGTAACAAACAATTTGTTGCTTACAGCGGCGAGAAAGAGGAACCTACGTCTATTCTGTTCCGAGATGGTACAGGCAGCCACGTAGAACTAACGTTTGGTCGCAACAAAGGTACTGGTTGTGTTGAGCTGATTGAAATCGACGATATTCAGCTAGAAACATGCACTATGTTTCCTCAAGAGAGCTCTGAGATCTCGGCAATGCGTCACTGGATTAGCGTGGTAAGAGGGGACGAAAAGGGTAAACCAAAAGCGTGTACAGAAACTAAAGCGTATACAGCGAAGAGTGGTGAAGATTACGACTTAGAGTGTTGTTATACAATGAATAAATAGCCACAAAACAAAAAGGCCTAGTAGAAATACTAGGCCTTTTACTTTGGAGTCTAAGCGACAGTTATTTTGCAGCTTTCTTCTGTTGCGCTTTACATACCGCAGCAGTGAACACAACGTCTGTTGAGCTGTTTAGTGCTGTTTCTGCAGAGTCTTGAACCACACCAATGATGAAACCTACCGCAACCACTTGCATTGCGATCTCATTTGGAATACCAAACAAGCCACACGCAAGAGGGATCAGCAGTAGTGAACCACCTGCAACGCCAGATGCACCACAAGCTGATACCGCTGCTACCACACTTAATAGAAGTGCAGTCAGTAGATCGACTTCAATACCCATAGTGTGCACAGCAGCAAGCGTCAGTGTCGTGATAGTGATCGCTGCACCTGCCATGTTGATCGTTGCACCTAGAGGGATAGATACTGAGTACGTATCTTCGTCTAGCTTTAACTTCTCACAAAGAGCCATGTTAACTGGGATATTTGCTGCACTTGAGCGAGTGAAGAAAGCCGTGACACCACTTTCGCGAATACACTGAAGAACCAATGGGTAAGGGTTTTCACCTGTTTTAACGAAAACGATAATTGGGTTAACGACTAGAGCAATAATCGCCATTGCGCTAAGCAGTACTGCTAGAAGCTGAGCGTAACCCGCAAGTGCTTCGAAGCCTGTCGTCGCTAGCGTCGCAGAAACTAAGCCAAAGATACCAAATGGTGCTAAACGAATAATAAAGCGTACGATCTGAGAGACACCGTGGCTCAAGTCTTCAAAAACGGCTTTCGTTGTACCTGAAGCATGGTGTAGAGCAAGACCAAGACCGATAGCCCAAGCAAGGATACCGATGTAGTTCGCACTCATAAGAGCGTTAACTGGGTTATCGACAAGCTTAAACAGTAAGGTGTTTAGTACTTCAGCAATGCCTTGAGGAGGTGTTGCGCCTTCTGCACCAGATACCAGTGTCAATGTCGTCGGGAAAAGAAAGCTAAGTACTACCGCGGTCAAAGCAGCGGCGAGCGTACCAAAAAGGTAAAGTATGACGATAGGGCGCATATAGGTATGCTGGTTCTTTTTCTGGTTAGCGATCGATGCAGCTACCAAAATAAAGACGAGAATCGGTGCGACGGCTTTAAGCGCGCCTACAAAGAGGCTTCCAAGTAAACCCACACTTTGAGCGTGTTCTGGTGAGACAATCGCTAGACCAACACCTAATAAGATGCCTGCTAGGATTTGCAAAACCAGATTGCCACGAGCAAAGCGTGCAATAAGTGAGTTGTGTTGCATAGTTATCCCTACAATGAATTGTTTTATAGATTTGTAGTCATTTCAGTTATTGAAAACTGAAGGGGGTATACTATCGCCCTGAAATTATGTGTCTAGAATTATTTGAAATTTAGCATTAAAGGTTGCTGTATAACGCCTATTGTTGTTTTTATGTTGTAATTATGTTTTCTGATGGTTGTTCTTGATGTAAATAAAAAGGGGCGTAACGCCCCTTTTTAATGATGCAGAATATGATTAATATTCTTTGCCCTTCTTGTGAGAACGGCTTTCTTCTTGCACTCTTTTGTAAAACTTAGTCAGTTGTTTATAAGAGGCTCGTTGCTCGGCAAGTGTCGCTGTATTGCGTTGTTGTTCACGTTGCAGCTTAAGGTAGTTGGTCAGGCGGCGCGCTTCGAGTTCGCCCGATTCGATCGCTTCACGTACACGGCACTTCGGCTCATCTTGATGTTGGCAGTCCGAAAAACGGCATTGTGCAGCAAATGCTTCAACATCGGAGAATGTTTCTGCTACACCATCCGCACAATCAATGAGCTGTAACTCTCTCATTCCAGGAGTGTCAATCAGTACACCACCACTAGGCAAGAAGTGCAGTGAGCGACTTGTCGTAGTATGTCTACCCTTGCTGTCATCTTCACGTATGCCGCCAGTCATTTGAGCATCTTGATCTAACAAGCTATTGACTAAGGTTGATTTTCCGACGCCCGATGAGCCCATAAAGGCGACTGTTTTTCCGGCGCTACACCATGCTGTGAGTCTTTGACACTCGTTTTTGTCCAATGCGTTTAGACTTTCTACCATTAGCAATGGGTCAAGTGCCTGAACTTGAGCGCGAAGTTCACTTTCATTGTCGGTTAAATCCGCTTTAGTTAAGACGATAACGGGCTCTACTTCTGCTTCATGTGCGATAGCAAGGTAGCGCTCAATTCGACTTAGGTTAAAGTCATCATTCAACGAACAAACGATAAATAACGTTGTCACATTAGCGGCAATCAGTTGCTCGTGAATTTTGCTGCCAGCGGCTTTGCGATGAAAGAGTGATTGCCTTTCAAGTAGACGGCCAAAGCGTTGATTGGAGTCGAGAATTAGCCAGTCGCCAACGGTCATCGAGGGTAAAGACTTGTGAATATCAAGCTGAATTTCACCTTGCTCACTCATAAGCTTATAAATGCTTCGGTGATGTTCAGTTACTCTCGCGATCGTATGATCGTTTTCTAGGTCGTCTAATGTGAGTTGTTGTTGGAATAGGTTATTCCAGCCAAGTGTCGCTAATGACATAGGCATTTCTGTATTTGTATTCATGGTTGCCCCAAGTTTGCAGTTAACCTGCAGAAATTCTTTTAGGGTCTTTTGACCCCGGTCTAGTTACACCGGGCAAATAGGAAGGAAGGTTAGGAAAGCGATAAGTAATCGTTAGCTCTAACGTTGCTTCACCATGTATGCCGGGTGGGTTTTTAATACAATCATCATATTCTCCTAAGCTATTGGAATTAGTTTGCGTAGCAATAATAGCAAAAGAGGTGAGCGTTTGCCCACCTCCTTGTATTGTTTAGTGATGATGCTTCATTCCGCTCATCACTTTCTTGATTGGTGCGGTAAAGGTCTGCTTTTGACCATTAGCAAAAGTGATTTGTACATCGATTTCTTCGCCTTCAACCAGTGGCTTTTTCAGGTCAAATAGCATGATGTGCAGGCTACCAGGTTTGAGCTCGACACTACCTTTTGCTGGGATTTTGATGCGTTCAACTTGGCGCATTTTCATCACATCGCCTTCTTTAAGCACATCATGCAGCTCGACTTTGCCAGCGGCATCTGTTGATGCAGATACGATATAACGAGCATTCTCACTGCGGTTCATTATCTCAGCAAAAACAGCGCTCGTTGCTGCATTAGGTGGGGTTGCACGTGCATAGGCGTGGTGCGCCATGATATCCATCTTCGCTTGTGCAAGTGGGCTTAATGCTAGCGTGGCTAAAATTAGGGCTTTAAGTTTCATTGTAACTAACCTTTTGAAGTAATAGTTTTAAAGGCTTCAACCAATGGGGCTGGAGTCAAAGTATGTGGCACTTTAGTGATTAACGTGCCATCTGGTTTTAGGAAGTAGAAATACGAACTATGGTCGAGCGTGTATTTTAGTTCCGAGTTTTCTAATTCGGTTTTGCGAAAGATAACGCCGTATTTGTGCGCCAGCGGAGTGGTAACATCCAGCGGTGCAGACAAGCCTTCAATCATAGGGTGAAAGTACTGCGCATATTTATAGGAGTCCGCAGCGGCATCGCGCTCAGGATCGAGCGAAATAAAAATAGGGCGAAACTGAGCTTTGGTCGCTTGATCGACTTGGTTGAGTGCGCCTGCTAGCATCGCTAAAGAGGTTGGACAAACATCGGGGCAGCGAGTAAAGCCGAAGTAAACCACGCGAATACGTTCGTCACTAGGATCAAACAGCGATACCGCTTGGTTATTTTCACCAAAAAGAGTCACGGAAGAGTCTTCGCTAGCTGGCGTCGTTTCGTTTTGAAGATCTAGGTAGCTTTTCAGTCCGAATCCAAGCGCAAAGGCTGCGATTAAGATAAGAGTCCAGTTTTTACTCATCTTTCCATCCTTATAGATGTTTTAAGTGTTTCTGCACCATCGGTGATTGTGCCATACCAAGTCATGGCTTCAGTTGTGCATACAGGAAGAATCACCTGTCCAGAGAATTTGCCATTGCTGTTTTTATCGAGTTTGAAGACAACTTTACCCATATCCATTTCGTAACCTTGCAAGGAAATCAACAATTGTTCGCTAGAACTTTCTGGCCAGTCGACTTCAACAACGGTTGGGACCAGTGGTTGGCTGGTGTCTTTGTCCGCTTGCACAGTCTTTGCACCTTGCGTGCAAGATTGGGTGGTAATCAAACAATACTCTTCGAGAGAAATCTTGTCGTTTTTGGTATTGATCCAGTGCAGGATATCACTGGCAAAAAAGCCACCACCGAGCGCGATAACGATTAAAAGCAGTTTAGCTACAGAAGGCATGTTATTCATTCCATGATTGTATCCGGCGCAATGCTAGCATACGCTATGGGAAGCAATGGCTTAGGGGATTAAAACTGTGCTGAGCATCAACTAGAGCGTATCGCTTGTCGGCTTTTTCTTAATACCATAGATGGCATGGTCGAGAATTCGCTCGCCAATTTTTTCTTGGTTGGTCAGTATGCCTTCTAACGTCATGCCTACTCGCTCTGCCACACGGCGGCTCGGTTGGTTATCTACGGCGGCTGAGAGTTGCACCTTCACCATACCGAGATCATTAAATGCTTTATTGATTAAGTGATTGACGATACGGGTAACGATACCTTTACCTTGGTGACGTTGAGAGAGCCAATAGCCGACTTCGGCACTGAGAGTATCGTAGTTAATGGTATTAAAGCTGCAGTTTCCGACAATCTCTCCATGATAGACGATTGCGCAGGTCATTGACTTTCCTTCGGCGTATTCGTGTAGTACGCGCTGAATAAAGTGACGGAAGTCTTGTTCGCTTTGACAGTGGGTAGGCCAAGCGAGCCATTTCGACAAATAGTCAACTTGCTCGCACACCAGTGAAGCATATTGATGAGCGAATGATTCTTGGACTAACGCGAGCGAAAGTTCATCGTCTATTTTTTCAGTGAACATATGGCTTCCTCTACAGTTTTAAACACTAAACGTAACAAACTCTAACAGTGATGGCCATAACGTATTGTTGTATAAATGCTTTATTTCTGGCACGAAAAAAATGTCTCACGCTGCATAAGTCACAATTCTGTTAATAACCATTAATAATCTATGGTCTATGGAGGCCTCTTTCGTATACCCTTAAATGCATAATAATTATTTATATAACAACAAAAACGTGAGTATGGAATTTCCCAAGGAAGATGTATGTGTCGATATGCATCGCGTGCTGTTTGAAATCGCTTATGCTCTGGATGCCGTCGGTTACGATGAAATCTATCATGGCCACCGAGTCGCTTACATAGCCTATAGCTGTGCTATGCGAATGGGGTGGAGCGAGGAGAAAGCGCATAAAGCGTTTGCATTAGGTTTAATCCACGATTGCGGCGTATCAGAAAATAGTGAGCTCGATGTTTTACTCACCTCATTTATCCCACAAGAGACTCAGCGCCACTGCATTAAAGGCTATGAACTGCTTCAGGCGTGTGAGCCTTTAAATCATTTCGCTATCCCTATTCTTTATCATCATACTGATTGGCGGCAGCTTTCAGAGATTCCAGATATTAGCGATGATGATAAGCAACTCTCAGCGCTGATCTTTTTAGCCGATCGAGTTGATTACCTACAGTGCTCTCGTCCTTATGATTCGTATGGCAATGTGACTTCAGAAAGCAAAAGATATATTGCTGCTGAGTTGTCTGCGAATGCTGGCACTATATTCAATCCGTCCATCGTTGAATCGATGAATGAGCTGCTGACTTGTGATGATTTTTGGTTTTCTATGGAGCTACGGCACATAGAAAATTTATCGTCTCAATTTGTTCATGCGTTCGCTAATCGATCGCAAACTGGGCTGGAGGAATCGATTTGTGTCGCCGAGTTGTTTGCTCAAATCGTTGATGCAAAAAGCTCATTTACTTATCAGCACTCGAATCACGTGGCGCGTTTGGCAGAGTATTTAGCGGGTAAGCTTGGTTACTCTCCTCAAACTTGTCGGATGCTCTATCTCGCCGGACTTATTCACGATATTGGCAAACTAAAGACACCAAGTAGCATTCTACACAAGCCTGATCAGTTAACCGACGATGAGTATTGCTGTATTAAGCGTCATGCCACGGATTCTCGTCATGCGTTAGAGAACATGTTTAAAGATTCTTTAGTGATTGACTGGGCTGCAAATCATCATGAGCGTCTTGATGGTTCGGGTTATCCATTAGGCTTGACGGCCAAGCAACTTGACGGTCCGAGTCGTTTGGTTGCGGTGACTGACGTGTTCCAAGCATTAACTCAGTCGAGGCCGTATCGAGCAGGGCTATCTCTTGAGAAAACCTTACGTATTCTTGAAGAATTAGTCGACGATGGAAAGTTAGATAGGCAGGTATTTGACTGTATCTCGGCCAATCGAGAAGTTTGCTATCGAATCTCAACTGGCTGTGAGTATTTAGCAGAGCCAGCGTAGCGAATACGCTGGCCCTTTATAGTCATTACTTACTATTGATATAAGCTTTGAACTTCGCTTGTGTCTCAGCGTCCGCTTTTTCATACCAAAAATGCAGCATTTCTTCAGCTGTGGTGTTTGCTGCTTTGCCATCTGCTGGCAGAGTAGCAGGTAAGGTTACAGGAACAACCGCTGCTGTTGAAACGGCAGCAATACCACCTTTACGGTTGTATTCTGCAAGCTCAATTTGGTGATTACGTCCAATTTGCATGCCATCTTTGACTAACTTGTCCTGTTTAACGGAGATGGATTGGCCGCTTTTATCCTTCAGATTCCATTCTAAGTTACGAATTTTCTTCGAACCATCGTGCTCATTACGGTAGGTAGGAAGTTCAAATTCCAATTCACTGTTTGTCGCGGTAAACGTGCCGATGATTGGGTCACTCTCTAGGATGATGCGATCTTTACCCTGATCAAAGTAAGGGTTGTAGGTGAACAGAATTTGGTTTTTACCATCTGGTAGGGTAAGAGTCTTTGTCGCCGAGAAAAAACCGCCAGAAAGTTCTGGTTGTGCGTCGTTGGCAACTAACACTTCAACAGTGTCAGGGATTTCAATAGTAACAGCAGCAGTAGTAAAGCCACTAAAGCCTAGCGCAGCCATAGCAAGTAGTGTTGTTTTAATTTTCATTTTGAGTTTCCTAATAAACAGGCACTTAACCCAGAGAGAGTGCCTAGCTTAAAGAGTCTTTGCAATATTCAAATGTAAGAAGTTGGAAAAATTCATCAATTTTTCATAACTGCTCTTATTACTCACGATGGTGATTTAGTGCATTTAGCAAGGTTTCGCCTAATTCGAACCGGTGATCAACTAAAGTTAAAGGGAGTCAATCATTAAGGAGATGAGTGATGAAACGTATTCCAGAACCCTTTCGAATCAAAATGGTTGAACCGATTAAAATGACAACTTGGGACGACCGAGTGGAAGCACTCAATCAAGCGGGACTGAACCCATTTTTACTGCGTAGTGATGATGTCTACATTGACCTTCTTACTGACTCAGGCACGGGAGCCATGAGCGATAATCAATGGGCGGGCTTGATGATGGGTGATGAGTCCTACGCTGGGAGTCGCAACTACTACAATTTGTGCGCGGCAGTTGAGCACTTTTTTGGCTATAAGTTAACCGTGCCGGCTCACCAAGGCAGAGGAGCGGAACAGATACTTTTCCCTGCGCTTATCGAACGTATGCAAACAGTCCGTGGTGGTAAAGATCCCATATTTATCTCCAATTATCATTTCGATACAACTGCAGGTCATATTGAACTCAATGGCGGTAAGGCAATTAACGTCGTAGATAAGCATGCTTTTGATACGACAACGCCTTATGACTGGAAGGGTAACTTTGACTTAGAGCTGCTTGAATCTACGATTGCCAAGTATGGGGCAGAAAACATCTGCGCGATTATCACGACTGTCACTTGTAACAGCTCAGGAGGCCAGCCTGTCTCAATGGCCAATATGCGCGCGGCGTATGAAATCGCGAGTAAAAACGATATTCCGGTTGTGATTGATTCCGCTCGTTATTGTGAGAATGCTTACTTCATTAAGCAGCGTGAAGCGGGGTATCAAAACAAATCCATTTTAGAGATCATCCGCGAAATGTACCAATATGGTGACATGCTAACTATGTCTGCTAAGAAAGACCCATTGGTTAATATCGGCGGGTTATGTTGCATTCGCGATCACGAGGAGTTGTTTCAAGCGGTACGTATTCGATGCGTGCCAATGGAAGGCTTTGTCACTTATGGCGGTATGGCGGGGCGTGATATGGAGGCTTTAGCCCGTGGTCTCTATGAGGGGGCAGATGAAGACTACCTTCATTATCGAATTAGCCAAGTGGAGTATTTGGGTGAACGCTTGCGAGAGGGAGGGGTTCCAATCCAGTACCCAACCGGTGGTCACGCCGTTTTTGTCGATGCAGCGAAAGTCCTGCCTCATATTCCTGCTCAAGAGTTTCCGGGGCAAGTGCTATGTAACGCGCTCTACCTTGAAGCGGGCATTAGAGCAGTAGAAATTGGTTCACTACTGTTAGGTCGTGATCCTGAAACAGGAGAGCAAAAGGAATCAGAGCTTGAATTGATGCGCTTAACCATTCCGCGCCGCGTTTATACCAATGATCATATGGACTATATTGCTGATGCGATTATTGCGCTTAACCAACGTGCTCATGCACTAAAAGGCTTAACTTTTGACTATGAGCCTCCCGTTCTGCGCCACTTTACCGCTCGTTTCAAATCTAAGTAGTGCCGCTAGCAACACTGTTACGGCGGCGGTTGTAACAGTGTTCTATTTTGTTAACTCCATTCCAAATAGCCAGACCACCTGCCTAAGTGACAGATTTATCTAAATTATTCTACCAATGTCAGGATTTATAAAATTTGACTCAACATTCAAGTTGCAATGTAACATTTTGATAACCTCCAACTGTTTTTTGACCTTGCCTCGTAATTAGTTTTTATTTTTTTCATCTAAAAAAAAAGTCTCTTAAATACTGAAAGGGATGTTTTCGTGCGTCGAAAGCAGACTTAGCCCCAACGTTAGGGCAAACATTCAAGGAATGAGAGAAATAGGTATGAATCGTATGAATTTATGCGCTGCCAGTATTGCACTTGCAGTATCAAGCGCAGCGATAGCCGCTCCGACAGCACCGAGTGTTGATGTATATGGATCGAACAATCTGCAGTTTTCTAAGATTGAACTCGCCATGGAAACAACCTCTGGTTACAACCAAATGGTTAAGTATCACGAAGAAGCTGGTATCACCATCAAGTTCAACCAATGGAGTGGTACGACAGGCGACACTTACAAAATCTACTTTGATGGTACACAAGTGGCAACCGGCCCAATCAGTGGTAGTCAAACGGATGCGACATTTAAATATGGCAAAGGTGGTTTGTACCAAATGACCATCGAAGCGTGTGATGCGACGGGTTGTAGCACCAGTGCTCCGGTTGAAGTGACAGTAGCGGATACTGACGGGTCACATTTAAAACCACTGACGATGAACATCGACCCGAACAACAAATCTTACAACACAGATCCTAATACCGTTGTAGGTACATATTTCGTTGAGTGGGGTATCTATGGCCGTGAGTACACGGTAGACAACCTACCAGCCGACAACCTAACTCATATTCTATATGGCTTCATTCCAATCTGTGGTCCTAACGAATCGGTTAAGTCTGTTGGTGGCAATAGCTACAACGCATTGATGACAGCCTGTCAGGGCGTGCCAGATTACGAAGTTGTTATCCATGATCCGTGGGCTGCTTACCAGAAGAGCTTCCCGCAAGCTGGGCATGAATATAGCTCTCCAATCAAAGGTAACTACGCGATGCTTATGGCACTTAAGCAGCGTAACCCTGATCTAAAAATTATCCCTTCAATTGGTGGCTGGACACTTTCTGACCCCTTCTTTGATTTCACTACCAAAGCGAACCGAGATACTTTTGTTGCGTCAGTTAAGCGATTCCTAACGACGTGGAAGTTCTACGATGGTGTGGATATTGACTGGGAATTCCCAGGTGGCGGAGGCGCGGCGGCTAATCTAGGTGATCCGGTAAACGATGGCCCTGCGTACATTGCACTGATGCAAGAGTTAAGAGCGATGCTTGATGACTTAGAAGCGTCAACAGGTCGTACTTATGAGCTAACGTCTGCAATTGGCGTTGGTCACGATAAGATCGAAGATGTTGATTACGCTGATGCAGTTCAGTACATGGATTACATCTTTGCCATGACATACGATTTCTATGGTGGTTGGAACAATGTAGTGGGTCACCAAACAGCGTTGTACTGTGGCAGCTTTATGCGCCCAGGTCAGTGTGACGGTACTGGTGTAGATGAAAATGGTGAAGCGTACAAAGGACCTGCCTACACATCTGACAACGGTATCCAATTACTGCTAGCACAAGGTGTTCCTGCAAGTAAGCTTGTTCTTGGTGCTGCCATGTATGGCCGTGGTTGGGAAGGCGTGATGCCAGAAACACTATCAGATCCAACTGATCCTATGACTGGTGTTGGTAACGGTAAGCTGAAAGGTTCTACTGCACAAGGTGTGTGGGAAGACGGTGTTATTGATTACAAAGGCATTAAGTCATTCATGTTGGGTGACAACAGCCAAGGTATCAATGGTTTCCAATACGGCTATGACGCGCAAGCTGAGGCTCCTTGGGTATGGAACCCGACTACAGGTCAGCTAATTACGTTTGATGATGACCGCTCAGTGAAAGCAAAGGGCGCGTATGTACGTAACCTAGGTTTAGCGGGTCTATTCTCATGGGAAATTGATGCTGATAACGGTGACATCCTAAATTCGATGCATGAAGGTCTGGCTGGTGGTCCACCACTAAACCGTGATCCAGCCGCGAATGCGGGTGCTGATGTGACAGTTGTTGGTCCGGCGAGCGTTAGCCTTGATGGTAGTGCTTCAAGTGATTCCGATGGCACAATCGCAAGCTATCAATGGGCGCAAGTTTCTGGAACTCCAGTAACACTAAGTTCAGCAAGCAGCGCTGTGGCAAGCTTTGATGTAGCAGAAGTCGCTCAAGTTGAAACGCTAAGCTTTAAGCTGACTGTAACAGACAACGAAGGCGCGACATCAACTGACACTGTGGTTGTTACGGTTAACCCTAAAGACCTACCACCAGTAAATGAAGCGCCAGTTGCTTCAGTGACTGCACCAGCTAACGTAAATGCAGGTGATGTGGTTGTTGTTGATGCTTCTGCTTCAACTGATGCTGATAACGATGTCCTAACTTACACATGGAACCTTCCTGCAGGTCTTACTGCTACGGTTGATGGCGCAACAGTAAGTTTTGTTGCTGCTGAATATACTCAAGATACTTCGCTAGCCTTCACTGTAACTGTAAGTGATGGACAAGCTGAATCTTCTGCATCGACTACAGTGGTTGTCGCGAAGACATCTACTGGCGGTGAGCTGTGTGACAACTTGTGGCAATCAGGTTCGGTGTATAACGGTGGTGCACAAGTTTCTTGGGCTGGAAAAGTTTGGGAAGCGAAGTGGTGGACCCAAGGTGATGATCCAGCGCAGTCAGGTGAATGGGGCGTTTGGAAAGAAGTTGGCGTAGCGAACTGCGCGACTAACTAATAACCTTATATTCCTAACCAAATAGAAAAAGCCATTCGAGGTAACTCGAATGGCTTTATTTTTTGAAGTAGGAAATCGCAGATTAGTTTACCGCTCTCACTTTACCTTGTTTAAGGTTGTTGAGAACATCGGCTTTAGGGCCATCTGCAATAACGCAACCTTTCTCCATAACGATGACTCTGTCTACCACATCCAGCATTGACGTTTTGTGGGTAATTAGAATCAAAGTTTCACTCTGCTTTAGTTGAGCCAGTTGCTGTTTAATGTGCATTTCTGAACGGTTATCCATCGCACTCGTCGGCTCATCCATTAACAGGACCGGTGGACGGCCTAAAAGAGCACGAGCAATGGTTACTGCTTGACGTTGACCACCAGAAAGCAACATACCGCCTTCACCGACTTGGCGCTCTAAGCCTGCAGGATCTTGCTGGGTAAATACTGTCACACCAGCACGGTTTGCGGCATCAAGTACGTCGCGGTCATCCGTTAGTGGACGCCCGAGAGTGATGTTGTCACGGATGCTGCCATAGAACAGTTGGCTGTCTTGCGGTACACAGCCAATGTTACGGCGAATATCGATATGATGGAGTTGGTCGATGTCAGTATCGTCGATCCTAACATGGCCTTCTGTTGGCTTATAAAGACCCATAATCAGGCGTTCAAGTGTGGTTTTACCCGAACCAATACGACCAATGATAGCGACTTTTTCTCCAGGGTTAATCGTAATGCTTAAATCGCGAACAGATGCAATTGGCGAGTCAGGGTAGTGGAAAGTCACCTTCTCTAACTCAATTTTGCCGTGAATAATTGGTCGGTGAATATAGCGCTTACCTTCTTCTTGCTCATCAGGCATTTGCATCACTTGCTCAATAATAGTCATAGACGACTTGGCTTGATTGTATCGTGTCGAAAGCAATGAAAGTTGAACCATTGGGCCGATGGCGCGGCCGCTAAGCATGGTAGCCGCGATGAGCCCACCCATAGTTAGGTCACCTTCTGAAATCAAATATACGCCAAGTATAATCATGCCCACATTTGATGCTTGTTGAACAAAGCCTGCAGTATTTTGGATACCGTCGGTGATGCGGCGACTCTTGATGTTCCAGTTTGCCATGTGCGCAACTGCCTCTTCCCAGCGGAACTGGAACTGGCTTTGAGCACCAAACAACTTAACGGTTTCTAGGCCAGAAAGGCTCTCGATTAAGTTAGCGTACTTTTGTGAAGCAAGGCGAGAGCCCTCTTCTATGGTGTGACGTAATGGCCCTTGTATTAGCAGTGAATAGATGATCAGAATCACTACACCTACGATTGGCACGATCACTAGGTTACCGGCCATCAACCAGATCAGGACGAGGAACAGAATCGCAAACGGAAGATCAATCAATGAGCCAATCGTTGCTGAGGTGAAGAACTCACGAATCGACTCAAACTCCTGAAGGTGGCGAGCGAAAGCACCAACCGATGCAGGTCTAGCCTCCATTCGAATGCCTAGTACCTTACTAAAGAGTTTGGATGATATTAGGATATCGGACTTTTTACCTGCGACATCAATAAAGTAACTGCGCATCAGCTTGAGTGTTAGGTCAAACAAGAAGATCACGAAGATACCACTGGCGAGTACCCATAGAGTCTCAAACGCTAAGTTAGGTACAACCTTATCGTAGACCAAGCGCGTAAACATCGGTGCAGCGACGGCGAACAAGTTGATAAGAATCGAAGCGATGAGTACATCACGATAAATGCGTTTTGACTGCCAAATAGTGCCCCAAAACCAGTGACCCTCGCGAGTCTTGAGAACTTCTGGTGAGCGCTCATCATAACGAAACTGTTTTTTTACTAGGAAGTAGCGACCAATATAGAGTTGATTGAGTTCCTCAATACTGATTGAAATCGGAACAAGTCCTGACTCTCCAGTAACGATCTCTGCTTCGGTTTTCTCTTCGTTGAAGCTGTTTAGCACACATGCTTCGCCGTTTTTCAAGATAAGAACAACGGGTAGCACTAACTGAGAGATCTCTAGTAATGATGAGCGATTTTCTTTCGCCACCAAGCCTGCGCGCTCTGCGGCGCGCGGAAATAGAAACGGGGTTAGCTTGCCATCTGAGAGTGGCAAGCCATTAATAAGCGCTTCTGGTGAATTCGCTAAACCATAGTATCGACTAACGTAGATAAGAGAGTTTAATAGCGGGTCCTGCATGCTATACCTATATAGTTGTTATTTATCTACGATGAAGCCTTGGAAGACGTCAATGAAATGCTCAGACAAGAAATCTAACTGAGTCTGAGTTTCAACACGAGATGCAATAGTTTTAATCCCTAAGTTATGGGCGGTACGAGAAATCGACGTTAGAGTGAATTTCTGTTTCTCATCATCTAGATGGTGAGTGTACAGGTAGTCTAACTTAACATACGCAGGGCGGAACTCGTTAATGTAGTCAAGAGACTGGAAGTTACGACCATAGTTATCAACGCCAAAATCTGAGCCTGCATTTCTCACCGCATTACAGAAAAGGGCTGTATGGTGTGGTGAGTTAATAAAGCAGTTTTCAGGGATCTCGAAATGGAGCAACGAAGCGACAGAACTATGCTTATTAAGTAACTGAGTCACCCAACGAATAAAGCTAGGCTGAGAAATACTGCTCTGAGCGATGTTAATCGCAACTGGCTCTTTAAATTCCCCTGACTCTAGGCGTTTTACGATGGCTTCAATCACGTATTCATCAAATAGGTGGCTGGCATTAAGTTGTTCTAGAGCGAATAAGTATTGGTTGGCACTGTAACGTTCACCATCTTTTTCAATCGCAGAGAAAACTTCGCGGTGATATGGTTGGCCCCAGCTATTATTCGCTGATTGGAAACGGAAACTAAACCAGTCATTACTGATGGCTTCTTCCACCAAGTTTTTCCATTGTTGTTTACCCATTAGACTATCGTTGGTTTCGCCTGTCACGTAGCCATATGTCATTTCAGGGTTGGATTTAGCTGTTGCTAGGGCATTATCCAACATGGTGAGTAATGAGGTAGAGTTGGTTGAGGCTTTGTTGTAAACCACACCAAGCGCTAGGTTTGATGTTGCCATACCAGTTGGGTCTGCATTGATATCTTGCACGTAGGTAACGATACTTTCTGCAACTAGCTTAAGTTCGGAATCTTCCATGTTAGGTAGAATAAAGCCAAACTCTTCAGTAGAAATACGCGCCAGCGTTACATTCGGAGAAGTCAGCGACACTTTCAAGTGATCAGCTAATTCGCGAACCATACCGTCACCAGCCTCGTAGCCTTTGTCATCATACAGTTCACGGATAAAGCTAGCTTCGAGAATCGCAACGCCACCAATACCGCCTTCGCCAATCCACGAGTTAAGTTGACTCATGTAGTAAGCGCGGTTACCAAGTTGAGATACAGGGTCGATGTAGGCGCGCTCACGTAATTGCTGGGCTTCTTTAGCTTGGGCTTTGAAGGATTTTTCTAACTGAGCTGACATACTGTTGATGCCATCAACCACGTAGATAAGGTCTTGAGTTGCTGGGCGAGGTAACGGATCGCCAAATTGGTTACGAGCCACTTGTTCCATCTTATCAACAATGAGCTGTAGTGGACGCAGAGCACGTTTAAGAATGAATGAGATAGAAAACAAGCCAATCAGCATGATTAAACAAAACGCAATGACGAGACGTTCAAATGCAAGCCATAACTGGGTGTAGGCATCCCCAGGGTGACTGACGATTTCAACTTCGGCAAGTTGCATCCATCCGCTGGTTACAACGCGTCGATCATGGATCTTTTCAAATAGGTTTAGTCGAGTGAACCACTTCGGCACGTTATTAGGCTTGATAGGGTAGGAGCGCAGAATCTCGTCCCCTGTATCTAGGAAAATTAAACGAACAATCGAGTAGCTACTGCCATCAAACAGCGCGTTGATTACCGACTCAACGGCGACTTGGTCCTTATTTTCAAGGTAAGGCGCAAGCGCTAAACCAACGGTGTTAATAGTGTTGTTCACTTCAGAGCGTTGCTGTTGAATGAGGTTGCTTCTAGTGGTATTGAACTCAATGATAAACACTGAGATCAATAGCATCAAAATAACCGCAATCATTCCCGCGACAAGTTGTTTATATAGAGTCATATTGCCTACTCATCATAATTAATTTTTGGTTTGTTTAACTTAAGCGATTTCTCGCGGGCACGGAGGTCATTCCATAGACTTAATCTTGATGACTTCCCTGCCAGTTGTCCATTTTTAGACTTCATCAGCCAAAGGTTTTTACCGTTAAAACTGTATATCGGTAATAAATCTCGTCGAGCTGATGCCTTCTTAATTTGAGGATTAATGTTATCTAATAGTATCGGCTCTGCACTCGGTTTTGAGTAGTAAGCCAGTACCATGTGAAACTGATTGAGCTCGATGGCTTTAACATAGACCAGACGAAGTTTTCGATCTGAAACACCGAGTTCAAGTAGGGAAAAGTATTTGGCAATGGTGAAATCTTCACAGTCACCAGCATTACTGCCTAAAAACTCGAGAGGTGTTGCCCAGTAGTCGTTCTTTCCCCACAGCTTGATATCGTTAACAAAGTAAAGCTGGTTAAAGAAATTGTTCACTTTGGTTAGCTTGTCTCGCTCGGAAAGTGATTTGTACTGAGACATTTCATTTCGCCAAGTTTGCACGCGTTTGCCCGCACGATCGCCATACGTTCGTTTTACTGCGTCTACCCATCGCTGCTCTTGAGTGTTGAGGGCGAATGACGCAGTAGATGAAAGTAACAGCAGTGAAAGTGCTATTACCGGCGTTAGCCAGTGGCGCCGTCTCACGCGAGCTGTTCCTTGGCTACAAATCGTTGTGACATGGTCATGAACGCTATTCCTTTAATGCATTGTTTTGAGCACTGAGGATTGGTTTAAGTAGGTACTCTAAGATAGTACGTTTACCTGTAATGATATCCACAGATGCTGTCATACCCGGAATAATGGGTAATGAGTTATCTTTGTCTAAACTGGTTTCTTTTGTTCTTACACGGACTAAGTAGAAACTGTTCCCTTCTTCATCCGTCGTTGTATCCGCGCTGATGTGTTCAAGTGTGCCTTCTAGGCCACCGTATTTAGTGAAGTCATAGGCACTGAATTTAACGACTGTGTGTAAGTCTGGGCGCAGGAATGCAATGTCTTGTGGGGCGATCTTAGCCTCAACTAACAGAGTGTCTTCACTTGGAACGATTTCAACAATATCCATTCCTGGTTGAATAACGCCACCAACCGTATTGACGTTAAGTGTCTTAACAGTACCCGTGACAGGAGATGTCACTATGGTACGGTTAACTCGGTCTTCTAATCCTACGGTTGACTCAGTCAAAGAGGATAGTTTGTCCTGTGCTTGGTTCAGTTTTTCTTGCTGCTCAGAACGGAACTTCTGCGCAGTGTCGATACGGCTAAGCATGGACTCGCGTATTGCTGATTCGAGTACCGGCCTTTTTAGTTCACTGGATGTGAGCTCACGGCGGGTATCGTTGACCTGTCGCTGCAATTTAAGCAGTTCGATTCTCGGCACGATTCCCTCTTCAGCAAGAGGGCGAGTGATCTCTAGCTCTTTTCTCGCGAAGTTATAGCCATCTCTTAAGTTACGCACGCGAGCTTTGATCTCAACGAGATCTTGTTGCTTCTGCTTTACTTGCTGGTCAATAAGCGAAATTTGGTTACGCAGTTTGTTCAAATCTTGACGGTATTCTGCGCGCTGACGTGCGACCAGATTTGGTTGCTGTTCATCAAGTACAGGCGGAAAAGCAAGCTTGTTAAAGTTAAGCTTTACGTTGTTTTGCCAATTGCTTTCATCAAAATCTTCGTTGATTTCAACACTGGTAAGGGAAGCGGATAGCTGCAAAACGCTAGCGGTAAGGTTAGCCACTTGTTGCTCGCGCTCACGATAGTCAGAGCGGAAACGCGTATCATCGATAAGCAGTAGTTGCTGACCTTTGGTTACATTTTGGCCTTCTCGCACGAGTATTTCTTTAACTAAACCGCCTTCTAGGTTCTGTACCACCTGAATTTGAGAAGAGGGAACGACCTTTCCTTGTCCGACGGTTACTTTGTCGATTTCAGCCCATGACGCCCATACGCCAGCGAGAATGAAAAATAACACCATTACCCATAGCATAATGCGTGCACTATTAGGGGTATTGAGTAGTAATGCGGCAGTTTTATCATCGACATATTCCAACTCATTGGGAGTTAGTTTGTCATAACTGCTTTTGCTCATGGGTGTTCCTCGAAAATTGGCTTTATTTTATTGATTTTATTACTCATCTAACAAAATGTTAAGGATTTGCTGTAAGAATAGCAGGGTTAGATGATATATCCTCATATTTTTATCCTTGTCAGTTATTAAATGGCCGACAAATATGTAACTGAACTTGAGTTCTTTTGATTAAGAGCGCACAATCTTCAAAAAAATTTCGCTGAGGAGAAATAAAAGATGGAGCTTGAAGATATTCGTCGTGAATACACCAAAAGTGGCTTGCGAAGAAAAGACTTATTGGCTGATCCAATTGCACAGTTTGACTTGTGGTTAAAACAGGCGATCGAAGCGAAGATGACAGACCCTACAGCCATGACTGTTGCGACAGTAGATGCTACGGGCCAACCATACCAGCGTATCGTGTTGCTAAAAGATGTCGATAAACAGGGTTTTGTCTTTTATACCAATTTAGGCAGCCGTAAAGCGCAGCAAATTGAAGGTAACGCGAAAGTAAGCCTGCATTTCCCTTGGCATCCTCTTGAGCGACAAGTCCATATTACGGGTATTGCAGAGAAGTTATCTGCTGTGGAAAATATGAAGTATTTTTCTTCTCGCCCTAAGGCCAGCCAACTTGCGGCAATTGCCAGTAAGCAAAGTAGCCGAATCTCTGCAAGAGGCGTTCTGGAAGGGAAGTTTTTAGAGCTTAAGCAGAAATTTGAAAAAGGTGAGATTCCAGTACCAAGCTTTTGGGGTGGCTACCGTATCCGACCTGAAAGCATTGAATTTTGGCAAGGTGGTGAACACCGCCTGCATGACCGCTTCTTATTTTCTAGAGAGCAAGATGAATGGCATATTGACCGTTTAGCTCCATAAAAAAACGCCGCTGAATTCAGCGGCGTTTTTGTTTTTGTAAGGGGAGTTATGGAAACAAGTTCCTTCACTCGCCCTTATTGAATGTCTCTAACCACTCTAAAGCCTAAATAGTTAGCTGCAGAAGAGCGTGATAGGAAAAGCTGTTTATCTGCCGCTGCCATATCGGGCGAGAAGTTCCATGCACCGCCTTTAGCAATGCCTTGCGGATTGCTCGTCCATTGCCAAACGTTACCTACGCCATCATAAATACCGAGCTGATTAGGTTTAAAGGCGCTGACAGGTGAAGTGCTCGTATTCGACCAAGGCGTGCCACTCCAGCCCGTGTTCGCTTCGCCTGGTGTGAAATCGTTACCCCACCAATATTTAGTTATGCTTCCTGCACGTACAGCAATTTCCCATTCGTCTTCAGTTGGTAGACGGTAAGGTGCGCCTGTTTGCTTGCGTAACCAGTTGGTGTAGGCCTTAGCGTCATTCTGGCTCACACAAACGACAGGGGAGTTCGGGTACTGCTTAAAGCCAGGGTCACGCCAATGGCTATTCTCAACAGGAGTCACTTCACCTTTGATTAACGCGGTACACGTGTTTTTCAGTTCAGCATCGGTTTGGTAATCCGTTTGTTCAACGAAGCTTGCAAACTGACTCACCGTAACTGGTGTAACGCCAAAGCCGAAAGCATGATCAAGGTGAACTTGATTCGATGCATTCTCACCAATGTAGTAAGTGCCATTTAAGATTGCGACTAACTGCGGGCCTTTGCCTAGGGCTTTCATGCCGTCGGCAAACTTATCTCCAGCATTGAGAGGGTTTGATTTCTCAATTAGGTTAGCGCGTAATGACGAGTCTGTTTTTACCGTAACGGGCTTATTGAAGGTTTTGTAGCCTTCCTTTTGCACCATTACGTTATGGATCCCGATAGGGAGCATTACTTCAACGGGTGTACTTCCGTAGCTAACGCCGTCAATAGTGACACTATCACCGTAGACATTGGAACGAATGGCCAGAGTTACCCATGCGATTTCTTGTTCGAATTGAGGCTCAGTATCGAAAATGCCAGGCTCAAAACAGTGTTGAGTATCAACACCAAGCAGATCACACGCTGTCTTTGCACTTGGACGAGCCTCGAGTTCAACGTCCATGAGTGTACGGTAACGTTCGCCGTCATAGAAACCGCTGCTTGTTGTGGTGTGTTTGACGATATGAATATTCAGAGAGGCATCGTGAATATTACGTTCAACTACACGTGGCTCTGAAACTCGGTTTACCAATTCGCTACGATATTGCTTAACCGCTTTTTGCAGCGCTAGCGCTTGAGTTTGTTTATCACACTGAGCGAGGGTTAGCGAAGAGTCACAACGGTTAGTAAAGCTGATTGAAAGCTGCTGAGGTTGTTTGAGTTCTTCTCTAAGCTGCTCAACACGAGCATGGGTTTTATCATTTTGTAAATCAGCGATTGCCTTGGTGATTGCATCAACTTCACGCTGTTGAGAATCATAGTTGGCTTGAGTTTCTGTTAGCGATTGTTCTGCTGCAAGACGAGCTTTTTGATTCTGTTTTACACCAGACCACGCTTCCTGATAGCTCTTTTGTGCTCGAATGATGTCTGCACTTGGGTCAGTTTCGAGTTTGTCGTAGGTATCTTCAAGATAGGATTTAGCTTTTGAGAACGTCTTATCTAGAGTTCGAGTCTCTCTTTCTAGAGCGTTGAGCTGGTCAGATTTTTCGTCAACGACGCTTTGTTGTTCTTTTAATGCCTTTTGAGCGTTACGTAGCTCATCGTGCTTGGAGAACAATTGGTCATCGATAGCAGTGATCGACATGGGTGCTTCTTCCGCGATTGCTAAAGGCGAAAGTAAACATGGAGATAATGCTAACAAAAGGGCAGATAAACCTAGGCGCATTGATTTTCTTCTACATCTTCTTACTGATTAATCGGTACATTCTAAACGAAAACGCCACTTTGTCTTAAGTTATCGTTAACTAACTTAAGATAAAGTGGCGTTTTTAGCTCATCTTTGTGAAACCGGTTGATATTTCAACGGTTAGCCACTTGGACGTAGCTTAACCCAAACTGTATCGTTTGACGTTACAGTAATGGTGCGGTTGTATGTTTGGTAACCGTTTTTAGATACTGTGACTTGGTGTTTACCACGTGGTAAAACAACCTCTACCGGTGTGCTGCCGTAGTTAATACCGTTTATAACGACGTTATCTTCGTATTGGTCAGAACGAACCGTAACGTTTACCCAGTTTTTATCTTGCTTCTTAGTCGTTGCTGCATCGCTGCCTTTTAGACAGTAGCGTGTTGAGACATTAAGTAGCTTACACGCTGCAGACGCTTCAGGACGAGCTTGAAGCTGAGATTGCATTTGTGTGAAGTAGCTGTTGTTGCCTTCAAATCCTGAACGAATCACTTGGCTCTCTTGAACGTGAACGTTCAGTTGAACGCCTTTTGCATTTTGCTTGGCAATGTTCGATTCAGTTAAGTTGTCCATTAACTTCGCTTTAAACGCTTTTACCGCTTTTTGCTTGGTTAAGTACTGACCTTGGCTAGTACATTCACCTAACGTCATTGTCGCTGAACAAGTCGTTTTATAGCTTGTTTCTAGGACATCACTTTCACGTAGCTCAGCTTCTAATCGTTTAACGCGCGCTTCAACTTTTTGCTCTTTAAGGTAAGAGTATTCGCTGTTTAGGCGAGTTTGCTTCTGCTTAACTTGCGATAGACGCATTTTGCTTTCTGTCATCGCTTGTTGATTCTCAAGCATTTCAGACTGATTTTCTTTTACTTCAGACCAAGCGTCTTGATAAGCCTTTTGGAAAGAGACTAAATCAATGTCTGGATCATCTAAAAGACGACCATACTGCTTATCCAATGCAGATTTGGTGCGATTACGTTTAGCGTTTAGCTCTTGCTCACTGCGTTTTAGTTTACTGTTTTCGTTTTGAAGCTGCTGCAGACGGTCGGCTTCAGAGTCATACTCTGACGCCATAGTGCTGATTTCCGCTTCTTTATTTTCTAATTTATTTTCGATTTCAGCGACTGGATCTGCTTGAACAGATTCTTCTGCGAAAGTCGAAGTAGTAACCCAAACCGGGCTTAGCGCAAGCAAAAGCGCTGGAATGCGACGTGTGATCATAATTCCCTGCAAACTATATGACGTTTAAATTACTTGTAAAAATTTAACTAAGTGCACATATCCATCGTATGCACGTTTAGCAAAGGGAAAAGACAAACTTTTGACACTCCCTGTCTTCAGTGCCTCAAAAGGGTCTATTTTTTCCATTCTTCTCATATTAACAATGAGAGTTTGTACGGCTAAGACTATCTGATCTAAAGATAAATCTTACATAGCTATACTGATTCTGTTGCCCAATGACGAAATATGCAAGTAAAGAATGGAGATCGAGATTAAGTTAAGTGAATAGAAGTGACATAAGCCGTAATTTATGTGCGCTTGATCATTCTTCCCAGTATCAAAATGATGACTTTTTCAACACTTCGGTTCGAAGTTGCATAAGAGATTTCACGCAAGGTTAGCGGTAAATGGCCGCTGATTTGTTGCTGAATTTCGAGTTACTTCACTTTTGGTATAACATGGCTATATCTACGACTTTATTAATTGTGTTCCGTTATGTCACCTTCGCCAAAATCACTGAATGAGCAAAAAACTGCCAAAGAATTGTCGCCTCGTCCGGCTCAATTAGTGACGTTGCCATCTTATATGGAATGCCATGACCATAATTACACTCAAGTTGTGATCGGTTTAAAGGGGCAGGCTGAGTTTGAAGTTAGTGGCTATGGCAATTTAGTCGGGCCAGGTCAGGGGTGTGTTGTGACTTCAGGCAGTGGTCATGCATTTGGGGGCGTGGTTGGTCAGTCGGATATATTGGTACTTAACATGCCGTTAGCGACGTCTGATGACCCTTTAATGCTTCAGCGCCTTAACGAACTGAATCAGAAAGAAACCTATTTTCAGCTCGATGGTCAGATTCAAAAGCTGATTCAAATGTTAGTGGCGGAAATGCAGTCTAGTCCGGATGATTTGCTGCTGAGTCGAGCTTGTAACGATACGGTGGTGGCGTTGCTACAGCGTCATATGTCTGCTTTTGAGGCGGTGCGTAAGGAGTCGCGTTTCGATCTTGAGGCGATTGACCGTTATATAGAGCAACACTTGAGTCAGAAAATTTCGGTGACTCAGCTCGCGGGGAGCATTTTCTTAGGTGAAAGCCAGTTCCATTCTCTATTTAAAGATCAAATGGGTATTACCCCTCATCAGTATGTATTAGGTAAGCGTATTGATATGGCTAAGAACCTTATCGAGCAAGGTAATCTCACTTTAGGTCAGGTCGCTGAGTTCACGGGTTTCTCCGGACAAAGCGCCTTTACTCATACTTTCTCCCGCCTCCAAGGAATGTCTCCCTCTCAATATAAGAAACAATTCGGTTAAATTCTATAACGTTAACCATATAATATATTGCCTATTTGAGTGTGACTCTGTTTTTGTTTTGTTAATAATCAGAGTTTTTAGCAAAAAACTCGGAGTTTTTGACAAGTAATCTTCTCGAGCTCAAAATACACTGCAAGCCATTGTAGAAACCTGAAATGATTTCAGGTGTGAGATTGAGGAAAACGCATGTTTACAGCGACTGATGTGTTGAACGCTGAGTTTGTTGAGCAGCCGCTTAATAAACTTTGGTCGTTGATCTCGCCACTTTATATGGTGGACGAATCACAATGGCTTGAGCAACTTCTGCCACTAGCCGTACCTACCGAAGAAGAAAAAGTTCAGATAGCGGATAAAACCACTCGCTTAATCGAAGCCATTCGAGCGGACAAAAAATCAATCCAAATGATTGATGCCTTGCTACTCGAATACAGCTTGGATACCCAAGAAGGTATTTTGCTGATGTGTTTGGCAGAAGCGTTAATGCGCATCCCAGACTCTGCAACGGCAGATGCTCTTATTCGTGACAAACTGACGGTAGCCGACTGGAAATCACACCTGAAAAATTCTGACTCTGTGTTTGTTAACGCTTCGACTTGGGGACTGATGCTGACAGGTAAAGTGGTGGGCTTGTCTGAAAATGAATCTCAAAGTCCTGCTAGTGCAGTGAATCGCTTAGTCAATAAGATGTCTGAGCCAGTGATTCGTAAAGCGATGCACCAAGCCATGAAGGTAATGGGTCACCAATTTGTATTGGGTCGTAGCATTGCTGAAGCGCAAAAAAACGGTCGCGCGATGCGTGATAAAGGTTTCACCTATTCATACGATATGCTAGGTGAAGCAGCGCTAACCACGGCAGATGCAAACAAGTACTTCAAAGATTACTTGATGGCCATTGAAGCGGTAGGCCGAGATGATTACGCTCAAGATAAGAGTCCTGCACCTTCGGTGTCTATTAAGCTGTCTGCACTTCACCCTCGCTATGAAGTCGCCAATGAACAACGCGTACTGACTGAGCTATACGATACATTGCAACAGCTTCTGCGCCGAGCGGTAGAGCTAGATGTCGCGATTACCATCGATGCGGAAGAAGCTGACCGTTTAGAGCTCTCTTTGAAGTTGTTTGAGAAGGTATATCGCAGTGAACTTGTTCAAGGCTGGGGTAAGTTTGGTCTAGTAGTTCAAGCCTATTCAAAACGCGCATTACCTGTTTTGGTTTGGCTGAATGGTTTAGCCAAACAGCAGGGCGATATGATCCCTCTACGTCTAGTAAAAGGTGCGTACTGGGATAGCGAAATTAAGTGGTCACAACAAGCTGGCTACAGCGATTATCCCGTTTACACTCGTAAAGAAGCCACCGATGTTTCTTATCTTGCCTGTGCTCGTTTCCTACTGAGTGAAAATGTGCGCGGTAATATCTTCCCTCAGTTTGCAAGCCACAACGCTCAGACTGTAACCTCGATTGCTGTGATGGCTGCCCATAAAGAATTCGAGTTCCAACGCTTACATGGAATGGGTGACTCACTGTACAACCATGCAATGGAAGCGTACCAGCAATCTGTTCGTATCTATGCGCCGGTTGGTAGCCATAAAGACTTGTTGCCATACCTTGTGCGTCGCCTTCTGGAAAATGGTGCGAACAGTTCGTTTGTTCACCGCTTGGTCGATGCTCGTTGTCCGGTAGAAACGCTAACTGAGCATCCGGTCGACATGCTCAATGCGTTTGATACGTTTAACAACACGCAGATACCGCTACCTCCTGCGGTTTTCGCTGAGCGTAAGAACTCGGTTGGTGTCAACGTAGACATCGAAAGTGAAGCAAAGCCATTTGAACACGAAGTGGAGAGCTTCCTCGATAAAGAATGGACCGCAGGCCCTATCATTAATGGTCAGTTCCACGCCGAAAGCATGATCAAGGCAAACTTGAATGTTGAGCCAGTAACAGCGCCTTATGATCGCCGCATCAATGTCGGTCAGGTAGTTTTTTCAACCCTTGATCATGTTTCCGAGGCGATTGAAGGTGCAGATGCCGCTTTTGCTGATTGGAGCAACACGCCATCACAGGTTCGCGCCGAAAAACTTGAGGTTTTAGCTGACCTTCTTGAAGAGCACTTAGCTGAGTTGGTTGCTTTGTGTCACCAAGAAGCGGGTAAGACGATTCATGACAGCATCGACGAAGTACGTGAAGCCGTCGATTTCTGTCGTTACTACGCAAAACAAGTGGATGCACTCGGCCAATTGCAAGTTACAGGCTTTGATGGCCAGCAGCGTAATGTGTCACGTCAGGGGCGCGGCGTGTTTGTATGTATTAGCCCGTGGAACTTCCCACTGGCAATTTTCTTAGGTCAAGTAACAGCAGCGCTCGTTGCGGGTAATACTGTTGTGGCAAAACCTGCTGAGCAAACGACCCTGATTGCGGCGCGCGCTGTTGAATTGATGTTAGATGCTGGCTTCCCAGCAGGTAGCATTCAGTTACTTACTGGGCGTGGCGCAGAAATTGGCTCGGCATTGACCTCTCACCCTGCCATTGCTGGTGTGGCCTTCACAGGTTCTACTGCGACAGCTCAACGAATCAATCAAACCTTAGCAGAGCGTGACGCAGCGCCTGTACCGTTTATTGCTGAAACCGGTGGCCAGAACGCGATGATCGTTGATAGTACTGCTTTGCCAGAGCAAGTGGTACGTGATGTTATTCGCTCTGCATTTGCATCTGCAGGTCAGCGTTGTAGTGCACTGCGTGTGCTGTATGTACAAGAAGACATTGCAGATCGCATTGTTGCTTTGATTCAAGGTGCAATGCAGGAGCTGAGCGTTGGCAAACCTTACCTCCATTCAACGGATGTTGGGCCAGTCATTGATGCTACTGCAAAAGCGAAGTTATCAGCGCATATTGAGTCGATGACGAGCAGCGAGAAAAAAGTGGCTCAGTTAGTTCTAACAGAAGAGCATGCAAATGGGGATTTTGTTGCACCAACAGCGTTTGAAATCCGCGATATTTCATGCCTTAAAGAAGAGCAGTTTGGCCCGATCCTCCATATCGTACGATTTAAGGCAAGTGAGTTGACGCAAATCGTTGAGCAAATAAACCACACAGGTTTTGGCTTAACGATGGGCATTCATAGCCGTAATGAAACGACTTATCGCTGGATCGAAAAGCACGCTCGAGTAGGTAATTGCTATATCAACCGTGACCAAGTTGGTGCGGTGGTCGGTGTGCAGCCATTTGGTGGGCAAGGACTTTCTGGAACAGGACCGAAAGCAGGTGGTCCTCATTATTTATACCGTTTTACTCAAATGCAGTTTTCTTAATTAGTGAGCAAGGAGAAATAGTATGGTTCATCAAGTAACACGTTTTTCTGATGCTTTCTCAGCGTGGGAAAACTGGAATCTAACCAATTTTGATTCTAAGAGTGAGTGTTTGCTCGCTTTTAAACAGGCCTTACAGCAAGTAGAGCCTGAGTTAGCTTCTGTTGTTTCTTATCATATTGAGCAAGCGTCAGCGCTGCTAGCGGAAAAGCATCAATTGATTGGTCCAACTGGGGAAACTAACGAACTATACACCGCAGGACGTGGTGTTGCTCTAGTGATTCAAGACAGCTCTCAAGAACAAACTACATACGCTGTTATGGCTCAGCTAACGGCTGCGCTTATCTCAGGTAATAGCGTCATCTTGTGCAGTGATGATACAGAGTTTAGCCAAGTATTGGAGTCTGCGTACGTGCAGTCTTCACTTCCTACCAACTTAGTACAGTTTGCTGCTTTAGATGCTTACCATCAGCTTCTCGATTCAGATGTACGCAGTGTGGGTTATGTAGGTAACCCTGAGGTTGAAAGGAGTATCAACCGACAATTGGCAAAACGTTCAGGCGCGATCGTTAACTTAACGTCTGAAACGGATCTTGTTGGCATACCTGTCGCTCACGATCCACATTTAGTGCTTAGGTTCATTACCGAACGTACTAGAACTATAAATATAACAGCAGTGGGTGGTAATGCGACCTTGTTAGAACTTGGCGCTGAAACTCACTAATCTTCAATGATTTGCCCTCGCAAGAGGGCATTCAGGGAAGGCGATCTTTTAAAAGAGGACAAATCAAATGGAAAATAGCTTTGCTATTACAGCCACGTTTATTGCGTATCTGATTCTGATGCTTGCAATTGGCGTTATTGCTTATCAACGAACGAAAAGCTCAAGTGACTATTTCTTAGGTGGTCGTTCGTTAGGCCCTTGGCCGGCAGCGCTTTCAGCAGGTGCATCGGATATGAGTGGTTGGTTGTTATTAGGCTTGCCAGGCTATGCTTACGCGGCTGGTATTGAAGCTTTCTGGCTTGCGGGTGGCCTGCTAGTGGGTACTTGGTTGAACTGGTTAATCACAGCGAAACGCCTACGTACGTACAGCATCACAACGGACGCGTTAACCCTACCAGAGTTCTTATCTCGTCGTTTTAACGACAACTCAAAGATGATTCAGGTAATTTCTGCTTTCTTCATTCTTCTATTCTTCCTCTTCTATACCAGCTCAGGCTTGGTTGCAGGCGGAAAACTATTTGAAACGGTCTTTGGTCTTGATTACACCACTGCGGTAATTATTGGCACAGTTTGTGTTGTTTCTTACACATTGTTTGGTGGTTTCCTAGCGGTATCTTGGACTGATTTGGTTCAAGGTCTACTGATGGCAGCTGCGCTTCTTATTGTTCCTATCACAGCAATGGAAGGTGGTTTAGGTCAACTAGGCAATGACCTGTCGGCTATCAACCCTCAACTTCTGACGTTATGGAATGACTCAAAAGGCGAACCTTTGAGCGCGATTGCAATCATTTCATTGGTTGCATGGGGCCTAGGTTACTTTGGTCAACCACATATCCTAGCGCGCTTTAAAGCATCACGTTCAAACCGTGATCTAACGACAGCACGTCGTATCGCAGTTATCTGGACAGGTCTGTCTATGGTTGGTGCAATGCTTGTCGGTCTAGTTGGTCTGATCTATGTGAATAATTCAGGTATCAGCGTGGATGATGGTGAAAAAATCTTCATGCTGCTAGTGAATTCACTATTCCATCCAGTGGTTGCAGGTATTCTTCTGGCTGCGATTCTAGCGGCGGTAATGAGTACGGCGGATTCTCAGTTGCTTGTTTCTTCTTCTGCATTGGCAGAGGACTTTTACAAGCAAGTGTTTAAGAAAGATGCGACGTCGGAAGAAATTGTCATGGTCGGCCGTATCGCGGTTATTGGCATTTCAATCGTTGCGCTTATTCTAGCAATGACGCCAGATAGTTCAGTACTTGGTCTAGTGTCATACGCTTGGGCTGGATTTGGTGCGGCATTTGGCCCTGCGCTAGTTCTTAGCTTGTACTGGGAGCGTATGAACCGCAATGGTGCACTAACAGGTATCCTGGTTGGTGGTATCACAATCGTAGTGTGGAAGCAGCTTTCTGGTGGTTGGTTCGATGTATACGAAATCGTTCCAGGGATCATCTTGTCAACGCTATCAATCGTTGTTGTAAGCTTGATGACAGGTGAACCAGAATCGACTGTCAAATCTCAGCATGCCACATTCAAAAAGCAGTTAGCTGAACTCGACTAAATCATAATGAGTCGTTATACAAAGCCTCGCCTAGCGGGGCTTTGTTGTATTTACTACTCGGTTCTCTAGCTCACTTTTTTAGAGAGGTGAGGTTATTAATTGAACAGATGTCACAATTTCTGAACTAAAGTATGAAGGGCGGGAACTCTCCCTTACATAATATGTCAACTATCAGGAACCCTGATTTCAGCCGGAGAGAGAAAAATGCCTCAAATGCACTGCCACTGCTGCAATAAAAACACCCCGCATAAGATCGTTTTGAAACGTTGTGAGGAGCAGCATGATTCGGTGCTTAAATCGATGGCTTGTTTTTTTTCGACCGTGTTTAAAGGCGACCACTACGTCAAAATGGAAAAGCACGCTTATTGCCGTGCTTGCAATGCTAAATCTGAGCTTGTCTCACCGCAGCAAGGTGCATTCTCTGGCGTGAAAATCGCTTAACCTTCACAAAATTCTTGTTAATTTTGGCGCAGATGTAAGTACAGCCGCACTTTTATTTTAATATAGTGCTTTATTACTCACATCTACTTATGAGTCGTCAATGGAACTAGACAGAATCGACCGCGAAATTCTCCGTGCCTTAAATCTGAAAGGTCGACTTCCTATTGTTGAGTTAGCAAAGCAAGTTAACTTAACCACTTCTCCCTGCTCTGACCGAGTCAAAAGATTAGAAAAAGAAGGCTATATCAAAGGTTATCACGCCGAGTTAAATCCAGAGAAATTGGGTTTAGATGTGCAAGTGTTTATCCATATTCGTCTCGACCAGACCAGTTTCTCTATTTTCGAAAAATTTGCTGAGGCTGTGGCAGATATGCCTGAGATTGAAGAGTGTTACTCTCTATCTGGCGACTTCGATACGATGATTAAGGTGAGGGTGAAAGATATGAAAGCGTATCAGAACTTCATGTCGACCAAGCTTGGTACCTTACCTGGTGTTATCCAAACACGCAGTGAGGTGGTTATCGAAGAGCATAAAACCAGCTTTGGGGTAAATGCTGATTTGATTGGTAAGTTATAGCAAAAGGGAAGCGATGCGCTTCCCTTTTTTAGTTTTCGTCGTGCTTAAGCGATGAAGGATGAGACAATACCGATTAAGCCACCAAACACGCCGCCCCAGACGACTAGCCAACCCAAATGCTCTTTGATCATCTTCTGCACCATCTCTTTGACTAGACGAGGAGTCAATTCATTCAAGCGTTGGTCAATGATGTTTTCAACGTTCGTTCTTATTTCGTCCATCATCGCTGGTGCTTCAAATTGTTCTTTTAGTGCATCTTTGATTGTATCGCTCTGACTCATATCGACAATTGCGGCCTGCATTTTTTCAACAAACGGCTGCTTGAGAGGCTCTAGTGCTTCGGTGCCACCAAAGATCGCTAGCATTCCGCCAAACTGAGAGTTAGCAATAACCTCGACCAAAGAGTCGAAGGTTGGGTTGAAATCGATTTTCTCAATCACAGGCTCTAGATTTAGTGTCTTACCGCCTACCATTTCTTTGCTTAAAAACTTGTCGATGTTTTCTTGGGTAAAAAACTGTTCCATCATTAAGTTCTTTATCGCTGCTTTAAATTCTTCAAATCGCGCAGGTATGACGCCAGAACCATACAGTCCTGGAACCTTTTCAAATAACATGTGAATAGCAAGCCAGTTGGTGATGGCACCAGAAAAGGCAAATAGACCTGCGTAAAAGGCGATTTGGTTACCAGCCTGATAGCCAACTGCTAACAGCGCAAGCGCAATGATATTGGTAATTAAGCTCTTGTTCATTGAGAATTTTGATGAGGTTATTAACGAAGCGGGGAGTATATAACATCTTACTGAAGTTGTGACATAACAAACTCTGTGCGGACGTGTAAGTTCCCCTACAGCCACAGAAATAATCGTTATTCTTACGCGGTTGGTAACGTTACCTCTGATTTATCATTAAGTGAGGCAGCAGGCCTCACTTTTCTTCAGTATTGATAATCGCTTGGCTTATCTGCTCAGGGATTAGCGCTTTAGTATGGTTTTTAAAATCAAACATCACACATGTCGCACTTCCGACTGTTACGACTTTGCCCAGTTTTTGGCTGACGATTTGGTATTCCATGGTAAAGCGGTCATCTTGTAGGTCGCTCACTCGGGAACCAATTAAAAGAGTATCAGGGTAAGTGACTGGCAGCTTATATCGACATTCTGTATGGCCTAAAACGGGTCCAATGTGGCTCTCTTTTAGATTGACTAGCAAGTTGATTTGTTTGAAGTAGTCGAGTCTAGCTGTTTCAAAATACCGGAAGTAGACGGCATTATTTACGTGTTGTAATGCGTCCATTTCTCCCCATGCCACTTCAATTTCCGTCGTGATTGGAAAGTCATTAAGTAACTCGTCCATGATAGTTCTCCTTTGAATCGAGTAAATATACTAATTCAAAGGCGACGCAGTAGGTGCTAAATGTTAATAACTTGTGATCTGTGTGCTTCTAATCTCTTTAGCAAAACATAAACAACATCGGTGCTAATTGTCATAAGGGACATCATCTAACTGCCACATTTTGAGTGTGTGCTCAACATCAAAGCATTTACCGAGCAAGATTTGATATTTAGGATCGTATGGCTCACCGATATAAGTGGTTCTAATCAGTTCCCCGGTTTTCATATCGACTTGGGTGACGGTTCTGCCTTTAAAGTTTTGTAGAATAATAAACTGATCGCTTTGGAATACGAGCTGCTCTTTGTAAAACCAAAACGTGTCGGCGGAGTGTAAAAGCTCACACTTCAAAGGAATAGAACTGGACTGTCCAGAATCAGGGTTGCTCAGTAATAATACGTAAAGTAATAAGGTGCTCATTGCGTCATCCTTGTCCCACCTTAGAAATTAACTTAAGTATAGTTATGGCGATAGGTTTGGGTGTACCTTTTTACTGAGCACTAAAAAAGGGCCCGCAGGCCCTAATTTTCGAGAGTTAAGTTCGATATTGCTTGAGTACATCCGCAAGTGATTGAGATGCTTGGCTCAAGTTCGCTATGCCTTGAGACGACTGTTCGGCAACGCTTCTAATCGTGTTTGATTGGGTTCTTATATCGCTGAGTTCAGAGGCGATGCCATTGGCGACGGAGCTTTGCTCTTCCGCCGAAGTTGAGATCTGAATGCTCATATCCATAAGCGTTTTGGCAGACTCGGAAATCGCTTGAACATCACTGCCAATATTCGCGACTAGCTCACTACTTGTTTTCGCTTGGCTTACGGTTTGTTCGGTGATTGAAGAAATACTACGAGTTTCAGACTGAAGCTTTTCAATCATCGATTGAATTTCTACCGTCGCAGCTTGAGTTCTACCTGCTAGGGTTCGAACTTCATCCGCAACTACCGCAAAGCCACGCCCTTGTTCACCCGCACGAGCTGCTTCTATTGCGGCGTTAAGTGCTAGTAAGTTAGTTTGCTCAGAAATGGCGTTGATGGTGGTGATCACTTCATTAATTTGGGTCGTGTTATCGGTCAAGCTTAAAACCGACTGGGAAGCTTGGCCAATATAGTCGGAAAGCTTACCAATTTCATTGATGGCAGACTGGACACGATGATGGCTGTTTTCAATATGAGCAGCGTCGTCTTCGGTTTGCTGGGTTGATTGCTGAGAAATGCTTGATACTTCTTGCGCCGATGCCGTCATTTGCTCCATTGCCGTTGCGACAGAATCAAGGGAAGCATATTGATGGCTGATTTGGGTTTCACTGAGTTTCATCTCTTGCTCAAATGAAGACGATGTATCGCTCAACGTGGTCGCATTGTCTTTGACGGTGACAACCAGATCAGTCAGTGTATCCATTGCTTTGTCGAGCGCACAGCCGATGGTGCCAAACTCATCACGGCCAGGGTGGAAACCAAGGCGTGATGTTAAATCACCTTCACCAATGCGTTGTGTCGTTGTGTATAGCACCCATAGAGCGCCACCCAAGAAAGTCGCTACCCAATAGCAGAAAATCGCAAATGGGATAGCCCATAGATAGCTTAGAGCGAAAGTGATTAAAGCCTGAGACTCTAGCTCTTCGACATTTGGATTGGTGAAAGTCAGTTGATAGGTTGTCCCACTAGAATGCGTTGCTGATACCACGGCAACGCCTTGTCTATAACTTGGCTTGCTTGAGTGTGACACGGTTGCGATTTGACTGCTCTCTGCAATCGCGGTGCTATCGGAGTGACTCAGTACGCCAGCGAGGTATTGCTCTGCAGCGACAATCGTTTGTGTCTCAATATTATTGATTGTTTGGTAGTAACGCCCACCAGCTAGGGCGGTAACAGCAATCAAAAACAGTGAGAAGATGACCCAGATCTTGTCATTTATCGACATCTTAATAAACAAGCGATCTATAGTACGAAATTCAACTTCTTTCATATTTCAATCCGTTGGTTGAGTGATTTGGTCATAACTATGTAATTTAGTGATGACAAATGTATCGAAATATAACTTAAATTTATCCGACCTAGATCTCATATGTATGTAACAGTCTGTCGTATTGAATTAACATATGTGATCTTTGTTGGTGTTAGCGGCAATGGATAGTGGTACAGCAGCCTCGAATCATGACCGATATAGAAGTGGTATAGTGTTTGCTGTTTCCATTACAAATCGTTCGGAGGGAAACATGAAGATAATTGAAGATCGCTTGGAAAGTTCGGCTGTACTGGACCTATTGCGTGAACACCTAGAGGATATGAATGCAACATCGCCTGCAGAAAGTGTTCATGCGTTAGATGTATCGGCTCTTAAAGAGTCCACAGTCACTTTTTGGAGCAGTTGGCAGGGAGAACAACTACTAGGATGTGTTGCGTTAAAAGCCTTAAGTAGCGAGCACGGTGAATTAAAGTCAATGCGCACCACTACTCTAGCAAGGCAAAAGGGGGTTGGGTCGACCATGCTACGTCATGTTTTAGATCATGCTCGCCAACAAGGCATGACTCAAATCAGTCTAGAAACGGGCTCAATGAATTACTTTGCGCCAGCAAGAGCTTTGTACGAAAAGCATGGTTTCGAATATTGCGATCCTTTCGCTGACTATACTGAAGACCCGAATAGCCAGTTCATGACACTCGTACTTTGACCCCTATTTAAGGCTGCTCTGCCGTCATCTTACGAGCGAATAGACGATTTGGTGAAAAGCCAGTCACCATCATGGTGCCTAAAAGCACCAATGTGGTGCCAATTATGGTATTCCAACCAATAGGCTCATCAAGAATTAGCCACCCCCATAGAATACCGAATACAGGTATTAAAAAGGTGACAGACAGTGCTGATGCAGCGCCTTCGTCCGCGACTAAACGGAAGTAGAGTAAGTATGCGGCGCCAGTACAGACGACACCGAGTGCTATCACAGCTAGGATTTCGTGCTGGCTTGGCTCTCCCCTCATTGGGATAAAAGGAAGTAACGGCAGAATGATCAACACCGCAGCCCACATGTTGCCATGGGCATTATCAAATGATGCGATCTTGGGCGCCGTCTTGGTGTAGTTGGTTGCGATGCCATAGCTACAAGCCGCCATGACCCCTGCCAAAATGGGTAGGGCAGCATTCAAACCAATATTTATTGCATCTATGCCGACTAATGTAATTACACCAACAACACCAATAAGCATGCCTGCACTCGCTTTTGACGAAAGGGTTGCTTTGTGCCAGAAAATGCCAATCAGTGCTCCCCAAATTGCGGCTGTGGAATTAAGTACTGACAGTGTGGAAGCATTGAGCGTTTGCGCCGCGTAAGCAAAAAGAAGAAACGGCAGTGCGGTGTTAAAAAGACCGATGATCATAAAGTGTCGAAAGTTTTGCCTAAAAGAGAGACGCTTTCTTAGAAATAGAGAGACAATAAGTAGGCTGATTGCAGCAAAGCCGACTCGAAATTCAATAAGATAAGCAGGGCCAAAAGTATTGGCGGCAATACGCATAAATAGGAATGATCCCCCCCATATAGCGGCAAGGCAGATCAATCGGAGAAAACTTGCTGAACTCATAATGCATCCTTCTTTTTGTAACGACAATGTGAATGAAAATAATTCGTTAAGCAAGAGTGAAAAGAGTTAGATATCCGATTCTGGCTAACTTTTTTATTTCGTCTCGTTTTTCATCCAGTGAGAATTTGGCTAGATGGAGATGTCGTCATCTTCTATAGGGATTACTAACCTAGAGGTAAGTTTGTTTTCATTAGTGAGTAGCAATGAACCTCATCGTCAATATTCATAAAGGGGTGCGTAAGCACGGATTCGAATTAGCTACGCGTCAGGCTTGGAAATGTGGAATGAAAGCAAATCTAGTTAAACGTGTTGTTGGTGTTGCTAGAGGGCAGATTGTTTGCGTGATAGAGGGGGTTAGACCTGAACTATCGACTGAGATTAACAATACTCTGCACAATGAAGAGAAACAGGGCAGATATGTCTTTGTTGGAGGCATCGTCTGGCAACCAAATGATCTATTAGCGCCAGGCTTTCCTGATTTTATGTTTATGCATTTACGTAATTTAAGTGCGAAACACAAATACATGACCGATGAAGAACTGTTTTTGAACTTGGCTTAAGAAGGTTGCGATGTTAGCTCTATTTGGTAAGTGCCTTTTAGGCTCTGCAGCGGTATTAATGATTGCGTTACTTTCAAAAAGTAAAAGCTTCTATATCGCGGGCTTAGTACCGCTATTTCCTACCTTTGCGCTCATTGCTCATTATGTGGTTGGAACGGAACGCAGTATGGAGGCACTGAGAGAGACGGCACTGTTTGGCCTTTACTCTTTGCTACCTTATGCAGGATATCTGCTCGCAGTTTACTATTTTAGCTATCGATTTAGCTTAGTTAACACGCTATCGATGGCGACCGTGGTTTGGCTTTCATCAGCGATGATTTTGTTGTTAGTCTGGACCAGGATGATGCAAACGGTATAAAAAAGCCTAGGTTCCAAACCTAGGCTTTTTATTAGAATGGATACCAGAACAGCTCAGTGTCTATCCAGCGTTTGGCGATTGCCAGCGCGACAATCACGGCTATCGCAGTTAGGCACAACTTGTCATTACGCCCTAGTGGCTTCGCGCTATACCAAGTTCGGCTGCTATGTCGACCAAACCCACGTAATGTCATCGCGTTTGAAATTTCATCTGCTCTATCTAGGCTTGAGAAAATTAGCGGGCCAAGAATCTTGGCGACATTTTGTAGGCGTTGCATCAGCGGGGTATTTTTTGAAATGTCGAGTCCGCGAGCTTGCTGCGCATGCATAATATTTACAAAGTCATTTTTGACTTCAGGTAGATAGCGCAGCGTTAAGCTTACTGCATAGGCAATTTTGTAAGGTACACCAATTCGGTTTAAGCTTGCAGCGAACTCTGTCGGATGGGTCGTAAATACAAACACCAAGGCAATCGGGAACATGCTGAAATACTTCAGCGTTACGGTAACCAAGTAGAACAATGTCTCTTGAGTCAGGGAGTAACTGCCGGGTAGTTCGAGCAAGGTATTGGTACTACCGATATATTCACTGCCTTGCTGAGGGGCAAGCAGGAACATAAACAGCGCATTAAGTAGCAGTACACTACCTGTACCGATTAATAATGGTTTGTACACCTTGACCGGAACGCGCGTCATTTTGAGTAATATAAGCCCTGATACGATCAACAGGCCGATAAGGCGCAAATCGAAGGTCGTTAGGACCACTGTCACCCAAGCCATAAATAGCGCGAATTTGGTTATTCCGTTTAGGCCATGTAGTGGTGATTGAGTATCAACGTAGCTAATACCAAACTTCATCTTAGAGGCATTCATGCGGCATGGTGCTCCTGTTGAATAAAGTACTGCATAAAGCTATTGATATCGGTTTTACCTAACCTCTTTGCTAAATCGTACAAACTGGTTGTGTTTAAATTCGCCTTTTCGAGTAGGGCTGGCTGACTAAATACTTGGGTCATTGGCGCATCAGCAATGAGTTTACTGTCCGAAATCACGATAGAACGGTCGGTATATTCAAGTACTAGGTGCATATCATGAGAGATGATGATTACCGTGATACCAAGCTCTCCATTGAGCTTCTTAATAAAACTCAGCATTGCCGTGTAGTTACGATAATCCTGCCCAGCGGTTGGCTCGTCAAGGATCAGCAGCTTAGGCTCCAACACTAAAATCGAAGCGATAGTGACACGTTTTTTCTGGCCATAGCTGAGCGCTTCAATTGGCCAGTTGCGATATTTACTTAGTCCACATAGTTCTAGTACTTCAGTCACTTTCAGTTGAACCGAAGACTCATCTAGCCCTTTATTACGTAAACCAAATGCAACTTCATCAAATATCATATGATGTGAAATCATATGATTCGGGTTTTGCATCACGACACCAATCTGTTGGCTACGTTCAAAAATCGATAACGATGACAGTTCTTGACCGTCGAGAGCAATTGAGCCCTGATCTGGGTTAATGACGCCCATAATCAGCTTTGTAATTGTCGATTTACCCGAACCATTCTTACCTAAGATTGAAACAAACTCACCTTGTTGAATATCAAACGATACCCCTTCCAGTGCATTCTTTTCACCATCGTATGAGTAGGTCAGGTTATCAATGGATAAAAGCGTATCGCTATGCTCTGCGTGCGTAGGCTGCTCTGCATGCCAATGATCAAAGTAGGGCTGGAGTTGCTCAAGCGAGAGCTTTTCTAATGCATCACGTTGCGACAGTTCATCTAGTGGGCACTGCGCAGATTTAAGGGCAGAGAGATAGAGAGGTTCGCGGATTCCGTGATTCTCTAATAACGGTGATGCTAAAAGTTCGTTAGGCGTCATATCGGCCACGATCGAACCTTGGTCCATTAGAATGACGCGATCGACAGAGCGATGAAGTACATCCTCTAAGCGATGCTCGATGATGATAATGGTTTTACCCGTCTCTTGGTGCAGTTGGTCGATGATCTCGATAGTCTTGCGACCCGTTTTGGGATCAAGTGCTGCTAAGGGTTCATCAAACAGAAGCGTATCGACGTCGTCAACCAGAATACCGGCTAAAGAGACACGTTGCTTTTGTCCACCAGATAAATCTTGTGGAGAGCGCGTCAGTAAATCTTCGAGTTCCACCATCTTAGCCGTGGCTTTGACTAGGGGGTACATATCGATGTTGGACATCAACTGGTTCTCAAGCGCGAATGCGATGTCTTCACCAACACTTAATCCAACAAATTGGCTATCTGTATCTTGTAACACAGTACCAATTTGCTCGGTGTACTGGTGTAAATCGAGCGAAGTCGAGTCTTGACCGTTAAGCAGCAACTGCCCAGAGCTCTCCCCCTTGATGGCATGAGGGATAAGGCCGTTTAGACATTGGCCAAGGGTAGACTTCCCGCTACCACTTGGACCGATAATGACGATTTTCTCTCCTTTCTCTATCCTTAGATTGATATGCTTCAGCGTTGGTTTGTCCAGCGAGTCATATCTAAAAGAGAAGTCAGAAAATTCAATTGTCATTGATGATTAAGACTCAGTTAAGTTGCGGCTTTGCTGGTTGCGTTTAGCAACCGATTTTAGGATGAAGTAACCTACGACAGCGATCAGCATCGTGTTACCTGCAGCGATAATAGAAAGCTGAGTAAAGACTTTGGTAAAAGGTTCGGCGTAAAGAATCGTATCTAGGAATGCAGAGCAGCCATAGCCGACGATGTTACCTACTAAGGCCAATACGACGAATAGAGAGAAATCTTTGTGGCTAAATTCACCTTTCGTAAGGCGGTTTTGAGTGATTTTAGGGAACAAGCCTAGAACTAGGCCGACAATTCCTGAGCCAAGTACCCAAGTTAGCCATACACCCCAGCCCGCGAATAAATCGGTAACCCAGTGACCAATGAACCCCACTAAAAAGCCGACCAATGGACCAAATAAAACCGAGAATAGCGCTAATACGGCCATTGCAGGTTTTAGTGTGGTATTGGCGAAGACGGGAATACCAAACATTGGTAATCCACCAATACCATAAAGTGCCGCGCCAATAGCAATCACAACGACGGTCTTAGCCGAAAGATTCATAGATAACCCTTTGTCAAAATCTTTAAAGAACTTGGTTCACAAACGCTTCTTTTGTTTGAATTTTATTCGTCTGTGAAAATGAGGCGCAGATTATACCTTCTGAGTGTAAGTTTGGAAAGATAACTGTCTAGATGGCTAAAATACAATCGTCAAATTGAAAATACACTACGATTTCGCCCGGAACGCTTGGCACTATATAAAGCGGTGTCTGCGAGGTTGACTTGATCGGACAACGAGCCATTTCGGTGTTCGGCAATGCCAAAGCTTGCCGTTACTTGGATCTCTTTATGATCTGGTGTTTTGTATCGGTGCATGGCAATTTGCTGGCGGATGTTTTCTGCGATATGGGAAAGCTGCTGGCGATTGACTCTTGGTAGCAAGATTAAAAACTCTTCGCCGCCAATACGTCCAACAATATCTTCGCTGCGCGCGGCCTTGGTAACGATAGAGGAGATGGTTTTAAGTACAGCATCGCCAAAGTCGTGTCCGTAGGTATCGTTGAGCGTTTTAAAGTGGTCGATATCGAAGATAATGGATGACAACTTGAGTTGGCTAAAGCGATCTTCTCCCCATTGAAATATATGGCGTCGATTCGAAAGGCCAGTCAAGAAATCGGTGTTGGATAACTGATAGAATTGTTCTTTTCTTTTACGTTGGTGGTATAGAAGGCCAAAGGTTATCACTAGTATTAACAAGGCTACCGCTGCAACCCAAAAGCGCGTGGTCACTTGATTGTTTAAGTCGCGGTTCTCTATCTCTAGACGTTTGTTCTCTATCTCTGACTGCAGTTCTCTCACTTTTTGTTGAGTCTGAGATTTGTATCGGCCGATCGCTTGTTCGCTGTATCTATCTAGCCAGTGAAAGGCTTGTTCATATTCACCCATCGTTGCGTAAAGTGTCGCCACCTCTTTTTGTTTATCCAAGGCGTAGGCCGGAAGTGGGCCATCGGGCTGCGTATAATATTTTTTAGCGTTCTCCAAATGGAACAATAAGCTTGGTGCATCTTCGATGGCGTGGCTGTAACTTGCTAAGACCAAATGGTATGAGAGTTTGCTGTATCCAGAGTAATCCAAGTTTAGATCTTCTAACTGGCTCACGCGTATCGTGGCATCGTCGAGTGACTCGGAGTAGGTATAGAGGGAAATCAGTCCGAGCAGATTATTCCTCTGCAAGTACTTTGCCTCTAACTTTTGTGCCAGTGTTAGGGCTTGTTGGTAATTGATAGCCGCAACACCCAATTTGTCTTCATCGAACGCGACTCTAGACCATTTGTGGTAAGCGTTCGCCAAGTTGTAATGAGCCACTGCGATTTCTTGGAGACTATTATCCTGTTTTGCTTGTGCTAATACTTTTTCTTGAAAATGGATGGCTTGATCATACTCGCCATTAAGGTAATACAAGATCCCCAGTTGGCTATGTAGGTCGGCGACCATCGCTGTATCATCACTATCGGTAAGTAAAATGTAAGCTCTATTTGCGAGCTTGAGGGCTTGGTACTGATTACCTAATAGGCTTTCTACCGCGCTGTATTGTAAATAGACGTAGCCTTGCTTCTCTTTATCATGTAAACGCACACCATAGCGTTCTGCTAGACGGTACCACTGCATTGCTTGCTGGTATTGCTGAGTCGCTTCATACGCCCATGCGGCTCGGATAGAGTAATCAAATAGTTGTTCAATCTGCTGAGGGTCGTCGGTTTCTGGCAACGCATACTGCTCAATCCATACTTTACTCTCAGCGTAATGACCAAGTAGATTATTACTCGATACGTAGAGATGAGTGTATTGAATTTGTTCCGCGGAATTTAACGACGCGTAATGCACAGATTGAACTAATTTCAGCGCTTGGGTAGGTTCTGAGCGGAGTAGCTCTATGGCTTTATCTAAGGTTGGATGCGCAAAGAGGTAAGAATTAAAGAGTGTTGCGCCTATCAACGCTAAGTAGGAGAGCTTATTAATCATGCCGTTAAGTCGCAAAAGCGAGAATTCTACACAAAGGGACGGCTGGCCAGAATTATGTATATGGTTTGTGTGAAATAGATCTCACTTGGTAGGGATAGGTAAAGGCCGCCATTGTGCCTTTACCTATCAATAGAGTGACGCTAGTGATCTAGGTATAAGAAGTTTTGCCAACTCTTCATTCGAATCAGTACCTTACGCATGATCGATACGTGAGTGAATTTATCAGAGTAAACTGCAACTTCCACTGCAGTACCCAGCGGCAAATGATAGTCGGTTAAGTCGTCAGTAATTTTCAGCTTAACAAATACGCGACCACTGGTACGAAGTGCATCAGTACCCAATAACGCGCCACGAGCTTGGAATTGACTTTCTCCAATCGCAGGCAGTATTTCTACGACTTCGCCTTTAAAGACTTTACCTGGCAATGCTCTAAACAAAAATTCCGCTTCAAATCCAGGTTGGAGGCGCTGCAGAGAGTTTTGTCTAAATGCCGCAGTGTAAAAGACCTCTTCTGTATGAACAAAGGTCATCACAGGTGCAAGTGGTAGCGGTACCGCCATCACGCCAGGTCGAAGTGCAAGTTGTGTAGCGAACCCGTCAGTCGGTGCTCTAACGACAGTTTGTTCTAAGTTGAACTCTGCTTGACGTAACTCTTCCAACAGGCGAGCAACGGTGGTGTTTTCGCCGCCAATTTCTGAGTCTAAAGCGAGCTCAGCTTGCTCAACCTTAGCGGTTGCGACGTTCACCGAAGACTCTGCCGCTTTGTAAGCTTGGCGTCTGGTGTCAAGTTGTTGGGCTGTGAAGGCACCTTTGTTGTAACCACGTTGATAACGGCTAAACTCGCGCATCGCTTTGTCGCGCTCTGCAATGGCTTTGTTTTTTGCTGCAATCGCTTCTTGTAGTGAAGACTCTAAACCTAGCGCACCTTGACTCGCTTCTTTGATTTGCGCTTTTTTCTTCGCAACTTCCGCTTCATACGGAATCGGGTCGATAGTGAAAAGCACCTCGCCTTGTTTTAAAGGTTTGTTTGCTTCCACTGGCACATCAATAACGCGTCCTCGTACGCCTGAAACAACGGGCGTCGTTGAATAAACTTGATTACCAATCTGGGTAAATGGGTGGTTATAGTTCATCAGTAAGATAAGTGTGCCGATCAGGACAACACCTCCAAGCACAGCGGTAGGAACAGTCCACTTATTGAGAGGAATATTGAAGACTTTAAAAATCGTGATACACAGCGCGGCATACGTCAGAATGAGTAGTAAATCCATTATTGCTCCTCCTCATTACTTTTACTGTACGTCTGCACCGATTGAGTCGGTTGCTGTTGTTTAAGATCACGTACTTCTTCTTGCAGTTTATTGACTTGATCGATCAGAGTATCAACGCGATGATGAATGTCGTGTTGCTCTTCTTCGAGTTTCTGGAAGCCCCAACCGCGTTCTTTACGCCATAAAGTGGCCCAAATCCAGAGAAACGGCCAGATTGCGTGTAAGGTGAATAGACTTACCCAGCCTGCGTAGTGAATAGCATCTTGGTGTGGGTGCTCCCGCTCTTTAGCTATTTCGTAGGGAATATCGTGAATGACGATGATGCCGTAAAAAATAACCAATGCGACGAAGACAAGCAGCCCTAGTGCGAAATAATCCAAGAACATATTAACAATCCTTGCTTAATGAGATGGAATTTATAGAGATTACTGATTATCTACAACAAAGTATAGCAATAAAAACAACAAATTAGATGGGTGTCGGTAAAACCGAACTCGCATAAATGGAACAAAGATATAGAGGGAAAGATGCCTTTTCAGGGAGAAATAGCGGCAGTAGGCGCAGCACTGGTTTGGGCTGTTGCGACTTGGATATATAGTCAGTTTAGCCACCGTTTTAGTGCTCTTCAGCTAAATATAGTAAAAGGTGTCTTTGCATCAGCATTGATGATGTGTGTGATCCCATTCTCGATGGTAGGTGCTCCTGTTATTTCTGCGGACCATTTTGCGATTCTTGCAGTATCTGGCGTTATCGGTATCGCTATTGGTGATAGTGCCTATTTTGCGTCGTTAAAACGGATTGGGCCGAACAAAACGCTACTTCTAGAATCGCTCGCACCGCCACTTTCTGGTGTATTGGCATTGTTGGCTTTGGGGAGCGTATTGCCATTACAAGGCTGGTTAGGCGTAATTATCACCACAGTTGCTGTCTCTCTTACCGTGTTCCACTCTGACGGTACACCATTGGACTGGCGTGGAGTTGGGTTTGGCCTTGTGGCTAGCGTCTGTCAGGCCAGTGGTGTGGTGATTTCTCACTACGCGCTGGTGGCTGGCGATTTACCGCCATTACTGGGAGCCTTGATTCGGTTATCGATGGGCGTCGTGTTTGTCATGGTGATGATTGGTTGGATAGAAAAGAAGCCCTATCAATCGATGAAAGAAAACCTATTGCAACTCGGAAAAGATGGCTTTGTCTGGCTGCTAGCCGCGATCTTCGTCGGCACATTCTTAGCTTTGTGGCTTCAACAAGTCGCTTTGAAATACGCGAACCCTGCGGTAGCCCAGAGCTTGATTGCCACAAGCCCACTCTTTATGTTGATTATTTACGCAGCAAAAGGAGAGCCAATTTCTAAACGAGGGATTGTCGGGACGATTGTAGCTGTTGCAGGTATATCACTATTCTTTATGAAGTAGGCGGTAACCCTACTACTCAGTGCAGACTTGGTTACGTCCGTTTGCTTTGGCTCGATATAAGGCTTTATCTGCGCGATAGAAGGTACGTTGGGTGTTTTCACCTTCACGATGCAAAGTGATCCCGATACTGACGGTAAGGCCACGTTCACCAAGAATACTCTGCCAACCAAATTTGAAGATTCGTTCACGATAGTTTTCAGCGTGCATTTCCGCTTGTTCTAAGGTGGCTCGCTCTAAGATCACCAAGAATTCTTCGCCGCCAAATCGGACACATGACGCACCCCTAAACTTAAAGTAGGCCGCAAGCTCATGGGAGACATTCACAATCGCTTTATCACCAACTAGGTGGCTCAGTTCATCGTTGATTGATTTGAAGTGGTCAATATCGACCACCATCAATGAGAACGGCACGTCGTGCAGCAATAAGTCTTTGAGCTTCACATCGAGCCAACGTCGATTATGCAAGCTGGTGAGCGGATCGGTAAAGACATCTTGTTGAAGTTGAGCCACGGTATGCTTTTGGCTTTCTGTGGTCTCTTTCAGTTCACGGTTTTCTTGTTCGGATAAGATCAGTTTTAGCTGTAGTTCGAAACGTGATAAGCGCCTTAATTGGCTTGCTCCAAGCTCGCCAATTGGGATCTTTTTCATCAGGTCGCTTTCTATTCGAAAAGCACGTTTTTGATGTTCGAGTGCACTTTGGTAGTCACCTTTTTGCTCACTAATATTGGCGAGTGAGTTGGCGAGTTTTAGAGACAAAATAGGAGAGGCGTACTCTTTGATTCGCTTGTGGGTAGACTCAAGTATCCAATTAGCTAAATGCGGCTTATCTTGTTCACTTAAACACGCTGCAAGCTCAATACGAATTGAGTTCGAGAGCCAAGCTGAGTGGACATTCCCATGTGAATACTGCACATTACCAAGACTTTGCATGGCAAGGTCCGTCTGCCCACTTTGCAGGTAAAGCTTTGCTTGGTAGAGTAGAATTTGTCCAGACAGTACTTTGTCACTGACCAAAATACTCAGTTCTTCACATTCTTTAATAAGGTCTGTTGCAGCTGTTGTTCTATTGAGCTCTATGTAGCAAGCGAGCATGTATAGCTTGTAACGGAGTCTAAGCGAGCGGCTACCGATAGCATGATCGATACTGTCGATTTTTTGGTAGTACCTAAGCGCGCGGTTGTGGTCACCATAGGCATCACATAAGTTACCCATGCCTAATACCGCCAAAACATATTCGTCGATAAAGCCGTTGTCGACTGCGATGGTAGAGGCGCTGATGTATTCGTTAAGCGCACCGTGATAATCGCCGTTTTCGATCAATTTTTCAGCTAATCCATTGCGTACTTCTAACACCAGTTCGGCATCATTAGGCAAAGATAAGTGCGATAGCGCTTCTTTTAATTCATCGATACTGGTTTGATACTGTTTGAGCTCAAAACGAAATTCCGCGCTGATGATTAAACACTGCGCTTTTTCTTGGCCAGTTGTGGCTATGTGTTGGCGGACGTGATTCCAAAAAATCAGTGCTTCTTCACCACTAACGGAAGAAGCGTCTAGGCCGGAATCAGAAATCTTATTGAGTATCGTTTCCATGCAGCTCTTCCTGTTTCTGGCTTTCTTCAAGTTGTTCTAGTGTGAATGGGAAAGACAGAATGTCTTGGTAGATGACTTTAGGCAGCGAGCACTCAAGCCCTTTACGCTGCCATGGATAAATCTCAATCATCTTGGCTAATACCTGAAATACGCTCAGAGCGGCTTCTCCTTTATCTGCGAGTAACAGGCCTAATCGGTCACTGCTGATGCGTGAAAGCATGTCTTGTTTGTTACAGATGGAGTGGGTGAGCTCTGCGCAAACATCGAGGTACTGTGAGTCAGGGTGCTGAATGATGATGATTGAATGGTTTGAACGTTTTAGCTCGGTCTTAAACAAGATCAGTTGCTCCCACCAATAGGTTTCAGACACCATTTGGGTCATCTGTTTTTCTGGGTCGAACTCGTGTTGGCCGCGAATTCGGTTAATCAATTTTCTCGCTCGTTGCTCTAACTGCCTTTTTGAGGCTCTTGCTTTATCGTTACTTACCCTAGCGGTTTGTTCACGCAGCATAGTGGTAGAGTGCTTTCTGTATTTTTGGAACGCTTCAAGGGCAAGTTTAAAGTTGCCAGATTCTTCCGCTACTCGCGATTGTTGGAAACAAATTTGCGAGAGTAGTTCACCATTGTCAAAGGCCACCGCAGATTGCTCGGCTTGAATCAGAAGTTTAGCTGCAGCGTTAGGGCGTTTTCTTAGTAACTCGACCCGAGCACGACTGATAAATGAGTGAGTTTTCATCCAAACTAAGTTGTGTTGGATCGCTAACTCATGTGCTTTGTTGGTCGCTTCCTCAGCATCCTCAATACGTTCAAGGCCAAGCAGTGCTAGGCCGCGGAAATCCCAGACTTCAGCCAGCCAGGTCTTATCGCTATGGTGTCTAAGTGCTTCGGTTGCGCCATCTAACACAGACAGCATCTCGACGAAGTTATTGAGTAGGTACAGGTCCCAAGCCAGCAAAATTCGTGCTTTGCCTTCTAGCCATGGAATGCGGGCATTGTTGGCGACTTTAACTGCTAGCTCATGAGTGGATTTTGCAAGCTGGTATTCGTGAGTAATTCTCCATACGTTCCCAAGGCCGATTAATGCCTCAAGTTGCACTTCAACTTCGTCAACTAGTGCTGATTGCTCGAGAGCGTTAATCCAGTATTGCTGAGCGGAGTAGTACTTGGCTTGACCCCAGTAATGGAGCGCATGGATATGGAGAATTTCAGGAAGCAGATCGTCGGTATCTAAGGCACTGAGTTTACTGTGCGCTTCTTTGATGTATTTTAGGCCTTTGCGGTAGTCCATGCTACACCATGCGCAGCGAGACATGATGATCAAAGACTGAATCTCACCTTCAGGGTATAGGATTTGCGCTGAGCGCGCAGCGCACTGTTCAGCTATCGCCCAGACCTTTTCGGGCTCAGATTCTATCTTATCCTTAAGCTGTTCAATCTCGACTTCTAAAAGTCGCTGGCTTTTATCCAATGAATCAATCCTTTACCGCGTAGAGTTCATCTTACATTATGGCATTATATGAATAGAGTGCAGACGAACACTATAAAAAGTAATAAAACGGCGACCGTTTAAAGGTATCCGTCACATTACTAACTGTTATGACAGTAACTCACGCAAGGTTAAAGGTGATTGAGTCAACTCTAAGGCTTGGGCCGCTGTCTTGCCATTCTTATCTTGGTAGCACAAATTATGCCAAGCTCTAAAAATATCTAGCATTGGAAGTAAGCCCCCCGGACGAAGTTTACGTCTAGGTTCGTTGATGAAGCTTTCAAATAGGGTCTGAAAACGGTTTTGATAAAACTCTGTACGACGGATTGAAGCGTTACGCAGCCAGTGTTCCGGTTGATTTCTATCGCCCGCTAGATAACAGATCCCCTTAGAACCATGAATGCCAGAGGTGATGGCCCAACGATCGCGCCACCAGCCCATATGGACGATATCGATTTTGTCGATGTTGAACTCTGAACTCCAACCTTTATCTTCTTCAACGTACATTAGGTCGATATTTTGACGCTGAATTCGAGGCAGGCAAATACTTAGTGCTGCAGAGCGTAAAACCGGATCTTGCGGCAAATAGATAGAAACTCGACGCTCTTCTTGGCATAGGTCGAGGACATGAAGGAAATGTGCATATGAGGTGTACGGCGGTCGAATCAGCGCCCCTTTGGTTGGGTAATTGAAGACAGTTAGGTTGCCCATTGGGTCTTCAACATTCCCGCGGGCGAGGATGGTTTGATACTGTTGATCAATGCGCTCACGAAGTACAGGAGACGGTGTCGGTGCGGGCATGTTTGCTTCAGAGGAATGCTCTCGTGACACAAATCTTGCTGGGTATTTATATGGGTCATGGTCAACTTCACCCATAGGTTCTTCATTGGATGCGTAGTTGACGTGTTGGCACAAAATATAGCCACTATGCGCTTCACCGGTAGCAATCCAAAGAACACCATTATTACTTTTTGGTTGCAAAGAAACATAGTGAGAGGCAAGTTCATAGCTTGCGGCATGATTGACCCAGCGAGCATCAAACATGGCCAGTTTTCGTCGACATCGGCTAGCAATATGATCGACATGATCGTAAAACGTCTTTGGGTTGATTTCTAGTTTTCGGCAAATTTCTCGGACTGAATAGCCCATAAAAAGCAAACCAAGGAGGTTTTCTTGAAATTGAAGTTTCTTATTGGCTCCTGACCATTTATCTACGAAGGTAGACTGGCAGCATTTACAGCGATAGCGTTGACGATCGCCACTGTAGCCAAAAGCATGATAGAGATGTTTGTGTGTATGAACAGATAGACCAAAATTACTGCAGTCGTCATTGCGACAGGCAGGTAGGCCATCACTATGCAGGTGTCTCAATCGATGAAGTTCATTGAGAACTTCTTGATTGTTAAGTAAGGGGGGGAAAGCACCACACTCCCGACATACCATCGCAGGTCGTTTAGGGTTCGCATGCTGCACAACGTAACGATGTGCATCACTCAATCCAAAGTTGTCACACGCCAATGTTTTACAAAAGTTGAGCTGTAAACCGTCTGCTTCCTGTGGCAGTTTGCCAGTTGTCACTATCTCCCCCTCGGGATTATTCGGGCCACCAAGCTAAGCCTGGTGGCGAAATGAATAAATTAAATGTTAATTGCAGTTTCTAGAGCAACTTTCATCATGTCGTTGAATGACTTCTGACGCTCTTCTGAACTTAGCTTCTCACCACGGATGATGTGGTCAGATACTGTTAGAATTGTTAGTGCTTTAGCACCTAGGTCTGCAGCTACGCCGTAGATACCAGCCGCTTCCATATCTACACCTAGGATGCCTAGTTTTTCCATCTTCTCGAAGATGTCTGCTTCAGGAGTGTAGAAAAGATCTGCAGAGAATACGTTACCCACTTTTACTGGTACGTCTTGAGCACGAGCTTGGTTTACCGCTTCTTCTAGTAGGCCGTAATCAGCGATTGCTGCGAAGTCGTGGTTATTGAAACGGATACGGTTAACTTTAGAGTCAGTTGAAGCACCCATACCGATAACAACGTCCATCAGTTTAACGTCGTCACGTACTGCACCACAGCTACCTACACGAATTACGTTCTTCACACCGTACTCAGCGATTAGCTCGTGTACGTAGATACAACATGATGGAATACCCATACCATGGCCCATTACAGACACTTTTTTACCTTTGTAAGTACCTGTGTAGCCGAACATGTTGCGAACGTCACATACCTGCTTTACATCTTCAAGGAAAGTTTCCGCGATGTATTTAGCACGTAGTGGGTCACCTGGCATTAGAACTGTTTCAGCGAAATCACCTGGTTGTGCATTAATGTGTGGGGTTGCCATAGTTTTTACTCCGGTTTATTAGTCAATCAATTCTGATTACTAAATATGTTGATTCTCAAAAATCTGTTGAGGCAATACTAGCCTTATATGACGGTGCTCCATGAGAAGTATGTCACAAAAGAGCAGTATTGGAAGCGGTTGTTGCTAGTTAATAACTAAATATGTTGAAAGTAAAAGAGCAATCGATTTGCAAAAACGTTTGCTATTTGAAGTGAACCAAAACTGGTCGAGCTACGTATATAAACAGCGAATAAATTAAAGGATTTTGTCCGAATAAGCGGCAAATTTTAGAGCTTTTGAACGGTATGCGAAGAGCATTTAAGGTTGTGATATGCAAAAAGTGATTAAAGTGGGCATCAGTGCTTGCGTATTGGGTGAGAAAGTCAGATTCGATGCGGGACATAAAGTCAGTAAGTTTGTCACCAAAGAGCTCGCCCCATATTTTGAGTTTTTACCTGTTTGCCCTGAAGTGGGAGCAGGAATGCCAGTTCCTAGACCAACCATTCGTCTCATTTCCAACGAGGAGAGAATTTCATTGGTTGAAACCAAAGATCCATCTCAAGATCATACTCATCAGATGGAGAGCTACTGTGAAAATAAAGTGGCACAGCTAGAGCGTGAACATCTCCGAGGTTACATCGTCTGTGCTAAATCGCCTACTTGCGGGATGGAACGGGTTAAGGTGTACAAGAAACAAGGTGCGGAAAACGATGGTGTAGGACTATTCACTAAGCAATTGATGAAATCGATGCCATGGTTGCCCGTTGAAGAGGATGGACGACTAAACGATCCAGTACTGAAAGAAAACTTTATTACCCGTGTTTATACCCTTGACGATTTTTATAACTCGGTGGGTGAAGAAGTAACCCGAGGCAAGATTGTCGCTTTTCATTCAAGATACAAGCTGACTTTGATGGCCCATCACCCAGCTTCCTATAAGCAGTTGGGAAACTTAGTCGCAAATATTAAAGATTATGATGTTAATGAGTTTTTCCAACTTTACAGAGAGGGATTAATGACAGCGATGGCCAATCGTGCCAGTCGTAAAAATAACACCAACGTGCTGATGCATCTTCAAGGCTACTTTAAACGCAATCTCAACAAGCCTCAGAAACAGGAATTACGTCAGGTAATTGATGAATATCGAGTTGGACTGCTGCCGTTGCTCGCCCCTTTAACGCTAATTAAGCATTATTTGTCTGCTCACCCAGATGAATATTTACTTCAGCAAGCCTACTTGGAACCTTATCCGCAAGAGATGCGATTAAGGTATAGCTTGTGAAAATTGTTTGGTTACGTAGAGACCTACGAGTTGATGATAATACGGCATTGGTAGAAGCGAGCTTATCTGGGGAAAGTGTCGCAGCTGTGTATATAGCGACCCCCAAAACTTGGCAACGCCACGGAAAGGCGCCAATACAAGCTGATCTTATCTATAGACGTTTAACGACGTTACAACATGAGCTCTCAGAGAAAAATATCCCTCTCTATTACCTAGAAGTAGAGACGTATCACCAAGCTGCAAAGGCAATGGCTGATCTGGCATTAGAAAATAAGGCTTCTGCTATCTACTTTAACAATCAATATGAGGTGGATGAGATTGGGCGAGACAAGCTGCTCTGTGAATATTTGCAGCAAACGGCAATAGAATGTGTTGGGTTTGATGATAAGTGCGTGCTGCCTCCAGGGATGATTGTTAACAAGCAAGGTGAGTACTACAAAGTCTTTACTCCCTTCAAGCGAGCCTATATTGCTCGACTCTATCAAATACCAGTTACAGTGAGGAAAGTGTCCAAGGTTGAATCTATTGCCCATCTATCGAGTGAATCCGTGACACTTTTTGGCGACCAATGTGATTTCAGCTATCCAAGAACAGACAGTTCTCATTATCTTTCTGAAACGCAGGCAATCATTCAAAAGTTGCGTGATTTCGACTCTAACAAAGTTGATGGCTATGATCGGCAACGTGACTTTCCTTTCATCGAAGGTACGAGCGAGCTTTCTCCTTATTTAGCCATTGGCGCTTTGTCGATAAGGCAATGTTTAGCGAGATTGCTGCACACACGTACTTTGCCTATCTCTGGTGGAAGAGAGGTGTGGCTAAGTGAACTCGTATGGAGAGAGTTTTATCAGCACTTACTTCACTTTGAACCCAAACTTTCCAAAGGGCACAGCTTTACCTCGTGGGGAGATGGACTCTATTGGCACGATCAAAGCGCATATATTGAGGCGTGGAAAAGCGGTCAAACCGGTTATCCCATCGTAGATGCGGCGATGCGACAGCTAAATCATACCGGTTGGATGCATAATCGTCTAAGAATGATCGTCGCGAGTTTTCTCGTTAAAGATTTACACGTCGACTGGCGGGTAGGCGAGCGACACTTTATCTCTAAGCTGGTGGATGGGGATTACGCGGCCAACAATGGTGGCTGGCAGTGGTGCGCATCGACTGGGTGTGATGGTCAGCCTTACTTTAGGATATTTAATCCAACCACTCAGAGTGAAAAGTTTGACTCAGATGCGCACTTTATCCGCCGTTGGGTTCCTGAGCTTGAAGCTGTTCCAAAGCAATATATACATAAGCCTTGGTGTTGGCCTAACGCTAAATCATTGTCATATCCATCGCCAATAGTTGATCATAGGGCCGAAAGAGAGATAACCTTAGCACTTTACAAAGATGCTAAGGAAAATATGGATGGTGCGTAAATTAGTCGCGCTTCTCGTCTGCTTAAGTTCGTCAGCGTTTGCTGCCACTTATGAATTGCCAACTGAAGGAAGCAGTATTGTTGGCCGAACTCAATATCACCAAGTGCAAGAAGGCGAAACCTTGGCGAACATTGCTAAGAAGTATGATGTAGGATTCTTGTCATTAATGGCGGCGAATAAAGGCGTCGACCCATTTTTGCCTCAAGTTGACTATGTCCTTACCATCCCGACTCAGATCATTCTACCTAAGGTCGAACGAGAGGGGATTGTGATCAACCTAGCGGAACTGAGACTTTATTACTTCGAGCCAGACATCAATAAGGTACATATTTTTCCAGTAGGTATCGGTCGTGTTGGGCGTGATACGCCTGAGATGAAGACGACCATCAGTCAAAAGCGACCTAATCCGACGTGGACGCCACCTGCCTCTATTCGTAAAGAGTATTTAGCTAAGGGGATTGAGTTACCAGCGGTTGTCCCTGCTGGGCCAGAGAACCCACTTGGTGAGTATGCATTGAGACTTTCTTATGGCGTGGGCGATTACTTAATCCACGGAACGAACAAGGATTTTGGTATTGGTCTTCGTGTGAGCTCTGGTTGTATTCGAATGGATCCTAAAGATATTGAATGGTTGTTCCCTCAGGTGAAATTAGGGGAAAAGGTTCGAGTGATTAATGAGCCTATCAAAGTCGCCTTAGAACCTGATCGAAGTGTATTTTTGGAAGCTCATGAGCCGTTAACGCGCAGTGATGGCATCAAACAGCAACTTGTTGTTCCACAGGAATTGACTTGGTGGTTGGAAGAGTTTGATCACTCTGATGTGAAAGTTCGCGCCGCAATTCTGGCCCAAAATGGTGTTCCAATTGAAGTGGTTGCACCAAGCTTTATTAACTAACAGCAAAAATAGCATGAAATAAAAAAAGGGGCCGATTGGCCCCTTTTTTTAAGAAACTTAACGCTATTACTTAGTGTAAGACTGAGCAATGTTGTCAATACGCTCGTTTGCACGTGCAGCTTCTTCTTGAGCAGCCATTGCCGCATCACCAGACTTGCTTACTTCAGCTTGTAGAGCTTCTACGTTTTGGCTTAGTTGGCTTACTTGGTTGTTTAGCTCATCCAGTTGTGCTGTTGTAGCTTCGTCTGGACCAGACGCACAACCTGCTAGTAGAAGAACAGAAGATGCAGCTGCTGCGATCAACATTTTGTTCATAAAGAACTCCTTGCATGTATAGTATCAATAAAACGCCCTATACGTTTTATATCGTATAGTGACGCTGAATAGTGTAGCCCTAATTGTGCCTTACCAAAAGCAGAGAAAAGTCAAAAAAACCCAAGTTTTTAAGTAATTATCAAATAAGTTGACCAAAGTCTCATTGGTGAGAGTAATGAATGTATATGCATTAACCAAGCGTACTTTAGGTATTGACTAATAGAGATAATATTTTCTGTGATCTCTATCCTCAGAATACGAATCCAGTTATCATAGCCTGTTTTTGAATTTATTTTGTTGCGGGTGGCTAAAATGTGCTCACTGACAACACTCAGCCATTGAATGGAGAATACTTTGTATTTTAAAGATTTAGGTTTAGACAATCGCTTATTAAAGAACTTGAAGCATTTTGACTTTAAGAAAGCGACAGAGATCCAGCAAAAAGCGATTCCAGTCGCTATCGCTGGTAAAGATCTGTTGGCTTCTTCAAAGACGGGTTCTGGCAAAACGTTGGCCTTTGTTCTTCCTATGCTTCACAAGTCTCTAAAAAATAAAGCCTTCTCTGCGAAAGATCCTAGAGCTGTAGTGCTTGCTCCAACGCGTGAGCTTGCTAAGCAGGTATATGGTGAACTGCGTTCTATGCTAGGTGGTTTGTCTTACGATGCTACCTTGATCGTTGGTGGTGAGAACTTTAATGACCAAGTTAAAGCTTTACGTAAATACCCAAAGTTTATAGTCGCAACTCCAGGACGTTTAGCTGACCATTTAGAGCATCGCTCTCTATTTTTAGATGGTCTAGAGACATTAGTTCTTGATGAAGCTGATCGTATGTTGGATCTAGGTTTTGCTCCAGAGCTACGTCGTATTCACAATGCTGCGAAACACCGTCGCCGCCAGACTCTGATGTTCTCTGCGACGCTTGATCATGCTGAAGTCAATGATATTGCTTTTGAAATGTTGGATGCCCCTAAGCGTATTGCTGTTGGTGCGTCAACGGAAGAGCACAAAGATATCACGCAGAAATTCTATCTCTGTGATCACCTAGATCATAAAGAAGCGATTTTAGAGCGTATTTTAGAAGAAGCTCAGTACAAACAGTTGATCATCTTCACTGCGACACGCGTCGATACTGAACGTCTTACGCAGAAGCTAAACGAGAAGAAGTTAAAAGCGGTCGCGTTGAGCGGAGGTCTAAACCAAACGCAACGTAATACCATCATGAGTCAGTTTGAGCGTGCAGTGTTCAAGATTCTTGTAACAACCGATGTTGCTTCTCGTGGCCTGGATATCGCCAATGTGACTCACGTGGTTAACTTTGATATGCCTAAGCACACTGAAGAGTATGTACACCGTGTGGGTCGTACTGGTCGTGCAGGTAATAAAGGTGATGCTGTGTCATTGGTTGGCCCTAAAGACTGGGACAGCTTTAAACGTGTCGAAGCTTACCTACAGCAAGATCTCTCTTTCTCTGAGCTAGAAGGTCTAAAAGGTAAGTTCAAAGGACTACGTCCACGCAAACCTGATTACCGTAATAAAGGTAAAGCGGCAGATAAAGTGAAGCCTCAAGAGAAGAAAACGGCGAAGAAGCCAGTTAAGCGCGATAAGAGCTTCCATCAGAATGTCGCGGTGGGGGATTCAGTGTTTATCCCTAAGAAGAAAGTCGCGCCTAAGGTTGATGACGAGTAATCTAAAAGTCGAATCAAAAAAGGGTTGCCAACTGGCAACCCTTTTTATTAGTAGTGAGATAAAGTTAAACTTTAAAGAAGCCTAATTGCTGTTTCTGGTTCTCTGCGAGGCTAGACAGCTCTTGGCTTGCTGCGGCAGATTGTGTAATACCCGTAACGTTTTGGCTAACTAACTCATAGATGTTGCCAAGGTTCTTGTTAATGTCAGACGTTACTTGGCCTTGCTCTTCTGATGCAACGGCTACTTGAGCGTTTAGCGACGTAAGCTCTGAAATCGAACTACTAATATTGTTTAGTGACGCGCTTACTTGTGCTGCTTGTTTTTGATTCTGCTCTAACATCTCTAAGCTAGTGGTCATGCTGTTGTTTGCGCTGCCAGACTGACGTTGTAGCTCTTCGATGATGGTTTGAATCTCTTTGGTTGATTCTTGTGTACGTGCGGCAAGCATACGAACTTCATCCGCAACAACAGCAAAACCGCGGCCGCTTTCACCTGCTCGCGCCGCTTCAATCGCTGCATTAAGTGCCAGTAAGTTAGTTTGCTCAGAAATGCTTTCAATCACTTCAATTACTTTACCAATCTGTTCAGACTGATCTTGCAAACTATTTACGACGTTGGCAGCTTCTGCTAACTGATCCGCCATTTTGGCGCTGGTCTGCGTGTTCTGCTCAAAAATCGCTAGGCTTTCACGCGCAAGTTTATCGGCATTTGTTGACGCTGAATCAGCTAGATTTGCATTTTGTGTCACTTCCGAGGCGGTGCTTTCCATCTGGTTGATTGCTGAGGCTACCTGTTCAACTTCATTTTTCTCTTGATCAGAGTTTGCGCTAGATTGTGTCATTACTGCAGCGAGCTCTGTTGAAGCAGAAGCAACATCGACACTAATACGAACTAAAGAGTCGACGGTTTCTTTGAGCTGCGCGGTCGTTGAGTTGAAATCACGAGATAGGGCGGTAATTTCATTGTTGCCTTCTTCTTCTACGCGGACTTTTAAGTCACCTTGCGCCAAGCTTTGCATGGCTAACTGCAGCTTTTTAATTGGGGTGACAATGATGCCAGCAAGGACCCAACTGATCACAAATGCAAGCAGTAGTACTAGTGATAGGCCGAGAATTGAGTTGGTCATTACTGATGAGTGGATTTCACTATTTCTCTCGACACCGGCAATCGCGATAGTGTTCAGCTTGCTAGACAGAGCTTCGATGCCTTCAACCATCGCTTTGCCCTTATCACGATAAAGCGCGGAAGCTTGTTCATACTGGCGTTGGAACTCGTTGGAAACATTTGATTGACTGTGCTTGGTTTTGAGCAGAGGAATCATGGTGTCGATTGAATAGCTTACGTAGTTTTCAATCGCTACTTCCATCTGATCGATTTCATTCTTAAGACCCGGAACTTGGCTTAGCGAGTCTAATAAGCGTCTATTTTCATTCTGTTTTGCACGAAGTGTCGATTGCAACTGAGCGACATCATCGGCACGAAACAAACTATAGATAGCTTTAATACGCATCCCATAGGTGTTATCGATAATTTTAGTTAGTTGATCTTTGTGGTTAATGACTTCTTCGGTGGAATCCGTCACCTGCTGAAAGGCGTTCTTTAGGCTTGTTGTACTGTAGCTAATGCCAACAAGAAGGAGTATCAAAGTAAATAGTACAGGAACTACCACCTGTAGTTTGATAGATAAGCCGCTTAATAACTGGCGCATTAAAAGTCCTCTATGATTAATTAAGTCATTTGTTATTATTTTTATGGCGAATGATTCTAATTTCTTTAATAGATAATTCAACGCAGAAACTAAGTTGAGTTGTGAAACTTTGAAGGGACGCTATGCAACAGTTTTTCCCTTTACATTCATGCGGTTATTTTCGTGCTACGCAGGGCGAGGTGAAGGTAGATGTATTGTACGATATGTGTGCAATTTGATCGTTTCCGCTAGGTTCCGGTCCAAAACGAAAAAATGTGTTTGTCACACAGGCTTCAATTAACTGAAACACAACTGTCATATTGGAATTCTAAAGTGAGCACCGTTCAAGTGAAACACAACGGCAATAAAGCCACTTAAGGAAATTGTGATGAAAAAGACAGTAATCGGTGCAATCGCACTACTAGGCGCTATGGCAGTGACTCCAGCTTCTGCTAAAGAAACTATCTCTGCAGTGGGTTCTAGCAGCGTAACTCCACTGATGGAAGTTTTCTCTGAAACATACATGAAGACAAACTCGAACGTGTTTATTGAAGTTCAAGGCCCAGGCTCTTCTGCTGGTGTAAAAGCAGCGAAAAACGGCAGTGCTGACCTAGGTATGTCTTCTCGTAACTTAAAAGATTCTGAAAAAGAGCCAGCGCTTAAAGAGCTAACGGTTGCTCTAGACGGTATCGCAGTTGTTGTTAACCCTAAGAATGACCTAAACGGTCTAACAGCAGAGCAAGTGACGGCAATCTATAAAGGCGACATCACTAACTGGAAAGACGTTGGTGGCGCAGACAAGCCTATCGTAGCAATCACTCGTGATACTGCTTCTGGTACTCGTGGTGCTTTTGAAGACATCATGAAACTGAAGAAGAAAATCTCTGGTAAGAAAGTATCTGCTATCTCTCAACGTGCACAAGTTGCAAATGGTAACGGTGCTCTGAAGACTATGGTTGCTTCAAACCCATACGCTATCGGTTACATTTCTCTAGGTACCGTTGATACTTCAGTAAACGCTCTCGCTATCGATGGTACAGATGCTTCTGTAGATAACGTGAAGAACGGTTCATACAAAGTAGCGCGTCCTTTCCTAGTACTTTACAAAGAAGGTAAACCTTCTGCTGAAACACAGAAATTCCTAGATTGGATGGTATCTGATTCAGCCCAGTCTCTTGTTGATAACAAAGGCTACATCTCAGTTAACTAATTCAAAGTTACTCCAATTATTTGCTCAGCCCACATTTCGGGCTGAGCGTTTTCAATCCAATTCGAATCCCTAATTGATTCGAACTGTGAGATTTCCAAATGACCATCGCAAATAGTGAACAGCTTATGAACATTGAAGCGACTCAATTAAATAAGTCAGGCCTACGCACCAAAAAGCGCGTAGATTGGAGAGAGCGTATCTTCCACGGTCTGTTTCTAACCAGTGCAGTAATCGGTATTGTTTCTTTAGCCGTTATTGCCTACTTCATTGTCAAAGAAAGTATCCCTGCGTTCCAAGAGGCGGGTGTTTCTGGCATCGTTCTCGGCCAAGATTGGCTGCCACCGGCACTTTATGGTGTTGCAACCATGATTGTCGCGTCGGTTGTCTCGACATTAGGGGCTGTAGTTGTTGGTGTTCCTGTTGGTATTCTAACAGCTATCTATATTGCTGAAATTGCGCCAAAACGTGTTGCCGATATCATTCGACCAGCCGTTGAGCTTTTAGCCGGCATCCCGTCTGTGGTTTACGGATTCTTCGGCCTAGTGATTATCGTTCCCTTGATTCAAGACATTTTCAATGTACCAGCGGGTAACACTATTCTGGCCGGTATTATTGTTCTTGGTGTGATGATCTTACCAACGGTTATTACTGTCTCTGAAACGTCTATTCGCGCGGTGCCACGTACTTACAAAGAAGGTTCACTTGCGTTAGGCGCATCTAAGATATTCACCATCTTCAAATTGCTAGTGCCAGCCGCTCGTAGCGGTATCATGACGGGCGTTATCTTAGGTATCGGTCGTGCGCTAGGTGAAACCATGGCGATTATTATGGTGATGGGTAACGCGCCTGCAATGCCTGAAGGCATACTTGATTCTGCGCGTACACTGACGGCTAACATTGCGATTGAAATGTCTTATGCAAGTGGCGTTCACGCTAACGCACTATACGCGACAGGTGTTGTTCTTCTTGTATTCATCATGTCGTTGAACGCGGTTCTGCTGTACTTAAACCGTGAGAAGGCGAGGTAATAACGATGTCTTTAGTAAATAACTCTAATACCATGACAATGGATAAAGCGAAGCTTAAAAAAGCACGTCAGACAAAAGATAACATTCTCACTGCTTTTGTCTGGGCAGCGGCAGCCGTCACGGTTGGCTTTCTGTTCTGGATTATTTGGTACATTCTATCGAACGGATTACAACACGTAGATTGGAACTTCATTACCGACAATTACACTCGTACTGGCGAAGAGCATGGTATCTTCCCTATGATTGTGGCGACTATCTACATGGTGATTGCATCCATCGCCGTGGCAGCGCCACTAGGGATCATGACGGCTATCTACCTAACAGAGTATGCCAAGGTTGGCAGTAAGCTAGTGAAGGTGATTCGCTTCTGTACTGAATCTTTAGCGGGTATTCCATCGATTATCTTTGGTCTATTTGGTATGACCTTCTTCGTTGCGATACTGGGTTTAGGTTTCTCGATTCTATCGGGTGCACTGACTCTGAGTATTCTGATTCTTCCGGTTATCATTCGTACCACGGAAGAAGCGTTGATGGCGGTACCACAAACTTACCGCGAGGGCTCATACGGCCTTGGCGCGTCAAAAATCTACACAATCTGGCGTTTGATTCTTCCAAGTGCAATGCCAGGAATCTTAACTTCGGTCATTCTAAGTATTGGTCGCGTTATTGGTGAGTCCGCACCTGTATTCCTTACTGCAGGTATGGTTGCACGTATTCCAGATTCTCTGTTTGATTCTGGCCGTACGTTAACGGTTCACCTTTACAAGCTGACTACCGAGCTGTTTACCATTGAAGAATGGAACCAAGCCTACGGGACAGCAACAGTACTTATCGTCGTCGTGCTACTGATTAATACAGTGACAAAACTGATTGCACGACGCTTCAATACAGCAACTTACTAATACTTGCTGAGCATTAAAATACTGATAACAGAATTGACGAATTTAGAGACAACACAATGAACAAATTTAATATTGAAAACCTAGATCTATTTTACGGCGAAAACCAAGCGCTGAAATCGATTAACCTTCCGGTTCCTGAGCGCCAAGTGACAGCGTTAATTGGCCCGTCTGGTTGTGGTAAGTCGACGTTGCTTCGTTGTCTTAACCGCATGAACGATTTGATTGAAGGGGTGAAAATCACTGGCCGCTTAGAGATGGATGGTGATGATATCTACGGCAACATTGATGTTGCAGACCTGCGTATTAAAGTCGGTATGGTGTTCCAAAAGCCAAACCCATTCCCAATGAGCATCTATGAAAACGTAGCTTATGGTTTGCGCGCACAAGGCATCAAAGACAAAAAGCACATTGATCAAGTGGTTGAGCGTTCTTTACGCAGCGCGGCGCTTTGGGATGAAGTAAAGGATCGTTTAAAATCGCACGCATTTGGCCTATCTGGTGGTCAGCAACAACGTTTATGTATTGCTCGTACGATTGCGATGGAGCCGGATGTTATTTTGATGGATGAGCCGACTTCTGCACTCGACCCGATTGCAACACACAAAATTGAAGAGCTAATGGAAGAGCTTAAAAAGAACTACACTATTGTTATCGTGACTCACTCAATGCAGCAAGCTCGTCGTATTTCAGACCGCACGGCTTTCTTCCTAATGGGAGAACTGGTGGAGCATAACGATACGCAAGTTATCTTTAGTGAACCACAAGACGATCGCACTCGTGGCTACGTAAACGGTGACTTTGGTTAATTAGGTTTTGATGTAACAAATAATAACTATAAGCGATGGTACTTTGCCCCTCTATTTAGAGGGGCTTTTTTGTTTCTGTGTATTAGTAACTAGTTTGTTGGCTGGCAATTGCTCTTAAGAACAAGTGTATGTTTGCCTGTATCGGTAGAAAGGGTGAGAGTGATGTTATCAGTAGGGTGCTTTAACGAGAGGGCATAACGTGAGTTGGAGGAAAGTCTGTAGTTTAAACGGCTAGTAGTTTGAATAGATAGCTTAGCATTATCAGGAGTTGCTTCATCAGACTCAATGGTTAGCTGCAATGTATCGCCACTCAGTTTGCACGTGATATTGGTGAACTCAGAGATTGCATACTCGGAAAGAGGTTGTGCACTTGACGATAGGGAAGGCAATAACGCAAAAGCGGTGCTAAGAAGCACCGCTTTATTAACAATCAAAAACTTCATCGAAGATTAGTTTTGAGTGATGTAAACAGAGCTTAGCTGTGAATTAGTCATAGTCACTGAAGCGTAGTCATTGGTTGTTTGAGTAATATCAACCATGTTGTCTGCAGAACCTGCTTGAATCGATACGTCAGCGAATGAATCACGACCATTTTGGTCAACGTAAACAAAGTTACGTTCACTTGCACCAGAGATATCGATATCTGCATAGTTCTCATGAGAACGTTGGTCTACATCGACTAGGTTCTCGTTACTTCCACCTGAAATAGTAACTTCTGCGATGTTGTTGTCACGACGCTGTGCAACAGTCACGAAGTTATCGTTACTAGCATCAGTGATATCAACGTCTACTAGGTTATTTTCAGAGTTTCCTGAAGCACTTTTAACGGTTGTTTGTACAAAGTTGTTATCACTGTCAACTACATCAATATCTACAGTGTTGTTATCTGCATTGTAACCAGTGAAGTAGCTGTACGTAGCGTTACCGTTACCAGTCACATCTACATAGACGTTGTTGTCGTCAGCACCTTTAAACTGAACGTAAGAGTGGTTGTCATCACCATCTTGGTTGATAGCAACATAGTTGTCGTCTGTTGGGAAAACTCCAGGGATCGCACCATCTACTTCAACAGAGTTACGATTGCCTTCTTGGTCAATGTACACTTCGTTGTTCGAGCTGTATTTGAAATTAACTACAGCGTCGTTACCGTCAGCCCAAGCAATACCAGGAGAGCTCTGATCAATCTCAACATAGTCGTTGGTTGAGTCTTCAAGAGTCGTTGTTGCTGTATTACCTGCGTAAACTGTACCTGATGCTAGAATAGCTGTGATTGCGATTGCTAACTTTTTCATGAATAGATCCTTTATATTGTCCGTTTATTTGTGTTTTATCCTTTACGTCCATTACTGCCTAACGTAAATACCTCGATTCATATTGCTAAATATGACGATGGAGTCTCCACCGTCTTGTTCAATGCCGTAGCTAGAGTTGCCTTTATCGACAACGATGGCCAAATTGTGGTTATTTTCTTGCACGATACTGATATCACTTCCGTAATCTGAATATGAGCAATTAAAACCTTGGCACTGTCTTAAGTAAGCGATGTTATGATTACCATTTTGGCTGATATAGCTATTGTGGTTGTAACCCGCTTGGATAATTTCTGCGTAATTATCTTGTCCTTCAGATTGTTCAATCACAGCAAGGTTCTCTGAACCTGATTGAGAAACGACGGCCGTATTTCCAGTCGTATTTCTTTGTACAACTTTGGCTTTATTAGCCCCTAAACCAGCATTTACCTGAGAGATGTGAACCTCAGAGTCAAAGGCGTTTTCGAGTACGACTTCTGCGTAGTTGCTGTATGAGACAGACTTGTCATACAGCTCTGAATATACAGGGGAGCCATCATAAAACTCACCAAACTCAGTCGCCATATCACTGGAGTAATTTATGTCTGTACCTTCCGCATACGCTGAAGTTGCCACTAATAAAGAAAAGACAACAAAACCTAATGTACGCTGTGTATGATTTTGCACCTTAACCTCCGCAGAGTTGGAGTAATTCCGAACTCGCACTTATTATGATTTCGATGCTGGTAAACTCAATGAACTAATAATTGGAAAATAAATAATTGATTTGTTTATTTAGTGGGGGGTGGATATCAAAAATGACACAATATAGTTTATGCTCTAGTTGCATATTTGTAGTCCTTTAGTTTATGTTTTGTTTTTAAGTTATTGTTTTTAGTATTGTATTTTTGGTTTTTTAACTGGTGTTTTCATTTCTTTTAAGTGTGTATTTGATGAGATTTTACGTGTTCCATAAATGAGAATAATTAATTTATTAATTAAGTTCTATTTTAAGTTTGTCGATTATTAGATAAGTTTTGTCATGCTTATTTTATGACAAAATAAATTTAATTGGCTGGAAGCTAATATGGGTCGTTGTAGTGTAAAAGGATGGATTGTTTCTCTCTCTATCTCTGTTGTTATTGGTTATTCAATACCAATATTTGCAGCAATAGAAACAGATGAAAAAATCGAAGAAAAGAAAGACTCACATTTACTTGAAAATGAAGTAGATGGATTACTTATCGATAGGACAATGACTCGATTGGGGGATGATTTTTATTTTTTCTTCACTCAGTTAATGAATGAACGACATGGCTCTTTAAAAGAGAACCTAACGGTCAAAGAACGCCCAACGGCTTTATCAGGAAGTATTATTAGTATCTTTCATCGAGAGAAACTTATATATCGCACGGCTCTATCTCCTGGTAGGCAGCATGCTGAAGATAAAGCAAAGGAAGCGTTAACCGCCGTTACTTCTCACCTTCTAAGATGGAAAACGCAACTGAGTTATCAAGATACATTTGATGTAGCTCAGGATGAGTTTTAAAGGACTAATTATGAAACCAAACAAAGCCCTAAGTGGTATCTTGTGCGTGTGTCTATGGGCTCCGAGCACGTTTGCGACAGAGCTGATCTATACCCCTGTTAATCCGAGTTTTGGCGGTAATGCTTTAAACAGCTCACACTTATTTGGTGTTGCTAATGCGATTAACGATTATCAAGCACCAAAAGATGAATTTGGCTTCGATGAAGAGTCTTCACTTGATCGTTTAGCTAACAGTCTTGAGTCTCGCTTGATTAGCCAACTACTTGCTGATGTCGGTAACGGCAACACTGGTCAATTAGAAACGGACGATTTTTATCTCAATATTGTTGATGACAACGGTTCTTTGATTGTGCAAATCGTCGATAAAGTCTCAGGTGAGTCAACTGAAATTAAAGTTGCTGGCCTAAACCCAGACCAGTAGAGCAGGTTAACTATGAAACTTTTATATACTCTTTTTGTTGTTCTGCTGGTCACTGGTTGCTCGAACTCCATGACGATCCCCGATGCGGACGAAGCCCCAACTTTGATGCCTCGCGGTGCCACATACCAAGATTTAGTTAAACTTCCGGAGCCTAAAGGTCGCATACTCGTCTCAGTGTATGATTTCCGCGATCAAACAGGTCAATATAAGCCACAGCCAAACAGTAACTTCTCGACCGCTGTTCCTCAAGGTGGTACAGCTTTGCTAACCGCGTCGCTACTTGACTCGCGATGGTTCATTCCGTTGGAAAGGGAAGGGCTACAAAACTTATTGACGGAACGTAAGATAATTCGAGCAGCGCAGAAAAAAGGCCAAGCGGCTTCTAACCACGGAGATGATCTATCGGCATTAAGCTCTGCTAATGTGGTTATTGAAGGTGGGATTGTTGCCTATGACTCTAATATCAAGACTGGCGGATTAGGTGCGAGATATTTAGGTATCGGTTCTTCAGGCAAATATCGCACAGATCAAGTCACCGTTAACCTGCGCGCCGTGAATGTCCGTACTGGCCAGATATTATTGAGTGTCACGACCAGCAAAACGATCTTCTCTCATGAGCTGACCGCTGGTGCATTTAGATTCATCGACTATAAAGATTTGTTAGAAGTTGAAATGGGTTATACCAACAACGAACCCGTTAACGTGGCGGTCATGTCTGCGATAGATGCAGCGGTTATCCATTTAATTGTCAAAGGTATTGGTAGAGGTTTATGGAAGCCTGAAAACGAAGCGGATCTACAAGATGAAACGATCCAGAGATACGCTAAGCAAACACATCAAATACTTTAACCAATAACCTGCCTACTGTTCTGCTTCTCAAGGTACATATTACTATCTGCCATGAGGAGCAGTTCATTGACTTTACTTGAGTCTGTTGGAAAAGAAGCGTAACCGATACTGGTCGCAATCGTCACTTCGTTATATCCGCTAACCTGAATAGGCAGTTGCATCTCTTGCTCAATGATAGTTGCCAAGTGTTTTAGCTCATTTTCTGACGTAGCATTGGTTATCAATGCGAATTCATCCCCGCCAATACGATAGCTAGTCGCTGAGGCTTTCTTCAGTCGAGTGCTAAATGCTTGAAGTACTTTATCTCCGGCTTGATGTCCATATTTGTCATTGACCTGCTTAAACCCATTGAGATCGAGCAGAAAGATAGTGAATGGCTGTTCAAGGTGAGTAGCGCTATGCAGATCTTGAAACAGAGCAAGGCGATTTGATATGCCAGTTAAAGAGTCAGTTAAAGATTGTTCTTTATGATATTCGGATTCTTTTTGCAAAATAAACATTACCAGGACAATACATACGACCAGCAAAACAAGAGAAATCAGCTGAGTTTGGTGGAGCTCTCGAGCGTCCTGCATTTGTCTTTCGTACAGAGGGCTTTTGATTCGAAAGTTAGTGTTTATATAACGAATCATCGACATGTATAGCGAGTTAAATTCGCGTCCTAACTTGTCGGCATCCGCTTTTGATTTGAGGCTAAAGACTTGCGAGTCGAGTAACTTGAATTGGTTGAACAGTGTCTGAAAGTACATTCTCGCACCGGGCAGAGTAATAAAGGTGTCTGCCTCACGGCTCGTAAGCAGAAGATCAAATCGCGACCACGTAAGCTCATACTTGAGCTCCATACGCTCACTAAGTTGCTTAGAATCATGGGCAAAAGGAGCCATTGTATTGAGTTCTGCGAACTCTTTGGTCAACTGAAATAGAAACCAAGTCGCTTGATTCTGTTGCTCACTGTACGACTGCGCGTGATGGCGAGTAGCGTTTAAAAAATACAGGTTTGCCGCGACCACGACTACACTAAGCAAAAGAAGCAAGTTCTTCGCTTTTCTCAATGAAGAAGTGGGTGCTTTATAGCTAGTTTGTTTCCACATCTTGTCGTCTATGTATCATGATCTCATCGATTTGCCATACCATTTGCGAGTGAAACACAGCGGTATTGGTTTCTGGATACTTATCCATATTAAACAGCATCCAGTATGGCCCCTTATCACGCACTCTCATTTTTTGTCCATCGACTTGGTAAGCAATGATAGGCTGGTATTTATTGATATCGGCGATCGTGGAGCTTGCAGCGTAGTCATTTAAGGCGATAAAAGAAACGGAAAATGCATCGTCAATCTGAAGTTGATTTAGTAAGTCGGAAACTTTAAAACCAGTGAATTCTTTCTTATCTGAGTACCAAGGTAAGCTCGTAGTGAAGCTATTTGGTTCTAATTGAGCAACGATCTCTTCGTGCGTTATGGTAACTGGTGGTTCTTCCCCGACCCGGAGGACTAATTGAGCGCCAAAGGCTTGGGGGATGATAAGCATTGGCAATAATGCCCAAATCATTTTCATAAGCACTTCCTTGCGACTTATATTTATAAATTTGTTTATAACATCATTATATGTTCAGATTGTGGCTATTTAAATCCCTTTCTGTATATCTTCTCGCCTTCTGAGGTGTTGGGGTTAAATCGCTGTACGAAACATAGATATAAAAAAGCCCCAAATCTGGGGCTTTTAAAATTAAACAGTTAGAAGATGAGGTGGGCAACGCCTGCGATTACGGGCAGTGTAATGAGCGTTCGCAAGATGAAGATGGCGAATAACTCAAAGATGTTAACCGGAATGCGGCTACCTAACAGTAGTGCGCCGACTTCTGACATATAAATTAGCTGAGTAACTGACATTGCAGCAATGACAAACCGTGTCATTTCGTTATCGATTGAAGCGGCTAAAATGGCAGGAATAAACATATCTGCAAAGCCAACTACGATTGTTTCAGATGCGGCTGCTGCTTCAGGTACGCCGAGCAACTCTAAGAACGGAATGAATGGTTGGCCAAGAATACTAAATACAGATGTGTATTCAGCAATGATCAGCGCAATCGTACCTAATCCCATCACAACAGGTAAAACGCCAAACACCATATCTACTGCGTTTCGGACACCTTCACCGAATACACCTTTTACAGACTTAACTTGAGCTGACTTTTTAAGTGCTAGCTCTAGCCCCCATGAGAACGTCGTATGCCCTTCTGGGATCGCGTCAGCGTCTTTATGAGGCTTACTGCCATCAATAAATTCATTTGTCTTACGGCTTAGTGGCGGCAAGCGAGGGATGATGATAGCGGCAACTAGACCGGCTAAACAAATAGCACCGTAGAAGGGTAGGAACAAGTGTTCAAGTTCAACCTGAGCAATAACAACAAGGCTAAATGTGATTGATACAGCAGAGAAAGTGGTACCAACAACTGCAGCTTCACGCTGAGTGTAGAATTTGTTCTCGTATTGCTTGCTTGTTAGAAGAATACCGACAGAGCCGTCACCTAACCAAGAAGCCATACAATCGATAGCACTGCGTCCAGGCAGGTTAAACACTGGTCGCATAATCTTGCTAAGAAGCGTACCAAACAGCTCAAGCAGACCGAAGTTAAGTAGAAGAGGGAGTAACAGACCTGCAAAAATGAATACAGAAAACAGAGTCGGTAGTAGGCCTTCTAGTACTAGACCACCGGTATTCTCTTCCCATACGGCTTCTGGGCCGACTTGGAAAAACGTCATCGCAACTGCTAAGCCACCGATCACACGAACCAATAACCACAACGGACTTGGATTAAATAGGCCGTTTAGGAATTCGCTGTTGGCGATAAATGCGGGTGTTTTTATGCGACATAGAACAGACGCTACTGCCATAAACGCGATGATACTTGTCACAATTGTGACGAGGTTTTCACCAAAAATCGCTTGAATTGATTTCGCTAGGACAGCGACAGGAATCGTAATATCCCCTTCATAACTGACTGGAGCCATAAATAGGAATAGGCCAATCAATGAAGGAATAAAGAACATCCAAAAGTTACCTTTACTTTCCGTCTGTTCTGGTGCTTGAGCGTTGTTTTGCATATGTTTCTCGAGGTACAACTAGTCAAATATTAACAGCCAATCCGAATGGCATATATATTCACTAAACGTCCATATTTATTAGAATGGCCGCAAGAGTAATGGCTTTTTGCTGTTCTTGCAATACTATTCAATAAATAAGGCTAACTATTCATGATAAAAAGTCGCCCATTAATAGATGTTTAGATAAATGTTTTGTTAATGTTAATTTGTTTGCTTGTTTGTATCAAGAATTGATGCGGATTATTTGTGAATCTGCCGTGTTGAGATAAAGCCCCAGTAGGTGACTGCAAGTAGAGCAGATAGCATCACTGGGCCGAGCAAGGCAGCAATTTGATAGTGAGAATACAGTTTTGCACCTATGATGCCGCCGGATAAAAAACCAACGAATATAAACAGAAACAGTTTGGCTTTCCGGTAATCAAACTTTTCTCCGCGCAGTTTCGCACCGATCATCAGCCCAAGATCGGTGATGATGCCTGTCATGTGTGTGGTACGAACAACCGCTCCACTAAAGGTGGTCAGCATCGCATTTTGTAAGCCACATGCGGCCGAAGCGAGGTACTGTCCTGATTGGAAGTCGTTTTTTAGTAGCCAGTAAGCCAGCAACAACAACAGACTCTCAATACATAGTGCAACCCCATAACGGCGTCCTAACTTTAATGCAGTGCTTTCAATAAACACGCCGCTTAATGTTGCGCCGAGTAAGAAGCTCATCAAAATGAAAAACAGATGGCCTGTTTGCTGGTTGAAAGCTTCAAGCGAGGTACCAAGCAGTGTTACGGTTCCTGATATGTGTGACACTGCTTGATGAGAAAACCCGAGTAAGCCTACTGCATTAACGGTTCCGGCAAGTAAGGCAAGTAGAAAAGCTCCTGATTCTACCCAACGTGGAAGTTTGGAAATCAAAATACGCTCCTTAGAATTAGAGCGAAATTATAGTGCTACTGATTGAGGAGCGGTAGGCAAAGTTTGAGTTAATTGTTGATCCCTGACAATTAAAGGTAATGTTCCATCTGACAATCAAATTTCACCCAGCCCGTTTTTCTTTCTTCATAGATAGAAAAGCTTGGAGTGGGTAAGTCTTGCTCATTAAAAACTCCGACAGGAATAACAATATAATCAGTGGCCGCATGGAGTTTAAGTAACATAGTGGTGCTGCACCGTGGGCAGAATGAGTATGTCACCTCACTTCCTGAATCACTCAGGCGGGTGTATTCAACCATGTCACCACTAAATGAAACCTGTTCTTTATGAAAGCGAGCTTGCACACCGAACACGCTTCCGGTACGTTTTTGACATTCGAAACAGTGGCAAATTGCAGTACGTGTTGGTTCTCCTCGACAGACGAGGCTCACTTGACCGCAGCTACAGTCGGCTATTCGGATTTTATGTGATTGCTCCATTTTGTCTCCTTTCAATTGCCTGTTACCATGACGCTTCAATTATCTTGAAACTTAATGAATTATTCCTCGCCTCATGAAGAAACGTCTTTTACCTATACCTCTTATTCTTTTGATTCCTATCGTATTACTAATCATAGTCGCTGTGGCAGGAATTTATCGTTTTAGCTTGTCTGATGAAGAGATATTGGCCAAGTTTCCAAGCCAAGTCTCTAGCCAAGATGCCATTATGCAGTCTGTATTTGGTATTCGAACGCCAAACCCATGGACGGTAAAAATTCCAGACAGTAGTGCATTTACATTTATAGACGATGTGGTGCAAGGAAACCTATTAAAAGGAAGTTACGAAGATGGTGCCGAACGTGGCGTGGTAACGATTGATAGTCAGCAGATAGTGAGCTTGGACAGCAATACTCATATTTCTGTTTTAACGTTGAGCAATCAAGGCAGCGGTCTATTCTACTATTTAATGCTTTCGCAATATGACGAGTTTCGCAACCGATTGATTACCAAAGACTCTGTGCTACTCGGTGATCGTATTGATGTCCTGAGCTTAGAAGAGGGCGAGAAACAAAGTGTCGTGATTACTTTCCTTGAACATGAGAAGAGCCAAGCAATGGCAGAGACTCCTTCGAAGCAGGTGAAGCGCGCATTTATCGTGTCAGATAATGGGGAGTTAATCAGTCAATAACAGCCGTTGTTTGATTCGACATTGAGAATGTGCGACATATTGCTTATGATTTGTGCTATTAAGTAGTGAGATGGAATCATTTGTCGTTAAGGGAGTAAACATGATCAATAAACGTTTTTTTAAAACAAAAGACGAAGTGGAAGTGACATTCGAGGTGGCGGAAAGCGAAGTCGATCAATCGATAGCCATCGTAGCGGACTTTTTGGATTGGAAACCGACCGCGATGAAAAAGGTCGCAAAGTCGAAGTCTTATAAGTTTCGTATCCGGTTACCAAAAGACAGTCAGTTTGAGTTCCGTTATCTGGTTGATAATGAGAAGTGGATTAACGACGTCAATGCGGATCACTACCAACCAAATGGTTTCGGTGAAGACAACAGTTTGGTCTCTACTTATCAGTAGTTGATATGTAATCGAATGAAATTGTTAAATTTTGCGAATAAAAGGGCGTTTTACACGCCCTTTTTCTGTGAAAATTCACAATCCAAAGGTGACAATCAATAGACAAATTTGTACCCTTAAGCCCTCTGTTTATTTCTATCTATAGGTCACACTGTGCAATCTAGAAGTTTGAAGTCCCGCTTCCAAGCGCTATCTATGCCGAAAAGGATGATGGCGTTGACTGTTCCAGTTATTGCGGCGATTGCAGTTTCAACAACTTCGGACCATAGCGGCACCCAGCGAACTATCGAGTTATCACTTCCAGAATCGAAGATTGTGAACAACATCTTGATGGAACAAGACTTGATCGAAGATCGCCCAAATTATGAGTATGTCATCCAGGCCGGTGACAACCTAAGTAGCATTTTTGAACAGCTTGGTTTTGGTTACAGCGAGCTAATGAAGATCATGGAAACGGATCTTAACTTCCTCGCACTTGATACACTTAAGCCTGGCAACACGCTACGTTTTTGGCGCGATGAGGAAACTGGTGCACTAAACAAGATGGAACTTGAGTTTACCCTTGTTGAGAGAGCGGTATATAGCCGTTTAGATGATGGGAGCTATGAGTTTAAGGATATTAAAATTCCTGGTGTGTGGAAGTCCTTCCCACTGGTAGGCGAGATTAACGGCAGTTTCTCAACGTCCGTTAATGCACTAGGTCTAGGAAAAAGTGAGATCGAACAAGTGGTCGCCTTGTTGAAAGATAAAGTGAACTTTGCTCGCGATCTTCGTGCTGGTGATCGCTTTGAGGTCGTTCAATCGCGTCAGTTTGTTGATGACAAACTAACGGGTAACCGTGAAATCCAAGCGGTTAAGATTTTCAACCAAGGTCGAGAGTTTTCTGCTTATCTTCACTCGGATGGTCAATACTATGACCAAAATGGTGACAGTCTCCAGCGTGCGTTCCAGCGTAGACCCGTAAATGGGGGCTATCGCTTGAGCTCTAACTTTAACCCATACCGTAAGCATCCAGTGACTGGAAGAGTTTCTCCTCATAACGGAACGGACTGGGCAGTACCAACGGGTACACCAATTGTCTCAACCGGTGATGGAGTCGTGGTGATGACTCGTAAACACCCTTATGCCGGTAATTACGTCGTTGTTCAGCATGGCAGTCGCTACAAAACGCGTTACTTACACCTAAGTAAGATTCTGGTTCGCAAGGGGCAGAAAGTCTCTCGCGGTCAGAGAATTGGTTTATCTGGTGCGACAGGGCGTGTAACTGGACCTCATATACACTATGAATTGATTGACCGCGGTCGACCAGTGAACGCAATGAAAGCGAATATTCCAATGGCGAATTCAGTGCCTAAGAGTCAAATGGCAGCATTTGAAGCTCGTCGTCACGAGATGGATAGCATGTTGAGACAAAAAGAGTTAGAACTCGCTAAGTCTTCAAGTAGCAATACAGCAAGTTAACAAAAAGGCTTCCAATTGGAAGCCTTTTTACTTTTAACAATGAGGTCGTGTTATTGACTTACTTTGCCCAGCTTGAGCCAAGTGTCGATAACGGTATCAGGGTTCAATGATACTGAACTGATACCTTGATCCATTAGCCACTCAGCAAGATCATCATGATCGGATGGACCTTGGCCACAAATACCGACATATTTGCCCGCTTTTGTCGCGGCATCAATTGCCATCTTTAACATCGCTTTCACGGCAGGGTTACGCTCGTCAAACAAGTGAGCCACGTCGCCAGAGTCACGGTCTAGGCCAAGCGTTAGCTGAGTCATGTCGTTCGAACCGATTGAGAATCCGTCAAAGTACTTCAAGAACTCTTCGGCTAGCACTGCGTTGGAAGGCAGTTCGCACATCATGATAACTTTTAGGCCCTGATCGCCACGTCGTAGGTCAAACTTAGCCAGTAAGTCGATAACCGACGCTGCTTCGCTTGGCGTACGAACAAACGGGATCATAATCTCAACGTTCTTAAGGCCCATTTCATTACGAACGCGTTTAATTGCTTGAGTTTCTAATTCAAAACAGTCTTCAAACACCGGAGAAATGTAACGAGAAGCACCACGGAAACCAAGCATTGGGTTTTCTTCGTGCGGCTCAAAGCCTTTACCGCCGACAAGGTTACTGTACTCGTTCGACTTAAAGTCCGACATACGTACAATCACGCGTTTTGGCCAGAAAGCAGACGCGATAGTTGCAATACCTTCTGTCAATTTACTTACATAGAAATCAATTGGATCTTTGTAGCCACGGATGCGCTGATTGATCTCCGCTTTTAGCTCAGCGCTTTGCTCATCGAAGTTAAGCAAGGCTTTAGGGTGGATACCGATCATCTTGTTGATGATGAACTCTAGTCGAGCTAGGCCAACCCCTTCGTTAGGGATTTGAGCAAAGTCGAATGCACGATCTGGGTTACCCACGTTCATCATTACCTTGGTCGGCAGCATTGGTAATTCGTCAACCGCAGAACGTTTGATTTCGAACTCTAGCTCACCTTGGTAAACATAACCTGTTTCGCCTTCCGCACAAGAGACTGTTACCGTTGAACCATCAGTCAGACCACTGGTTGCGTTACCACAGCCAACAATCGCCGGAATACCTAGTTCACGAGCAATGATAGCTGCGTGACAGGTACGGCCGCCGCGGTTTGTAACAATCGCAGAGGCTTTCTTCATTACTGGTTCCCAATCAGGGTCGGTCATGTCTGTAACTAGAACGTCACCTTCCTGAACCAGAGACATTTGGTCAAGAGAGTCAACCAAACGAACTGGGCCAGAGCCAATACGCTGACCGATCGCTCGACCTTCGATAAGTACATCAGCCTTATTATTGAGCTCATAACGCTCAATCACGTTTTGCTCGCTCTGAGAACAAACCGTTTCTGGACGCGCCTGAACGATGTAGAGCTTGCCGTCGATACCATCTTTTGCCCACTCAATGTCCATAGGACGCTGGTAGTGTTTCTCGATGATCATTGCTTGTTTCGCTAGCTCTTTGATTTCTTCATCGTTGAGAGAAAATTCGTTTTGCTCTTGTGAAGATGTATCGATGATATCAACTTGCTTACCAATCTCTTGGTTGGTTGAGTAGATCATCTTAATAAGCTTAGAGCCGAAGGTTTTCTTTACGATAGGGTAGTGACCCGCTTCAAGCATTGGCTTGTGGACATAGAATTCATCAGGGTTAACGGCGCCTTGTACCACCATCTCACCTAAGCCCCAAGATGAGGTAATGAAGACCACTTGATCAAAGCCAGACTCAGTATCGAGAGTGAACATAACACCAGATGACGCTTTGTCTGAGCGAACCATGCGCTGGATGCCCGCTGACAGGGAAATACCGCGGTGGTCGAAACCTTGGTGAACACGATACGAAATAGCGCGATCGTTAAATAGTGATGCGTAAACGTGTTTGGTTGCTTCTAAGACAGCTTCAATCCCTTTCACATTAAGGAAGGTTTCTTGCTGACCTGCGAATGAAGCATCTGGTAGATCTTCAGCAGTGGCTGATGAACGAACCGCTACTGACAGTTCATCATTGCCACCAATCAGTTCTTGGTAGTTGTTGCGAATATCCTGCTCAAGGTCAGCAGGGAATGGGGCTTCTAAAACCCATTGACGGATTGTTGCGCCTGTCTTACGCAGAGCTTCAACATCGTCAACATCTAGTTCATCAAGGAGTTGATGAATACGATCATCAAGGCCTTCAAAATCTAGAAATTGGTTGAACGCATGGGAGGTTGTCGCGAAACCATTAGGTACCGATACGCCAGCATTGGACAGGTTAGAAACCATTTCGCCCAAAGAAGCGTTTTTACCGCCGACTTTGTCGACATCTTCCATGGATAAACCATCGAACCAGAGGGTGTTCTTTTGCATGTCTTTCTCCAGAACATTGCAGCTTTGTAGGGATAAGGCAAACGATTACGTAAAAACTCAAAAAAATTCACAATGAATTTTTAAAGCTGTGGGGGCCGTAACAGCAAGCCGGGTTTTATTATCGATATTATGGCTACTATCCTACTCAAAAGAATTTTAAAGTTTAAAATAAAATGCAAATTGATATTCAAAGTCGTGATGTATTCTATGTTTCTGATGGAACGGCGATAACATGTGAGACATTAGGGCATGTTGTTCTGGGTCAATTCCCCTTCAAAGCTTATGAAAAAACCTTTCCGTTTGTTGAAAGTGAAGACAAATTAACTGACTTACTGAAAGAAATTGAAACTTCATACCAGAAGAATGGAGTTAAACCTCTGGTTTTCTTTTCCATCGTGATCCCGGAGTTCCGTCAACGCTTGCTCGACTCCAACTCGTACGGCTATGACGTATTAGAGAGCATTGTGCAGAAAGTCCAAGATGATATTCAGATGCAACCTAAACCAAAGCTGCAACGCTCACGAAGTGTCGGTCGTGATTCAGACAAATATTTTGACCGTATTGCTGCCATCGAGTACACGCTAGCGCACGATGATGGGATTACGCTGAAAGGATTGGAAGAGGCCGATATCATTTTGCTCGGTGTATCACGCAGTGGAAAAACGCCAACCAGCCTGTATATGGCGATGCAGTTTGGCTTACGTGTGGTGAACTATCCTTTCATTGATGACGATCTTGCGCGCATGAAACTATTGCCAGAGTTTGAGATTCACCGCCATAAACTGTTCGGCTTAACCATTAACCCAGAGCGATTGACCGAAATTCGAGAAAACCGTCTGGCAGGAAGTGATTACGCCAGCAATGAGCAGTGTCTGCATGAGCTACAAACAGTTGAAGCGCTGTTTCGCCGAGAAGCGATCCCATACATCAATACCTCTTCACTGTCGGTAGAGGAAATATCAACACGCGTCCTTGAGCGCACAGGACTTCGTCGCCGACTTTTATAGAGCCTTCTCTCAGCAGCGATTTATTGTCTCTTTTGAATCGCTGCATGAGGTGCGCAGAATCCCAAAGTTTGGGCTGAATCTTCAAGGGCAGAGTTGTTGTCTGCATTTGATGTATAGAAACGAGAACAGCGATTATAGTCAATCGGAGTGAGAGTTGTTTTGCACAGAACGTAAGTACGAGTCCAACATCGATTTTAGCTTATTTCGTCCAGGAAATTCTCTTGATATCAGCATGTAGAATTTGTGTGATGGCATATCAGGTATCGCTTGCGCTACTAGATCTCCAGAAATATAGTCAATGCCCCAAACCGTTTTAATACCGTCAATGATTTCAATCCAATTAAGGTAAACCTCACACTTTCCTTGCTCTAGTTTGGTCAACACATCCTTTACAGAATTGCCAGCACGGATAATTTCACCAAGCCCAAAATCGGCGTAATTGTAGCCATGATTACCACACACTATATAGTCCGATAGTTCCTTTATGTTGGTAATGTCTAGCCCTTGAGGAAAGCGATGAGTTGAATAAATGTAATAAGGGGTAATGCTGTAGTACCACTCGGTATAGATATAGTCGTTATCTCTGTTACGGTTGTATGAGGCGCTGACTGCTAAATCAAACTCTCCATTTTTAGTGCCTTTCAAACAGCGTGACCATGAGGTCATCGTGATTTCATAGCTGACACCTTGCTTCATCAAGGCTTCGTTGAGGACGTCAATATCAAACCCGTATGCTTCCTCATCTTTAACATAAGTGTAAGGTGGCCAATCAATGGCGTCCCCACACACGCGGACATGAGTGAAATTCGTGTTGTTAGCGTGGACTGTGAAGCTCACGAGTGTGATAACGCAGACCACGGTGATGTCAGTAAACCGAAGCATTAGAAAGTGTTCCTCAAGCGCGATAACTTGAGTATAGATAAGGTTTGCTAACCTATCGAACTGCATTATGCTGCTGGGTATACCATCGGGAAATCGAGTGTCGGGTGTTGGGTGATCAGTGAGTCATAGCCATAAACTTGTTCGATCATTGTTGGGGTCAGTGCATTCCATGGTGTGTCGTCACAAACCAGTTTTCCTTGATGTAAAACGACTAATCGGTCGGAATACTGAGAGGCTAAGTTAAGGTCATGCAAGACAACTACGACAGCGGTATTAAACTCGTCGGCCAAATAGCGGGCGATTTTCAGCGTGTTGTGCTGGTGGGCGAGGTCAAGGGCCGAAGTTGGCTCATCGAGCATCAATATCTTTTGCTCGCCCGCTTGATCGAGTTGGACCAACACTCGCGCTAGGTGAAGGCGCTGTTTTTCTCCACCCGATAGTGACGGATAGAGGCGGTCGCTTAAGTGAGTGACTTCAGTCATCGCCATGTATTTATCAGCTAACGCTTGAGCTTGCTTGTTCGGCGCGTTTAAAGGAATAGCGCCTAACTCGACTACTTCTTTCGCTAAAAAAGGGAAGCTGAGCGTGCTATGTTGAGGGAGCATTCCTAAGTGTTTAGCGAGCTCTGCTGGCTTCCAGTCTTTTCGCTTCTGACCAAAGTAACTGATATCACTGTCAGACGGGATTTCGCCGCATAACAGCTTAAGCAATGTACTCTTACCTGCGCCGTTTGGGCCCAGTAGCGTAGTGACTTCACCCGCGCGAATGTCGATAGTGATGTCATCCAGAATTTTGCGCTGCCCAAACTGAATGGAAATATGTTTACCTGAAAGAACGACTTTACTCATCAGATGATTTTCCCTTTTTGCTTGAACAGTAAGTAGATGAAAAATGGTGCGCCAATCAACGCGGTCACAATGCCCACTGGCAGTTCTGCTGGTGCCACCGCTATTCGCGAAAACATATCAGCAAAGGTGAGCAGCAGTGCCCCCATCAGGGCTGAAATTGGTAGTAGAGTGCGATGGTCTGGACCTGATAGCATTCGGCCCAAGTGGGGAATGACTAAGCCAATAAAGCCGATCATCCCTGAAACACTCACTGTTACGCCAACGCCGACCGCGGTCAACAAAATAAGCTGACGTTTCAATCGCTGGACAGGAATCCCAAGGTGACTTGCTTCCGCTTCACCGAGAAGCAGGGCATTAAGCGCCATGGATTTCTTGATGAAAACAACCATCAGGCCAACTAAAGTGACCGCACATAGCGCAATGCTACTCCAATTCGCCCCAGCTAATGATCCCATTGACCAAAGCGATAAGTCGCGCAGCATTTGATCATCCGCGATGAAGTTCATAAAGCCGATCCCCGCACCTGATAAAGCGCTGATGGCCACACCAGCCAATAACATGATGGTGACCGATGTACCCATCTTACCGGTACCTAACTTGTAGACGAGTACTGTTGTTAATGCGCCGCCTAGAAAGGCAAACACAGGCACTGCGGCAAAGTTCATAAATTGCGGGTATTGATTGCTAAGATCGGCAAATAAGACGATAGCGAGCGCCGCACCCAACGATGCACCCGCAGACACGCCGATGATCCCAGGCTCGGCGAGGGGGTTTCTAAATAACCCCTGCATGACGGTACCGCACACCGCTAAAATGGCGCCAACTAGCATGCAGAGGATAGTGCGAGGAAAACGGATTTCGTGAATCACTAAGTTGATGTGAGGGGCTAAGTGATCCGATTGCAGCACTAAGCTTTGGACACTGTCCCAAAAGCCAATGTTCATAGGGCCAACGGTGATAGAGCCAATGGTGGTGGTGATTAGCGCTGCGGTAAACAGCGAGATAATCAACGGTAGCGGAAGGCGACGTAATAACATAAATCTATCTCGTTATTTAAGTAGTTCACTTAAACGTTCAGCTTCCGATAGGCTCTTTAAGCCCAATCCGCCAACTAAGGCATGACCGTTAATCTGGATAAACTGCTTGTTCTTTCCTGCAGGTGTTGCTGCAAGCAACGGCAGTTTTTTGAGGATTTCATCTGCCCCGCCGAGAGTCTTATAGCTGCGACCACTGACTAAAATCACGTCAGGCTGCATTTCAACGATCGCTTCATTCGACAGGGGTTTATAAGAGCTCAGTTTGTCAGCAGCGGGGTTGATGCCTCCTGCAAGCTCGATGATTGCGTTTGGCGTGGTATCGCTACCCGCGACGTTCGTTGGCCGTCCTTCATGGATAAGCAAGAACAGCACCTTTTTGGCGGAGTCCTGTTGTACCTTGTTATTTTCTAAGTTGGCAATTTGGTCCGTTACTTGCGCTTTTAACGCGCTGGCTTTGTCTTGAGAGCCTGTCAGTTCGGCAATTTCATCAATGCGTTGCAGCAGCCCTTGAGGGGTAGACTTGGTGTTGACGATATTGACTTCAACGCCTGCTGAACGTAGTTGGTCGAGCGTTGTTTGTGGCCCCATCTCGTCAGAGCCGATAAGACGATTCGCGCCTAATGCCAATAGGCCTTCTGCAGAGAGACGGCGGTGGTAGCCCACTTTAGGCAGTGGCCTATCTGCTGGCAGCTCACTCGTTACGTCAACGGCAACCAGCTTGTCTTGCTGCTCTAGCGCAAAGATCAACTCTGTCACTGCGCTGCCTGCACTAATGATGCGCTCGTTGGCGTAAGATGATGTCGCCAGAAGTGATAAAGAGAGGGCGGTAAATATGGTGAGAAATGTTTTCTTAATCATGTTGAACTCTTTTATTTTGATTCTTCCGTGAGAAGCTGTGTCGCTTGAATGCCGTTTTTTTGTAAGAAGGCGAGTATCTTAACTAGGTGTTGAACGTCAGCGGTCTTATCTGCGCCAATCACAATGGGTCTTTTGTTAGAGCGATGCGCTTCTAATAGGGCGAGCGTAAAGTTTTCCCAATCGATGTACTCTTTGCCATCAATCGCCCAGTAAGGCTCGGAGTCGAGAATATTAATGGTTAGAGATTGAGTATCGACGGCCGAAACGGCACTTGAATCTGCCGCGGGCAAGTCGACTTCGAGAGAATCTAACTTCACAGCAGCGGTTAACATCAAAAACACCATCACAATAAAAATGATGTCGAGTAGGGGGGTAAGATCCGGTGTTAAGCCAAAACGGTTCTCTTCACTCTTCACCTTAATCATGGCGTCGCCTCAACAGGTGGACGTTTGTTGATTTGGTTATCTGGTGATACGTGCTGGAGGCTGATGCCTTCAAGCCATAAGTTAACGTAGTTTAATGTGTGTTCTAGCTTAGCCATCACCTTGTCAGCCCAAAGGCCAAGTAACTGCGCGCCTGCGATTGCGGGAAGGGCAATTAATAAACCTGCAGCCGTTGTTCGCATCGCAAGGCCCAGACCGTCAGCAAGATCATTTGGCGTAATGTTTCCGCTCGAAGCGGCGACGCCTTTAAACATTTCAATAAGCCCAAGTACCGTACCTAGGAGTCCAATCAAAGGGCTAATCACACCAATTAGAGTCAATAGGCGTAGCCCAGAGTTAAGTTGATGGCGCTTTTCTTGTAGCCACATACCTGCGGCATCTTCTCTAAGCGTTTTCGGAAAAGAGTGATGAGCAAGCACCATAGCGACGCCCTTGTAGAGCAGCGGTCGACGTGGAGAAAGTTGCTCGGCCAACGCTTCGATATCTTGGCCGTTGGTTGGGCTGATATTGTTAAGCTCCTGGCGTATCGCTCGCTTACCAACCCCAAGGCTAATGACAACTTGGAACAGGCGTTCTGCAATAATCATAAGGGTCAGGGCAGAACAGATGATGAGTGGCCAAGCCATTAAGCCAAGCTGTTGTTGTATTTGCTGTAATTGTTCCATTATCGATCCAACTTAAAACGAACAGGGATTTGTACACGGTGGGCCATCTTTTGACCGCCAACCGTATGAGGGGAGAATTTCCATTGTTTGATCGCGTCTAGCGCGGACTTATCGAGCATGGTTGCCCCCGATGAAGAGACCAGAACTTGTTTCACTTGATCGCCGTTTTCATCTAGCCAAACCTCGTAAAGTGCTACCCCTTCAACGCCACGCTTTCTTGCAAGGCGAGGGTATTTGGGCGCACTTGGCCGGGTCAAAAATGAAGGTCTCTCAACCATCACGGGCTGAGCGGTCGCGCCGCGGTTTACTTGTTGTGGTTTAGCCTGCGGCTCAGTCTCAATAGGCGTTGGTTGTTTCTTGACGACTTTCTCAACAGGTTTGCGCTCCGCTTTGGTAACCGGCGTTTTTTTCACGGCTGGTTTAGCCGTCTTAGGCTTAGCTTCGGCCGCTTTGTTCTTTACCACCGGTTTTTTCTTGGTTGGGGTGGGCTTTTTCACTATCTGCTTTGGCTTAGGGGGCGTTACCTTATTTTCAGGCTGAGGTGTTGGCTCTGCTTGAGTTACCGGCTCTGCTGGAGCAGTTGGCGCAGGCGGCGTAGCGACGGCCTTAAAGTTGATGGAAACCGATGTGGACTGCGATCCTGCTGGCATAGCAAAGGCTTTAGGCTCTTGCGCGACAAAAACAAGCGCAGCATGAACGGCTAGTGACAGGCTACCGGCTATGGTGTATCGCTTGATGTTCACATTGTCCTCTTTCAACGATTTCCAACTCCAAAACGGGGAAGATTATTACGCACAATACAAATAAGATCAATTATCAATTGCATTATCATTATCGCCATCTTATGATCGAGTCCTGTTTTTGAGATTGGCGCGTGAAGCCAGTGCAGATAAGCGTTGAAAGGTTTATGAAATGCTAGATATTTATAAATTTGATGAATCAATATTGGGGGCAAATACGCCTGATCCATTGCGATTTGCTTTTGTTAAAAAAGCCTCACCTCATGCTGGGGGAATGGCGACGCCTATCAAGCCTGAGCAGACGGTTTCTTTACTTAATGATCTTTATAGCAGTGAAGTGTCCAAAAACAATAAACGCTGCTTATATATTCATATTCCCTTTTGCCGAGTCCGTTGTACCTTTTGTAATTTCTTCCAAAATGCGGCAAGCCGAAAGCTGGTTGACGACTACTTCGCAGCGTTAATGGCAGAGATTAAGCTCAAAGCTTCCATGCCTTGGACTCAATCTGGTACCTTTCACGCGGTATACATTGGGGGTGGGACGCCAACAGACCTGTCTCCTCTTCAAGTTGAACTGCTTGGCAAAGCCATTCGGAAACATTTCCCACTTGCGACCGATTGTGAGATCACCTTAGAAGGTCGCATTAACCGATTTAGCGATGAGATGTTCGAGCGTGCGTTAGCGGGTGGTTTTAACCGATTTTCCTTCGGTATTCAGAGCTTCAACACCCAGGTTCGACGCAGTGCTAAACGTTTAGATGATCGCGAGGTGGTATTAGAGCGAGTCAGTCGTCTAAGCCAAACTGATCAGGCGCCAATTATTCTCGATCTCCTTTATGGCTTGCCGTATCAAAGCCTTGAGGTGTTTGAACAGGATCTGAAAGATTACTTAGCCACTGGGGCACATGGTCTCGACCTTTATCAACTTGTGGTCGGGGGCAACGCGCCTATGCTTAATCTCGTTGAAAAGGGAAGAATTCCTCCACCGGCAACGTCTGCAGAAAAAGCATCAATGTACGAACTAGGCTCAGAGTTTATGGCTCAGCACCATATGCGCCAGCTCAGCGTGAATCACTGGGCAAGAGATAACCGCGAGCGTAGTCAATATAACTCGTTGGCAAAGACATACGCCGAAGTGCTCCCCATCGGCTGCGGTGCAGGCGGCAATATGGGTGGCTACGGAATGATGAATCACCGAACCTTAGATAACTACATGAGTGCGGTTAAGTCAGGCGACCCAGTTGTGGCGATGATGACAAAACAACATGCTCTTGAGCCTATCTTTGCCGCCCTAAAGTCTGGTTTTGATAGCGGCGTACTGGCGCGCTATTTCTTACCAAGCTTTCATGGCGTGTCTACCTTTGACTTCTTCGGCCCGCTATTTAAAGAGTGGCAACGCAAAGGGCTCGTAGAGGTTGAACAAAACTATGTATCGTTAACGTTAGCTGGCCGTTTTTGGGCCGTCAGTTTAGCGCAAGCCTGTATTCAAGTATTACAGTTAAAGCATCAAGAACAAAACGCCCCAATGTCTGTGGCGGTCTAAATGGAATGAACGATGGAAGCACTAAAACAACAAGTCGCTCAGTTGATTGAGCAAGAGCCAACACTATTACCCGCAGCGATAGCGGAAAAATTGAATGTATCAGAGTTTGAAGCTGTGGCGGCGTTACCGGAAGAGATGGTTGCGCTCGTTGGCGGAGAGCAAGCGCAGTCGATATTAGAAAGTCTGGTTGGGTTTGGCCCCGTTACGACGATTGTTCATTCTTTCGGCTCGATCTTTGAAGTTAAAGCGCCATTCCCCAAGGGCAAAGTCGCCCGAGGTTATTACAACTTAATGGGCCGTGAAGGCGAACTACATGGACACCTAAAGCTGGATAACATTAAGAATATTGCTCTGGTCAGTAAGCCATTTATGGGCCGAGAGAGTCATTACTTCGGCTTCTTCTGCGAAGCAGGTAACAACGTGTTTAAAGTTTACCTAGGCCGAAATGAGAAGCGCGAACTTATCGAAGAGCAAGTCGCAACTTTCAAACAATGGCAGCAAGAATTTAGCAACTAATCGATATAAAATTACAAAAGAAGTCAGGAGTATTCAAAATGGATCAACAAGTAAAACAAGAGCGACTGCAAGGACGTCTTGGCCCTGAAATTAAAGAGTTTCGTCAAGAGCGTCGTACCCTTCAATTAGCGACAGTCGATGAGAATGGCCGACCAAATGTCAGCTATGCGCCTTATGTACAAAACCAAGATGGCTATTTTGTGCTTATTTCAGAGATTGCGCGTCATGCTCGCAACCTACAAGCGAACCCTAACGTTTCTATTATGATGATTGAAGATGAGGACACTTCGAAGCAGTTGTTTGCTCGTAAGCGTCTAACCTTTGATGCGGTTGCAAGTGTTGTTGGCCGCGAGTCTGAACAATGGCAGCAAGTTGTTGACCAATTGAAAGATCGTTTCGGTGAAATCATTGATGGTCTTAGCCAATTGCAGGATTTCGTCTTGTTCAACCTTAAGCCAGAGCAAGGCCTATTCGTTAAAGGTTTTGGTCAAGCGTACCAAGTGTCAGGTGATGACTTAGTCGATTTTGTCCACCTAGAAGAAGGCCACAAAAAAGTTTCTAACGCCTAATCAGAAACTTATTTAGTTGATCGCTGTTTCTAGGTAATCTAATCCATACTAAAGGAGCCATAGGGCTCCTTTATTTTTACAATGACTTTAAGGGTGGGGATTGGAATGCGACCAGTTAGTAAAGATCACGGAGAAATCTGTTACCCGTTTATCTATGAAGATAGCCCTGTGTGTGATTTTGAAATTGCAGCAGATGAACTATGTAGCCGCATTGGTCTAGTGCTGACAATGGAGCTAGATGCGTTAAGCCATGACATTTTAAGTCGTGTACAGCCGAATGTGTATCATCTCAATGGCTCTGTTCGTGGCAAACTAGCGATTGACGAAGGGCAATTGAAGGAACTTTATGATGATTACAATCTGCTAAGAGATAAGCTTGATGGCGGCTTTCGAGGTTTTGTCTTACCTGGTGGTCACCCTATTTCTGCAGAGTTACATTTATGTCGCACTCAAGCGAAGAAAATTGTCCGCGCTCTTGTTGCCGTTGAACATTCAGGAAAGAAATCGCCAGCGCCAATTCTCTTCCGCTACGCAAACCTACTCGCGAATGTCATGTATGCGCTTGCCTCATATACCAATAACATTCATCAAGTCGAAGAAGTGGAATTTGTCAGCCGTAGCTATTGAATTTGATTGATACAAAAACGCTCCCTCAATGTTGGGTAATGCCATTCGGATAAGCGCTAACGCTTATACCTAAACGGATATTTGGTCGGAACAAAGAGGACTGAACGTGGAA